>NZ_JAYMRY010000001.1:0-554712 GCF_038900695.1 Paraburkholderia sp. JHI2823 | reverse complement strand
TGCTGCTCCAGACGCTATCCTTCAACACGGAATGGAGATTAAACCCGGGAAAGACGGAAGCAAATCTCGCAAAAAACCGGACATTTCTATTGAGCCGGAGACCGGACATCTGTATCTGGCCATGACAGCTAGTTTCGAATCGTCCGCTAGAAGGCGGGTGATAGTAGATCGCGCGGCGCGGTGCCGGACAGGTCGCCTGCGCACGGAGTCTTAGGCGCGCTCGCGGACTCTCGGAGGCGACTAAGGCCGCGCCGCGCATGCACTAGCCGTACAGATTTCCGTATCGGGCGGCTCGTACGGAAAAGATACATTTCCTACTTTCAGAAATGCGCGCGTAAACGGAAAAGGGCTTACGTCTTTCAACGTAAGCCCTTGATTTTCCGCTTCGGTGTTTGTCGTTACCAACACCAGGGAATTCTGGTGGGTAGTACTGGGATCGAACCAGTGACCCCTGCCGTGTGAAGGCAGTGCTCTACCGCTGAGCTAACCACCCGAAGAGATTGAGATTATGCAGGCTATTTCAGATCCTGTAAAGCCCTTCTTTAAGCATTTTGCACATCGGCCGAATTTTCTTCGACGGCGACCGGCTCGGTGCGCCAAACGGACGTCCCTTTGAGCGCCTTGTCGAGCTCATCGAGCACGGCGTTGTGCGCGCAGACTTCCTCGTCGCTTGCCAGGATCACCGGCAGCTCGATCGACTCGAACCGCACGCGCGGCGCGGCGACCGAGCCCGGCGCAGCGTGCTCGCCCAGCATGTCGATGACGAGGCTCTCCTGGCCGCGCGTCATCGCCAGATAGACTTCGGCGAGCAACTCCGAGTCGAGCAGCGCGCCGTGCAGCGTGCGGTGCGCGTTACTGATGCCGAAGCGGTCGCACAGGGCATCGAGCGAGTTGCGCTTGCCGGGGAAGATCTGCTTGGCCTGCACGAGCGTGTCGATCACCTCGCCGCAATGCTCCTTGAACGCCGGCTTGCCGAGCAGCGCGAGCTCCGCGTCGAGAAAGCCGATGTCGAACGGCGCGTTGTGAATGATGATGTCCGCGTCGCGAACGAAGTCGAGGATTTCATCGGCGACTTCGGCGAACTTCGGCTTGTCGGAGAGGAATTCGGTCGTGAGGCCGTGCACCGCGAGTGCGCCCGGATCGCTGTCGCGCTCCGGATTCACGTAGAAGTGCAGGTTGTTGCCGGTGAGCCGGCGGTTCACCAGCTCGACGCAGCCGATTTCGATGATGCGGTCGCCCGTGCGGGCGTTCAGGCCCGTGGTTTCGGTATCGAGAATGATTTGGCGCATGTTTTGTCAGTCTTGAAAGCGTCGAGGAGCCGCGTGCGGTGCGGTCTCAGAGTTCGGCGAGCGTGGCGACGCCGCGGTTCGCGAGCGCGTCGGCACGCTCGTTCTCCGGGTGGCCCGCATGGCCCTTCACCCAGCGCCACTCGATCTCGTGCTGCGCGACGAGCGCGTCGAGGCGCTTCCAGAGATCGTCGTTCTTGACCGGCGTTTTGGCGGCCGTCATCCAGTTCTTCTTTTTCCAGCCGTGAATCCACTCACTGATGCCTTTCTGCACGTACTGCGAGTCGGTGTGCACGATCACCCTGCATGGGCGCTTGAGCGCGTCGAGCGCGGCGATCACCGCCATCAGCTCCATGCGGTTGTTGGTCGTGCCGGCCTCGCCGCCGAACAGTTCCTTTTCCTGCGCGCCGAAGCGCAGCAGCGCGCCCCAGCCGCCGGGGCCGGGGTTGCCTTTGCAGGCGCCGTCCGTGAAGATTTCGACGAAATCGGGTGTGCTCATGTGTCCTTGTTGCGAGTGGGTGACGGTGTGGTGGCGGCCGGCTTCAGGCTCGCCGCCAGTACCGGTTTCTTGACCTTCAGCGGCCCGACGAGGCGCATGCCGCGCACACGCTTGATCGCCGTCACCATATAGATCGCGCCGAAAATGGGCCACCAGCGGTCGCCGGCGGCTTCCATGAAACCGTAGCGGCCGAGCCACTGGTCGGTGGCGAGCGGCGGACGATAGCAGCCAAAGCGCCCGCGTTCAAGCTCGAAGCCGAGCAGCTTGATCCAGTCCTTCAGGCGCGTGAAGGCGATGAGGTCCTGCCGCGCGGGCAGGAACGGATGGCCAGTCAGCTTTCCGGCAGAGTGGCGCGCACCCCACAACGAAAGCGAGTTGAATCCGACGATCAGCAATTGCCCCTCGGGCATCAGCACCCGTTCGGCTTCGCGCAGCAGTCGGTGCGGGTCGCTCGTGAATTCGAGCGTGTGCGGCATCACGATCAGGTCGACGCTCTGCGCCTCGAACGGCAGGTCGAGGTAGTCGCACCATACCGTGCTGCGGCCAGCGGGCGCGTATAGCGGCGGGGCGCCTGTCGCCGCCGGGAAGCGGGCTTCCGTGGTGCCGGCCGCGCGCGTGCCGTTGGTTTCGGGTATGCCCGGCGCGCCACGCAACGGTTCGGCGCCGTTCTCGAGTGCATGGCCCGGTGCGCCGGGGATCGAGTAGGGCGCGCTCGCGGCGCTGGCCGCGTCGAGCACGAGGCCGCGGCACGGCATGCGGTTTTCGCGCAGGGCGTCGAGCTGCGGCAGGCCGAGCTGGAGCGCATGGTAGCCGAATATGTTCGACACCACGCGATCTAGCTGCTCCTGTTCCCAACCTAGCACGTAACTGCCAGCGGGCGATGTGGTCCAGGCGGGCCAGTCTATAATCAATCGATCAGTCATGTCGAAGAATACGTCGCCCCATGAAGAGTCCGCTTGAGTACGCGCGTTCGGGCGCTGCCTGCGCTGCCCACGAATACGTACCGGTTCCGGCTTTTGAAGACAATTACATCTGGGTCGTCTCGGACGGCCAGAATGCCGTCGCCGTCGACCCGGGCGACGCCGCCCCGGTTCGCGCATATCTCGCGAAACGCGGCTGGCGGCTCGCCGCTATTTTACTCACGCATCACCACAACGACCACGTCGGCGGCGTGGCCGACTTGCTCGCCGACGCCAGCGTGCCCCGCGTGCCCGTATACGGCCCGGCGGGCGAAGCGCTCGGCCCGCTCGATCCGTTCGTCACGCGCGTGAAGGGCGGCGACGCCGTCCATCTCGACGCGCCCGCGCTCGACTTCACGGTGATCGACGTGCCGGGCCACACGCGCGGCCACATTGCGTATTTCCAGGCGGCGGACGCCGCCGGCACGCCCCATGTGTTCTGCGGCGACACGCTGTTCGCCTGCGGCTGCGGCCGCCTCTTCGAGGGCACGCCCGCGCAGATGCTCGTCTCGCTCGACGCGTTGGCGGCACTGCCCGGCAACACCCACGTGCATTGCGCACACGAATACACGCTGTCGAACATCCGCTTCGCGCTCGCCTGCGATCCCGGCAATGCCGATCTACGCGACTGGAGCCGCGAGGCGGCGGCGCTGCGCGAGCGCGGCGTGCCGACCTTGCCCACGACGATCGCGCACGAGCGCGCCGTCAATCCGTTCCTGCGCGCGGGCGATGCGGCCGTGCAAGCCGCGCTCGCCGAGGCACTGCACGAAGCGGTGCCGGACCGGCTGGCTGCTTTCGCCATGATGCGCGAATGGAAGAACCGGTTTCGCTGACCGACCGGAATGAGGGGGTATGCTCAACCCAAGCGTGTGGAATCGCACCCAAGCTGCGGATTTCACGGCTTTTTTCCGAATAATTCCGATTGACGGAAGCGGGTGTGTTCCGTACTATCGGCTGCAAATTCCAGCCTTGCGGATGTAGATTTTCATGCGATTCATACTCAGTGCGCTGCTGGTCCTCATGCTCGCCGCCTGTGCGGGCGGGGGACAGTCTGCGAGTTCTCAAGCCTCAGCCAACGCCCAAGCCAACGCCGACCTCATTCGCAAGACCTCAGCAGCGAAAGAAACGATTAACGTCGATCAAGGTTCCGTCACTCAACTCACGAGCCCCGACGCCGACCTCTGGGGGCGCATCCGTCGCGGCTTCCAGATGCCCGACCTGCAGAGCGACCTCGTCGACATGAACGCCAACTGGTACGCCCAGCGGCCCGACTACGTCGCGCGCATGACCGAGCGTTCGCAAAAGTACCTCTATCACATCGTCGAAGAACTCGAGGCGCGTCACATGCCGACCGAGCTCGCGCTGCTGCCGTTCATCGAATCCGCGTATAACCCGCAGGCGCTGTCGGTCGCGAAGGCGGCCGGAATGTGGCAGTTCGTGCCGGGCACCGGCCGCACCTACAACCTCAAGCAGAACATGTGGCAGGACGAGCGCCGCGACGTGCTGGCCTCCACCAGTGCCGCCCTCGACTATCTCTCGCGTCTGCACGACATGTTCGGCGACTGGTATCTCGCGCTGGCCGCCTACAACTGGGGCGAGGGCAACGTGCAGCGCGCCATCGCGCGCAACCAGGCGGCGGGCTTGCCCACGGACTACCAGAGCCTGCGCATGCCCAATGAAACGCGCAATTACGTACCCAAGCTCCAGGCGGTCAAGAACATCGTGATGAACGCGCAGCAATACGGGCTCACGCTGCCGTCCATTCCGAACCACCCCTATTTCGTCACGGTCACGACGTCGCACGACATCGACGTGGACGTCGCCGCCAGGCTTGCGAACATGACGACCGACGAGTTCCGCTCGCTCAACCCGTCGTTCAAGAAGCCGGTCATTCTCGGTGCCACCGACCCGCAGATCCTGCTGCCGTTCGACAACGCGAGCGCGTTCGAGCGCAATCTGAAGGCGTATTCGGGGCAGCTGTCCTCGTGGACCGTCTATACGACCGATGCACGCACGACGCCGGCTGCGCTCGCGCAGAAGATCGGCGTGGACGCCGACACCCTCATGTCGGTGAACAAGATTCCGGCTGGCATGCGCCTGAAGGCGGGCTCGACGCTCGTCGTGCCGCGCACCGACGACGGCGACGACGAGGACATCAGCGCCGACGTCGCGGAGAGCGCCGTGCTGGCCATGGAGCCGGACGTGCCCGACACGCGCAAGATGTTGATCCGCGTGCGCCGCAAGCAGTCGATGGAAGCGGTGGCGAGCCGCTACGGCGTGTCACTGGGACAGTTGAAGGCATGGAACAAGACCCGCCGTGACTACGTTGCACCGGGCCAGGTGCTCGTGCTGCACGTGCCCGTCAACAAGGCAATGCCGAGCGAGCCGGGGCCTGAACGTCTGGCAACGAACGTTTCTGGTGGCGGCGTGCAGCGAATCGGCACCCGCGTTACAGACACTGGGTCGAAGTCGCGCTACGATAAGAAGCACGGTCGCACGCGCACTGAGGTCGTCAAGGTTTCCGAACCTGTCAAGGCAAAGGCCTCGAGCGCAGCGCCCAGCAAGGCGTCGAAGGGTGCGGCAAGCCGCCCGAAGGCCGAAACCCATACGCAGAAGCACAAAGTCCAATAGCGGCTAGCGAAGGGTGCTCAAATCGTGCGTTGCGGGGGCAGCGCAGGGTATTCGCTCCGATCACTTCTCCGTGTTGTTACGTTTAGCGCCGTCAACCCGCCAGGTGACGGCGTTTTCATTTGCGGCGTGTGCATTCGAAAAGCGCAGCGCCTGTTTGCCGCCGCGCCGCCGCCCGCTATAGTGGAAAGGGCCGCACGCGTGAGCGCGTGGGTGCTCCCCATCGTCGGCGTCATCCTGGAATTTGAAGGAAAGGTGACTTTCGCGCTATAATTTCAAGGTTTGAGCTTATCAACCCGCACCCTAGCGCCTACCTCCTCCCAACCGTTCATCCGCCGCCCGCGCCTCACCGTCGACTGGCCGGCTGCCGCCCGATCCTGCGTCAAAAACGCGAACTCGTGGCCCGGCGCCACCACGGCCGACCGCACGAAGAGTCGCGTAGCGAGCGAGCCGCGCGCGCATTCCAGATCTACCCGACGAAGGTGGACACAGAATGCCGACGCCGCAGCCGCTCCCAGGTCGCAAGATCGCAACGTCGGATAACAGGTCGGCACAGGGTGCTCCCCCCAAGGAGTCTCCCGTGTTGCCGTCATTTTCTCCCGCTCTGCTCGCGCTCGCCGACGGCACGGTCTTTCGTGGTTACTCGATCGGCGCGCCGGGTCATACGATCGGTGAAGTCGTGTTCAACACGGCCATTACCGGTTATCAGGAAATCCTGACTGACCCGAGCTACGCTCGCCAGATCGTCACCCTCACGTACCCGCATATCGGCAACGTCGGCGTCAACGCCGAAGACGTCGAAGCCACGAAAGTCCATGCCGCCGGTCTGATCATCCGCGACCTGCCCACGCTCGCCTCGAACTTCCGCATGGAGCGCACGCTCGGCGACTACCTGAAGGACGAAGGCGTGGTGGCGATCGCCGGCATCGACACGCGCAAGCTCACCCGTATTCTGCGCGACAAGGGCGCGCAGAACGGCGCGATCCTCGCCGGTTCGGACGACGAAGCCCGTGCCATCGAACTCGCGCGCTCGTTCCCGGGCCTCGCGGGTATGGATCTCGCCAAGGTCGTCTCGACCGCAAAGCCCTACCCGTGGAATACGACCGAGTGGCGTCTGGGCGAAGGCTACCGCACGCAGTCGGCGCCGAAGTACAAGGTCGTCGCGTTCGACTTCGGCGTGAAGCAGAACATCCTGCGCATGCTGGCCGAGCGCGGCTGCGACGTCACGGTGCTGCCGGCGCAAGCCACGGCTGAAGACGCGTTCGCGCTGAATCCGGATGGCGTGTTCCTCTCCAACGGCCCCGGCGACCCGGAGCCGTGCGACTACGCGATCAAGGCCACGCAGGCGTTCATCGCTCGCGGCATCCCGACCTTCGGCATTTGTCTCGGCCACCAGATCATGGGCCTCGCCGTGGGCGCGAAAACCATGAAGATGAAGACGGGTCACCACGGCGCGAACCATCCGGTCAAGGATCTCGGCGACGGCCGTGTCGTCATCACGTCGCAGAACCACGGCTTCGCAGTGGATGCCGACACGCTGCCCGCCAACGCACGCGTCACGCACGTCTCGCTGTTCGACGGCACGCTGCAAGGCTTCGAGCTGACCGACAAGCCCGCGTTCTGCTTCCAGGGCCACCCGGAAGCGTCGCCCGGCCCGCACGACATCGGCTATCTGTTCGACCGCTTCACCGCGCTGATGGACAAGGCGAAAGCGTAGGCGCGGCGCACAGGCGGGAAAGAACAGAGCAGGGTGCGCAGCGAGCCGAACTCGAGATCGGCCCACGCGCGTACCCGGCGGCGAGCGGCAAGCGAAGCGCGCGCCGCAGGACGTAAAAGACACAGGAATATTTAGCGAGAGCGTTATGCCCAAGCGGACAGACATCAAGAGCATTCTCATCATCGGCGCGGGTCCGATCATCATTGGCCAGGCGTGCGAGTTCGATTATTCGGGCGCGCAGGCATGCAAGGCGCTGCGTGAAGAAGGCTACAAGGTCATCCTCGTCAACAGCAATCCGGCGACGATCATGACCGACCCGAACACGGCCGACGTCACCTACATCGAGCCGATCACATGGGAAGTGGTGGAGCGCATCATCGAGAAGGAGCGCCCCGACGCGATCCTGCCGACGATGGGCGGCCAGACCGCGCTGAACTGCGCGCTCGACCTGCACCACCACGGCGTGCTGCAGAAGTACGGCGTCGAGCTGATCGGCGCGTCGCCGGAAGCCATCGACAAGGCCGAAGACCGTCAGAAGTTCAAGGACGCGATGACGAAGATCGGCCTTGGCTCGGCGAAGTCGGGCGTCGCGCACTCGATGGAAGAGGCGCTCAAGGTTCACGCCGAAATCGCCGCGGCGACCGGCACGGGCGGTTATCCCGTCGTGATCCGTCCGTCGTTCACGCTGGGCGGCTCGGGCGGCGGCATCGCGTACAACCGCGAAGAGTTCGAGGAGATCTGCAAACGCGGCCTCGACCTTTCGCCCACGCGCGAGCTGCTGATCGAAGAGTCGCTGCTCGGCTGGAAGGAATATGAGATGGAAGTCGTCCGCGACAAGGCGGACAACTGCATCATCGTCTGCTCGATCGAGAACCTCGACCCGATGGGCATCCACACCGGCGACTCGATCACGGTCGCGCCGGCGCAGACGCTCACCGACAAGGAATACCAGATCCTGCGCGACGCGTCGCTGGCAGTCCTGCGCGAGATCGGCGTGGATACCGGCGGTTCGAACGTGCAGTTCTCGATCGATCCGCGCACCGGCCGCATGATCGTGATCGAAATGAACCCGCGCGTGTCGCGTTCGTCGGCCCTCGCTTCGAAGGCCACGGGCTTCCCGATCGCCAAGGTCGCGGCCAAGCTGGCTGTGGGCTATACGCTCGACGAGCTGAAGAACGAAATCACGGGCGGCCAGACGCCGGCTTCGTTCGAGCCGACCATCGACTATGTGGTCACGAAGATTCCGCGCTTCGCGTTCGAGAAGTTCCGTGAAGCCGACCCGCGCCTCACCACGCAGATGAAGTCCGTGGGCGAAGTCATGGCCATCGGCCGCACCTTCCAGGAGTCGTTCCAGAAGGCGCTGCGCGGCCTCGAAGTCGGCGTGGACGGGCTGGACGAAAAGACCACGAGCCGCGACGAAATCATCCGCGAGATCGGCGAAGCCGGTCCGGACCGCATCTGGTACGTGGGCGACGCGTTCCGCGTGGGCATGACGCGCGAAGAGATCTTCGAAGAAACCGCGATCGACCCGTGGTTCCTCGCGCAGATCGAAGAGATCATCAGGAAGGAAGAAGCGGCTCGCGGCCGCACGCTCGAAAGCCTCTCGAAGGACGAACTGCGCTATCTCAAGCAGAGCGGCTTCTCGGATCGCCGTCTCGCGAAGCTGCTCGGCAGCAACGCCGCCGACGTGCGCCGCCGCCGCATCGAACTGAACGTGCGCCCCGTCTACAAGCGCGTAGACACCTGCGCAGCCGAGTTCGCGACGAAGACGGCCTACATGTACTCGACCTATGAGGACGAGTGCGAGGCAAGCCCCACGAACAACAAGAAGATCATGGTGCTGGGCGGCGGTCCGAACCGGATCGGCCAGGGTATCGAGTTCGACTACTGCTGCGTTCATGCCGCGCTCGCCATGCGCGAAGACGGCTACGAAACGATCATGGTCAACTGCAACCCCGAAACCGTTTCGACCGACTACGACACGTCCGACCGCCTGTACTTCGAGCCGGTGACGCTCGAAGACGTGCTCGAAATCGTCGATCTGGAAAAGCCGCTTGGCGTGATCGTGCAGTACGGCGGCCAGACGCCGCTGAAGCTCGCGCTCGACCTCGAGGCGAACGGCGTGCCCATCGTCGGCACGTCGCCCGACATGATCGACGCGGCCGAAGACCGCGAGCGCTTCCAGAAGCTGCTGCAGGACCTGAACCTGCGCCAGCCGCCCAACCGCACCGCGCGGGCCGAAGACGAAGCGCTCAAGCTCGCCGACGAAATCGGCTATCCGCTCGTCGTGCGTCCGTCGTACGTGCTGGGCGGCCGCGCGATGGAAATCGTCCACGAGCCGCGCGATCTCGAGCGCTACATGCGCGAGGCCGTCAAGGTGTCGAACGATTCGCCGGTGCTGCTCGACCGCTTCCTCAACGATGCGATCGAATGCGATGTGGACTGCATCTCCGATGGCGAAGCCGTGTTCATCGGCGGCGTGATGGAGCACATCGAGCAGGCGGGTGTCCACTCGGGCGATTCGGCGTGCTCGCTGCCGCCGTACTCGCTCTCGACGGAGACGATCGCCGAACTCAAGCGCCAGACCGCCGCAATGGCGAAGGCGTTGAACGTGGTCGGCCTGATGAACGTGCAGTTCGCGATCCAGCAGGTGCCGCAGGACGATGGCTCGAAGAAGGATGTCATCTACGTGCTGGAAGTGAACCCGCGCGCGTCGCGTACGGTGCCGTACGTCTCGAAGGCAACGAGCCTGCCGCTCGCGAAGATCGCGGCGCGCGCAATGGTCGGCCAGAAGCTGGCGCAGCAGGGCGTGACGAAGGAAGTCGAGCCGCCGTACTTCAGCGTGAAGGAAGCGGTGTTTCCGTTCGTGAAGTTCCCGACCGTCGATCCGGTGCTCGGACCCGAAATGCGTTCGACCGGCGAAGTGATGGGCGTGGGCAAGACGTTCGGCGAAGCGCTCTTCAAGTCGCAGCTTGCCGCGGGCTCGCGCCTGCCGGAATCGGGCACCGTCTTCATCACCGTGATGGACGCGGACAAGCCCAAGGCCGTTGAAGTCGCACGCATGCTGCACGAGCTCGGCTACGGGCTCGTCGCCACGCGCGGCACCGCCGCCGCCATCGATGCGGCCGGCGTGCCGGTCAAGGTCGTCAACAAGGTGAAGGACGGCCGTCCGCACATCGTCGACATGATCAAGAACGGCGAGATTTCGCTCGTCATCACGACCGTCGACGAAACGCGCGCGGCGATTGCCGATTCGCGTTCGATTCGCATGAGCGCGCAGGCCAACAAGGTCACCTATTACACGACGATGTCGGGCGCACGTGCGGCCGTCGAGGGGCTGCGCTACCTGAAGAACCTGGAAGTCTATGATTTACAAGGCCTCCATGCTCGCCTAAACTAAGGCTTCAATTGTCTGTCCAAGATTGACGAGGCAGGCTAAAAAGCTGAATGTGCCGCGGTTAAGCGGCGTCCCCACAGGGTTTCCAGGCTGCGCCAGACCGCGCAGCCGCCCTCGCGGGATGCACTTAACCGCGGAATTTTTTTATGGCCGCACTATGCGCGCAGGCGCGCGTGGCGCGGCTTCATTGAGGGCCTAACTGGCCAGACGAGTTGTTTATGAGCACGATTCCCTTGACCAAGCGCGGCGCAGACCAACTTCGCGGAGAACTGCAGCGCCTGAAGTCCGTCGAGCGTCCGGCGGTGATCAATTCGATCGCCGAAGCCCGTGCGCAAGGCGATCTGTCGGAAAACGCGGAATACGACGCCGCGAAAGAAAAGCAGGGCTTCATCGAAGGCCGGATCGCAGAAATCGAGTCGAAGCTGGCGGCCGCGCAGATCATCGACCCGTCCACGCTCGAGGCCGACGGCCGCATCGTGTTCGGCTCGACGGTGGCTCTCGAAGACCTCGATTCGGGCAAGACGGTGACCTACCAGATCGTCGGCGACGACGAGGCCGACCTCGAGCACGGTCTGATCTCGGTCAGCTCGCCCATTGCGCGCGCGCTCATCGGCAAGTCCGAAGGCGACGTCGCCGAAGTGCAGGCGCCGGGCGGCGTGCGCGAGTACGAGGTCATTGAGGTTCGCTACGTCTGAGGACGCCGACGTGAGTACCGCAAGCCACGTGGGTTCCGCCACGCCCGTTTCGCTCGTTCCGCACCGGCTTTTCGGGCTGCTGGCCATGCTGTGGGTCGGCAGCCAGCTGACCATCGGCTATGCCGTCGCTCCCGTGCTGTTCGCCTCGCTCGAAAGAGTGGTGGCCGGCGACATCGCCGCACAGCTCTTTCGTCTCGAAGGCATGGTCGGCGTAGTGTGCGGCGTGCTGCTGCTCGGTCTCGCGAACGTGCTCGCGCGCCGTGGCATGCTGGGCTATCGCCGGCTGCGCTGGATTCTGGCCGCGATGCTGCTGTGCGTGCTGATCGGTTATTTCGCGCTGCAGCCGTTCATGAACGCGTTGCGCGTACAGGCGATGAGCGCGGGCATGGATGTCGCCAGTTCGCCGTATGCGAGCCGCTTTGGCTTGCTGCACGGCGTATCGAGCGTGTTCTATCTGGTGCAGAGCCTGCTTGGCGCCTGGCTCGTCTGGCTGCTGCCTTCGGCGCGCGGTACGCTGCCGCAGCGCCCGGAAGCCGCCCCGCGCTGAACGCGCCCGAACGCTGCGTCAGGCGAAAAAAAGCGCGGCTCGAAGGCCGCGCTTTTTACTTCGAACCCTGATGGACGCGCTTGGAGCTGGTCTGGCGCTTCTTGGCGCGCTTGATGTTGCCGCCTTGCGTCACGCGCTCGTTGCCTTTCACCGTCAGCTTTTGTGCCTTCGGCTTGCGCATCGGGTTCTCGCTGGGCTTGACGACCTTCACGACGCGCGGCGCAGCACCGCGCTTGCCTGCCTCGCGCGCGCTCGGCACGTCGGCGGACGGGCGCGACACGGTGCCGCGTGCGCCCGCGCGCGCGGTAGTGGTCTTCGCGCTGGCTTGCTCGGGCCTGTAGATGACGAGCAGCTTGCCGATGTGCTGGATCGGGGCGGCGCCCAGACGGTCGCAGATCTCTTCGTAGATCGCGATGCGCTCCTCGCGCTCGTCGCCGAACACGCGCACCTTGATGAGCTGGTGCGCGTCGAGGTGAACCTGGATTTCCTTGATCACGGCGTCGGTCAGTCCCTCGGCGCCGATGAGCACGACCGGTTTGAGCGCATGAGCCTGGGAGCGCAGTTCGGAGCGCTGTTCGGCGGAAAGAGAGAGGGCGGGCATGGGATGTGGCAGACTCGACTAAAATGACGGCGCCGCGCGGGTCGGCAGGCAAGGATTGGCAGCCTGTACGGACCGGACGCGGTCCGCGGATGGCGGGCCGCTGGCGGGCAAGCGCGTCGGAACAACGGAAAACCGTGGGGAAACGGCAGGGCGCGGGCACTTGGGTTGCCGGAGCAACGATCATCCGGCAAGGCGAGCCGCGACGGCCGCACGAATTAAACGCGTATTATCCGCTAAAAGCGCGGAATCACGCAGCAAGAGTTCATCTTTAATGGCAAAAAATCGCTTCAACCAGTCGTGGCTGCACGACCATATCAACGACCCTTACGTGAAAATGGCGCAGCGGGAGGGCTATCGCGCCCGCGCCGCGTACAAGCTCAAGGAAATCGACGAGCAGGACAAACTGATCCGCCCTGGCATGGTGATCGTGGACCTCGGGGCGGCGCCGGGAAGCTGGAGCCAGTACGCGCGCAACAAGCTCGCGGTGGGCGTGAAGCGCGACGAGCAGCGGCAGGGCGGGATCGACGGCACGATCATCGCGCTCGACATTCTGCCGATGGAACCCATCGCCGACGTCCAGTTCCTGCAAGGCGACTTTCGCGAAGACGACGTGCTTGCGCAACTCGAAGAATTGGTGGGTGGCCGCCCGGTCGATCTTGTAATTTCGGACATGGCGCCCAATCTCTCGGGGGTCGCGTCGGCCGACGCGGCACGGATCGAACACGTGTGCGACCTTGCGCTCGAGTTTTCGCAGAATCATCTGAAGTCCGAAGGGGCCCTTTTAGTCAAATGTTTCCACGGCAGCGGTTACAGCCAGATCGTCGAGAAGTTCAAGCAACAGTTCAAGGTCGTAGCCGCGCGCAAACCGAAGGCGTCGCGCGACAAATCGTCCGAAACGTTTATATTGGGTAAACACTTGAAGCGCCCCCGTTAAACAGGGCGCGATTGCGGTACATAACGCGAAACCGACTGTCAGACGCGTGCAAGACGCAGTCAGGGCAAGGCGCCGAGGCTATTCCTGCGGTAGTGAAACCTTATGGCAGGGGGCCTTGTACTGGATTAGAATGCTTTGATGGTGTCGCAAGGCGAATGTAGGCGCCCATCTATGAGTGAAGGAGTGGTGCTTTGAACAACAACATGTTTTCGAAGGCAGCGGTGTGGCTGGTAATCGCACTGGTGCTGTTTACGGTGTTCAAGCAGTTCGACAAGCCCCGTGTCCAGGAAGGCGTTTCCTATTCGCAGTTCATGGACGACGCGAGAAACGGCAAGGTCAAGAGCGTCGTGGTGCAGGGGCGGAACCTCACGGTCACTCCGGCTGATGGCCAGAAATACCAGATCGTCTCCCCGGGCGACATCTGGATGGTCGGCGACCTGATGAAATATGGCGTGCAGGTGAGCGGCAAGGCCGATGAAGAGCCGAACGCGCTCGTCTCCGCGTTGTACTACCTCGGGCCAACCATCCTCATCATCGTGTTCTGGTTCTACATGATGAGACAGATGCAGGGGGGCGGCAAAGGCGGGGCGTTTTCGTTTGGTAAATCGCGCGCCCGCCTGATCGACGAGAACAACAACGCCGTCAACTTCTCCGACGTCGCGGGCTGCGACGAAGCCAAGGAAGAAGTGTCCGAGCTCGTCGACTTCCTGCGCGATCCGCAAAAGTTCCAGAAGCTGGGCGGGCGCATCCCGCGCGGCGTGCTGCTGGTCGGCCCTCCGGGCACCGGTAAGACGCTGCTGGCACGTGCCATTGCCGGCGAGGCGAAGGTGCCGTTCTTCAGCATCTCGGGTTCCGACTTCGTCGAAATGTTCGTCGGCGTGGGCGCGGCCCGCGTGCGCGACATGTTCGAACAGGCCAAGAAGCATGCACCGTGCATCGTGTTCATCGACGAAATCGACGCGGTCGGCCGCCATCGCGGCGCCGGCATGGGCGGCGGCAACGACGAGCGCGAGCAGACGCTGAACCAGATGCTGGTGGAGATGGACGGCTTCGAGGCGAACTCGGGCGTCATCGTGATCGCGGCAACCAACCGTTCGGACGTGCTCGACAAGGCGCTGCTGCGTCCGGGCCGTTTCGACCGTCAGGTTTATGTCGGCCTCCCGGACATTCGTGGCCGCGAGCAGATCATGAAGGTGCACCTGCGCAAGGTGCCGATCGCCAACGACGTAGACGCAGCCGTCATCGCGCGCGGCACGCCGGGCTTCTCGGGCGCCGACCTCGCCAACCTGGTGAACGAAGCTGCGCTCTTCGCGGCGCGCCGCGGCAAGCGCATCGTCGAGATGCAGGATTTCGAGGACGCGAAGGACAAGATCTTCATGGGTCCGGAGCGCAAGTCGGCCGTGATCCGCGAAGAGGCGAAGCGCGCCACGGCATATCACGAGTCGGGCCATGCGGTCATCGCGAAGCTGCTGCCGAAGGCCGATCCGGTGCACAAGGTCACGATCATTCCGCGCGGCCGTGCGCTGGGCGTGACGTGGCAGCTGCCCGAACACGACAACGAGACCTACTCGAAGGACTATCTGCTGGATCGTCTGGCTATCCTGTTCGGCGGCCGTGTGGCGGAAGAGCTGTTCATGAACCTGATCAGCACGGGCGCGTCCGACGACTTCAACAAGGCGACGCAAACGGCTCGCGCAATGGTCACGCGTTTCGGCATGACCGACGCGCTCGGACCGATGGTCTACGCCGACGACGACAGTGACAGCGGTCCGTTCGGCAAGGGCTTCACGCGCGCGATTTCGGAAGCCACGCAGCAGAAGGTCGACGCGGAAATCCGCCGGGTGCTCGACGAGCAGTACAACCTCGCGAAGCGTCTGCTCGACGAGAACCGCGACAAGGTCGAAGCCATGACCGCCGCGCTCATGGAGTGGGAAACGATCGACGCCGAGCAGATCAACGACATCATGGCCGGCCGTCCGCCGCGCTCGCCGAAGAGCACGCCGTCGCCGGGCGACGCGTCGTCGGGCGGTAGCCCGGGCACCGAGGTCAAGCCGGGTAGTGCCACCGCACCGGCGTGATCCTTATCGAGTAAAGTTGCGGGCCGGTGTGATGTTCACACCGGCCCTTTGCATTTCTGGTGCGCGCGGCATGCCGGCCCACCACATCCCGTTACACTTCTGACGTTTCTTGACGTGCCCAACATCATCTCGCAGGGTAATCTTCCACCCGAACCGCTCGCGTGCGGCCGCTTCACGCTGACTTTCGAACGTCCGCTCGTCATGGGCATCCTCAATGCCACGCCGGACTCGTTTTCCGATGGCGGCCGCTATCTCGCTTTCGGTGACGCGCTGCGCCGCGCCGAGCAGATGATGCTCGACGGCGTCGACATCATCGATATTGGCGGCGAATCGACGCGGCCGGGGGCGCCTCCGGTACCGCTCGACGAGGAACTCGCGCGCGTGATTCCGCTCGTGGAGAAGCTCAAGGCCGCGAACGTGCCGCTCTCCATCGACACGTACAAGCCCGAGGTCATGCGCGCGGCGCTCGCGGCCGGCGCGGACATGATCAACGACATCTGGGGCTTCCGGATGCCCGGCGCGATCGAAGCCATACGCGGCAGCGACTGCGGATTGTGCGTGATGCACATGCTGGGCGAGCCGCAGACGATGCAGGTGTCCGAGCCCAACTATGCGGACGTCGTGCGCGAGGTGCGCGAATTTCTCGAGCAGCGTTGCGCCGAACTCGAAGCGGCGGGCGTGGCGAAGGCGCGGATCAGCGTGGATCCGGGCTTTGGCTTCGGCAAGTCGGTGGTGGAGCACAATTACGCGCTGCTCGCGCACCTGCCCGAGACGGCGCCCGAGGTCCCGAGCGGCAAGGCGCCGTATCCGATACTCGCCGGCATGTCGCGCAAATCGATGCTGGGCGCACTCGTGAACCGGCCCGCGAGCGAGCGGGTGGCGGCGAGCGTGGCGGCAGCCGTGTGCGCGGCAGAGCGGGGCGCGGCAATCATCCGCGTACACGACGTCGCGCCCACTGTGGATGCCCTCAAGGTCTGGGCAGCGATGCGCAATGCGATGGGCGCCGGCGCGCCGGCCGGGCGAGGTTGAGCCACTGACCGGATAGACGCTTGCCGGCGCCAAATGCACCAGGGCGCACCAGGGCGCACCAGGGCGCACCAGAGCGCACCTGAGCGCACCGGCGCATGTCACGGTGGCTACGTACAGTACAAGACAGCACCAAACCGAGGGATAGAAAAATGGGACGTCGTTATTTCGGAACTGATGGGGTACGCGGCAAGGTCGGCGAGGCGCCGATCACGCCTGACTTCGTGCTGCGCCTTGGCTACGCCGCGGGCAAGGTGCTCGCGGGTTCGGCGGCGGCTTCGGGGCCGCGTCCGTCCGTGCTGATCGGCAAGGACACGCGCATTTCGGGCTATATGCTCGAGGCGTCGCTGGAAGCGGGGCTTTCGGCCGCTGGCGTCGACGTGATGCTGGCCGGCCCGATGACGACGCCCGGCATTGCCTATCTCACACGTGCGCTGCGGCTTGCCGCGGGCGTCGTGATCAGCGCATCGCACAATCCCTATTACGACAACGGCATCAAGTTCTTCTCCGCGGACGGCAACAAGCTGCCCGACGAGGTCGAGACGCAGATCGAGGAGCAACTCGAGCAGCCGCTGGACTGCGCGCCTTCCGAGCAGCTTGGCCGCGCGCGACGGCTCGACGACGCGGGCGGGCGCTACATCGAGTTCTGCAAGAGCACGTTCCCGCAGGCGTTCAATCTGCGCGGTCTGAAGCTCGTGATCGACTGTGCCAACGGCGCGGCGTATGACATTGCGCCGCACGTGTTCCACGAACTGGGCGCGGATGTCATTCCGATCGGGGTGTCGCCGAACGGCTTCAACATCAACGACGGCGTGGGTGCGACCTCGCCCGACGCGCTCGTGCGCGCGGTGCGCGCGAATCACGCCAACCTCGGCATCGCGCTCGATGGCGACGCCGACCGTCTTCAAGTCGTGGATGCACAAGGGCGCCTCTACAACGGCGACGAACTGCTCTACGTGCTCGTGAAGGACCGCATCGCGACCGACGGCAAGGTGGAAGGCGCGGTGGGCACGCTCATGACCAATCTCTCGGTCGAGCAGGCGCTCGCGCGCCTCGGCGTGCAGTTCGTGCGGGCGAACGTGGGTGACCGCTACGTGCTGGAGCAACTGCGCGAGCACGGCTGGCAACTGGGCGCGGAAGGCTCGGGCCATATTCTCTCGCTCGATCGCCACACGACCGGCGACGGCATCGTCTCTGCGCTGCTCGTGCTCGCCGCGATGAAGCGCAGCGGCCAGACTTTGGCGCAACTGCTCGACGGCGTGACGCTGTTCCCCCAGAAGCTCATCAACGTGCGCATTGCGCAGGGCGCCGACTGGAAAGGCAACGCCGCGATCCAGCAGTCGATCGCCTCCGCCGAGGCGGAACTGAAGGGCAAGGGCCGCGTACTGATCCGCGCCTCGGGCACGGAGCCGGTGCTGCGCGTGATGGTAGAGGCCCGCGAGGAGCGCGACGTGGTGCACTACGCCGAGGCGATCGCAGGCGTGGTCAAGCGTGCTATCGCGTGATCGTCAGCCAGGCTGGCCGATCGCATACCGATCCCACGCGCGCGATGCTGGAACGGCATGCGCGCGTTTTTTCCGTGTTTTTTTTCGATGACACGCAGATTCGGGCAAACGTTTAAAACATAAAAAACATCGTTCGCTAACATTATTCGAGGGATTCCTCGAAAACTTCCGACGATTTCCCGACTGACACGAAAGCCCCGCCGGGCGGCCTTCACTGCTGTCACTCTCCTTGCAGGCCTCGCCGCAATTGCCGGTAAGCGCGCATTCTTCGCGCCATCCCCCGCCTTTCAGTCGGTAATCGAACTGTCACGTTTGCTTCATGAACCGTCACAGTACTGTCACAGAGACCCCCTAAGCTTCGCGGTGTCGTTATCCCGCTCACACACTGGAGGTCTCATGAAATTGATGCAAACCGCGCTCGCTGGCGTTGCTGGCGCGCTCTTCGCGATCGCAGCCCACGCTGCAGACATCACCGGCGCGGGTAGCACCTTCGCAGCACCGATCTATACGAAATGGGCGGATGCCTATCAAAAGTCGGGTGGCGGCAAGGTGAACTACCAGGGCATCGGCTCGTCGGGCGGCATCAAGCAGATTCAGGCCAAGACCGTCGACTTCGCGGGCTCTGACGCCCCGCTGAAGGACGAAGATCTGGCCAAGGCCGGTCTGTTCCAGTTCCCGACGGTGGTGGGCGGCGTCGTGCCGGCGATCAACGTTCCGGGCGTCAAGGCTGGCGAAATCACGCTGTCGGGCCCGGTGCTCGGCGACATCTACCTCGGCAAGATCAAGAAGTGGAACGATCCGGCCATCGTCGCACTGAACCCGAAGGTCAAGTTGCCTGATCTCGACATCGCCGTGGTCCGCCGCGCCGATGGTTCGGGCACCAGCTTCATCTGGACGAACTACCTCTCGAAGGTCAACCCCGAGTGGAAGAGCAAGGTCGGCGAAGGCACGACCGTGAACTGGCCGACGGGTACGGGCGGCAAGGGCAACGACGGCGTCGCCGCCTTCGTTCAGCGCCTGCCGGGCGCGATCGGCTACGTCGAGTGGGCGTACGCCAAGCAAAATCACATGGTCTACACTGCCATGAAGAACGAGGCGGGCGCCGTCGTTCAGCCGGACACCGAAACGTTCAAGGCCGCCGCTGCCGGCGCGGACTGGAAGAAGTCGTTCTACCAGATCCTCACGAACGAGCCGGGCAAGGACGCATGGCCGGTCGTCGGCGCGACCTTCGTGCTGCTGCATACGGCGCAGGACAAGCCGGAACAGGGCAAGGAAACGCTCAAGTTCTTCGACTGGGCGTTCAAGAACGGCACGCCGGCTGCTGACAGCCTCGACTACATCTCGCTGCCGCCTTCGGTTGTGAGCGAAATCAAGGCGCAGTGGAAGGAGAAGGTCAAGGACGCGAGCGGCAAGCCGGTCGCTGAGTAAGCAAGGCGTCAGGCAAGCGTAAAAAGGGCCGCCGCGTGACGCGCGCGGCCTGTTCGCTTGTGGCTTGCCTGAATGCGCTGTCCATGATGTGCCGCCCGCCCTCCGGTCCAGTCGTCAGCCATAGTGGCCGGAAGTCGGGCGATCCGCAGTCTCACGGCTGCGTCAACGTCGTGAGCCCCGCGCTCGCGGCAAATGGAACCCAGGTCACCATGTCCGACGTCCCGCTCGTGTCGAACCCATCCGGCAACGCTGCGCAGCAAAGAGCGCCCAGCCCGGCAGGGGACATCATTTTCGGCGGCCTCGCACGCCTCGCCGCCATCGTCACGTTGCTGCTGCTCGGCGGCATCATCGTATCGCTGCTCGTCGCCTCGTTGCCGACGATCCAGAAGTTCGGTCTCGCATTCCTCTGGACTGCCGACTGGGATCCTCCCAGTGAGCAGTTCGGCGCGCTCGTGCCCATCTACGGCACGATCGCCACCTCGCTCATCGCGCTCATCATCGCCGTGCCTGTGAGCTTCGGCATTGCGCTCTTTCTCACTGAGCTCTCGCCCGCGTGGCTGCGCCGGCCGCTCGGCATCGCCATCGAGCTGCTCGCCGCCATCCCGTCGATCGTCTACGGGATGTGGGGTCTGCTCGTGTTTGCGCCGATCTTCGCGCAATGGTTCGAAAAGCCCCTCGGCGCGCTGCTGGGCGGCATGCCGATCGTCGGCGCGCTGTTCAAGGGCGCGCCCATCGGCATCGGCATTCTCTGCGCCGGCGTGATCCTCGCGATCATGATCATTCCGTACATCGCCTCGGTCATGCGCGACGTGTTCGAAGTCACGCCCGTGCTGCTCAAGGAGTCGGCCTACGGCATCGGCTGCACGACCTGGGAAGTGATGTGGAAGATCGTGCTGCCCTTCACCAAGACCGGCGTGATCGGCGGCGTCATGCTCGGGCTCGGGCGCGCGCTCGGCGAAACGATGGCCGTCACGTTCGTGATCGGCAATACCAATCTGCTCGACAACGTGTCGCTCTTTTCACCGGGCAACAGCATCACCTCGGCGCTCGCCAACGAGTTCGCGGAAGCGAGCCCGGGCCTGCACACGGCCGCGCTGATGGAACTCGGCCTGATCCTGTTCGTGATCACGTTCATCGTGCTGTCGATCTCGAAGGTCATGTTGCTGCGCCTTGAAAAAGCGGAGGGTGCGCGATGAGCGAACCGCTGATGAAGATTCCGGGTGCGATTTACGGGCCCGAACTAGACCGCATGCGCGGCAAGCTGCAACGCCGTCGCCGCATCACCAACGCGATCGCGCTCACGTGCTCGCTCGCCGCAATGGCGTTTGGCCTGCTCTGGCTCGTGTGGATTCTCTACACGACGCTGTCGCTCGGCATCGGCGGTCTTTCGGTGGAGCTGTTCACGCAGTCCACGCCGCCGCCGAACACCGATGGCGGCGGTCTCGCCAACGCGATCGTCGGCAGCCTGATACTCGTTGCGGCTGCAACCTTCGTCGGCACGCCGATCGGCATTCTCGCAGGCATCTATCTCGCGGAATACGGCCAGAAAAGCTGGCTCGCGAGCGTCACGCGTTTCATCAACGACATTCTGCTGTCGGCGCCTTCGATCGTCGTCGGTCTGTTCGTCTACGCGCTCGTCGTCGCGAAGATGGGGCACTTCAGCGGCTGGGCCGGCGCGATCGCCCTGGCGCTCCTGCAGATCCCGATCGTGATCCGCACGACCGAAAACATGCTCAAGCTCGTGCCGAACAATCTGCGCGAGGCGGCATTCGCGCTCGGCACGCCGAAGTGGAAGATGGTGATGTCGATCACGCTGAAGGCTTCGATCGCCGGCATCGTGACGGGCGTGCTGCTGGCGGTCGCCCGGATTGCCGGCGAAACGGCGCCGCTGCTCTTCACGGCGCTGTCGAACCAGTTCTTCACCACGAACATGAATCAACCGATCGCGAACCTGCCGGTCACGATCTTCAAGTTTGCGATGAGCCCGTTTGCGCAGTGGCAATCGCTTGCGTGGGCCGGCGTTTTCCTGATCACACTGGGCGTGCTGGGTCTGAATATCCTCGCGCGCACGGTCTTTTCGAACAAGTAATCCAGGGCGGAGTACCCGATGAACATGGCAGAGACTCACCTCAAGAGCGCCGGGCAAGCTGCGTCGCCGGCAACGGGTTTCCAACCCGCGGAACCCGCCCATCACGCGCCAGCGCAGGCGCTCGGCACGCCGAAGATCGAAGTGAAGGACCTGAACTTCTTCTACGGCAAATATCACGCCCTGAAGAACATCAACCTGCAGATCCCCGAAGGCAAGGTGACCGCGTTCATCGGCCCGTCGGGCTGCGGCAAGTCCACGCTGCTGCGGACTTTCAACAAGATGTACGCGCTCTATCCGGAGCAGCGCGCCGAGGGCGAAATCGTCATGGACGGCGAGAACCTGCTCACGTCGAAGCGCGACATCTCGCTGCTGCGCGCACGCATCGGCATGGTGTTCCAGAAGCCGACCCCGTTCCCGATGTCGATTTACGACAACATCGCGTTCGGCGTGAAGATGTTCGAATCGCTCTCGCGTCCGGAAATGGATGACCGCGTCGAGTGGGCGCTCACGAAGGCCGCGCTCTGGAACGAAGTGAAGGACAAGCTGGGTCAGAGCGGCTACGGCCTCTCGGGCGGCCAGCAGCAGCGCCTGTGCATCGCGCGCGGCATTGCCATCCGCCCCGAAGTGCTGCTGCTCGACGAGCCGTGCTCGGCGCTCGACCCGATTTCGACGGGCCGCATCGAGGAGCTCATCGCCGAGCTGAAGAGCGACTACACGGTGGTGATCGTCACCCATAACATGCAGCAGGCCGCGCGTTGTTCGGACTACACTGCGTATATGTATCTCGGCGAGCTGATCGAATTCGGCGACACCGAGAAGATCTTCATCAAGCCGGTCCGCAAGGAAACGGAAGACTACATCACGGGCCGTTTCGGCTGACCGACGACGCAGCGAGGAAACCATGTCCGACAAACACCTGTCCAGCCAGTTCGATGCCGACCTCAATCTGATTTCGTCGAAGGTCCTCGAAATGGGCGGCCTAGTCGAATCGCAGATCATCACGGCGATGCAGGCCCTGAACGAGTTCGACGGCGCCGCCGCCGATCGCGTGATCGCTGCTGAAGACCGCCTCAACACGATGGAAGTCGAGATCGACGAGGAGTGCAGCAACATCATCGCGCGCCGCCAGCCCGCCGCGCGCGACCTGCGCCTCGTGCTCGCGATCTCCAAGACGATCACGAATCTCGAGCGCGCCGGCGACGAAGCCGAGAAGATCGCCAAGCGCACCAAGCGCCTGATGGAAGACGGCGCCTCGCGCACCGTCAACATCGCCGAAATCAAGGTCTCGGGCGAGATGGCCGTGTCGATCCTGCGCCGCGCGCTCGACGCGTTCGCGCGCCTCGACACCGTGGCGGCCGCGCAGATCGTGCGCGACGACAAGGCGATCGACGAGGAATTCCGCGCCTTCGTGCGCAAGCTCGTGAGCTACATGATGGAAGATCCGCGCACGATCTCGGTGGGCCTCGACTATCTGTTCATCGCCAAGGCGATCGAGCGGATCGGCGACCACGCGAAGAACATCGCGGAATTCATCATTTACATCGTGAAGGGCACGGACGTGCGGCACAAGTCGCGCGACGCGCTCGAACGCGAAGCACTCAGCTAACTTTCAGGTAACAAGGTCAAGAGGTGCCGATGCCTAGCAGCATTCTCGTCATCGAAGATGAGCCCGCCATTTCCGAGCTGATTTCGGTGAACCTGCAGCACGCAGGCCATTGCCCGATCCGCGCCTACAACGCGGAGCAGGCGCAGAACCTGATCAGCGACGTGCTGCCCGATCTCATCCTGCTCGACTGGATGTTGCCGGGCAAGTCCGGCGTCACCTTCGCGCGCGACCTGCGCAACAACGAGCGCACGAAGCATATCCCCATCATCATGCTGACCGCGCGCGGCGACGAGCAGGACAAGGTGCTCGGTCTCGAGATCGGCGCCGACGACTACGTGACGAAGCCGTTCTCGCCGAAGGAGCTGATGGCGCGTATCAAGGCGGTGCTGCGCCGCCGCGCGCCGCAGCTCACCGAAGACGTCGTGGCGATCAACGGACTGAAGCTCGATCCGGCCACGCACCGCGTGGCGGCGGCGGCCGATGGCTCGGAGATCAAGCTCGATCTCGGTCCCACCGAGTTCCGCCTGCTGCACTTCTTCATGACGCACCCCGAGCGCGTGCACAGCCGCACGCAGCTGCTCGACCAGGTGTGGGGCGATCACGTGTTCGTCGAAGAGCGCACCGTTGACGTGCATATCAAGCGTCTGCGTGCCGCGCTAAAGCCGGCGGGGTGCGATGCTATGATCGAAACGGTGCGCGGCAGCGGCTACCGTCTCGCGAAGAGCGCCTGAGCCCGTTCCACGGCAGCGCCGCAGGGTGAGTCACCGGGCGGCGCGGCTGATTGGAATCCACCGTGACCGCAGCGGTGGTCACAAGATGTCGCGTGCCCGCATCCGACCGTATCTACCTTCGATCGCAGGATCATGAACATCATCTGGGTGCGCTCCCTCGTATCGATCGCGTTGCTCGCGCTCGTATGCGCGGGCATTGGCGCGATCTTCGGCGTCAAGATCGCACTGAGCGTGGCCGTGCTGGCGCTGCTCGCTCAAATGCTCTTCGGCACGTTCCACAAGCAGCGCCTCTGGCGCCTGCTCGACGCGCCGGTCTATGGCGAAGTGCCGAGCGCCCCCGGCATCTGGGGCGAAATCTATTACCGTCTGCACAAGCTCGCGAAGCGCTGGCACGCCCAGGTGCGCCAGGTCGAGCAGCAGCATTCGCGCTTCATCCAGGCGATTCAGGCGTCGCCCAACGGCGTCGCCATGCTCGACGATCACGATCAGATCGAATGGTGCAACGCGATCTCCGAAGTCCACTTCGGTCTCGACGCGAAACGCGATCTGCGCCAGCACATCACGCATCTCGTGCGCCAGCCCGACTTCGTGCGCTATCTCAATTCGCACGACTACACGGACATGCTCATCATGCGGGGCATGGGCGCGAAGCGTCAGAATGTGATTTCGGTGCAGGTGTTTCCGTACGGCGAGAACCGTAAGCTCGTGCTCTCGCAGGACATCACCGAACTCGAGCGTACCGACGCCATGCGGCGCGACTTCGTGGCCAACGTCTCCCACGAATTGAAGACGCCGATCACCGTGCTCTCGGGCTTCCTCGAGACGATGCGCGAACTGCCGCTGGGCGAAGCCGAGCGCACCCGCTATCTGGAGTTGATGGAGCAACAGGCCTCGCGCATGCGCCACATCGTCACCGATCTGCTGGTGCTGGCCAAACTCGAAGGCGAGGCGCGTCAGCCCGACGACCAGATGGTCGATATGCGCGCGGTACTCGGACACGTGCGTGAGGACGCGGAGAACCTGTCGGGCGGCCATCACCGCATCACGGCCGATTTCGACGATGGCTTGAGCGTTACGGGCTCCGAAACCGAGATCCTGAGCGCGCTCGGCAATCTCGCGACCAATGCGGTGCGCTATACGCCGGAGGGTGGCTCGGTGCACCTGAGCTGGCGCATGGAGCAAGGCAGTGCGGTGTTCTCGGTCACCGACAGCGGACTGGGCATTCCAGCCGCCGATATTCCGCGCCTGACCGAGCGCTTCTATCGCGTGGATCGCAGCCGCTCGCGCGACACGGGCGGCACGGGGCTGGGCCTCGCCATCGTGAAGCACGTGCTGCAACGCCATGATGCAGCGCTCGAAGTGAAGAGCGAAGAAGGGCGGGGCAGCACGTTCACGGTGCGCTTCCCGACCGCGCGTACGACGAGAAGGCAGCCCGCGCCGGTGTAAGCGCCGCAGCCAGTGCAAACGAAAATGCCGCTTCCCGGGAAGCGGCATTTTTTCGTCCAGCGCGACCAGCCCGTCAAGCCATCAAGGGCAGAACTTCGCGAGCAGATTCAACTGCGCATTGCGCACGGCCTTGCCAGCACGGCGCCGGCGATAGTGGCCGTCGCTCTGCATGAGCCAGGCCGACTGGTTGTCGCCGAGAAAGCACGACAGACCTTCGGCGATCACGCGGCGCTTGAGCCTGCGGTCACGAATCGGGAACGCCACTTCGACGCGCCGGAACAGGTTGCGATCCATCCAGTCGGCGCTCGACAGATAGACGTCTTCCTTGCCGCCCGCATAGAAGTAGTAGATGCGATGGTGTTCCAGAAAACGCCCGACGATCGAGCGCACCGTGATGTTCTCCGAGAGCCCGGGCACGCCGGGCTGCAGCGAGCACACGCCGCGGATGATGAGGTCGATTTTCACGCCGGCCTGCGATGCTTCGTACAGCTCATCGATTACCGTGGGCTCGAGCAGCGCATTCATCTTGGCGACGATGCGCGCCTTCTTGCCCTGGCGCGCAGCCTCGGCCTCGGCGCGGATCGCCTCGATCATCTTCGGATGCAGCGTGAACGGCGACTGCCACAGATCGTGCAGTTGCAGCTCGCCGCCGATGCCCGTGAGCTGCTGGAAGACGTGGTGAACGTCCTCGCACATCTTCGGCTCCGAGGTCATGAGGCCGAAGTCGGTGTAAAGACGCGCCGTGCGCGGATGGTAGTTGCCCGTGCCGAGGTGGACGTAGCGACGCAGCACCATGCGGCCGTTCACGGCCACGCGGCGCACGATCAGCATCATCTTGGCATGGCACTTGTGGCCCACCACGCCGTACACCACGTGCGCGCCCACGGCTTCGAGCTGCGCGGCCCAGTTGATGTTGGTTTCTTCGTCGAAGCGCGCGAGCAGCTCAACGACCACGGTCACTTCCTTGCCGTTGCGCGCGGCCTGCATGAGCGCGTCCATGAGCGGCGAATCGGTGCCGGTGCGGTAGATCGTCTGCTTGATCGCGACCACGTTCGGATCGTTCGCGGCTTGCAGCAACAGTTCGAGCACCGGCTGGAAGCTCTCGTACGGGTGATGCAGGAGCACGTCGCCCTGGTCGATCACATCGAACATGTTGCTGTTCGCGGCGATGCGCTGCGGAATGGCGGGCACGTGCGGCACGAACTTGAGGTCGGGGCGATCCACCATCTCGGGCAACTGCATGAGACGCACGAGATTCACGGGTCCATCGACGAAATAGCAGTCCTTCTCGTTGAGGCCGCTTTCGTCGAGCAGACGCTTCACGAGATGCGCGGGCGTTTCCGCCGACACTTCGAGCCGCACCGCATTGCCGAGATGGCGCGCGGGCAGTTCGCCCTGCAGCGCCACGCGCAGATTGGTGATTTCGTCTTCGTCGACAAAGAGTTCGCTGTTGCGCGTGATGCGGAATTGATTGCAGCTGCGCACGACGAGACTCGGGAACAGCTCGCCCACGAAGCGTTGCAGCAGCGAGCCGAGCAGCACGAAACCGTGCTGGAAGCCCGAGAGTTCCTGCGGCATGCGAACGAGGCGCGGCAGCGCGCGCGGCGCCTGCACGATGCCCATTACGGCCTGACGTCCGAAGGCGTCCTTACCTTCGAGCTCCACCACGAAATTCAGGCTCTTGTTGAGCACGCGCGGGAACGGGTGGGCAGGATCGAGGCCGATCGGCGTGAGCACGGGCAGCAGTTCGTCGAAGAAGTATTTGCGCGCCCAGGCGGTTTGCGCCTCGTTCCAGGCGTCGGTGCCGTGAAAATAGATGCTTTCCTGTTCGAGCGCGGGCAGCACCGTGTCGTGCAGCATGCGGTACTGGCGATGCACGAGACGCTGCGCGCGCTCGACCACGAGGTCGTACACGTGCTGCAGCGACATGCCGTCGGGCGAGAGCACGCCCGGGTTGTCGCGCATCTGTTCCTGGAGCCCGGCCATGCGGACTTCGAAGAATTCGTCGAGGTTGCTGCTGGTGATGCAGATGAAGCGCAGGCGCTCCAGCAAAGGAACAGCGGGATCGGACGCCTGTGCCAGCACGCGCTCGTTGAATCCCAGTATGCCCAGCTCGCGGTTAAGCAAAGGGTAGCGGATGGACATTGGCAATGAAAAAGGAATATCGGGGAGTGATTCGAACGGACGCTCGGAAATTCTCACAGTAATATGACTTTAATATGACTTTTGATGTGTCATAAATTTTACGCCGCATTTTCATGAAATCGACAACTCGCGTAGCGAACATGCACCCTGGGTAAAAGTCCCTGGTTGACCCGCGCGAGGAGCGACATGGTGAAGTCGGCTACGCTTAAAATATCGCATTTGGACAGTGCGGCCGCGGAGCAGCAAGCCCGTATGGCCGCGCGTTCGTCGATGTACGCACGCACGGAGCCCGCCCCCCTGATGGTAACGAATCCCCACCTGCTTGCCGCCGTCGATCTCGGCTCGAACAGCTTTCGTCTGATCGTTGGGCGCGTCGAAGAGACCGATGCCGGCAGCCAGATCTATCCGGTGGATGCATTGCGCGAGCCGGTGCGGCTTGCAGCAGGCCTGTCGAAAGACAAGCTGCTCGACCGCGCCTCGCAGGTGCGCGGCTGGGACGCGCTCAAGCGCTTCGGCGAGCGCCTGCGCGACTTTCATCCCGATCAGGTGCGCGCGGTGGCGACCAACACGCTGCGCGTCGCCAAGAACGCGGGCGAGTTCCTCGCCGAGGCCGAAGCGGCGCTCGGCTTCCCGATCGAGGTGATCGCCGGCCGCGAAGAGGCGCGCCTCATCTACGCGGGCGCCGCGCACTCGGTGCCGGCGAGCGCGGGTAAACGCTTCGTGGTGGACATCGGCGGCGGCTCGACCGAATTCATCATCGGTGCGCACTACACGCCGATCCGGATGGAAAGCCTGTATATCGGCTGCGTGAGCCATAGCCGGCAGTTCTTCCCCTCGGGCAACGTCGACGAATACACGATGCGCCAGGCCGAACTCGCGGCCACGCGCGAAATCCAGATCATTTCCTCCGACTACCGCACGACCGGCTGGGACCAGGCCATCGGTTCCTCGGGCACGGCGCGCGCGCTCGCGGAACTCGTCGAGGCCAACGGTTTCAACGATGCGGGCGTGACGCACGGCATCTCGCGCGGCGGCCTCGAACGCCTGAAGCGCGCGCTCATCAAGGCCGAGAACGTGAACCGGCTCAAGCTCGTCGCGCTCAAGCCCGATCGCGTGCCGGTGCTGGCGGGCGGGCTCTCGATCATGATCGCGGTATTCGACGAGCTCGGTATCGACTACGTCGACACCACGGACGGCGCGCTGCGCCTCGGCGTGCTCTATGACCTGCTCGGCCGTTCGCAGCACGAGGACATGCGCACGGTGACGGTGGAAGGTTTCATGCGCCGCTACGGCGTGGACCGCGCGCAGGCGGGGCGCATCGGCGATCTCGCCGTGAAGTTCTACGACCAGTTCGAGGAGCCCGACGAGGAGCGCCGCGAAGAGAACCGCATGTTCATCTCGTGGGCGGCGTCGCTGCACGAGATCGGGCTCTCCATCTCGCACAGCGCGTATCACAAGCACTCGGCGTACATCGCCAGCAATGCCGACATGCCCGGCTTCTCGCGTACCGACCAGGCGCGCCTCGCCGCGCTCGTGCTCGGCCACGTGGGCAAGCTCGGCAAGCTCTCGCAGACACGCGACGTGGAGTGGCCGCTGCTCTTCTGCCTGCGGCTCGCCGCGCTGCTGTGCCGCCGCCGCGCCGACGTCGGCCTGCCGCACATCAAGGTAGAAGAAGAGGGCAATGGCTATGAGGTGCTGCTGCCCAACGCCTGGGTCCAGAACAATCCGCTGACCGACTACAACCTCGTTCAGGAAGCGGCAGAATGGGGCAAGATCGGCATTCCGTATCGCGTGGTGTACACCGACGAGTGAACGGGCGAGGCGCGTGGAAGCAGAGCTCGCCAAGGGTCGATCCGATCAACGGGAGTGTGTCCATGACGATCTCCGAAAAGGAAACAGCCCGATCAGCGTAAGCCGATCGGGCTGTTTCGGTCAGACTGCCCCTCTCACAAAAGCCCGCACGAATCCGTGCGGGCTTTTGCTTATGTGGGCGCGCAGCGCGTACCTTACTTGCCCCAGCTGTCGCGCAGGCCGACGATGCGGTTGAACACCGGCGCACCCGGTTTCGAATCGTAGCGGTCGGCGACAAAGTAGCCGTGGCGCTCGAACTGATAGCGGTCTTCGGGCGCGGCGTCGCGTGCGCCCGGCTCCAGATACGCCTGCACGACGCGCTTCGAGTCCGGGTTGAGCGCTTCGAGGAAGTCGCGGCCGCCCGCATCCGGCTGCTCTTCGCGGAACAGGCGGTCGTAGAGGCGCACTTCCGCCGGACACGCATGCGCCGCGCTCACCCAGTGGATGTTGCCCTTCACCTTGTAGTTGTTCGCGCCTTCCGTGCCCGACTTGCTGTCCGGGAAGTAGTTGCAGTGCACGGCGATCACGTTGCCGTTCTCGTCCTTGTCCGCGCCCGTGCACTCGATCACGAAGCCGTAGCGCAGGCGCACCTTGTTGCCCGGGAACAGGCGGAAATAGCCCTTCGGAGGCGTCTCGTTGAAGTCCTCCCGCTCGATCCACAGCTCGCGCGAGATCGGGAACGTGCGCAGGCCGCGCTCCGGATGATGCGGATGGACGGGCGCCGTGCAGTCTTCGCTCTGACCTTCGGGATAGTTGTCGATGATGAGCTTGAGCGGGTCGAGCACGGCGGCCGTGCGCGGCGCCTTGTCGTCGAGGTCGTCGCGCAGCGCGCCTTCGAACACGCTCATGTCGATCCACGAATCGACCTTCGTCACGCCGATGCGCTCGCAAAAGAGCTGGATGCTCTCGGGCGTGAAGCCGCGGCGGCGCACGCCGACGATGGTGGGCATGCGCGGGTCGTCCCAGCCGTCCACGTGGCCTTCGGTCACGAGTTGCAGCAGCTTGCGCTTGCTCGTGATCGCGTAGGTGAGGTTCAGGCGCGAAAACTCGATTTGCTGCGGGAGCGGCCGCGTGAACACGCCGGCGTCGGCCAGTTCGTTGAGCACCCAGTCGTAGAGCGGGCGATGATCTTCGAACTCGAGCGTGCAAAGCGAGTGCGTGATGTTCTCCAGCGCGTCCGAGATGCAGTGCGTGTAGTCGTACATCGGATACACGCACCACTTGTCGCCCGTGCGGTAGTGATGGGCGAAGCGGATGCGATAGATGACCGGGTCGCGCATGTTGAAGTTCGGCGACGCCATGTCGATCTTCGCGCGCAGCACGTGCGCACCTTCCTCGAACTCGCCTGCCTTCATGCGGCGGAACAGGTCGAGGTTCTCATCGACGGAACGATCGCGGAACGGCGAGTTCGTGCCGGCTTCCGTGGCCGAGCCGCGGTTCGCGCGCATCTCTTCCGGCGACTGGCTGTCCACGTAGGCCTTGCCGCGCTGGATCAGCAGTTCGGCGAACTCGTAGAGCTTGTCGTAGTAGTCGCTCGCGTAGAAGAGGTATTCCTGGTCGGCCTTCTTCCATTCGAAGCCGAGCCACGTCACCGCGTCGATGATCGAATTGACGTACTCGATGTCTTCCTTCTCAGGATTCGTGTCGTCGAAGCGCAGGTGGCACACGCCGCCGTAGCTTTTCGCGACGCCGAAGTTCAGGCAGATGCTCTTCGCGTGGCCGATGTGCAGATAGCCGTTCGGCTCCGGCGGGAAGCGCGTTTCGACACGCTGCGCCCACTTGCCCGACCGGTTGTCGTCGTCGATGATATTGCGGATGAAATTGGATGCCGCAGGCGCGTCCGTGCGGTCAGCGTCTTTACGTTCGGTATTCATGCGAAAAGGGAAGTCGTTCGAGGGCGCCCGATAAAAGGCAAAATGCACGCGATTGGGCACCCGATGGTGTCTTCCATTCTACCTGACGCGACCCGCCGTGCCAGTCCCGGTGCCGGATCGTCGCGTGGACCACGAAAAAGCGAGGAGAAGCTGACGATGAGCGAAACACGTGTGCTGGTGCTGCCGGGCTATATGGACTCAGGGCCCGGACACTGGCAGACGCGCTGGGAGGCCGCGCACGCGGGCTTTGCGCGGGTGCAGATGCCCGACTGGATGCACCCGGACTGCGAGGCGTGGTGCGCGACGCTCGAAGCCGCCGTGCAACGCGCGCCCGCCGGCGTGCGCCTCGCGGCGCACAGCCTGGGCTGCCTGACCGTGGCGCACTGGGCCGCGCGCCACGCGAGCGCCGCGACGCGGGCGAAGGTGGCCGGCGCGCTGCTGGTCGCGCTGCCCGATCCGCACGGCCCCGACTTTCCGCGCGACGCGCGGGGGTTCGATCCCGTGCCGCTGGCGGCGCTGCCGTTCGCGAGCGTCGTGGTCGCGAGCAGCGACGATCCCTACTGCGGCGTGGCGTTTTCGCAGCGCTGCGCGCAGGCCTGGGGAAGCCGCTGGTTCGATATCGGCGCGCGCGGGCACATCAACGCCGAAAGCGGCCTCGACGACTGGCCGCAGGGCATCGACTGGTTGATGTCGATGAAAAAATAGGGCGAAGGCCGCGTCGCTCTATGCGGCCGGGCCTTGCTTATGCGCAGGCACGCGTCAAACCACGCCCTTGTCCCGCAGCGCGGCGACCTGCTCATCCGCATACCCGAGCACATCGCGCAGTACCGCATCGGTATGCTCGCCGAGCGTGGGCGGATGGCTCGCCACGCGCGGCGGCGTCTCGCTCATGCGGATGGGATTGCCCACGAGCCGTGCCGTGCCGCCCGAGGGGTGCGGCACATCGACCTGCAGCGCGCGCGCGATCACCTGCTCGTTCTCGAACACTTCCGCGAGGTTGTTGATCGGCCCGCACGGCACGCCCGCGGCTTCGAGCGCGCCGATCCAGTCGGCCTTCGCGCGCGTGCGGATCAGGTCGGCGACGATCGGCACGAGCGTCTCGCGATGGCGCACGCGTTCCGGATTGGTCGCGAAGCGCTCGTCGTCGGCGAGCTCCGACCGGCCCGCCACTTCGACGAACTTGCGGAACTGCCCGTCATTGCCCACGGCCAGGATGATCCAGCTATCGCTCGTCTGGAATGCCTGATAGGGGACGATGTTCGGATGCGCATTGCCCCAGCGCGCCGGCGGCTTGCCGCTCGCCAGATAGTTCGAGTTCATGTTCGCGAGCATGGCCACCTGCACGTCGAGCAGCGCCATGTCGATGTACTGGCCAACGCCCGTGCGGTCGCGGTGGGCGAGCGCCGTGAGCACGGCGATGGTCGCGTACATGCCGGTCATGAGGTCGGCGATCGCCACGCCGGCTTTTTGCGGGCCGCCGCCCGGCAGCGCGTCGCGCTCGCCGGTGATGCTCATGAAGCCGCCCATGCCCTGGACGATGAAGTCGTAGCCCGCGCGCGAGGCATAGGGCCCCGTCTGCCCGAAGCCGGTCACGGAGCAGTAGACGAGATCGGGCTTCACCTCGCGCAGCGACGCGTAGTCGAGCCCGTACTTCTTGAGCTGCCCAGCCTTGTAGTTCTCCAGCACGACGTCGCTTTGCGCGGCCAGTTCGCGCACGATGCGCTGCCCCTCGGGCGTGGCGATGTCCACCGTCACCGAGCGCTTGTTGCGGTTCGCGGCAAGGTAGTAGGCGGCTTCGGCGGTGTCCGCGCCGTCGGCGGTTTTCAGATACGGGGGGCCCCAGTGCCGCGTGTCGTCGCCGGCGCCGGGGCGCTCCACCTTGATCACGTCGGCGCCGAAGTCGGCGAGGGTCTGTGCGCACCACGGTCCGGCGAGGACGCGGGTGAGATCGAGTACGCGGATATGGCTGAGAGCACCCATGCTATGTCTTCCCAATGTCGTTCTATGGCGGGCCGCGAGCGCTGGCCGATGCCGCCCATGGTAAGCGATCGGCGTGACCTGCGCCAATTTTCGGTACGATGTTCCGCTAAGCGGAACACAAGCCGCGAGCCGGCTACATCGAGGTCCGTGCCCGGCCACGCGCAGTGGAGTCGCCCGGACGCGCAGCGCCGCCGCGAGCGCGCGACGATCCCGTATAATCGTCCGATTCAGCACCGGGGTTTTGCCGCAAGCCGGGCCCCCGACCACGACAAAGATCGAGCACCGTACGCCCCCAAGAGAAGGACCCAACGCACGCCATGAAAGCCGCCGACATCCGCGAGAAATTCCTCAAGTTCTTCGAATCGAAGGGCCACACGATCGTGCGCTCGTCGAGCCTCGTGCCGGGCAACGACCCCACGTTGCTCTTCACCAACTCGGGCATGGTGCAGTTCAAGGACGTGTTCCTCGGCACCGACAAGCGCCCGTACACGCGCGCCACGACGGCGCAGCGCAGCGTGCGCGCGGGCGGCAAGCACAACGACCTCGAGAACGTCGGCTACACCGCGCGTCACCACACGTTCTTCGAGATGCTCGGCAACTTCTCGTTCGGCGACTACTTCAAGCGCGACGCGATCCACTACTGCTGGGAACTGCTCACGAAGGTCTACGCGCTGCCGGCCGACAAGCTCACGGTGACCGTCTACAAGGAAGACGACGAAGCCTACGACATCTGGGCGAAGGAAATCGGCGTGCCGGTCGAGCGCATCATCCGCATCGGCGACAACAAGGGCTCGCGCTACGCCTCCGACAACTTCTGGCAGATGGCCGACACCGGCCCCTGCGGCCCGTGTACGGAAGTGTTCTACGACCACGGCCCGGAGATCTGGGGCGGGCCGCCGGGGTCGCCCGAGGAAGACGGCGACCGCTTCATCGAGATCTGGAATCTCGTGTTCATGCAGTTCAACCGCGATGCCCAAGGCAACATGACGCCGCTGCCCAAGCCGTGCGTCGACACGGGCATGGGTCTCGAGCGTCTTGCGGCCGTGCTTCAGCACGTGCATAGCAACTACGAGATCGACCTGTTCCAGAACCTCATCAAGGCCGCTGCGCGCGAAACGAACACGCCGGACCTCACGAACAACTCGCTGAAGGTCATTGCCGACCATATCCGCGCGTGCTCGTTCCTGATCGTCGACGGCGTGATTCCGGGCAACGAAGGCCGCGGCTACGTGCTGCGCCGTATCGTGCGCCGCGCGATCCGCCACGGCTACAAGCTCGGCAAGAAGGGCGCATTCTTCCACAAGCTGGTGGCGGACCTCGTGGCCGAAATGGGCGCGGCCTATCCGGAACTTGCCGAAGCGCAGCAGCGCGTGACCGACGTGCTGCGCCAGGAAGAGGAGCGCTTCTTCGAGACCATCGAGCACGGCATGTCGATTCTCGAAGCCGAACTCGCGGACCTCGAAGCGAAGGGCCACAAGACGCTTTCCGGCGAACTCGCATTCAAGCTGCACGACACCTACGGCTTCCCGCTCGACCTGACGGCCGACGTGTGCCGCGAGCGCAACGTGACGGTCGACGAGCCGGCGTTTGACGAAGCGATGGCGCGCCAGCGCGAGCAGGCGCGCGCGGCGGGCAAGTTCAAGATGACGCAGGGCCTCGAATACTCGGGCGCGAAGACCACGTTCCACGGCTACGAAGAGATCGTGTTCGACGACGCGAAGGTCGTCGCGCTCTACGTCGACGGCGCGTCTGTCAACGAAGTGAAGACGGGCCAGAACGCCGTGGTCGTGCTCGACCACACGCCGTTCTACGCGGAATCGGGCGGCCAGGTGGGCGACCAGGGCGTGATCTCGAACGCGAGCATCCGCTTTGCCGTTGCCGATACGCTCAAGGTTCAGGCGGACGTGTCCGGCCACCACGGCACGCTCGAACAGGGCACGCTGAAGGTCGGCGACGTCGTGAAGGCGGAAATCGACGCGGTGCGCCGCGCCCGCACCGCGCGCAACCACTCGGCCACGCACCTGATGCACAAGGCGCTGCGCGAAGTGCTCGGCTCGCACGTGCAGCAGAAGGGCTCGCTCGTCGATGCCGACAAGACCCGCTTCGACTTCGCGCACAACGCGCCGATGACGGACGACGAAATCCGCCGTGTCGAGCAGATCGTCAACGCGGAAGTGTTGGCCAACGCGCCCGGCATCGTGCGCGTGATGTCCTACGACGAAGCGGTGAAGGGCGGCGCCATGGCGCTCTTCGGCGAGAAGTACGGCGACGAAGTGCGCGTGATGGACCTCGGCTTCTCGCGCGAACTCTGCGGCGGCACGCACGTCATGCGCAGTGGCGACATCGGCCTCTTCAAGATCGTCATGGAAGGCGGCGTGGCCGCCGGCATCCGCCGCGTGGAAGCGATCACGGGCGACAACGCCGTGCGCTTCGTCCAGGACCTCGACGCGACCATCAACGCGGCAGCCGCGGCGCTCAAGGCGCAGCCTTCGGAACTCACGCAGCGCATTGCGCAGGTGCAGGATCAGGTCAAGTCGCTCGAAAAGGAACTGGGCGCGCTCAAGTCGAAGCTGGCTTCGAGCCAGGGCGACGAGCTCGTGGGCCAGGCCATCGAAGTGAACGGCGTGCACGTGCTCGCCGCTACGCTCGAAGGCGCCGACTCGAAGACGCTGCGCGAGACCGTGGACAAGCTCAAGGACAAGCTCAAGAGCGCGGCGATCGTGCTCGCGGCTGTCGACGGCGGCAAGGTCAGCCTGATCGCGGGCGTGACCGCCGAGGCGAGCAAGAAGGTCAAGGCCGGCGAACTCGTGAACTTCGTCGCCCAGCAGGTGGGCGGCAAGGGCGGTGGCCGTCCCGACATGGCGCAGGCGGGCGGCACCGAACCCGCCAATCTGCCGGCCGCGCTCGCCGGCGTGAAGGGCTGGGTCGAAGCGAAGCTGTAATGCGCGTCGCGGCTTGAATGCCGCCTGGCGATGAAGAAGGGCTGTCCGAAAGGGCGGCCCTTTTTGCATGGCGCGGCTTTGAAGCCGTGCGGTTAGTGCGGCTCCGGTGGCTCTGATGGCTTACAGCTGTGCGGGCGTTGCTCCCGTTTCACTGGCCAACGGCAACGCCTCGCTGCCCCCGCGTTGCGCATGCTCGAGAAGCGCCGCCTTCAATGCCGCGAGCGCCGGCGAATAATGCCCGCGGCGCCACGCGAGCAGCGTGTCGATCTCGCCGAGCTTGCCGAGCGAATGGATCGCGACCTCGCCGAGGCTGCGCTGCAATTCGAGTACCGAGCGCGGCGCGACGGCCACACCCGCGCCCGCCGCCACGCAGGCGACGATCGCGTGATACGAGCCGAGCTCCAGCACGCGCGACGGCCGGATGCCATGCTCCAGGTACCAGCGCTCGACATAAGCGCGATACGCACAGCCGCGCTCGAACGCGACGAGCGTGGAGAGGGCGATGTCGCCGGGCTGGCGGATCGGCCGGTGGCCGCGCGGCGTGAGCATCACGAGTTCTTCGCGAAACACCGGCACGTACTCGAAAACGTCGGCGTCAGGCGGCCCCGCGAGCGGCGTGGCGATCAGCGCCGCATCGATCTCGTATTCGCGCAGGCGTTCGATCAGCGTGCCGGTCGTGCCGGTCTCCAGTTCGAGCGTGACCTCGGGCCACGCCTGGTGATAGTGCGCGAGCAGAGCCGGCAGGCGGCTTGCCGCGGCGCTTTCCATGGTGCCGAGCCGCAGGCGTCCCGAAGGCTGGCCGGCCTTCAGCGCGTGACGGGCTTCGTCGGCGAGTGCGAGCAGGCGCTCGGCATAGGGCAGCAAGGTCTCGCCGGCCGGCGTGAGGACGAGGCGGCGGCCGTCGCGCGTGAAGAGCGGCGTGCCGAGTTCATCTTCGAGCTGCTTGATGCGCGTGGTCACGTTCGACTGCACGCGGTTGAGCTTGGCGGCGGCCCGCGTCACCCCGTTTTCCCTCACGACCGCCCGGAAGATCGCCAGTTCGGCGAGGTCCATGGTTCTCTCCTCGGAATGCATTCGTTCATGATAATTCATTTTTCGTGAACGATAGCGTCGCCTACGATGTTGGCAGTCGCTTCTTCTTTCCCGCTCATGAACGATTACGCCTCCCGTGCCGCCCACGTCTCAGAACCGCATCCGCATGCCGGGCGCCGCGCCGCTCTCGCCTGCATGGCCGCGCTTGCCGTTGCGCTGGGCGTGGGGCGATTCGCGTTTACGCCGCTTTTGCCGCTGATGTTGCATGGCGGCTCGCTCGATCTGCGTCAAGGCGGCTGGCTCGCCTCGCTCAATTACGCCGGCTACTTCGTCGGCGCAGTCACTTGTGTCGCGCTGCGCTTCGCGCCTGCCCGGATCGTGCGAGCAGGCCTCGTGGCCACGGTGCTCCTCACGTTCGCGATGGGCATCACGCAGCAGTTCTGGATCTGGGCGGTGGTGCGTTTCGTGGCGGGCGCGGTGAGCGCGTGGACCTTCGTGTTCGCCTCGCAATGGGGCCTGCGGCGGCTCGCGCAACTGGGCGCGCACGAGTGGGGCGGCGTGATCTATACCGGACCCGGCTTCGGCATCATCGCGACCGGGTTGTTCGTCAGCGCCGCGGGCGGTCTTGGCGCGCGAGCAGGCTGGATCGGCTTCGGGTTGATCAGCGCGTTGCTCGCTGTGGTCGTCTGGGCGCCGTTCGGCGAGGACATGCGAGCGCTGGCGCCGCGTTCGGGCGCGAGTGCAAGCGCCAGTGCCGCACCCGAGGGCCGCGCAAGCCGTCGTGCCGATGCCTTCTGGCTCGTGCTGCTCTACGGCGTTCCCGGCTTCGGCTACATCATCACGGCGACTTTCCTGCCGGTGATCGCGCGCCATGCGCTGCCGGGCTCGGCCTGGCCCGACCTGTTCTGGCCGATGCTGGGCGCGGCGCTCATCGCTGGCGCTTTGCTCGCGGCGCGCCTGCCGCTCCATTGGGACAATCGCCTGATGCTGGCGGGCTCCTATGTGCTTCAGGCCGTGGGCATTGCGCTCGGCATCGTCTGGCCGAACGCCGCGGGCTTTTCGTTTGGCAGCGTGCTGATCGGACTGCCGTTCACGGCGATCACGCTCTTCGCGATGCGGGAGGCGCGCCTTCTGCGCGGCGAGCACGCGGCCGCGCTGATGGGTTATGCGACTGCCTCCTACGGCATCGGGCAGATCGCGGGACCGCTCGTGGCCGCCCCGCTCGCGGCATCGACGGGCTCGTTCTCGCCTTCGCTATGGCTCGCGGCGGGCGTGCTCGTGGTCGGGGCGCTGGGGCTCGTGTGGCGGGTCTGGCTTGCGCGGGGTTCGCAGACGCCGGCGCGCTAGCGCTGGGGAGCGCTACGCGCCGATCGCGATAGCCCACTAGAATGGGCGTTTCGCGCGCCAGCCGCGAGCGCGCCCGCCGGGCCGCGCGGCCTGCCTTGCGCGCCATCGATCCGCGCCATTTCATCCATGACCGATTACCAGTTTTGCCCGCGCTGCGCCTCGCGTCTGACCGAGCGCGCCGATCCGTCCCACGAAGGCGGCCGGGTGCGTCTCGCCTGCCCGGACCTCGCCTGCGGCTACGTGCACTGGAACAATCCGCTGCCCGTCGTGGCGGCGATCGTCGAGTACGAAGGCCGCATTCTGCTCGCGCGCAACGCCGCGTGGCCCGAAGGCATGTTCGCGCTCATCACCGGGTTCCTCGAAAACGGCGAGACGCCCGAGGAGGGCATCGCGCGCGAGGTGCACGAAGAAACGTCGCTGCGCGCCGAGAGCGTCGAACTGGTGGGCGTGTACGAGTTCATCCGCAAGAACGAACTCATCATCGCGTATCACGTGAAGGCGTCGGGGACCATCGCGCTTTCTCCCGAACTGCTCGAATATCGTCTCGTCGAGCCCGCGAAGTTGCGGCCGTGGCGCGCAGGCACGGGCCAGGCGCTCGGCGAATGGATGCGACGGCGCGGTCTGCCGTTCGAGTTCGTCGAGCGTCCCGGCCAATGACGCCCGCGCAACGCGTCCCGCTTCTCCGCCAAGCCATCTCCGGACTTCTTCGATGAACCGACCTGTCACCGTCGCCCGTTCCGGGTATCGCCATTTCCTGCCGATCGGCACGCGCTGGATGGACAACGACGTCTATGGCCACGTGAACAACGTCGTCTACTACAGCTACTTCGACACCGTGGTGAACGAGTATCTCATTCGCGCGGGGGCGCTCGACATCGAGCACGGCGCGACGATCGGGCTCGTCGTCGAGACGCAGTGCAACTACTTCGCGCCGCTCGTGTTTCCGGAGCGCGTGGAGGCGGGGCTGCGCGTCGCGCGCCTCGGCTCGTCGAGTGTGCGCTACGAGGTCGGGCTGTTTCGCGAGGGCGAGGATGCGCCTGCGGCGCAGGGGCATTTCGTGCACGTGTACGTCGACCGGACGACGCGCCGGCCCGTGAGCGCCTTGCCTGATGCGCTGCGTGCGGCACTCGAACCGCTCGACATCGCGAGCGAGGGGAGCGACGCGAGCACAGCGGCCGATACGGTGACCGGCAGCGCGGCGAATCCGTCGCGCGCAGGTTGAAACGCGGCTCAGCGCGCCAAGCCGACACGTTCGAGCGCCCTCATCGGACCGATTAGGGCGAGCGTTTGCAAGTGCGCTGCATCGCGCACGAAGAACGAACCGGCGAAACCGAGCGAGTTGATCGAGATGCCCTCGACGCATTCGGCAGAGCGCGGCACGACCAGCATCCAGCGCCGCGTGACGAGCAGGTTGTACGGCGCGCCCTGATGCGCGACGCCGCCGACATCGACGGCCGGTACGCCTGCCGCATCGAGCAGCGCGCGATAGCAGTCGAGCGCCACCCGCGCGGCGTCGCCCGGCGAGCCGGAGCCGGAATCGAGGCGCGCGAACGCATGGCGAAAGGGGAGACTCGGCACGATCGCGATCGGCCGTGCACCGTGGGCCGCCTGCGCGCCGCTGAACAACGCTTCGATCGGCGCCTCTTGCGGCGAACCGTGCGGCGAATCGCCCACGAGCGGCAGCGGCACCAGCTGCAGATGCTTGTGCGGCTGGCTCGCGCCCGCGGCGGTCCCGCCGTTGTAGAACCCAAGGCCATCGATCTCGCGCTGCGCCGCGATCAGGGCGGTCAAGTCGGCCGCGTCGAGCAGCGCTTCCTGCGGTTCGTAGCGACGCGTCACGATCAGCAGATGCTGGTCGATCACGTTGAACTTGTTGAGCAGCGCGACATGCGTGGGCGAGAGATCGGCAACGAATAGGTCGGGCTCGTAAGGCAGGAAGGGATTGCGCGGCGGAGGCACTTCGGACCCCATCGAAACAGGTGGCGCGAGGCGCGCCGCCTCCTTGCGCGCGAGGTTTTCGGCCACGCGCACGGTAAAACGCACGCCGCCATCGTCGATGAAGGTGTGCGCGGTCTCGATGCGATGGAGCGCGCCGCACGCGAGCGCGTGCGCCGTCTGGCGCTCGATCGCCGCGCGCAGCGTTTGCATCGGCGCTCAGGCCTTGTAGCCGATCGCGCGTAGCAGGTCCTTGCGCCAGCGCACGTCGTCCTCGGCCTCCACACCCAGCGGCGGCATGCCGTCCACGACGCCGATGATGCCGCGCCCCTGGTCCGTTTCCGCGATCAGCACCTGCGTGGGGTTCGCGGTGGCGCAGAAGATGCGGCACACCTCGGGCACGCCCTTGATCGTGTTGAGCACGTTGAGCGGGAAAAAGCCGTCACCGAGAAAGACGATGAAACAGTGACCGGCAGCGATGCGCGACGCGTTCTGGGTGGCCATTTCGATGAGCCCATCCTGCGTGCCCGAGCGTCTCACCAGCCGTTTGCCCGACGCCTCGCAGAACGCCAGGCCGAACTGGATGCCGGGCACCGCGCCGACGAGCGCCTCGTGCAGATCCTCGACGGATTTGATGAAGTGGGTCTGGCCGAGAATGAAGTTGGTGGCTTCGGGCTTTTCGATCTCTACCGTGGACAGTTGCATCGCTCACCTCGCGCGGGTGTCTCGAAAGCGCCGCCTTCCACCGGCGTTGCGGCGGCTGGCGGCCATTAACAAGCCTAGTACGAAGTCGCGGCGGGGCAAAGCGTGCGAGAGGCGAACAAGCAAGAACGGCCGGACGCCCTCGCGGGTCGTCCGGCCGTTCTCGCCGGGGAGCGAGGCGTGTCGCCGTGCTCAGGCCGCCTTCTTCGGGCGCCTGGCTTCCACGTCTGGCAGGAAGACGGTGAGGATGCCGATGAGCGGCAGGAACGAGCAGACCTTGTAGACGAAGGCGATGCTGGTGGCGTCCGCCAACTGGCCGAGCACCGCCGCGCCGATGCCGCCCAACCCGAACGCGAAGCCGAAAAAGAGGCCCGCGACCATGCCGACCTTGCCCGGAATCAGCTCCTGCGCATAGACGAGAATGGCCGCGAACGCCGAGGCCAGCACCACGCCGATGATGACGGTGAGCACGCCGGTCCAGAACAGGTTGGCATAGGGCAGGAGCAGCGTGAAGGGCGCCACGCCGAGAATCGAGCCCCAGATCACGTACTTGCGGCCGATGCGGTCGCCTACCGGCCCGCCGATGATCGTGCCCGCGGCCACTGCGGCGAGGAACACGAACAGATGGATCTGCGCGGCCTGCACGCTCAGGTGGAAGCGGTCGATCAGATAGAACGTGAAATAGCTGTTGATGCTCGCGAGGTAGAAGTACTTCGAGAACACGAGCAGCACGAGAATGCCGATGGCGATCGCCACGCGCGAGCGCGGGAGGACGACGTGAGGCGCTTCGGCGCGCTTCTTTTTCATCGCCGGATGGGCCTTGTACCACCGGCCGATCTGCGTGAGCACGACCATGCCGACGAGCGCGGCCGCCGAGAACCACGCGATGCTGCGCTGGCCGTGCGGAATCACGACGGCCGCGGCGAGCAGCGGCCCGAGCGACGTGCCCGCATTGCCGCCGACCTGAAAGAGCGATTGCGCGAGGCCGTGGCGGCCGCCCGAAGCCATGCGCGCGACGCGCGAGGATTCCGGATGGAACACCGATGAGCCGCAGCCCACCAGCGATGCCGCGACCAGCAGCACGCCGAAAGTCGGCGCGACCGACATCAGCAGGAGGCCGCAGAGCGTGAAGCCCATGCCGACGGGCAGCGAGTAAGGCATGGGGCGCTTGTCGGTGAAGACACCCACGAGCGGCTGCAGCATCGAAGCCGTGATCTGGTAGGTGAGCGTGATGAGGCCGATCTGCGTGAACGACAGCGAGAAGCTGTCCTTGAGCATCGGATAGATGGCGAGGATCAGCGACTGGATCATGTCGTTGAGCAGGTGCGAGAAGCTGATCGCACCCAGCACGGGGTAGACGGTGCGTTGCACCGCGGACGCAGCGGCGGCCGCGGACGAACCCGCGGCGGCACCCGGCAGGGCGCGCTTGTCGAGACTGGTTTCCATGTTGTCGGTAGCAGCAGAGAGTATTCAGCGGGCGCCGCTTCGGGGAGCAGCGGCGACGGCATGAAAGGACATGTATAAGAGTTATGGGCGCAGTGTAATGTGTCTTGGTCGAAATGTACGGACAAGCTTTGTCGAGAATCGGACACATCGCGTGCGCCAGGCCCTGCGGCCCTCTGTCGCAAGGGGCTGCAGCCAGCACCCGAATTTCTTCAGGGATTTTTGGCATTCGTTTGGATCCTGTATAACCGTCGCCAGGTGCGCCCACGAGGCGCCCGATTACGGGGCCGGAGTATGAGAAGCACCGCGCGCGGCGGCATGTTAAAGATTGCGCGAAGGTGTGCCGTAGACCGGGGTTGAGGCGCAACGCAAATCACGAACGATGGCGTGGCGTCGAACAACAGGCAGAGCAGTGCTCTGCATGGGATGGGACTCAGCGCTGAAGCGCCAGGACCCATCGGCATGGAGACCGAAAAAGATGAAAGCAGTTTCGCAACGCGGCAGGCACGCGGGCTTCGTGCCGCAGGATCCGGCATCAGGCGCCACCCTCGCACCGCCACGCAAGACGGGACGCCCCGGCGCCGCGACGCGCAACGCGCGACTCTCGGTGAAAGCGACACTGCGCCTCGCCTTCGCGCTCGTGCTGATCGGCACACTGGCCATCGGCGCAGTCTCGCTCGCGCAGATCAGCCGCCTCAACGGCTCGGCGCAATCGATCTACGAACAGGGATACGTCGCGAGCCGCGCTGCCGAGGAAGCGCGCGGCCATGTGCTGCGCGCGAGCCGCGCGCAGAAGATGCTGCTCACCGCCACCACGGCGCGCGAGCGTGACGAACTGGGCCAGGACATCGACAAGGATCTCGGCGCGCTCGAACGCGGCATGGGTCAGCTCCAGGAATACGCACAGCTGCAGGGCGGCGACGCGCTGGCGCTGCAAAAGAAGCTCGCGGACGCGACCACGGCATGGAGCGGCCATTTGCGCGACTTCGTGACGCTCGTGAAGCAGCAGCCGCTCGATCTCTCGCAGATGAGCTGGCAGGTGGGCACCCAGGACGTCTCGCTCCTCGTCGAGACCGGCAAGCTCGAAACGCTCGTCAACGACCTCGTCGAGCAACGCGGCACGGCGGCCAAGGCGACCATCGAGAAAGCCGGGTTCATCTTCAAGTCGTCGTTCGTGATGATGGCGGTCGCGACCGTGGCCATGTTCGTGCTCGCTTTCTTCGTGAGCGAGTGGGTCGTGCGCCGCATCGCGCGGCAACTGGGCGGGGAGCCCGCGCATGCCAAGGCCATCGCGGCGCGCATCGCGGCCGGCGATCTCGCGCAGCCCGTGGCGGTTCACGCGCGCGACGCGTCGAGCATGCTGGGCGCGCTGCGCGACATGCAGCAAGGCCTCTCGACGACGGTCGCCGAGATCGCCGCGAGCGCCGAGGCGATCGCTTCGGCCTCGGGCGAAATCACGACCGGCAATCTCGATCTCTCGCGCCGCACCGAAGAACAGGCGATGGCGCTCGAGCGCACGGCGAGCAACATGGAGCAGCTCACGTCCACGGTGCGCCTGAACGCCGAGAACGCCGAACAGGCCAGCACGCTGGCGGGCAACGCCTCGGCCATCGCGGAGAAGGGCGGCGCGGTCGTGGGGCGCGTCGTCTCGACGATGCAGCAGATCGACGAAAGCGCGAAGAGCATTGCGGACATCATCGGCGTGATCGAGGGCATCGCGTTCCAGACCAACATTCTCGCGCTCAACGCCGCTGTCGAAGCGGCGCGCGCGGGCGAGGACGGGCGCGGCTTCGCGGTGGTGGCGGGCGAGGTGCGCAGCCTCGCGCAGCGCAGCGCGGCGGCGGCCAAGGAAATCAAGACGCTCATCGACGCGTCGGTCGAGCGCGTCGCCAACGGCTCGACGCTCGCGCAGGACGCCGGCTCGACGATGGATGAAGTCGTGAAGGCCGTGAAGCGCGTGAACGACATCATCGGCGAGATTTCGGCGGCCTCGCGCGAACAGCGCTCGGGCATCGAGGAGATCGGCCGCGCGGTCTCGCAGATGGACGCCGGCACGCAGCAGAACGCGGCGCTCGTCGAAGAGGCAACCGCGGCGGCGCAGTCGCTCGACGATCAGGCAAAGGTGCTCAAGCGGCTCGTGGGGAAATTCCAGTTGGCCTGATGATGGCCGTTGGTTGCCGATGCAACGAAAAACGCCGCGTTGATTTTGCACAACGCGGCGTTTTTTTATGCGCCCATCACTTCGCGTCGCGCTCGATGATCCACTCGTGCGCGGGGTCGTTGTGGAAGTGCCATTCGCGCGTTGGCCCCGCCATCACGTTCAGGTAGTACGAGTCGTAACCATAAGGCACGACCACCGGGTGATAGCCGCGCGGCACCATCACCACGTCGTGATCTTCCACGGCCATCGTTTCGTCGAGATCGCGCGCGTCGGTGTACACGCGCTGGAAGGCGAAGCCTTGCCGCGGGTTGAGCCGGTGATAGTAGGTTTCTTCGAGCGCGCTTTCCTGCGGCAGACGGTCGGCGTCGTGCTTGTGCGGCGGGTAGCTCGACGAGTGGCCCGAAGGCGTGCGCACCTCGACCACGAGCAGCGATTCGGCGGCCGCGTCTTGCGGCAGGATATCGCAGACGTAGCGCGTATTCGCGTTCTTGCCGCGCGTGGAGCGCTTCATCTGCGCGGGCTCGATGAGGCGGATTGGCAGCGTGCCTTTGGCCGGCGCGCTCGCCACCCCCACCTCGGCTTCTCGCGTCGCGCGCACCGTGGCCTTCACGCGGGGCGGCACGTAGAGCGCGTAGGGCGCGGCGTCTTCGAATACGCTGTCGCGCGAGCCGAGGCTCGACCAGCGCTCGCCGCCGGCTTCGATATCCACCGCACCCGAGAGCACGACGATGCAGCTTTCGCGATCGGGCTCGGATACGTAGACGACCTCGTCCTTGCCGAGCCGATAGGCTGCGAAACCGACATAGCGCCAGCCCGCGGTGTCGGGCGTGACGCGCGCGATCGTCTGGCCTTCGCGCGAGGCCTTGACCAGCAGAGTCATGCTGCCTCCTTCGATTGGGTGTCCGTAGCATCGACGAGTGTGCGCAGCGTGCGGTAACCCTTTTGCGCATATTCGTACGATGGTGCGACGACAGGGTCCTGCTCGGCTTCGACTACGAGCCAGCCGCGATAGCCGTGACGTTTCAGGCGCGCGACGATCGCAGGGAAATCGACGGCGCCGTCGCCGGGCACGGTGAACGCGCCGGCGAGCACGGCGTCGAGAAAGCTCCAGTTGCGGTTGCGCGCAAGCTTGATGACAGCGGGGCGCACGTCCTTGCAGTGGACGTGGCACACGCGCGCAATGTGCTTGTCGAGTTCGGCTATCGGGTCGCCGCCCGCAAACGTCATGTGGCCCGCGTCGAAGAGGAGGCCCACTGCATCGCTCGTGCGCGCCATGAGCTTGTCGACGTCGGCGGGCGTTTCGACATAGGCGCCCATGTGGTGGTGATACGCGAGGCGCACGCCGCGCGAGAGCGTATGGCGCGCGAAGGCGTCCACGCGCGCGGCGTATTCGTCCCACTGTTTGTCGCTGAAGAAGCGCGGCCGTTGATAGAGCGGCCGCGGCGCGCCCTGGATCGAATTGGCGACCTCGCCGTACACCATCACCGTTGCGCCGTTCTGCGCGAGCAGGTCCAGATGCTTTTCCACCGCGGCGATTTCTTCCTCCACGCTGCGCCGCGCGAGCATGCCCGAGTACCAGCCGGAGACGAGCGAGAGATCGTATTGCGCGAGCAGCGCCTTGAGCGCCTGCGGCTCGCGCGGAAACTTGTTGCCGAGTTCGAAGCCCTCGTAACCGATCTCGCGCCCTTCGGTGAGCGCCTGAGCGAGCGGCGTCTCGCCGCCAAGCGAAGGCAGGTCGTCGTTCATCCACGACAGCGGGTTGATGCCGATGCGTACTTCAAATGCGCTCATGTGCGCTCCTCGATGTCTCTATCAGGCTCGTCATGCTTGATCGGGTTCGTTGGCGCCAGCGAGGCCGTCGTCTTCTGCCTGCGCGCGTCCGCCACGCTCGGCGATATGCGCTTCATAGCGCGAGCGCGCCTCCCGCACGGCTACCCGCGTCGACACCTCGGGCACCGCGACTTCCCACCACCAGCCGCCTTCCTCGGTGGTGCGCGCGGGGTCGGTGTCGATGCTGACCACGTAGGTGCGCGACGAGGCGCGTGCGCGCTGCAGCGCCGCTTCGAGTTCCGCCACGTTCGCCACGTGTTCGGCCTGTGCGCCGAGCGAGCGGGCATGCGCGGCGAAGTCGATGCGCGGCGCGCCGAGCGGCCCTTGTGCGCAGTCGTCGAACAGGTTGTTGAACGGCGCGCCGCCGCAGGCCTGCTGCAGGCGGTTGATGCACCCATAGCCGCGGTTGTCGAGCACGACGATGATGAGCTTCGCGCCCAGCATGACCGAGGTGGCGATCTCGCTGTTCATCATCAGATAGCTGCCGTCGCCCACCATGACGATGACCTCGCGATCGGGCCGGGCAAGCTTCGCGCCCAAACCGCCCGCGATTTCGTACCCCATGCACGAGTAGCCGTATTCGACGTGATAGGCGCCGGGCCGGCCCGCGCGCCATAGCTTGTGCAACTCGGCAGGCAGCGTCCCGGCCGCGCAGACGACGATATCTTCGGTGTATGAACGGTTAGACGAGCGTTGTACCGCGCCGATCACGTCGGCGTCGTAGGGCAGGGTGTCGCGTTCCCCGCGCGCATGCGTGAGACGTTCGACGCTCGCGCGCCATTCATTGGCGAGGCGCTGGGCGCGGGCGGTCCAGTTCGCGTCGGCGCGCCAGTTGATCAGCTCGTCGTTGAGCGCGGCGAGCGCCTCGCGCGCGTCGGCCTGCACGGCCAGGCCGTGATGCTTGAGCGCGTCGAAGCCGTTGGCGTTCACGCCGATCACGTGCGCGTTGGCAAAGAGCGAGTTGGAGCCGGTCGTGAAGTCCTGCAGACGCGTGCCCACGGCGAGCACGCAATCGGCGTCGCGCGCGAGTTCGTTGGCGGCGGGCGAGCCCGTCACGCCGATCGCACCCACGTTGAGCGGATCGTCCCAGGCGAGCGAGCCTTTGCCCGCCTGCGTTTCGGCAACGGGTATGCCGCGCGAAGCGGCAAGCGTGCGCAACGCCTGCGACGCGCGCGAGTACAGCACGCCGCCGCCCGCCACGATGAGCGGGCGTTTCGCGCGATGCAGCTGCGTGAGCGCCGCATCGATCTCGGCCTGAATGGGCGCGCTCGCGTGGAACGTGACAAGGCGCGGTGTAAAGAAGCTCGCCGGGTAGTCCCACGCCATTGCCTGCACGTCCTGCGGCAGCGCGAGCGTAACGGGGCCGCAGAGCGCTGCGTCGGTGAGCACGCGCAGCGCACGCGGCAGCGCCGTGAGCAGTTGCGCGGGATGCACGATGCGGTCGAAGTAGCGCGACACCGGCTTGAGCGCGTCGTTCGCCGAGACGCCGCCATCGTGCAGATCCTCGAGCTGTTGCAGCACCGGATCGGGTTCGCGCGAAACGAAGATGTCGCCGGGCAGCAGCAGCACGGGCAGGCGGTTCACATGCGCGAGCGCGGCCGCCGTGACGAGATTGGTGGCGCCTGGGCCGATCGAGGTCGTGACCGCCATCATGCGCCTGCGAAAATGCGCCTTCGCATACGCGATCGCGCTGTGCGCCATGGCTTGCTCGTTGTGTGCGCGCAGCGTGGGCAGCTCATGCCGATACTGATAAAGCGCCTCGCCGATGCCGGCCACGTTGCCGTGCCCGAAGATCGCGAACACGCCACCGAACAGCGGCTCGGTGCGGCCCGAGCCGTCTTCGCTCGCCACGCGCTGCGCCGCGAGATAGCGCACGAGCGCCTGCGCCGCCGTGAGCCGTACCGTGCTCGCGTGGTTGGCCGGCGCTGCGTTGTGCGGGCTTTCCGGCGAGACGTCGCCGACAGGAGCGATGCGTTGGTTCATGCCGCTTTCTCCTCGTGTTTGGGGTGCGTGCCGCGAGCGTCGGCGCGCGCCGCGCGCCACGCGCCTATGAGCGTTTCGAAAGCGCGGCGCGCGCGGGCGATCACTTCGTCGTCGCCGATCTCGCCCGCGAGCCACGCATGGCTCGGCTCGTAGAAGATCGAGCGGCCCACGGTGAAACCGCGACAGGTGTTCGATGTCGCGGCCGCACGGAAGCCTTCCACGAGCTGCTCGATGGGCGCGGAAAGCCCGAGCAGCACGACGCCGCAGCAATACGGGTCGCGCTCGGCGACCAGCGCATCGATGTCGTGCCATTGGGCGGCATCCATCGGTTCGAGCTTCCACCATTCCGGGTAGAGGCCGATGTTGTAGAGCCGCTTGAGTGCGCGATAGACGGTATCCGGCGCATTCGGCTTGCCATTGAGCTTCGGCGGGATCACTTCGAGCAGCAACTCGTGGCCGCTCGCCTGGGTGGCATCGTAGAGCGCGCGCAGTTGCGTTTCCTGTTCGATGCGCTGTTCGATGGGCTCGTCGGGGTGGAACTGCACGAGGCATTTCACCGTGTGTTCGATCGGCCAGGTGGCGAGCGTCGTGCCGATCGAGCGGCCGTGATCGAACACGAGCGGCACGGAGCCCGGCAGCTCGACCGGCCGGCCGATCCACCAGCCGCGCCCGGTCGCGGCATTGAGCGCGTCCTGGCCGTAGCGGTCGTCGATCAGGACACCGATGCATCCTTGCAGGCCAAGGCTGCGCTCGGTTTGCGCGACCGCCTCGACGAAGAGATTCTTCAGATGCGCAATGCGCGTTTCGTCCGCGCCCGTCTGCTGCGCGAGATCGAAGAACTGGTTGCGATGATCGAACGCGAAGCCGAGCACTTCGTCGCGCGGCGTGCGCGCGGGCGTGACGCGATGCAGGCGCGCGAGCGTCGCGTCGCGGTCGGGGCGGCGCATGCGCGCCGGTTCGGCGGCGGCTTCGCGCAGGAAGTAGTCGAGTTCCACCGGCGTGGGCATGGCGGGCGCGCAGCCGTGCCGCGAGACGACCAGCGCACCGCACGCGTTGGCCGCGCGTGCGCATTCATCGAGCGTTGCGTCGCGCAGCCAGCCGGAGAGGAAGCCGGAAGCGAACGCGTCACCGGCGCCCAGCACGTTGAGCACCTCGACTTCCACGCCGCGCTGCATCGGCAGTTCGTCCATCGAGGCGGGCACCGCGCCTTCCACGATCTGGCAGCCGAGTGGCCCGCGCTTGACGACGAGCGTCGCGCCCGAGACTTCGCGCACGCGCTCGAGCGCATCGACGAGCGTTTCCTTGCCGCCCGCAATGCGAAACTCTTCCTCCGTGCCGATCACGAGATCGAAGAGCGGCAAAATGCGCTGCAAATGCGCGCTCACGCCTTCGCTCGCCACGAAGCGCGTTTCGCCATCGGCCTTGCCCGTGAGGCCCCAGAGCACGGGCCGGTAATCGATGTCGAGCACGGTGCGCACATCGTTGCGGCGCGCGTAGTCGAGGGCGGCGAGGCTCGTGCGGTTCACTTGCGCGGTAGAGAAGTGCGTGCCGGTGATGAGCAGCGCCTTCGACGAAGCGATAAATGCCTCGTCGAAGTCTTGCGCGTCGGCGGCCATGTCGGCGCAGTTTTCGCGGTAGAAGATCAGCGGGAACGTGTCGCGGTCCTTCAGGCCCAGCAGCACGAGCGCCGTGAGGCGTTCGTGGTCCACGCGCACGTGGCTCGTATCGCAGCCTTCTTTCGCAAGCGTTTCGACGAGAAAGCGCCCCATGTGATCGTCGCCCACGCGCGTCAGCATTGCCGATTTCAGGCCAAGACGCGCACAGCCGAAGGCGATGTTCGCGGACGATCCGCCCAGATACTTCGCAAAGGTGGAGACGTCTTCGAGCCGCGCGCCCACCTGCTGCGCGTAGAGGTCGACACCGAGGCGGCCGAGGCAGATGATGTCGCGGCTGCGTCCGGTGGCGAAGCGGCTCGGAGTTGAACGAGTGTGGGCCATATGGATTCCTGAGGAGTTCTGTGCGAGGCGTGCGATGCTCAAATGGTCGCGCCGTCAAGCTCGGCGATCATCTTCTGCATTTCCGCGCCGCCCGCCATCATGTCGAGCACTTCGTTCTTGCTGATCGTCTCTTTCGTATAGGTGCCGAGCGAGCGGCCGCGATTGAGCAGCGTGAACGAGTCGCCGATGGGGTAGGCATGATGCACGTTGTGCGTGATGAAGATCACCGAGATGCCCTTGGCCCGCGCCGCATGAATCAGCTTGAGCACGTTGAAGCTTTGCTTCACGCCGAGCGCGGCGGTGGGCTCGTCCAGAATCAGCACGCGTGCGCCGAAGTGAATGGCGCGCGCAATGGCGAGACATTGCTTTTCGCCGCCCGACATCGTGCCGATGGCCTGATGCGGGTCGCGCACGTTGATGCCCATGCCGGCGAGGCGTTCCTTGGCGATCGCGGCGCTCGCATCGAGGTCCATCACGTTGATGAAGCCGAACAGCTTTTTCTGCGGCTCGCGGCCCATGAAGAAGTTGCGCGCGACAGAGAGCAGCGGCACGAGCGCGAGATCCTGATAGACGGTCGCGATGCCGAGATCGAGCGCGTCCTTCGGCGAGTCGAACGTCACGGGCTTACCGTCGACGAAGTACTGGCCCGAAGTGGGCTGGTGCACGCCGGCGAGCGTTTTGATCAGCGTGGACTTGCCCGCGCCGTTGTCGCCGAGCAGGCAGTGAACCTCGCCGCGCTTCAGGCGCAGCGTGACGCCGTTCAACGCGATGACCTTGCCGAAGTACTTGCTGACGTTCTCGAGCGCGAGAATCGTGTCGTCGTTTGCGGGATTGAGCGTATCGGACATTTGAGCATCTCCGGCTTACGATTGCGCGACGCGGCGGCGCACATAGTGATTGAAGAGCACGGCAATCAGCAGCATCACGCCGAGGAACACGCGGAACCAGTCGGAATCGATGTTCGTATAGGTGATGCCGATCTGCACGACGCCGAAGATGAGGGCGCCGAACGCGGCTCCGATCACCGAGCCGTAGCCGCCGGTTAGCAGCGTGCCGCCGATCACCGCGGCAATGATCGCTTCGAACTCCTTCTGAAGACCGCGGTCCGCGGCGGCGGAGCCGATGTCGCAAACCTGCAGCACGGCGAAGAGGCATGCGCAGAACGCGGTGAGCATGAAGAGCGAGATCTTCACGCGCTTCACGGGCACGCCGACGTTTTTCGCGGCGTTCGAATCGCCGCCGACGGCGAGGATCCAGTTGCCGTAGCGCGTCTTGGCGAGCACGAAGGCACCGATCGCGACGAGCGCGAACCACCAGAGAATGACCTTGGGCACGCCGGGCACGAGCGGCTGGCCGTTGTCGAGCATCCTGCCGATGCCGACATGCGCGAGCGCCACGAACAGGCCCTTGAACGCCGTGCCGTGAAAGAGCAGGTTGGTCAGGAAGTCGGCCCTGGCGACGTCGCCCACGCCCGAGACGATCGTGCGGTCGGCGAACATGATCGATAGTGCGAGCGTCAGGCCGCGCAGAATGAAGAGGAACGCGAGCGTGACGATGAACGAGGGCAGCCGCGTGCGCATCACGAGGTAGCCGTTGAGTGCGCCGAGCGCGACGCAGCCCACGAACGCAAACAGAATCGACAGCGCGATGGGCCAGTGAAAGTACATCGTGGGGATTGCGACCATCATGCCGGCGAAGCCGATCATCGAGCCGATCGAGAGATCGAACTCGCCGGCGATCATGAGCAGGCAGGCGCCAACGCTCAGGATCCCAAGGTAAGCGGCAACCTGCGACCAGTTCATCACGCCGTCGAGATCGAACATGCCCGAGCCGCCCGCGCCGATCGCGAAGACGGCGAAGACCAGCACGGTGCCGGAAATCGCGGCGAATTCGGGGCGGCCGAGCAGGTGGCCGAACCACGATTCGCGGCGCACGCGTTCGTCGCTGGCCCCTGGCTGCGGCGTGGGCGTCTCTTGAGCGCCGCTCTCCGGTGCGTGCGAGGGGAAGTGTTTGCCGGCTACACCCATGATGTCTCCTTTGTCGACCGAGTTGGTGCTTTAGCACTTACTCCGGTCCCATGTAGAACTGTCGACCGGAGTTGGCGCAGAGCACCTGCTCCGGTCCCATGCCTGGTAAGCGGTCGACCGGAGCTCGATTGACCGCTCCAGTCTCACGCAATGACGAATACCCGAGCGCATTCCCCACAAGCCACTGCCTTGCAGTAAAAGCAACACGGTGAATGGCGCGCGGCGAGGCTGGCGAGGGGCGATGGGCATCGGAAGATGCTAGCCGTCGCCGCGCGTTGTAGAAGAAAAACCTAGCGGTATTGACCCGCGAACTTCACGACCTTGTCGAGATTCTCCTTGGTGATGAAGCCCGGGCCCGAGCGGATATTTTTCGGGCCATACGAGGGCTGCAGGCCATAGGTTTCGAGACGCTGCTTGAACTTGGGATTCGCTTCGAGAATCTGGCGGATCTTTTGCGGATCCGTGGTGTGATCCTTCTTCACGATCGCGAGCACGGCCACCGGGATGTAGCCCTGCAAGTACGGCTGCTGGTCGATCGCGAACTGGATCGTGCCCGCGCGGATCGCCTTCGCAATGTCGTCCGAGAAGTCGAACGTGCAGAAGTAGATCTTGCCCGCAAGGCCCATCTGGTCGACTGCCTTCAGCGTGGCGGCCGCCGGCACCGGGCCGAGCGTGAGGATCGCGCCCGTGTTCGGATGATTGCGCAGATACGCGCTCACCTTCGACTGGATCTCGGTCGGGTCCTGGCCCGAGTCGATCGTCGAAGACTTGTAGTCCACGCCGAGCGCGTCGGCAAAGCCGCGGCAGCGCTCGAACGAAACGGCGTTGGTGGCGAAGTGGTTCACGCACAGGAACGATTTGACGCCCGCCGCCTTGGCCTTCTCGCCTGCGGCGTGGCCCGCGACATATTCGGGCTGGCCCACATGCATGATCGCGCCGAGCTGCGCGCTTTGCTCCTCGGTGCCCGAGTTGATCGTCACGAGCGGAATCTTCTTGGCCGTGACCTTGCCGATGGCACTCTTGAGCACATCGTAGTCGGCGATGGTGACGATCACGCCGTCGTAGTTGCGCGCGGCGGCCTGTTCGATCAGCCGCGACATGTCGGCGATGTCGCCGTTGGGCGGATTGCGATAGTCGGTCTCGACGTTCCAGTCTTCGTCGGCCTGCTTGATGGCGTTCTTGATCGTGTTCCACCACGAGTCGGAATCGGGCGCGTGGCTGATCAGCACGAAATGCGCGTCGGCGGCCTGCGCCGTTTGCGCGCCGAGGACGCTCACGCCGCTCAGTCCCGCTGCCAGCGCGAGCATTGCGGCCAACCTTCGGAGCATCGTCTTGCCCTTGCGTTGAGTCATTGTCTCCACCTTTTTCGGTCTGTCGTTCGTTCTTGGGGCGAGCGCCGCAGCCGCGCGTTGTTGTGCAGAGTGTGTGCGCATCGTCGTGAACCGTTGCGCCCCATGCCGCGCTCATCGACAAGATTAGGACATCGCCTCGCGACTTGCAACGAAAATTTCATTGCAAATAAAAATGGAAAATCTGTTCCATTCGTGTGACACGCTGCCTATAATCGGCTCCGTCGACATGCCGTGGAATGCAAGCCAGAGAAGGCTTTGCGGCAGTGCGGCAATGAGCAAGGAAAACGATCATGGCGGATGAAACGACCGACGCCGTAGCGGGCGTGGATGAATTGATGCAGCGCATCGCGGGCGATTACGAGGCACTGCCGCGCCAGCTGAAAAGCATCGCGACCTACATCGAGCAGCACCGCGCGAGCGTGATGATGGACCGCACGAGCGACATTGCCGCGAGCTGCGGCGTGCATCCTTCGGCCGTGGTGCGCTTCGCGCAGCGCTTCGGCTTCTCGGGCTTTTCCGATCTGCAAGCGGTGTTCCGCCAGGCGTATGCGGGCCAGGGCGCATCGGCCACGAGCTACCAGCAGCGCATTCGTCAGCTGATCGACGCGAAGGAAGGCGAGGCGAGCCCGGAGATGGGCGGCGCCGTCGCGCGCGAGTTCATCGGCGCTTGCCGCAGCGGCCTCGACGAGCTCGAAGCGGGACTCGACGGCGCGCAGTTCGACGAAGCCGTGACGATGCTCGAGCAGGCGGACAACATTTATGTGGTCGGCGTGCGCCGCTCGTTTCCGGTGGCGAGTTACATCGTCTACGCGCTGCAGCACACGAGGAAGCGCGTGCATCTCGTCTCCGGCCTCGGCGGCATGTACCACGAGCAGATTCGCAGCGTGAAGAAGGGCGACGTGGTGATCGCCATCAGCTTCGCGCCTTATGGCAAGGAAACCCAATACTGCCTGCGCGTGGCGCAACAACATCACGCCAGAACGCTCGTCATTACCGACAGCCAGCTTTCGCCGCTCGCGCGCCATGCGACCGCGCAACTCTATGTGAAGGAGGGGAGCGCGTTTGCGTTCCGCTCGCTCACCAGCACCTTCTGCCTGTGCCAGGCGCTCTTCATTGCGCTTGCGTACCGGCTCGAACTCAACGTGGAAGAATCGACCGACACCGGAGGATACGATGACTAACGGAGCAAGCGGCGCAAGCGGAGCAAGCGGAGCAGCGCAAACGCTGGATGTGGCCGTGTTCGGCGCGGGACGCATCGGCCGCATTCATGCGGCGAATCTCGCGCGCCAGCCGGGCGTGCGCCTCAAGTACGTGATCGACGTGAACCGCGAGGCCGCCGCCGCGCTCGCCGCGCAGCACGGCGCCCAGGTGGCCGATGGGGACGCCGCGTTCGGCGACGCATCGATCGGCGCGACGGTGATCTGTTCGAGCACCGATACGCACTCCGAACTGATCCTGAAGTCGGCCGCTGCGGGCAAGCATATCTTTTGCGAGAAGCCCGTCGATCTCACGATCGAGCGCGCAGGCGCGTGCGCCGAGGCGGTCGAGCGCGCCGGCGTGGTGTGCATGATCGGCTTCCAGCGCCGCTACGATCCGACGTTTGCCGCGCTCAAGGCGCGCCTCGACGCGGGCGAGATCGGCACGCCGGAGATGCTGATCGTCACGAGCCGCGACCCTGGCGCACCGCCTGTGGAGTACCTCCTGCACTCGGGCGGCATCTTCAAGGACATGCTGATCCACGACTTCGACATCTTCCGCTGGATTCTCGACGACGAAGCGCTGAGCGTGCACGCCACGGGCAGCTGCCTTTCCGATCCGGCGATTGCCGACGCGGGCGACATCGACTCGACGGCGGTGACGATCCGCACGAAGCGCGGGCGCCTCTGCCAGATCAACACGGCGCGGCGCGCGGCCTATGGCTACGACCAGCGCTTCGAGGTGCTCGGTAGCGGGGGCATGCTCCAGGCGGGCAACATGAAGCCGACCGAAGTGGTGGCGTGGTCGAAGACGGCTGTGGCGCAGGACGTGCCCGAGGCGTTCTTCCTCGAACGCTATCGCGCGGCCTATGCGCGCGAGATGGCGCACTTCCACGAGGCCGTCACGCAGGGCGTGCCGGTGCGCACGTCGGTAGCCGACGGCCTGAAGGCGCTCGAACTGGCCGAAGCCGCTTCGCTGTCGTGGCGCGAAGGCCGGGTGGTGACGGTGGGTGGTTGATCCGCAGAGGGCGAGTGAGGATCAAGCGCAGTTCAAGCGTGGCTCAAGCGAGGAGAGCAAGGATGCAGGCGATCGATGTTGCCCGGCCGTTGCGCGTGGGCGTGGCGGGACTCGGGAGGTTGGGGCGGCGGCATGCGCTGAACCTGGCGCATCGCGTGCCGGCGGCGACGCTCGCGGCGGCGTGCAGTCCGCTCGAAGCGGATCTCGCGTGGGCGCGCGAGGCGTTGCCCGCCGCACGACTGTATGCCGACTACGCCGATCTGCTCGCCGATGACTCGGTCGATGCGGTGTGGCTCGTCACCCCTTCGGCGCTGCACGCCGGGCAGATCGTGCAGGCGCTCGAAGCAGGCAAGCACGTGTTCTGCGAAAAGCCGCTTTCGCTCGACGTGGCCGAATGCGAACGCGTGGTGAGCGTGGCGCGCCGCCATGCCGACCGGCAGGTGACGATCGGCTTCATGCGCCGCTTCGACCCAAGTTATCAGGATGCCTACACAAAAGTGCAGACGGGCGCGATCGGCCGGCCGTTTCTCGTGCGCTCGCAGACCTGTGACCTCAACGATCCCGAAGGTTTCTTCGTGCGCTTCGCGCCGACTTCGGGCGGCATCTTCCTCGACTGCACGGTGCACGACATCGACGTCGCGCGCTGGCTGCTCGGCAAGCCGCGCGCCACGCGCGTCTACGCGGCGGGTGCCATCGCGCTGCACGAAGGCCTGCGCGAATCCGGCGACGTGGACAACGGCGTGGCCATCTGCGAATTCGAAGGCGGGCGTCTCGCGATGTTCTATGCCTCGCGCACGATGGCGCACGGCAACGACACATCGAGCGAGGTGATCGGCACGGCGGGGGCGCTCGCGATCGGGCGCCTGCCGCGTGCCAATCGCGTGGAGATCTATGACGCGAGCGGCGTGCGAAGCGCTTGCACGCCCACGTTCTTCGACCGGTTCGAAGAGGCGTTCCTGATCGAGGCGCAGGCGTTCGTTACGGACGTGGCGGCGCGAAAGCGCGGTGACGTGCAGAACGCGAGCCAGGGCGCGACGCTCGAAGACGCCCTGGAAGCGACGCGCATCGGCCAGGCGCTGCGCGAATCGCTGCACACGGGGGCGGCGGTGACGCTGTGAGCGGGGCGCGGCAATCGGGAGGCAAGCGGCGGTCCCCGTGGCTGCGGTAAAATCGACGCTATTGCCAGCGCCGTCTCACGCCGCGACGGTGCGCCACCGAAGGATCCAACCCCGATGCAGATTCAGGTTCACAAGGAAGTGGATGCGCGCGGGCTGAACTGCCCGCTGCCGATCCTGCGCGCCAAGAAGGCGCTCGCCGACATGGAAAGCGGTCAGATTCTAAAGGTCCTCGCGACCGATCCCGGGTCGCAGCGCGATTTCGCCGCGTTCGCGAAGCAAACGGGCAACGAGATCGTGGAAAGCTCGAAGCAGGAAGAGACGTTCGTGTTTCTGATGCGCCGTCGCTGATCACCTCGGCAGACGATAAAAAAACGGCCCGCGTGAGAACGCGGGCCATTGTCATTGATGCAGTCCGGCACGACTCAGCCGGGGGCGCCTGCCGGGGGCGCCTAGCCTTCGAGCACCGGCTTGCGCGTACGCAGATATTCCTCGAAATCGGCGCCGACTTCCGGGTGGCGCAGCGCGAACTCCACCGTCGCCTTCAGATAGCCGAGCTTGCTGCCGCAGTCGAAGCGCGTGCCGTGGTACTTGTACGCGAGCACCTGCTCGTCGGCGAGCAGCGACTGGATCGCGTCGGTGAGCTGCAGCTCGCCGCCCGCGCCCGGCTTGATCGACTTCAGATGCTCGAAAATGCGCGGCTTGAGCACATAGCGGCCGACCACGCCGAGATTCGACGGCGCGACTTCGGGCGCCGGCTTCTCGACGATACCGGAGAGCTTGACGATCGAGTCTTCCCATTCCTTGCCGTCGACGATGCCGTAGGAGCGCGTTTCCGAGGGCGGGATCTCTTCCACGCCGAGCACCGAGCTATGGTAGTGGTCGAACACCTCGACCATCTGCTGCATGACCGGCGGCGTGCCGTAGAGCAGGTCGTCGGCGAGAATCACGGCGAACGGGTTGTCGCCCACGAGCTTTTCCGCGCACAGCACGGCATGGCCGAGACCGAGCGCTTCGGGCTGGCGAACGTAAAAGCAATCGACGTTGTTCGGCTTGATGTTGCGCACCAGCTCGAGCAGCTTGGCTTTCCCGCGCGCTTCGAGTTCGGCCTCGATCTCATACGACTTGTCGAAATGGTCCTCGATCGCGCGCTTGCTGCGCCCGGTCACGAAGATCATTTCGGTGATACCCGCAGCCACGGCTTCTTCGACCGCGTACTGAATGAGCGGCTTGTCGACCACGGGCAGCATTTCCTTCGGGCTCGCTTTCGTGGCCGGAAGGAAGCGCGTGCCGAGGCCCGCAACCGGAAATACCGCTTTTGTCACTTTCAGCATGTCTTTCGTCCCTGTCCTGGTGCTCGCAGGACGCCGCGGGAGCGGCGCCGTGCGTTACAGCCTTGCTTGCCGATATGGCTCTCAGGCCGGCAACCGCGTGAGTTGCGCGGTCAGCTTGTCCAGCGTTGCCTGGTATTCTGCCAGTCTTTTCTGCTCTTGCTCAACGACCGCTGCGGGTGCTTTTGCTACAAAACTGTCATTTCCTAGCTTTGCCTTGCACTTTGTCACCTCATTGCCGAGGCGGGCGATTTCCTTCGACAGGCGTTCGCGTTCCGCGGCGACGTCGATCTCCACTTTCAGCACCAGTTTGTCCGTACCCACGATAGCAACTGGCGCGCCTGCCGAAGCTGCATCGAGCGCCGCTTCGTCGGCGATGATCTGGACCTCCGAAAGCTTCGCGAGCGCCTGCGCATAGGGCGCGAACGTCGCGAGGCGCCCGGCATTGCCCGTGGCCAGCAGCGGCACCTTCGTGGCGGGCGAGAGGCCCATCTCGCCACGCAGGTTGCGGCATGCGTCGATCACGGCCTTCAGGTCGGCGGCCCATTGCTCCGCGTTTTCGTCGATCTTCTTCGCTTCCGCCACCGGGTAGCGCTGCACCATGATCGATGCTTCGCCTTCCAGCGCATTTTTGCCATTCGCTTGCGGGTACGCGTCGGTGAGCGGCGCCACCTTCTGCCAGAGCGCCTCGGTGATGAACGGAATCACCGGGTGCGCGAGGCGCAGCACCGTCTCCAGCACGCGCAGCAGCGTGCGGCGCGTGGCGCGCTGCTGCTCGGGCGTACCCGTCTGGATCTGCACCTTCGCCAGTTCCAGATACCAGTCACAGTATTCGTCCCAGACGAACTTGTATATGGCGTTGGCCACGTTGTCGAAGCGATAGTCCGCGAAGCCCTTCGCGACTTCGGCTTCCACGCGCTGCAGGAGCGAGACGATCCAGCGGTCGGCCTGCGAGAAGTCCGTGTAGCCGCCGGGGCCGCAATCGCCCGGCTGGCAAGCACCCGGCTTGCTGAACCCGCAGTCGTGGCCTTCGCAGTTCATCAGCACGAAGCGCGTGGCGTTCCAGAGCTTGTTGCAGAAGTTGCGATAGCCCTCGCAGCGCGCGAGGTCGAAGTTCACGTTGCGGCCGAGCGTGGCCATCGAGGCCATCGTGAAGCGCAGCGCGTCGGTGCCGAACGCGGGAATGCCTTGCGGGAATTCCTTGCGCGTCTTCTTTTCGATGGTCGCGGCCTGCCTGGGATTCATGAGGCCCGTGGTGCGCTTGGCGACGAGCGTCTCGAGATCGATGCCATCGACGATATCGATCGGGTCGAGCGTGTTGCCCTTGCTCTTCGACATCTTCTGGCCCTCGGCGTCGCGCACGAGGCCGTGCACATACACGGTGTCGAACGGCACCTTGCCGGTGAAGTGCGTGGTCATCATGACCATGCGCGCCACCCAGAAGAAGATGATGTCGAAGCCCGTGACCAGCACCGACGAGGGCAGGAAGGCCTTCAGTTCCGGCGTATCCGCAGGCCAGCCGAGCGAAGAGAACGGCACGAGCGCCGACGAGAACCATGTATCGAGCACGTCTTCGTCGCGCTTGAGTGCGCCCTTGTAGCCCCTGGCTTCGGCCTGCGCGCGCGCTTCTTCCTCGCTCTTCGCGACGAAGATCTCGCCGTTCTCGCCGTACCACGCCGGGATCTGGTGGCCCCACCAGAGCTGGCGCGAAATGCACCAGTCCTGGATGTTTTCGAGCCACTGGTAGTAGGTGGTCGTCCAGTTCTCCGGCACGAACTTGATCTGGCCGTTGCGCACGACGTCGAGCGCGGTCTCGGCGATCGACTTGCCGGGGTTGAACGTGCCTTCGGGCGCGGGCTTGCTCATCGCCACGAACCACTGGTCCGTGAGCATCGGCTCGATCACCACGCCCGTGCGGTCGCCGCGCGGCACCATCAGCTTGTGCGGCTGCACCGAGTCGAGCAGTCCCAGCGCCTCGAAATCGGCGACCACCTGCTTGCGCGCCTCGAAGCGGTCGAGGCCGCGGTATTTGGCCGGCGCGTTGTCGTTGATCTTCGCGTCGAGCGTGAGGATCTCGATCATCGGCAGGCCGTGGCGCAGGCCCACCTGGTAGTCGTTGAAATCGTGCGCGGGCGTGACCTTCACGACGCCCGTGCCGAACTCGCGGTCCACGTACTCGTCGGCGATCACCGGAATTTCGCGGTCGGTGAGCGGCAGCTTCACCATCTTGCCGATCAGGTGCGCATAGCGTTCGTCTTCCGGGTGCACCATCACGGCCGTGTCGCCGAGCATGGTCTCGGGACGCGTCGTGGCGACGGTCAGCGTGGCCGAGCCGTCCGCGAGCGGGTAGCGCAGGTGCCAGAGGTTGCCGTTTTCCTCCTCGCTCGCCACTTCGAGATCCGAGACGGCGGTGAGCAGCACCGGGTCCCAGTTCACGAGGCGCTTGCCGCGGTAGATCAGGCCCTGTTCATAGAGGCGCACGAACACGTCGCGCACGGCGGCCGACATCTTGTCGTCCATCGTGAAGTACTCGCGCGACCAGTCGATCGAGGCGCCCAGACGGCGCACCTGACCGGTGATGGTCGAGCCCGACTGCTGCTTCCATTCCCACACGCGCTCGACGAACTTCTCGCGGCCCAGGTCGTGGCGCGAAATCTTTTGCGCGTCGAGCTGGCGCTCGACGACGATCTGCGTGGCGATGCCCGCGTGGTCCGTGCCCGGCACCCACAGCGTGTTGTCGCCGAGCATGCGGTGGTAGCGCGCGAGCCCGTCCATGATCGTCTGGTTGAACGCGTGCCCCATGTGCAGCGTGCCGGTGACGTTGGGCGGCGGCAACTGGATCGAGAAGTTGTTGCGGCCGGGCTCGAAGGTCGCGGCGGCGTAGCCGCGACGCTCCCATTCGGGGCCCCAGTGGGCCTCGATCGTCTGGGGCTCGAAGCTTTTCGCTAGCGTGCTGTCGCTCATGGGTGGAATCTGCCGAAAAAAGGGATGCGGAAACGTTCGATTATAAGGGGAAGTCCTCTCGCAGCCGACGCGCCAGCCGGGGCGGCACGATGTGCGGCCCGTGCGCGGGTCCATGCGCAGGTCCATGCAGCGGGCAGGCCGCGCGCCCGGCGCGCCGTGTCCGGGACGCGCGAGCCGCCGTGCGTGTGCGCACTTATAATGGCGGTCTGCCATTCAACGGTGCGCCTGTGAAGTGCGCCACGCCCCTGGGTCATCCGGGGCACGTTTCTTTTCTGCCCATGCCCGATCTGCTCGCGAACCTGAACCCCGAACAACTCGCCGCCGTCACCTTGCCCAACGAGCCGGCGCTCATCCTGGCCGGGGCCGGCAGCGGCAAGACGCGCGTGCTCATCACGCGCATTGCGTGGCTGATCCAGCAGGGCATGGCCTCGCCGTCCACCATCCTCGCCGTGACCTTCACGAACAAGGCCGCGCGCGAAATGATGGGGCGCCTTCAGGCGCTCCTGCCCATCGACACGCGCGGCATGTGGATCGGCACCTTCCACGGCCTGTGCAACCGCATGCTGCGCGCGCATTATCGCGACGCCGGCCTGCCGCAGACCTTCCAGATCCTCGACACGGCGGACCAGCTCTCGGCCATCAAGCGTCTGATGAAGGGCCTGAACATCGACGACGAGAAGTACCCGCCCAAGAACCTGCAGTACTTCATCAACAACGCGAAGGAGCAGGGCCTGCGTCCGAAGGACGTGGACGTGAGCGACGACTTCAACCGCAAGTTCGTCGAGCTCTACGAAGCCTACGACCAGCAGTGCCAGCGCGAAGGCGTGGTCGATTTCGCCGAGCTGCTGCTGCGCTGCTACGAGCTGCTCGCGTACAACCCGCCGCTGCGCGCGCATTATCAGGCGCGCTTTCGCGACATCCTCGTCGACGAGTTCCAGGACACCAACAAGCTCCAGTACGCGTGGCTCAAGCTGCTCGCGGGCCCGGGCAACGCGATCTTCGCGGTGGGCGACGACGACCAGTCGATCTACGCGTTCCGCGGTGCGAACGTGGGCAACATGCGCGACTTCGAAAACGAGTTCCGCGTGAAGCACATGATCAAGCTGGAGCAGAACTACCGCTCGCACGGCCACATTCTCGATGCGGCGAACCACCTGATCGCGCACAACTCGCGGCGCCTGGGCAAGAATCTGCGCACGGATGCGGGCCACGGCGAGCCGGTGCGCGTGTACGAGGCGGCGACCGATTCGCAGGAGGCGGGCTGGATCGTCGAGGAGATTCGCGCGCTCATCAACCAGGGGCTCGCGCGCAACGAGATCGCCATTCTTTACCGCAGCAACGCGCAGTCGCGCACGATCGAGCACACGCTCGTGAACGCGGGCGTGCCGTACAAGGTGTATGGCGGGCTGCGCTTTTTCGAGCGCCAGGAAGTGAAGCATGCGCTCGCCTATCTGCGATTGATCGACAACCCGAACGACGATACGGCCTTTGCCCGCGTGGTGAACTTCCCCGCGCGCGGCATCGGCGCACGCTCGATCGAACAGCTCGCCGACGCGGCGCGCCTCTACAACTGCTCGATGGCCGCGGCCATTCCGTACGTCACGGGCAAGGCGGGCACGAGCCTTGGCGGCTTCGCGAACCTGATCGCGAAGATGCGCGCCGAGACGGCGCAGATGAGCCTGCCGGAAACCGTCGAATACACGGTGCGCCTGAGCGGCCTCGCCGAGTTCTATCAGACCGAGCGCGAAGGCCAGGACCGTCTGGAGAACTTGCAGGAACTCGTGAATGCGGCCACGGCGTTCGTGAGCGAGGCGGGCTACGGACTCGATACACCCGCGCGCTCGATTCCGCTGCGACCGGGCGCGAGCGCGGTGCCGGAGATCGTCTCGCAGGACGGCGAAATCGAAGTGCTCGACGCGCCCGCGATCACGGACCCCGCGCAGAACCCCGACCTCATGACGCCGCTCGCGGGCTTCCTCTCGCACGCGTCGCTCGAAGCCGGCGACAACCAGGCGCAGGCGGGCCAGGACGCCGTGCAGCTGATGACGGTTCATGCGGCGAAGGGCCTCGAATTCACGGCGGTGTTCATCACCGGTCTCGAAGAGGGGCTCTTCCCGCACGAGAACAGCGCGATGGAGGCCGACGGCCTCGAAGAAGAGCGCCGCCTCATGTACGTGGCGATCACGCGCGCGAAGGAGCGGCTCTATATCTCGTTCGCGCAGAGCCGTCTGCTGCATGGCCAGACGCGCTACAACGTGCGCTCGCGCTTTTTCGACGAACTGCCGGAGGCATCGCTCAAGTGGCTCACGCCCAAGGTCGAAGCGGGCGCGCGCTGGGGCGGCCGCTCCGACAACGCAGGCTGGGGGCGCGACTGGTTCGCGCGACCCGGTGGCGGCGATGGCAGCGGCGGCGGCCGTCGCGAGCGCGACGCCTATATCGCCGACAAGAGCCCGGCCCCCGCCTTCGCCAATGAGCAGCGCGCGGCCGAGACGGGCTTTCGCGTCGGCCAGGGCGTGTTCCACACGAAGTTCGGCGAAGGCACGATCACGGCGCTCGAAGGCAGCGGCACCGACGCGAAGGCGCAGGTGCGCTTCAAGCGCCACGGCGAGAAGTGGCTCGCGCTGGCGGTGGCCAAGCTGCAGGCGGTGGAGTAACGCCCAAGCCTTTTGACGAACCAGACGGAAATCTCTCGACAATGAATCTCTCGACCCAGGCGAGCGGCGCGACCGCCCGCCCGCTCGGCGTGCTCGCCGCGCTGCCCCAGGAACTCGGCGATCTGATCGCGGCGATGCAGGCCGAATCGGGCGTGCGCACGCACACGTTCGGCCGGCGCGACTATCACATCGGCACGGTGCACGGGGCGCCGTGTGTGGTGACGCTCGCGCGCGTCGGCAAGGTGGCGGCGGCGGCCACGGCGAGCGCGTTGATCCATGCGTTCGACGTGGAGGCGATCGTCTTCACGGGTGTCGCGGGCGGCGTGGGCGCGGGCGTCCACGTGGGCGACGTGGTGGTCGGCGAAACGCTGCTCCAGCACGACATGAACGCCGAGCCGCTGTTCCCGCGTCACGAGATTCCGCTGCTCGCGCGCTCGCGCTTCGACGCCGAACATGCGCTGGTCGAGGCGCTTGCCGTTGCCTGCGAGCGGTTCATCGCGGAAGAGGGCGCGGCGTTGAAGGCGCGCTACAAGGCCGCGCTGCCGCGCTTCGAAACCGCGTTGCCGCAGGTGCATCGCGGGCTCGTGATCAGCGGCGACCAGTTCGTGGCGAGCGCCGCCGCCGTGGACGCCCTGCGCGCGCTGTTGCCCGATGCGCTCGCGGTCGAGATGGAAGGCGCGGCGCTCGCCCAGGTCTGCCACGAGTACGACGTGCCCTGCGCAGTGGTGCGCACGATCTCCGATACCGCCGACGAGCACGCGAGCACGTCGTTCTCGAGCTTCCTCACCGATATCGCGGGCACTTACTCGACGGGCATCCTCAAGCGTTTTCTGGCTGGATACCGGCCCCTCGCGCGCTGAGTGGCAGATAGCACCAAGCGGCACCATTCAGCACCAATCGGCACCAATCAGCGCCAGTCAGCGCCATTCAAAAACCAGCGCGCGCCGCTCAGCCGTTGCCCGCGCTGTCATCCGAACTGACCGCCTCGCGTATCGACTGCAGCGCCGAGGCGTCCTCGATGGTCGGCAGATCGCCCGGATCGCGGCCTTCGGCAAGCGCCGCGATCGCGCGGCGCAGCAGCTTGCCGGAACGCGTCTTCGGCAGCGCCGGCACGAAGTGCACGCGCGCGGGCCGTCCGATCGCGCCGAGCTGCCGGTCCACCGTCGCGGCCAACGCCGCTGCGAGCTTCTGCGCAGCGGCCGGATCGGCTGCCGCATTCGCATCGCGCAGCACGACGAAAGCCAGCGCGGCCTGACCCTTCACCGCATCCTGCACGCCGACCACGGCCACTTCCGCGACGGCCGCATGCGAAGAGATCGCCTCTTCGATCTCGCGCGTACCCAGTCGATGGCCCGCCACGTTGATGACGTCGTCGGTGCGGCCGAGGATCGTCACGTAGCCGTCCGTGTCCTGCACGCCCCAGTCGAAGGTCGAGTACACCTGCTGGCCGGGCACGCTTTCCCAGTAGGTCGTAACGAAGCGCGCGTCGTCGCCCCACACGGTCTGCATGCAGCCGGGCGGCAGGGGGTAGCCGAGCGCGATCACGCCTTTCTCGCCATGCGCGCAGGGCTCGCCCGTATGCTCGTTGCGCAGCACGAGGTCGTAGCCGTAGCAGGGCACGCCGGGCGAGCCGAGCTTTTGCGGCAGCGCTTCCACGCTGCGCTGTATCGCGAGCATGGGCCAGCCGGTCTCCGTTTGCCAGTAGTTGTCGACGACGGGTTTGCCCAGTGCGTCAGAGATCCATTGGGCCGTGGGCTCGTCGAGCGGCTCGCCCGCGAGGAAGAGCGTGCGCAGGCTCGAAAGGTCGGCGGCGCGCAGGAGCGCCGGGTCCTGCTTCTTGAGCACGCGGATCGCCGTGGGCGCGGTGAACATCAGGTTGATACGATGCTGCTCGACGAGACGCCACCAGATGCCGCCGTCGGGTCGCACCGGCGTGCCCTCGTACATCACGGTGGTCATGCCCGCGAGCAGGGGCGCGTAGATGATGTAGCTGTGGCCCACGACCCAGCCGATGTCCGACGCCGTGAACATGGTGTCGCCGGCGCGCCCCTCGAAGACGTATTCCATCGAAGCCGCGAGCGCCACCGCATAGCCGCCCACGTCGCGCTGCACGCCCTTGGGTTTGCCCGTCGTGCCCGAGGTGTAGAGGATGTACGAAGGCTCGTTCGATTCGAGCCATTCGCAGGGAATCTGCACGTCGTAATGCTGCTCGCGCAGCGGCTCGTAGTCGACGAGATAGGGCGCGTTCAAGCGCTCGGGCGCGAGCTGGCGGTCGATGAGGAGCACCTTGGGCGGCGCGTGTTCGGCGCGCGCCATCGCTTCGTCCACGAGCGGCGTGTAGTCGATCACCTTGCCGCCTCGTGCGCCGGCGTCGGCGGTCACGAGCAGCACGGGCTTCGCATCGTCGATGCGCGCGGCGAGGCTCGGCGCCGCAAAGCCGCCGAACACCACCGAATGGATCGCCCCCAGGCGCGCGCAGGCGAGCACGGCGAAAACGGCCTCGGGAATCATCGGCAGATAGATCAGCACGCGCTCGCCGCGGGCCACGCCCAGCGAGCGCATCACGGCGGCCATGCGGTTGACTTCGGCGTGCAGGTCGGCGTAGGTGTACTGCCGCTCGATGCCGGTCTCGGTCGACACGTAGACGAGCGCGTTCTGGTGCGCCCGCGCCGCGAGATGGCGGTCGACGGCGTTGAAGCACAGGTTCGTGCGGCCGCCGCAGAACCAGCGCGCGAACGGCGGGTTCGAGCGGTCCAGCACCTGGTCGAACGGCGTCTCCCAGTGAATGCGCCCGGCCTCGCGGCGCCAGAAGTCGTCGGGGTGCGCGATCGATTCGCGGTGAAAATCGCGGTAACGCATGACTGCCTCCCTCCCGTGCTGGTCGTGCTCACGCGTGCCGAGGTGCAGCCGACGTGGCAGCCGATGATTTGAGCGGCCGGATCTGGCGCTGGTTTCTCAGGATAGTGCAGTGCAACGTTCGAGGACAACGCGGGTTGTCCATGATTTGCCGCGCGTGCTACGCACGGTGCCGGTGGGGGGCGCCTCGCCAGGCGCTCGCTTGCGTGCGGCAAGAAAAAAGGGGAACACCGTGCTGGCGTTCCCCTGTTTGGGCGGATCGGCTGACGGTGCGCGCGCAGCCGGCGTGGGTCGCTCACGTGCCCGGCTTCACGACCACCGTGCAGGTCGTTCCGGCGGCGAGCACCATGTCGTCCGGAATCTTGTCGATGTGGATGCGCACCGGCACGCGCTGCGCGAGCCGCACCCAGTTGAAGGTCGGATTCACGTCGGCGAGCAGTTCGCGGCTTTGCGGATTGTCGCGATCGTAAATGCCGCGCGAGATGCTCTCCACGTGGCCTTCGAGCGTGCCGCCGCTCATGAGCTTGATATCGGCCTTGTTGCCCACCTTCACGTGCGGCAGCTTGGTTTCCTCGAAGTAGCCGTAGACCCAGAACGAATGGCTGTCCACCACGGCCAGTTTCGCCTGGCCCGCTGTCGCGTAGTCGCCCTGGAACACCTGCAGGTTCGTGATGTAGCCGTCCACGGGCGAGACCACGCGCGTGCGTTCGAGATTGAGCTTCGCGGCGTCGAGCGCGGCGAGCGCCTGCTGGTACTGCGCCTGCGCCGAATTGGCCGTATGCGAGGCGTTTTCGCGGGCTTCCGCCGAGACGACCTGGCTGTCCATGTCCGCGCGGCGGCGCGCATCGTCCTGGCGCATCGTCAGCTCGGCCTTGCGCGCGGCCACGGCGGCCTGGGCCTGCTCGACGGCGATCTGATAGTGCGAGGGGTCGATCTGCATGAGCAGGTCGCCCTTGTGCACGAACTGGTTGTCGCGCACGGGCAGCTCGACCACGGCGCCCGAGACGTCGGGGGCGACGTTGACGACTTCGGCGCGCACGCGGCCGTCGCGGGTCCACGGCTCGTCCATGTAGTGCACCCAGAGGACGCGCCCGACCAGAATGGCGACGACGAAAATGATGGCCGTCGCGATAAAGCCAATGAGGTTGCGGATTGTCATGATTCGGTTGATTCGTTCAGCTATGCAATCAGCGACGCCTTGAGCGACGCATTCAGTGATAAACGGCGAGCCCGAGCACGCAGCACACGACCACGAGCAGGCTCACGCGAAAGAGGGACGGGTGCCACACGACCCGGTAGAGGCCGGTTCTGGCCAGCACGGAATCGAGCACCCAGGTGATCGCGGCGCCCAGAATGAAGAGCAGGACGATCGCCGGGATATAGGCGTCGAGAAACGCGACGTCACGAGGCATGGTTGGCTCCCTGGCTCGCGCTCTCATGGCCCGCGTACGCCGCGAGCGGCGATTGCGGGTCGATGAGCGCGGTGCGGATGAAATGCAGATGGCTCTGGATGCGCTGCAACTGGTGGCGCGCTTCGCGAGAGGTACTGTCGCTGCGGTCGGCCGTGCTCGTTGCCACTGGCTTCCAGAGGCCCTGCAGCACGGTATGGATGGCATCGATGGCGCGCTCGGTTTTCTCGAGCGCGTCGCGGTAACGCGCCTCGCTCGGGCGCTTGAACAGGGCGCTCACGGCTTCGAGCGTCGCGTCGGTCGCCACGCGCCATGCCGTTCCCTTCGCGTTGCGCGGCTGCGCGGGCAGCGTGGTCAGCTCGTGGCGCAGATCGAGCGCGGCGTTGCCCACTTCGAGCGTCGAGAAGAGCCAGCGCAGCGTGTCGCGGCGTTGCGTTTCGTCGTTGCCGGCGATCGCCGAGAGCTGGAACATCAGGTCGCGCGCGCCGCTTTCGAAGCGGTTGCGCAGTCCCGTGAGGCGAGCACGGCAAGCCTGCACGGCGCCGCCGCGCAGGTCGGCGAGCAGACGCTCGCGCAGCCACGGCGTGGAGGGCGGCAGCAGCACGGCGAATGCGAGAGCCGAGACCGCCATCGAGGCGACGAGCGCCATCGCGTCGTTCATGTAGCTGCCCGGGTTGTACTGCACGACATTGTCGGGGCCCGCGAGAAAGCACAGGAAGATGCAGTAGCCCACGCCGCAGCCGGCGTATTTCGGGCGCGTCGTGAGGAAGACGCCGAACGCGAGCGCCGGCGCGAGTGCGACGCACAGCATCGCAAAGCCGTCGATGTGCGGAAACACGCCGAACGTGAGGATCATCCCGACGAACGATGCGAGCACGGTGCCTAGCGCCATCTGCGTCGCCATGCGCGAGGGTTGCGGCGCGGACGAGGCGAGCGCGCAGGTCGCGGCCGCGTTGAGCACGAGGTTCGTCCCGCTCGGCCACGCGGTGGCGATCCAGAACGCGCCGAGCAGCGTCATCACGACCGCCGCCCGCACTCCCGCTACGCCTGCCGCGATCGAATTCGTCTTCGGCACGTAGCGCGCGATCCACTTTTCCCGCGAGTGCGTATCGACCGCGAGCGAAGCGTAGGTGGCCGTGTACTCGGTCATTTCATGGACGAAGCGGTAGAGGAGCTCGGTGGCCGTGTCGAAGTCGAGGAGGCTCGCAGCGCCTTGCGCTTCGAGCTCGGCGCGTGTGGTGCGTACGCGTTTGGGCAGCATCGAACGATAGTCGTCCAGCTGCTTCGAGACGTGCGACGCGTCGGCGGCCGTGAGCACCGGTTCGCCCGCTTTCGCAAAGAGCGGCGCGATCTCGCGGAAGTACGGCTCCAGCGCTTCGACGGTCGCCGCCGAGCCGTCCGCGCGCAGCCGGTTCATCAGCTGATGCAGCGCGTGAAAGCGCGTCGAGGCGGTCATGAACTCGTTGTTCAGGCGCGCGAGACGCCCCGCGCGCATGCGCGCATCGGGCGACTCGAACACGGCCATGCTGCGGTTCGCCTCGAGGCCCACGACGTCGGCGACGAAGCGCGCATTGCTCGCCTCGATATGCGAGCGGTCGATGCGCCCGGCGAGCGCCGCGCAAACGTAGTCGACGAACGACGAGAAACGCCGCCGCACGCTCGAACGCAGCAGCTCGCCCGTATATTGGGGGAACAGCACGGCGCTCACGAAGCCCGAACAGAGAATGCCGATCGAGATCTCGGCCACGCGCGTCATGGCCGACATGAACGCGGTGTCGGGATGCTGCGAGGCCGGAATGCCGATCAGCGCCGCCGTGTAGCCCGCGAGCACGAAGCCGTACGAGCGGAAGTTGCGGTTGCGCGCGGCGCCCGCGGTGCACAGGCCCACCCACAGCGCCGTCGAAACGATGAAAAGCTCCGGCTGCTGGGCGAACAGGCCGATCAGCGCGAGCATGACGACGAGCCCGACCAGCGTGCCGCAGATCCGGTAGAAGCTCTTCGCGAACACAGGGCCGCTTTGCGGCTGCATCACGATGAACACCGTCGTCATGGCCGTGCGCGGCTGCGGCAGGTCGAGCTTCATGGCGATGCCGAGCGCGAGCAGCGCGGCGACGATTGCCTTGAAGACGTAGATCCAGACGAGGCCGTCGGTGCGGGCCCAGTCGGTGAGCGCGGCGTAGAAGCGCTCGCTGACCGGCTGCGAGGGTGAGGGCGTGGATGCTTGCATGATCCGGCCGCCTTAGTGCGCCGCGCCGGCTGCGCCGGCCTCGCCCGATGCGCCTGCATCGGCGGCGTCCGGTCCGCGCGAAGCCTGCGGCGAATGCGGCGCCAGCAGTGCGGCGGGCATCAGCGGCACGGCGCGCGTCTTCTTGCCGTGCGCGGGCAGTTGCTCGGCATCGGTCGGGCCTTTCATGGAGGCCTCGCTCGATGCGTCGATCATGCCGCCGCCCAGCGCCGCGACGAGCGTGGCATGCGCGGCGAGGCGCTCGGCCTGGACATGCGCGACGCCTTCCTGTGCGCGCAGCAACTGCGTTTGCGCGATCAGCACGTTCACGTAGTCGGTCAGGCCGCGGCGGAAGCCTTCCTGAGCGAGATCGTAGCTGCGCTGCGCGACGGCCACCGAGCGGTGCGCATCGTCTTCCTGGGTGGCGAGCGAGCGCATGCGCACGACCTGGTCGGCGATTTCCTTGAGCGCGGTGACGATCGTCTGGTTGTACTGGTCGACCGCGATGTCGTAAGCCGCGGACTGCGCACCGAGCTGGGCGCGCAGTCGGCCGCCGTCGAAGATCGGCAGCGAGAGCGCGGGGCCCGCCGAGTAACTGCCGCTCATCGACTTCAGGAACTGGAACAGCGGGCCGGCCGCCGCGTAGCCGCCCATCGAGGCGAGCAGGTTCACGTTCGGATAGAACTCGGCTTTGGCGACGTCGATGCCACGGGCTTGCGCGGCAACGAGCCAGCGCGCCGCCACCACATCGGGGCGATAGCCGATCAGCTCGGCGGGCAGCGCCGAAGGCAGGCCCGCCGGCGCGGCGAGCGAGAGCGCCGGGCGCTGGATCGATTCGCCGGCGCCGGGGCCTTTGCCCGCGAGCGCCGCGAGCTGGTTCTTGCCGAGCGCGATGGATTCTTCGAGCGCGTCGATCTGGCGCTCGTACTCGGGCAACGGCGTTTGCGCCTGGCTCACTTCGAGCTGCGTGCCGATGCCGCCCGCGAGGCGCTTTTGCGCGAGCGCGAGAATGCGCTGCTGCTGGGCGAGCGTTTGCTTCGCGATGTCGAGCAGCGCGTAGTTCATCGACATCTCGATGTAGGTGCGCGTGACGTTGACTTCGAGCTCGAGCTGGGCCGCGCGCGCGTCGGCGGCGCTGGCGTGGGCCACGTCCAGCGCGCGCTCGGCGTTGTTCTTGTCCTGGCCCCAGAGATCGAGGTGATACGACAGGCCAAGCGTGGCCGTGTTGTTCCACGTGTTCGCCCCGGCGAGCGGGCCCGGCCCGTAATAGACGTTGTCGGACCACTGCTGGCGCTGAATCGACATGCTGCCGTTGATTTGCGGCAGGAGGCCGGCCTGGGCCACGCCCACCATCGAGCGCGCTTCGCGCACGCGTGCCTGCGCGGCGGCAAGCGAGGGGTTGCCGGCCACGGAGGCCTCGATCCAGGCGTTCAGCTGAGGATCGTTGTAGCCGCGCCACCAGTCGCTGGCGGGCCAGCCGGCATCGGTGCTGGCCGCGCGGATCGCCGAGCCGGCGTCGAGTTGCGCCGCTTCGGCCTGCTTCGCTTGCGGTGCGATGCCCCCGGTACTGGCGCAGCCCGCGATTATCAACGAGAACGTAAGAACCGTGAGTGCGGCGAGTCCTTTCGGTACCGGAGACTGCACGATTTACTCCTTTTCTTGACTATGAATCACTGTGCGTCATTATATTTTTCGAGCGATTGGTGAATAACCGGTAAGGATGCAAGGCATTTTTACGGAAAGCGAGATAATCGGTCTTGCGAAATGTGAAACAATTCGTGTGTCAGATAGAGGATTGGTATGGATACGCTTCAAAACATGCGTGTATTCGTCCGGGTGGTGGAGGCGGGCAGCTTCACGGGCGCGGCGCAATACCTGAACACGACCACGGCTTATGCGTCGCGCGCGGTCTCCGATCTGGAGGCGCACCTGCGCACGCGGCTCTTGAACCGTACGACGCGCCGCATCGCGCTCACCGAGGCGGGCGAGCGCTACCTGCAGCGCTGCGAGCAGATCCTCGCCTATGTCGATCAGGCCGAAGCGGAAGCCGGCGACGCCCATGCGCGCCCCTCGGGCAAGCTCAAGGTCCATGCGATGACGAGCTTCGGCCAGCACTATGTGGTGCCGGCGGTGGGGCAGTACCAGCAGCGCTACCCGGACGTGCACGTGGAGCTCACGCTTGCGCAGCGCATGCCGGACCTGCTCGACGAGGGCTATGACGTGGCGCTCGTCGTCGCGACCGATCTGCCGGACTCGGGCTTCGTGTCGCAGCGGCTCGCCAGCGCGTTCAGCATCGCGGTCGCTTCGCCAGCGTATCTGGAAAAGCGCGGCGTGCCGCAAAAGCCCGCCGACCTCGCGAACCATACTTGTTTGCAGATGGTGACGCCCGTGTTTCCGATGTCGCAGTGGCAGTTCACGGGTCCGGACGGCGAAGCGACGATCGACCTCGGCCCGGCGACCTTCCAGGTGAACGTGGCGGAGGCGATGGCCGTGGCCGTGCGCGAGGGCATGGGCGTGGGCCTGCTGCCGATCTACTCGGCGATCAGCGGCCTGCGCAGCGGCGAGTTGCAATGGATCTTGCCGGAGTACAAGTCGCAGGAGATGAACGTGTTCGCGGTGTATCCGTCGCGACAGTATCTCGACGCGAAGATCCGCACATGGGTGGAACTGCTGCGCGAGAGCACGCCTTCGACGCTGGCGCGCGACCAGACCGAGCTGCGCCGGTTCGCGCGCACCTGAACGCGCAGCGCCCTGGCTGGCCACATCGACGCCGATCACGATACGCGCTCGGGCTGTGACAGCTTGTTACAGCTTGCGCGGATGGCAACACTTCCTTACGCCCTGTCGCACGCCGGCTTGGTAAGGTAGCGCGACTGATTCACGCCACCCACTATTGCCATCACCGAGGACTTGAATGGATACGCATCTGATGATCGGCATCGCCGTGATGATGGGCCTGATCGGCATCGCGGCATCGCGCGACCTGCTGCGCATGCGGCGCGCGCAACTCGAGCCCGTGACACTGCGCGTGCGCCGCGACGACGCGCGCATGCGCTAACGCCGCGGGCCTCTTCCTTCGCTAGATTTCCACCACCTTGTCCCACGCGAAAGCGGGATTCTCCGGCAGCCCGGTGCGACGGTCGCGATAGCCGCGCGGATTGCACACCACGCGCGTGCCGTTGACCGTGTAGTCGAAGCACGTATGCGTGTGGCCGTGCACCCATAGCGCGACTGGCGTGCGCACCAGCGCATCGAGATCGCTCACGAACCCCGCCGAAACCGGATCTTGCGCATAGCGCGGCGCGAGGCTCTGCCTGTGCGGCGCGTGATGCGTGACGACGATCGTCTTGCCCGCGAAGGGCTTGGCCAGTTCCGCTTCGAGCCACGCGCGCGAGCGCGCAAACAGCGCGATCGAGTCCGCTGGCGTGAAGTCGCGCGCGCCCGCTTGCGGGCTCGCCGGCCACGACACCTGAATCAACCCGCGAAAGTCGAGCATCACGCGCATCGCGGCCGCGATGGCGGCATCGCGTGCGGCGTCGTCTGCGCCGAAGAGCGCGAAGTCGGCCCACAGCGTCGTGCCGAGCACGCGAAAACGGCCAGCCGGATCGACATAGACGCCGTCGTTGAGGAAATGCACGTTATCGAGCGTCGAGGCCGCGTCGACCATCGCGGTTTCCAGCGCGCCCAGGTCGCCGTCGTAGTACTCGTGGTTGCCGGGCACGTACACGACCGGCACCCGCGGATCGAACGTTTGCGCCGCCCAGCGCAGCCCCAGCCCGTGATTGTGGATGTCGCCCGCCAGCACCACGAGATCGGCTTGCGCGTGCGGGATCGTATCGGGCTCGTCGTTTTCCAGATGCAGGTCGGACAGCACGCGCACCTTCACGGGAGTTTTCACGGTCAGGGCTCCTTACGTTCCTGGCTTTTCAGCGCAGCACTTTCCCCGGATTCATCAGGTTCAGCGGATCGAGCGCGGTCTTGATCGCGCGCATCAGCGCGAGTTCGACCTCGCTCTTGTAGTGCATGTTCTCGTCGATCTTCAATTGCCCGAGTCCGTGTTCGGCGCTGATGGTGCCGCGATGGCGCTCCACGCTGTCGTAGACGATGCGGTTCAGCGTTTTCTCGTTTTCGGCCAGGAAGCGCTTCGGGTCGCCGCCTTCGGGTGCCTGCACGTTGTAGTGCAGGTTGCCGTCGCCGAGATGGCCGAACGTGACCATGCGTGCGCCGGGCACGGTGCGCGCGATCCCGGCATCGGTTTCCTCGATGAAGTGGCCGATGCGCGAGATCGGCACGCCGATGTCGTGCTTGATGTTCAACCCTTCCTGCGCCTGCGCGAGCGGAATGTGCTCGCGGATGTTCCAGAAGGCCTGCGACTGCGCGAGACTTTCGGCGACCACGGCGTCTTCCACGAGACCTTGTTCCAGCGCGTCTTCCATGAGCCGCTCGAATAGCGCGCGCGCGTGTTCTTCGCTTTCGTTATCCGCGAGTTCCAGCAGTACGACCTGAGCGTGACGCTCCGCGAACGGGTACCGCAGCTGCGGGAAATGGCGCCCGACGAGCTGCATGCAGAAGTCCGACATCAGCTCGAATCCCGTGAGGAGCGGCCCGGCATAGCGCTGCGCGAGCGCGAGGAAGTCGAGCGCCGCATGCGCCGAGCCGAGCGCGGCGAGTGCGGTGACGCGCGCGGCCGGCAGCGGATGCAGCTTCATGACCGCTGCGGTGATGACGCCGAGCGTGCCCTCGGCACCGATGAAGAGGTCGCGCAGATCGTAGCCGGTGTTGTCCTTGCGCAGCCCGCGCAGGCCGTCCCAGATCTCGCCCTGTGGCGTGACGACTTCGAGGCCGAGGCACAGCTCGCGCGCGTTGCCGTAGCGCAGCACGCCGGTGCCGCCTGCATTGGTCGAGAGATTGCCGCCGATCGTGCAGCTGCCTTCGGCTGCGAGCGAAAGCGGGAAGAGGCGGTCGGCGTCCTTCGCGCGCGCCTGGACTTCGGCGAGAATCACGCCCGCTTCGACCGTGATCGTGTTGTTCTGCACATCGATTTCACGCACGCGGTTCAGGCGACGCAGACTCAGCACGGCTTGCCGGCCGCTGGCGTCGGGCGTCGCGCCGCCCGCGAGACCCGTGTTGCCGCCTTGCGGCACGAGCGCGATGCGGTGTGCGTGCGCGAGCTTCACGACCGCGGCGACTTGCTGCGCATCGGCCGGGCAGAGCACGGCGAGGGCCTCGCCCTGATAGCGGCGGCGCCAGTCGGCGAGATAAGGGGCCGTGTCGTGCGTGTCGGTCAGGACGTTTTGCGCGCCAATGGCGGCGGCGCAGGCGTCGAGAAAGGCTGGTGGGGCGTTTCGGGTGGAGTCGGTCATGGTGTGTCGGTGTTTCACGCGCATCGCACGCGGCGCGCGGCTCACGCGTGGCGCGATGGGCATTGGAGGCATTGCAGTGCGTGGGGCTCAGGCGTTCAGTGTGACACGCTGCGGGCCTTCGCGCAGTGCCAGCGGAGCCGGCGCGTGCAAGGCAAAGGCGCGCAGGATCGCCGCCGTGCGTTTGCCGCACTGCTCAGGACGATTCGCGCCTGGCGCGCCGCGCGGCACGCTTGTACGGCGCGACGTACGCGAGTGCGCAGACGAAGAAGCCGAGTGCAAGCGCGACCTCCACCCAGCCGAGCCGGTTGCCCGGGGCGGGATCGGTCATGCCGCGCACGATGCCCTCGGCAAAGTAGAGGAGTACGAGCATCGCCGCCCATTGCAGCGTATAGAGCCGCCTGCGCAGCACGCCCGGCAGCGCGATGGCGAGCGGCACGGCCTTGAGCATGAGCGCGCTGCCGCCGGGGCGCAACGGCGCGAGCCGCCATTCCCACGCGATGCACAGCAGCGTGAGCGCGGCGAGCATCGCCAGGGCGCCGAGCGCGGCCCCACGGCGCTGCACGACGGAATGCGCGGCGGGCGGTTCATCGGGCTGTGCTCCGGGCTCCGGTGCGCCACGCGCTCTCGTGTTCATGGCCGCTTGCCTTGTTCAGCGGTGGCCAGCGCAAGCGCAGCGCGTGCAAGCCGCACGCCTAGCGCGCTTGCCAGCGTCTTTTCTTCGGCGCTCAGGCCGTGGCCGCGCGCGTCATGGCGCGCGTGATGCGAGGCGCCGTAGGGCGTGCCGCCGCCTTGCGTGGTCGTGAGCGCGCTTTCGGTGTAGGGGATGCCCACGAGCAGCATGCCGTGATGGAGCAGCGGCAGCATCATCGTGAGCAGCGTGCTTTCCTGTCCGCCGTGCAGGCTGCCCGTCGACGTGAACACGCAGGCGGGCTTGCCGGCCAGCGCGCCCGAGAGCCACTGCGGCGTGGTGCCGTCGAGGAAATACTTGAGCGGCGCGGCCATGTTGCCGAAGCGCGTGGGCGAACCGAGCGCGAGACCCGCGCATTCTTCGAGATCGTGCAACTCGACATAGGGCGGGCCGTCAGAAGGGATATCGGGCTCGGTGGCCTCGCAAACCGTGGAGACGGGCGGCACGGTGCGCACGCGCGCTTCGGCGCCGGGCACGCTGTCGATCCCCTGGGCGATCGCGCGTGCAAGCTCGCGCGTTGCGCCGTGGCGGCTGTAGTAAAGAACAAGAATCGGTTTCATCGGGCCTCGTGGTGGACGGGCTATTATAGGGGTTGGGTTCGCCGCCGATGCGGCGCCTCGCCGTTCAGACGATACAAGGGCAATGCAAGGGCAAAGCAAGGAAGGCAGGCCAATGGATGTGCTGTCGAGGATCAAGATCGATCTGGACATCGTGAAGCGGCTGGCACGCTTCGCGGCGTGGCGCAGCCGCGAAGATCGCATTCCGCAGGTCGCGGGCAGCCTCACGTTCACCACGCTCCTCTCGCTCGTGCCGCTCGCGACGGTCGCGTTCGCGCTCTTCACGGCCTTTCCGATCTTCGCCTCGTTCCAGAGCTCGCTGCAGGCCTTTCTCGCCGACCACCTCATGCCGGCGCAGATCAACAGCCAGATCTTCAAATATCTGAACCAGTTTGCCTCGAAGGCCAAGGGCCTCACGACGATGGGCATGATCGTGCTCTTCGTCACATCGGTCATGACCATGATGACCGTGGAGTCTGCCTTCAACCTCATCTGGCGCGTGCGCAAGGCGCGACCCTTCGCGCAGCGCGTGCTCGTCTATTGGGCCATTCTCACGCTGGGGCCGATCCTGATCGGTGTGAGCCTGTCGATCTCCTCGTACGTGTTCACGCGCTCCGCTGTCATCGCGACCGAGCAGCACGTCTCAGGCCTCTTCGACTGGCTGCTCTTCGGCGCGTCGCTGCCGCTCACGGCGCTCGCGTTCACGATGATGTACGTTTATTTGCCGAACTGCCGCGTGCAGTGGCGCGACGCGCTGGTGGGCGGGCTCACCGCGGCGATCGCGTTCGAGGTGGCCAAGCGCGGTTTCGGCTTCTACGTGCGGCGCATTCCGACCTATACGGCTGTCTACGGCGCGTTCGCCGCCGCACCGATGTTCCTGCTGTGGATGTACCTCAGCTGGTTCATCACGCTCGTCGGCGCGATGATCACCTCGGCGCTGCCCGAGATCCGCACCGGTCGCTTCGACCGGCCGAGCTTTCCCGGCAGTGATCTGCTCGACGCGCTCGAACTGCTAGCCGGTCTTGCGCAAGCGCGCGAAGCGGGCGAGCCGGGCCGCACGTCCGGGCAGCTCGCACAGTTGCTGCGGCGTGACCTCGCCACGGTGACGCGCCTGATCGACGGCCTCGAAGAGGACAAGCTCGTGGGTCGCCTCGAAGAAGAGGACCGTGGGAAGACGCTGTTCCTGCTGATCGGCAATCCGGCGCGCATTCCGGCTGCGCGCATCTTCGATCGCTTCGTTATCGATCGCGAGGAACTCGCGTATCAGCTCAAATCGAGCAGCATCGACGCGCCCATGCTGCTCGGTGCGCTCGACAACGACAAGCTCTCGATTTCGCTCGCCTCGCTGCTCGCGGCACGGCGCCTGGATGTGCTGACCGAGGCGCATTCGCCGGTGATGCCGCATCCGGCGGCGTGAGCGGTGCGGCATGCGCGGCGCGCTGTCGAGGCAAATTCGAAGCAGACGGAAAACTCAGAGTGAGATCTTCCCGCGGCAGATGTCCGCGAACATGACCCAGTCGCCCATCAGGCTGTAGATGGGATGGCGGAAGGTGGCCGGGCGGTTCTTCTCGAATCTGTAATGCCCGACCCACGCGAAGCCGTAGCCGCACACGATCGCGGCCGGCAGCCAGAGCCAGTTGCCGGTGGCGATCGCCATGGCGACGCAGCCGATCACGCCGAGCGACCCGATGAAATGCAGCCGCCGCGACACGAGATTGCTGTGCTCGCTGAGGTAGAACGGATAGAACTCCGCGAAGCTCGAAAAGTGCTCGCCATGGGTGGTGGGGTGCATCGTCTCCTCCTTTCTGCGCGGGCGCGCAGGGGACGGTTGGACCTGTCATTTTCCGGCGTTCCGAACGGCCGTGCAACCGTAGCCGGTCTCAGCCATTCCCCACGCGGGGCGCTTGCTGCGTTGCAAAGGTATAGAGCGCATCGAGCGTCGCGTCGGGCTGCTCGGTCATCAGCGCGTGGCCCGCGTCCAGCGTCACTGTGTCCACTTGCGCGCCGGCTTTCGCGAGCGCCTCTCCAAGCGCGCGCGCCGCGCGTGGCGGCGTCATCGCGTCGCGGCGGCCGACGACCATACGCACCGGACAGCGTACTTTTGTCGCGCTAGCGAGACCGTCGGCATAGGCGTTGCAAGCCGCGAAATCGGTGTGGAAAAGCTGGGCCTCGCCACGCGCTGACACTCGCTCCATGAGGCGCCGGTTCACGCCGCGCAGCCAGAAACCCGGGCCCGGGCTCGACGGCTTGGCGGCGAGCGTCGAGTGCGACCATGCGTTGACGAGCGCGATCGCTTCCGGCTCGCGCTCGCGCGCGGCCTCGAGCAGCGTGGGCGCGACCGTCATCGGGAAAGCGGTGGCGAGCAGGGCGATACGCGCCGCGCGCTCAGGATGCCGGGCGGCGAATTCGAGCGTGATGAGCGAGCCCATGCTGTGGCCCGCAACGAAGGCCTGCGGCGCGTTCACGGCATCCAGCAGCGCGGCGAGCCAGTCGGCGAGCGCGCCGATGCTCGTGAGTGCCGGCCCGGCGCTGCGCATATGGCCCGGCAGATCGACGGCCAGCACGTTGAAGCCGTGGTTCGCGAAATAGCGCGATTGCAGCGCCCAGACGCTATGGTCATGCTGCGCGCCGTGCACGAACACCGCGAACGGCAGTGCGCCGTCGATGGGACGCGAGGCCGTATAGGCGTAAACCGGCTTGCCGGCGACATCGACGATCATGGCGCCTCCTTGCCGGCGGCTTTTGCCTGTGCGCCGGCCTGGGCCTTCGACGCTTCGGTCTTTTGCGACGCCTTCAATGCGCGCTTGAGGTCGTCGACCAGATCGGCTGGGTCCTCGAGGCCGATCGAGAGCCGGATCGTGCCCTCTGCAATACCGGCGGCGGCGAGCGCGGCGGCGTCCATGCGGAAGTGCGTGGTCGAGGCGGGGTGGATCACGAGCGAGCGGGCATCGCCGACATTGGCCAGATGCGAGAACAGCGTGAGCGATTCGATGAAGCGCTTGCCCGCCGCGCGGCCGCCGCGCAGGTTGAAGCTGAACACGGCGCCGGCGCCGCGCGGCAGCAGGCGCTTCGCGAGCGCGTAATCGGGATGGTCCGGCAGCTCGGGCCACGCGACCGATTCCACCGCCTCGTGCGCGGCGAGGAATTCGACGATGCGCCGCGTGTTCGCGACGTGCCGCTCCATGCGCAGCGGCAGTGTTTCGATGCCTTGCAGCAACTGCCACGCGGCTTGCGGATGCAGGCAAGCGCCGAAGTCGCGCAAACCCTCGCGCCGCGCGCGCAGCAAGAAGGGCGCAACGGTGCTTTCCTCGCTGAACACCATGTCGTGAAAACCCGCATAGGGCTCGGTGAATTCGGGAAAGCGGCCCGAAGCGTCGAAGTCGAACGTGCCGCCGTCCACCAGCACGCCGCCGATCGTCGTGCCGTGGCCGCCCAGAAACTTGGTGGCCGAGTGATAGACGAAATCGGCGCCGTGCTCGAACGGCCGCAGCAACCACGGCGTGGTGAACGTCGAATCGACGAGGAGCGGCACGCCGTGTGCGTGCGCGATCTCTGCGACTGCTTCGATGTCGAGCACGTCGAGGCCCGGATTGCCGAGCGTCTCGCCGAACAGGAGGCGCGTGTTCGGGCGCAGCGCAGCGCGCCAGGCGTCGAGATCGCCTGGCTTCACGAAGGTCGTTTCGATGCCGAAGCGCCTGAGCGTGTAGTGCAGCAGGTTGTGCGAGCCGCCATAGAGCGCCGCCGAGGCGACGATGTGCGAGCCCGCGCCCATGAGCGTCGCGATCGCGAGATGCAGCGCCGCCTGGCCGCTGGCCGTGCCGATCGCGCCCGCGCCACCTTCGAGCGCGGCCACGCGCTCCTCGAACACGGCGACGGTCGGGTTCGAGATGCGCGAGTACACGTGGCCGGCGCGCTCCATGTTGAACAGCGCGGCGGCGTGATCGGTGTCGCGAAACGAGAACGAGGTGGTGAGGTAGATCGGCGTCGCGCGGGCGCCGGTGGCAGGGTCGGGCGCCGCGCCGGCGTGCAGCGCGAGCGTGTCGAAACGGGTATCGGGCGTCGATGACATCGTGGCGGCGCGGCCGGCGCGAACCGGCGCTGTGTCGGGAGTGAAGGGCATCGTAACACTGGCGGCGTGGTGCGGGGGCATGGGACCGGCCGATTTGCGGGCCGGATGAAAGGCCTCCGGGCGCGCCGGGTGTCAGGACTGGAACGCCCGCCCCACGGCCCTTCGCGCACCGCCCGGAGACCGGCCTGCCCCATGCCGCGCGGCTTTCCTTTTAAGACTCTTTCCGCTAGGATCGAAAAGAGGTAGGTATCTTTTCATTGAGCTTTCCCCATTATTTGCTGTATTTACGGAGACACATCATGCGTGTCAGCGACATCCTCAAGGTGAAGGGCAACACGCTCTTCACCGTCACGCCCGACACTGCGCTGCACGAGGCAGTCAACACGATGGCCGAACACGACATCGGCTCGCTCGTCGTCATGGAGTACGGCGATCTGGTCGGCATGCTCACGTTCCGCGAGATCATCCTCACGCTGCGCGCCAACGGCGGCAGCGTCGGCACCACGACGATCCGCAAGGTCATGGACGATCATCCCATCACCTGCACGCCGGAAACCGAGGTCGACGAAGTGCGCCGCATGATGCTCGAACATCACGTGCGCTATCTGCCGGTCATGGAAAGCCGCTCGCTCATGGGCGTGATCTCGTTCTACGACGTCGCGAAGGCCGTGGTGGAGGCGCAAGGCTTCGAAAACAAGCTGCTCAAGGCCTATATCCGCGACTGGCCCGAGGAGGAGCGTCAGCCGGCGCGCTGAGCAAACCGGGCGACCTCATCGCCATCCACGCATGGAAAAGCGCGCATCAGGCGCGCTTTTTCGCGTCTGGAGCCTGCAAATTCCGTCAGTGCAATCCTACTCGATGAACGATAGACCGATACCCGCAACGCCGCGCGACGAAGAAGCCGCACGCGAATCGCGCCACGACGCCGGCCATGCTTCGCAGTTCGCGCTGCTGCGCCAGCGCCGCTTTGCCCCGTTTTTCTGGACGCAGTTCCTCGGGGCGATGAACGACAACGTCTTCAAGATCGGTTTCACGTCGCTCGTCACGTATCAGGCCGCGCGATTCTCCGGCGTCGATCCCAAGACGGTCGCGTTCCTGATTTCGGCCATTTTCATCTTGCCGTTCGTGCTGTTTTCCGCGACCTCGGGCCAGGTCGCCGACAAATACGACAAGGCGATGCTGATGCGCTGGGTCAAGACCTTCGAGATCGCGGTCATGCTGGTCGGCGCGGCGGGTTTCTGGATGCACAGCGCGCCGCTGCTCTATGCGTGCACCTTCCTCATGGGTGTGCACTCCACGGTGTTCGGGCCGGTCAAGTATGCGTATCTCCCGCAGCGGCTCGCCTCCGACGAACTGGTCGGCGGCAACGGGCTCGTCGAAATGGGCACCTTCGTCGCGATCCTGCTCGGCACGATCCTCGGCGGCGTGGCGGCGGGCCTCGGGGCGACGGATGAAGCGGCACCCGTCGGGCCACCGCTCGGCGCGTGGTGGCTCGGCGGCATGTGCATCGTCATCGCGCTGGTGGGGCGGGTCGCCTCCGCGTTCGTGCCGCCGTGCGAGCCGTCGCAGCCAGGCCTGCGCATCAACTGGAATCCGCTTTCCGAAACCTGGCGCAATCTGCGCCTCGCGCACGGCGACCGCACCGTGTTCCTGAGCCTGCTCGGCATCTCGTGGCTCTGGTTCGTCGGCGCGACGTTTCTCGCCTCGTTCTTCAATTTCGCCAAGGACGTGCTGTCGGCCGACGCCGACGTCGTGACCCTGCTGCTCGCGATGTTCTCGCTCGGCATCGGCTCGGGTTCGCTGCTTTGCGAGCGGCTCTCGCGGCGGCGCATCGAGATCGGCCTCGTGCCGCTCGGCTCGATCGGGATCAGCGTGTTCGGCATCGATCTGTTCTTCGCGAGCCACACGCTGCCTGCCGCGCCCCATCTGCTTTCGGTCGGCGAGTTCCTGCGCGGCGCCGCGCATTGGCGCGTGCTCGCCGACCTGTTCCTGCTGGCCATGTTCGGCGGCTTCTACAGCGTGCCGCTCTACGCGCTGATCCAGAGCCGCAGCGCGCCGAGCCACCGGGCGCGCATCATTGCCGCGAACAACATTCTCAATTCGCTCTTCATGATCGTCTCGTCGCTCATGGCGATGGCGCTCACGACCGCGGGCGTCGGCATTCCCGGTCTCTTTCTCACTACGGCGCTGCTCAATATCGTCGTGGCGGCCTACATCTATACGCTCGTCCCCGAGTTTCTGCTGCGCTTCATGGCGTGGGTGCTCGTGCATACGGTCTACCGCGTGCGGCTCGTAAATGCCGGGCGCATTCCGCCCAAGGGCGCGGCGGTACTGGTCTGCAATCACGTGAGCTATGTCGACGCGATCGTCATCATGGCCGAGAGCCCGCGGCCGATCCGCTTCGTGATGGATCAGCAGATCTTTCGCTCGCCTTTTTTCGGCTGGGTCTTCCGCCACGCGAAGGCCATTCCGGTTTCGCCCGCGCACGAGGATCCGGTGGCGCTCGCCAAGGCCTATGACGCGTGCGCGGCAGCGCTGGCGGATGGCGATCTCGTCTGCATCTTTCCCGAGGGCAAGCTCACGCGCACGGGCGAGATGAACCCCTTTCGCCATGGCGTGAGCGAAATCCTGCGGCGCTCGCCGGTTCCCGTCGTGCCGATGGCGTTGCGCGGTCTTTGGGGCAGCACGTTCTCGCGCTTCGCGGCTTCCGGTCAGGAGCGGCGGCCGCTGCGGCGCGGCCTGACGCGCCGGCTGACGCTCGCGGTGGGGGAGCCCATCGCGGCGGCCGACGCCACGCTGGAACGCTTGCAGGACACGGTGGCTCAGTTGCGCGGCGCGCGGCGCTGATGCGAAGCCGCGTGCGATAGCTCGACGCGTCCGCAGACCAGTACGGCAAGGCACCGCCAGCATGGTGGTCAAAGCGGCGAGCCTGCGGCGACACCCGACCATGCGCTCGGGCGTCGCCGCGCGCGGGCTGGCATAATGGCAGATTCCCCGAATCACTTTGGACGACTGCCATGTCCGGCAACACGCTCGGTACGCTTTTCACCGTCACCACCTTCGGCGAATCCCACGGCCCGGCCATTGGCTGCGTCATCGACGGCTGCCCGCCCGGCATGGCCCTCACCGAAGCCGACATCCAGACCGACCTGGACCGCCGCCGTCCTGGCACGTCGCGCCATGTCACGCAGCGTCAGGAAGCGGATCAGGTCGAAATTCTCTCGGGCGTGTTCGAAGGACGCACCACGGGCACGCCCATCGCGCTCCTGATCCGCAACACCGACCAGCGCAGCAAGGACTACGGCAACATCGTCGAGACCTTCCGGCCCGGTCACGCCGACTACACCTACTGGCAGAAGTACGGCATTCGCGACTATCGCGGCGGCGGCCGCTCGTCGGCGCGCCTCACGGCGCCCACGGTGGCGGCGGGCGCGGTCGCGAAGAAGTGGCTGCGCGAGCGCTTCGGCGTGGAAGTGCGCGGTTACATGCGCTCGTTGGGCGAGATCGACGTGCCGTTCGTGAGCTGGGAGCACGTGCACCAGAATCCGTTCTTCGTGCCCAACGCTGATGTCGTGCCTCAACTCGAGGACTACATGGACGCATTGCGCAAGGACGGCGACTCGATCGGCGCGCGCGTGAACGTGGTGGCGAGTGGCGTGCCGGTGGGCTGGGGCGAGCCGCTCTTCGACCGGCTCGATGCCGATATCGCGCACGCCATGATGGGCATCAACGCGGTGAAGGGCGTGGAAATCGGCGCGGGCTTCGCGAGCGTGGCGCAGCGCGGCTCGGTGCACGGCGACGAGCTCACGCCCAACGGCTTTCACGGCAACCACGCCGGTGGCGTGCTCGGCGGCATCTCGACGGGGCAGGACATCACCGTTTCGATCGCCATCAAGCCGACTTCGAGCATCCGCACGCCGCGCCGCTCGATCGACAAGGCGGGCGCGCCCGCGACGGTCGAGACCTTCGGCCGCCACGATCCGTGCGTCGGCATTCGTGCGACGCCGATCGCCGAGGCCATGCTCGCGCTCGTGCTGATCGATCACGCGCTGCGCCATCGCGCGCAAAACGCCGATGTCGAGGTTTCGACACCGAAGATCGCGGCAAGCGACGAGTGATCTGAACTTGCACGACCGCACTGCGTGCCGGTCGACAACGTTGCGCGGACAACAAAAAAGCCGTTTCGGGCTCCCACCCGAAACGGCTTTTCTTTCGTCTTCCGGTCTTACATGTTCGGATAGTTGGGACCGCCGCCGCCTTCCGGCGTCACCCATACGATGTTCTGCGTCGGGTCCTTGATGTCACAGGTCTTGCAGTGCACGCAGTTCTGCGCGTTGATCTGCAGGCGGTCGCTGCCATCGTCGTTCTTCACGAACTCGTACACCGCGGCCGGGCAGAAGCGCGCTTCCGGTCCCGCGTAGGTGCGCAGGTTCACGTTCACGGGCACGCTCGCATCCTTGAGCGTGAGGTGCGCAGGCTGGTTCTCTTCGTGGTTCGTGTTCGAGATGAACACGGAAGAGAGCCGGTCGAACGTGAGCTTGCCGTCCGGTTTCGGATACTCGATCGGCTTGCACTGCGACGCCGGTTTCAGCATCTCGTGATCGCGATGCTGGTGATGCAGCGTCCACGGCACGTTGCCGCCCAGCAGCTTCTGCTCGATGCCCACCATCAGCGTGCCCAGGTACAGGCCCTTGCTCATCCACTGCTTGAAGTTGCGCGCCTTGTACAGCTCCGTGTAGAGCCACGACTGCCTGAACGCTTCCGGGTACGCCGCGAGCTCGTCGCTCTGGCGGCCGGCCTGCACGGCTTCGAATGCGGCGTCCGCTGCGAGCATGCCGGTCTTGATCGCCGCGTGGCTGCCCTTGATGCGCGAGGCGTTCAGAAAGCCCGCATCGTCGCCCACGAGCGCGCCGCCCGGGAACACGAGCTTGGGCAGCGACATGAGGCCGCCCGCCGTGATCGCACGCGCGCCATACGACACGCGCTTGCCGCCTTCCAGATACTTGCGGATTTCCGGGTGCGTCTTGTAGCGCTGGAATTCCTCGAACGGCGAGAGATACGGATTCTGGTACGCGAGACCGACGACAAAACCCACCATCACCTGGTTGTTGTCGGTGTGATACAGGAACGAGCCGCCGTAGGTGTCCGATTCGAGCGGCCAGCCGGCCGTGTGGATCACGAGGCCCGGCTGGTGCTTCGCGGGATCGATCTCCCACAGTTCCTTGATGCCGATGCCGTAGACCTGCGGATCGGCGTCCTTGCCGAGCTTGAACTTCTCGTTGAGCTGGCGGCCCAGGTGGCCGCGGCAACCTTCGCAGAACAGCGTGTACTTCGCATGCAGCTCCATGCCGAGCTGGAAGTTCTCGGTGGGCTCCCCGTCCTTGCCCACGCCCATGTTGCCGGTGGCGACGCCCTTGACCGAGCCATCGTCGTTATAGAGCACTTCGGCGGCCGGGAAGCCCGGGAAGATCTCCACGCCCAGCGCCTCGGCCTGCTGGCCCAGCCAGCGCGTGACGTTCGCGAGGCTGATGACGTAGTTGCCGTGGTTCTTGAAGTTGTCGGGCAGTGCCCAGTTCGGCACGGACTTCGCGCCCGATTCCGAGAGGAAGAGGAATTTATCCTCGGTCACGGGCACGTTCAGCGGTGCGCCCTGTTCCTTCCAGTCGGGAATCAGCTCATTGAGGGCGCGCGGATCCATGACCGCGCCCGAGAGGATATGCGCCCCGATCTCCGAGCCTTTCTCCAGCACGCAGACGCCAATTTCAGCGCCTTTTTCGGCGGCCAGCTGCTTCAGGCGGATCGCCGCGGACAGCCCGGCGGGGCCGCCGCCGACGATCACCACGTCGTATTCCATCGACTCGCGTGGGCCGTACTGCTCCAAAAGACTTGCGGGGGTCATCAATGCTCCTCTTGCCATTAGAATACTTTTTTCGGGTTCGTATTGTCGGGTAACGTTTCCCGTGCCGCAACCCAGCAGGGTAACATTAGCACGACCGTTCTATTTGTGGGCGCTGGGTTCGGCGCGCTGATTACGCCGTGTTCTGGCGCTCATTCACCTCTGGACAGGAACCGGATATGGGCCGTTCGATCAATCTGGAAGGCAAGGTGGCGATGATCACGGGCGCCTCCAGCGGGCTCGGCAAGCGCTTCGCCCAGGTGCTATCGCAGGCGGGGGCGAAAGTCGTGCTGGCGAGCCGACGCGTGGAGCGGCTCAAGGAACTGCGCGCGGAAATCGAGGCCAGCGGGGGCGCCGCGCACGTCGTCTCGCTCGACGTGACCGACTACCAAAGCATCCGCTCGGCCGTGGCGCATGCGGAAACCGAGGCGGGGACCATCGACATCCTCGTCAACAATTCCGGCGTCTCGACGACGCAAAAGCTCGCCGACGTCACGCCCGCCGACTTCGAATACGTGTTCGACACCAACACGCGCGGCGCCTTTTTCGTGGCGCAGGAGGTGGCGAAGCGCATGATCATGCGCGGCAACGGCGGCGGCGCGACGCCGGCCTACCGCATCATCAACATTGCATCGATGGCGGGTTTGCGCGTGCTGCCGCAAATCGGCCTGTACGCGATCAGCAAGGCCGCGGTCGTGCATATGACGAAGGCGATGGCGCTGGAATGGGGCCGTCATGGGATCAATGTGAACGCGATCTGCCCCGGCTACATCGACACGGAAATCAACCATCACCACTGGTCGACCGAGCAGGGGCAAAAGCTCATTTCGATGCTGCCGCGCCATCGCGTCGGCAAGCCCGAAGACCTGGACGGCCTGCTGCTGCTGCTCGCCGCCGACGAGTCGTCGTTCATGAACGGCGCGATCATCACCGCCGACGACGGCTTTGGACTGACCTGAACGCAGGCGGACCCCGGCCGGCCGTCGGCATTCCGTTTTATCGAAACAACAAGAAGTCGAAGTGCAATGAGTGACTACCATCCCGTATTCGAAATGACCATGCCGATCCGCTGGGGCGACATGGACGCGTTCGGCCATGTGAACAACACGGTCTATTTCCGCTACATGGAGCAGGTGCGCATTTCCTGGTTCGAGCACCTGGGCGTGGCCGCCGAGAGCGGTGAGGGTCAGGGGCCCGTGATCGTCAATGCTTCGATGGAATTTCTCAAGCAGCTCCATTACCCGGGCGACATCGTCTGCACGATGACGGTGGGCCAGCCCGGCCGCAGCAGCTTCGACACGGGCTTCGAGCTGCGCCGCGCCGACGGGCCGGACACGCTCTACGCGCGCGGAAACGCGCGCTGCGTCTGGATCGACTACGCGGCGGGGAAATCGGTGCCGATCCCGGAAATGCTGCGTGCGACCATCGAGCATGCGGCGCTGGTGAAGTCGGACCGGGTGGGATGACCGCCCCACGGCACGCACCGCGGGGCGCTGTGCGCGACTGCTGGCACTACTGGCCCAGCAGCCGCTGCAGCAGCTCGGTGGCGTTGCCGGTGTCGTACTTGCGCATCAGCCGCGCGCGATAGACATCCACGGTGCGGGGGCTGATGTCCAGAACTCGCCCGATCTGCTTGCTAGTCTTGCCCGTCACGAGCTGCGCGGCGATTTCGCGCTCGCGCGGCGTGAGTTCGATGGCCACGCGGCGCGTCGCGCTCAGGTCTTCAAACGTCCAGACACCTGCCGCATGCGGCTCGGCGCGGTCGAGTGATCGCCCTGTGACGTGACACCAGAAAAGTTCGCCGTTGGCGCGCTTCATGATGCGGTCGTCGGCGTAGCTGCCTTGGGCCGTCATGATCGGCGGAATGCGTGCGCCGATGCGCTCGAATTCGTCGGCAGACGGGTAGAGCACCTGGAACGACTGCCCGATCAGCGTCTCTCGCGAGCAGCGGAAAATGGCGGCGACCTGGTCGTTGCAATCCATGATGGTGCGCTCGCGCGCCAGCACGAGGCCGATGGGCGCGAGATGGAACGCTGTCTGGTAGTCGAGGGCGGAGCGTTCGGCGGGTTGGGTGGTAGCGGCCATGGCGGACGGTGCGGGTATTGCTTTATGTAGTTTTGCGTATTGTGCCGCAACAGGGGGCCAGCGTACGCTTTGCACCCATCGGAGAGTCTGGTTTGCAAGCTCGCGCGGCTCGTTCGGGCACGTGCGCGGGCCTCGGTGGCGCAGCCGGCTTCACGGCAGCGCCACCGGCGCATGACTAGAATTGAAAATCCGGACGCGGTAGACGTCCGCGCGCCAGACCGGATTGGCGGATTTCCATACGAGGAAGGGACACACAGATGAACAAGGTCTATAAAAGCGCGGCAGCCGCGCTCGAGGGCATCGTCAAGGACGGCCAGACATTCGCGGTTGGCGGCTTCGGGCTGTGCGGCATTCCCGAGGCGCTGATCGGCGCGCTGCGCGACACGGGTGTGAAGGGCATCACCTGCATCAGCAACAACGCGGGCGTGGACGGCTTCGGCCTCGGCCAGCTGCTGGAGACGCGCCAGATCAAGAAGATGATCTCGTCCTACGTGGGCGAGAACAAGGAATTCGAGCGCCAGTATCTGTCGGGCGAACTCGAGCTCGAGTTCACGCCGCAGGGCACGCTGGCCGAAAAGCTGCGCGCGGGCGGCGCGGGCATTCCGGCGTTCTTCACGAACACGGGCTTCGGCACACTGATCGCCGAAGGCAAGGAAACGCGCCAGTTCGGCGACAAGCACTACGTGCTCGAGCATTCGCTCACGGCCGACGTGGCGCTCGTGAAGGCGTGGAAGGCGGATAAGTCGGGCAACCTGGTGTACCGCCGCACGGCGCGCAACTTCAACCCGATGTGCGCGATGGCGGGCAAGATCACCGTGGCGGAAGTGGAGGAGATCGTCGAGAACGGCGAACTCGATCCGGACGCCATCCATACGCCGGGCATCTTCGTGCAGCGCATCGTGCTCAACGCGCACCCGGAAAAGCGCATCGAACAACGCACCGTGCGCGCAGCATCGGGCAACTGAGGAAGGAGACCGACCATGGCATGGAATCGTGACCAAATGGCCGCGCGCGCGGCGAAAGAACTGCAGGACGGCTTCTACGTGAACCTCGGCATCGGCTTGCCGACGCTCGTGGCCAACCACGTGCCCGCGGGGATGGAGGTCTGGCTGCAGTCGGAAAACGGCCTGCTCGGCATCGGCCCGTTCCCGACCGAAGACCAGGTGGACGCCGACATGATCAACGCCGGCAAGCAGACCGTGACGACGCTGCCGGGTTCGTCGATCTTCTCTTCGGCGGACTCGTTCGCGATGATTCGCGGCGGCCACATCAACCTCGCTATCCTCGGCGCGATGCAGGTGAGCGAGAAGGGCGATCTGGCCAACTGGATGATCCCCGGCAAGATGATCAAGGGCATGGGCGGCGCGATGGACCTCGTGGCCGGTGTTGGCCGCGTGGTCGTGCTGATGGAACACGTGGCGAAGGGCGACCAGCACAAGATTCTCGACGCCTGCACGCTGCCGCTGACGGGTGTGGGCGTGGTCGACGTCATCATCACCGACCTTGGCGTAATGGAAGTGACCGACGCGGGCCTGAAAGTGACCGAACTCGCGCCGGGCGTGACGGTGGACGAGATCAAGGCGAAGACCGGAGCGCCGCTCGATGTCAGCGCCGTGAGCTGAACGTCGTAGTGCAAGCATGATTTACAGCGGGCGAGACTTTGGTCTCGCCCGTTTCGTTTTGCAGTGTCTGCATTGTTGCCCATGGGCGCCTCGTCGAAACGTCGGCCGAACGGCATACGCCGGATGGCAGGGCCAGGCGCCGCGCAAAAGGCGCTCGGGCGCGCCAGAGATCAGGCCGCAAGGCCCCGCGCGCGAGGTGTGCGTGCGGCATTGCCGTCCATGCAGCGCGTCAAAGCCGTCTACAATCGGCCCAAAGCCTTGAGCCCCCTTTCAGCGAGGATCCTGCGATGTCCGAATCGACCGCCGCGCCGCGTCAGCAGTACGTCCAGTGTCTGAGTCCCGCGGGCCTCCACCGCATCGCTTACACCGAGTGGGGCGACGCCGCCAATCCGCGCGTGCTCGTCTGCGTGCACGGACTCACGCGCTCGGGGCGCGACTTCGACCGTTTCGCCGCCGCGATGGCCGGCGAATACCGTGTCGTGTGCCCCGACGTGGCCGGGCGCGGGCTATCGTCGTGGCTGCCCGATCCGCGCTGCTATGGGGTCGCGCAGTACGTGGCTGACATGGTCACGTTGATCGCACGCACCGGCGCCGAGAAGGTGGACTGGTTCGGCACCTCGATGGGCGGCCTGATCGGCATGGCGCTCGCGGGGCTGCCCGGTACGCCCATTGGCCGCATGCTGCTCAACGACGTCGGGCCGCACATCGAGCCCGCGTCGCTCGCGCGCATCGGCGACTACGTCGGGCGCGACGAGCGCTTTGCTACGCTTCAGGAAGGCATCGACAATGCGGCGCTGCTCGCGGCATCGTTCGGTCCGCTGAGCGCCGGGGAGTGGCGCGAGATCAATACACCGTTGCTGCACGAAGTGGAGGGCCAGTGGCGCTATCGCTACGATCCGCGCATTGCGGCGCCGTTGAAGGCGGCCACCCCCGCGCAGAACGAGGAGGGCGAGAAGTATTTGTGGCGCTCGCTCGCGGCGTTCGAAGGACCCGTGCTGGTGGTGCGCGGGGCGCTGTCGGACCTGCTTTCGCGTGAGACGGTGGCGAAAATGGTCGAGACCGGCCGTAACGTGTCGAGCGTCGAAATCGATGGCGTCGGGCACGCGCCTGCATTCCTCTCGGCCGACCAGATCGCGATCGCGCGCCGTTTCTTCGACGGCGAGGCCCTTCGCGCGTCATAATATGAGATTCGCCGGCCTGTTCCCGTGCGCTGTTATGCGTGCTCGATCGCGCCGGCGCGGAAGTCGACCGTTTTTCACTTCTCAACAGGAATCTTCATGGCAGTCATTCGTCACCACGTTGGCCCGCGTCTTTCGGAAACCGCTATCTACAACGGCACCGTCTACCTTGCCGGCCAGATCGCCGAGGACACGAAGCAGGACATCGCAGGCCAGACGCGTGAAGTGCTCGGCCACATCGACCGCCTGCTGGGCGAAGCGAACAGCGACAAGTCGCTGCTGCTCTCGGTGCAGATCTACATTGCAGACATGAAGGATTTCCCCGGCATGAACGCCGAGTGGGACAAATGGGTCGCGCAAGGCGCGACGCCGCCGCGCGCGACTGTCGAAGCGAAGCTCGCAAATCCCGAGTGCCTCGTCGAGATCGTCGTGGTGGCCGCGCAGCGCGACTGAGCGCAATTCGTTGATTCTCCGCACGTGTTCGAGTGTGCTTGATCCATTCCGTTGTCGCCCGTCCGGTATGCCGACGGGCATCGTCTCATGAGTCGCGACACAGTCCCTCCCGCCCCCGCGGTTCCCGCCGATCCCGGCCCGCTGCCGTCGCTTGCCGACGCACTTGCATTCGTGCGCGAGCACGCGGGTGACGCGCGTCTTTCCACGGGCGAGCCGCTCGTCGAGCATGCGCAGGGCACGGCGTCGATCATGGGCCGGCTCAATGTTGATCCGCCTGCGGTGCTCGCCGCCGCGCTCTTCAATCTCGCGCCGCATCTCGACGATCCGGAGGCCACGATCGAAGCGCGTTTTGGCACGGAAGTGGCGAAGCTCGTGTTCGACGTTCGCAAGCTGCTGCGCCTTGGCACCGTCAGCCTGCGTGCCGCGCAGCAGTCGGTGCCCGAATCGGGCCGTGAAGGGCGCGACGCCCAGGCGGCGCGGCGTGCGCAGGTCGAATCGCTGCGCAAGATGCTGCTCGCGTTCGCGCAGGACATCCGCGTCGTGCTGATCCGGCTCGCGTCGCGGGTGCAGTCGCTGCGGTTCTACGCGGCGGCGAAAGTCACGCCAGCGCCCGAAATCGCCCACGAGACCCTCGAGATCTATGCGCCGCTCGCCAACCGGCTGGGCATCTGGCAGCTGAAGTGGGAGCTCGAGGACCTCGCGTTCCGCTTCCAGGAACCGGACACCTACAAACGCATCGCGAAGCTGCTCGATGAAAAGCGTGTCGAGCGCGAGAGCTACGTGTCGGAGGCGATCGCACGGTTGCAGCGCGAGCTTGCCGCGGCACATATCCCGGCCGAGGTGAGCGGGCGCCCCAAGCACATCTACAGCATCTGGAAGAAGATGCGCGGCAAGGAGATCGACTTCGCCGAGCTCTATGACGTGCGCGCGTTCCGGGTGATCGTGCCCGATATCAAGGATTGCTACACGGTGCTCGGCATCGTGCACAACCTCTGGCAGCCGGTGCCGAAGGAGTTCGACGACTATATTTCGCGGCCCAAGCCCAATGGCTACCGGTCGCTGCATACGGTCGTGATCGGTGACGACGGCCGTGCATTCGAGGTGCAGATCCGTACGCAGGAAATGCACCAGTTCGCCGAGTACGGGGTGGCCGCGCATTGGCGCTACAAGGAAGCCGGCGCGAAGGGTTACGGCGGCCAGTTCAGCGCGAGCAGCAGTTACGACGAGAAGATCGCGTGGCTGCGCCAGCTGCTGGCGTGGAAGGACGATGTGTCGGACGGGCGCCAGCCGTGGGAGCAGCTGCGCCAGGCTACGCTCGACGACGACCACATCTACGTTCTCACGCCCCAGGCGCGCGTGATCGCACTGCCGCAGGGTGCAACGCCGCTCGACTTCGCCTATCACCTGCACAGCGAGCTCGGTCATCGCTGTCGCGGTGCGCGCGTGGACGGCGCGATGGTGCCGCTCAACACCCAGTTGCGCAACGGCCAGACGGTCGAGATCGTTTCGGTGAAGGAGGGCGGGCCGTCGCGCGACTGGCTCAATCCGCAGCTGGGCTACCTGCACAGCACCCGGGCGCGCCAGAAGGTGCGCGCGTGGTTCAACGCGATCGACGCGCAGGAAAACATCGCCAACGGCCGCGCGATGGTGGAAAAGACGCTGCAGCGCGAGGGCCGCACGTCGGTCAATCTCGATCAGCTTGCGGCCAAGCTCGGCTTCAAGTCGACGGACGAGCTTTTTAGCGTGGTAGGCAAGGAAGAGTTCAGCCTGCGCAACGTCGAGCATGCCTTGCACGACGCACCCACGGCCGAGTCGGAAGAGGAAACGCCCGAGCAGCTAACCAAGCGCGCGAGCGGCGCGAACGTCGCGCATGGCGGGTCGTCGGGCGTGCTGGTGGTGGGCGTGGACGCGCTGCTCACGCAGCTCGCGCGCTGCTGCCGGCCGGCACCGCCGGACGCGATCAGCGGTTTCGTCACGCGAGGCAAGGGCATGTCGATCCACCGCAGCGATTGCCCGACCTTTCTGCGCATGGCCGACAGGGCGCCCGAGCGCGTGCTGCACACCACGTGGTCCGCCGATGTGATGGGCGGGCGTGGCCAGTCCGTCTATCCGGTCGACATCTCGATCGAGGCGACCGACCGCCAGGGGCTGCTGCGCGACATCTCCGAGGTATTCGCGCGCGAAAAGATGAATGTGATCGGAGTGAAGACACAGTCCCGCCGCAATGCGGCGTACATGCAGTTCACGGTCGAAGTGTCGAACTCCGCGCAAATCCAGCGTGCCTGCGTGCTGCTCGGTGAGGTGGGCGGCGTGGTGCGGGCGTCGCGCAAAGGCTGAGACGGTGCGGCATTGCCGCGCCGCAAAAAAGCACTTGCCAAGTGTGCGGCTACTTCATATAATCTCTCTTCTTCAGGCTCGTAGCTCAGCTGGTTAGAGCACCACCTTGACATGGTGGGGGTCGTTGGTTCGAGTCCAATCGAGCCTACCAACGAAATCGAGCTTCTGGTTTTGCCAGGGGCTCAACCGCAGTAAGCGCTGCACCTTTAAAGGAAGCGCCATAAGGCGAATACGGTTATGACACCGCGAACGTTCACCGAAACTACTTCGGAGCGACGCTAGTCGAGGACCTCTTTCGCCTGTGCAGTCTGGTTTGAAAAGTGAATGCGGCCCCTCGAAAGCGGGGCCGCATTTTTTTTGTCGCGAAGTTTTCCGCGCTGCGTTCCCACGAACAACACGATGTGCCTTCGCGGCACTTCTGGAGAAAAACATGGTTGCGATACGTCTGCCCGACGGTTCGGTTCGACAGTACGATCATCCCGTCACGGTCGCCGAAGTGGCGGCTTCGATTGGCCCCGGTCTCGCCAAGGCGGCGCTCGGCGGCAAGCTCGACGGTGAGCTGGTCGATACGTCGACGCTGATCGATCGCGACGCATCGCTCGCCATCGTCACGGACAAGGATGCCGACGGCCTCGACATCATCCGTCACTCCACGGCGCACTTGCTCGCGTACGCAGTGAAGGAGCTGTACCCGGAGGCCCAGGTCACGATCGGACCGGTCATCGACAACGGCTTCTACTACGACTTCGCCTACAGCCGCCCCTTCACGCCCGAAGATCTCGAAAAGATCGAAAAGCGCATGCAGGAACTCGCGAAGAAGGATGAGCCGGTGTCGCGCCGCGTCGTCACGCGTGGCGAGGCCGTGGACTACTTCAAGAGCATCGGCGAGAAGTACAAGGCCGAGATCATCGAGTCGATCCCGGGCGCCGAGCAAATCAAGCTGTACTCGCACGGCGGCTTCACGGACCTCTGCCGCGGCCCGCACGTGCCGTCCACGGGCAAGCTGAAAGTCTTCAAGCTCATGAAGGTCGCGGGCGCCTACTGGCGCGGCGACTCGAAGAACGAGCAGCTGCAGCGCATCTACGGCACGGCCTGGACGAAGAAGGAAGACCAGGACCAGTACCTCCACATGCTCGAGGAGGCCGAAAAGCGCGACCACCGCAAGCTCGGCAAGCAGCTCGACTTGTTCCACATGCAGGACGAGTCGCCGGGCATGGTGTTCTGGCACCCCAAGGGCTGGACGCTTTGGCAGCAGGTCGAGCAGTACATGCGCGGCCGCCTGCGTGTCGCGGGGTACGACGAAATCAAGACGCCGATGATCATGGACCGCTCGCTCTGGGAGGCGTCGGGTCACTGGCAGAACTATCGTGAAAACATGTTCACGACGGAGTCGGAAAAGCGCGACTACGCGATCAAGCCGATGAATTGCCCGGGCCACGTGCAGGTGTTCAACCACGGCCTGCGTTCGTACCGCGATCTGCCCCTGCGCTACGCGGAGTTCGGCTCGTGCCACCGCAACGAGGCGTCGGGCGCGCTGCACGGCCTGATGCGCGTGCGCGGCTTCGTCCAGGACGACGCGCACATCTTCTGTACGGAAGACCAGATCATCAGCGAGTCGATCGCCTTCAACACGCTGGCGATGAGCATCTACAAGGATTTCGGCTTCGATCACATCGACATCAAGCTCTCGCTGCGCCCGGATTCGCGCGCGGGGACGGATGAGACGTGGGATCGCGCCGAACAGGGCCTGCGCGAGGCGCTGACGGCCTGCGGCCTGCAGTGGGAAGAGTTGCCGGGCGAGGGCGCGTTCTACGGTCCGAAGGTCGAGTACCACATCAAGGACGCCCTTGGCCGCTCGTGGCAATGCGGCACGCTGCAGCTCGACATGGTCCTGCCGGAGCGCCTCGGCGCCGAATATGTGGCCGAGGACAACAGCCGCCGCCGGCCGATCATGCTGCACCGCGCCATCCTCGGTTCGATGGAGCGTTTCCTCGGCATTCTGATCGAGCACCATGCCGGCGCGATGCCGCCGTGGCTCGCTCCGGTGCAGGCCGTTGTGATGAATATCGCGGAAAGTCAGGCCGAATATGCCGCGAATCTGGTTCAATCGTTGCAAAAACAAGGGCTTAGAGTGGTGGCCGATTTGCGCAACGAGAAAATTAGCTATAAAATACGCGAGCACACGCTTGAGAAGGTCCCGTATCTGCTCGTAGTCGGCGACAAGGAGCGTGAAGCACAAACGGTAGCCGTGCGTGCCCGTGGCGGCGTCGATCTGGGTGTCATGCCGGTCGATGCCTTTACAGCGCGTCTTGCGGAAGACGTCAAGACGTTCAGGTAAGCCACTGCGGCAGCGCGGCTCGTTTTTTTAATCTTTAGAGGAAACGTAACATCGCTACGGATAAGTCGCATCGCATCAACGGTGAAATCACTGCACCCGAGGTGCGTCTCGTCGGAATCGAGAACGAGCCGCTCGGCATCGTAAAGCTGGCAGATGCGTTCCGCATGTCGGAACAGCAGGACGTCGATCTGGTTGAAATTGCCCCGCAGGCGGTGCCTCCCGTGTGCCGCCTGATGGACTACGGCAAGTTCAAGTACCAGGAATCGAAGAAGCAGCACGAGGCCAAGCTCAAGCAGAAGGTCATCCAGGTCAAGGAAGTCAAATTCCGCCCGGGTACCGACGATGGCGATTACAACGTCAAGCTGCGTAATCTCATCCGCTTCCTTGACGATGGCGACAAGACGAAGATCACGTTGCGTTTCCGCGGCCGCGAAATGGCCCACCAGGAAATCGGCATGCGCATGCTCGAACGCCTGCGCACCGACCTCGAAGAAGTCGGTCAGGTCGAGCAGATGCCGAAGATGGAAGGGCGCCAGATGATCATGGTGCTCGCTCCGAAGAAGAAGAAGTAATCCGGCGCGTCGCGCGGTTCGTGCGATGCCCGAAAAATTTCGATTGACGCTTTCGGCGCCATGGCGCGCAGAAGGCGGGAAGCAGGTTCCGGAACGGCGCCCGCGCGCCGCACGTCAAGTGCGGCAAACGGGCGTTTTTCCTGAAAGCGGCGGTTAGCACTATCAGCCAGTCGCCAAAACAAGTGGAGTGGGTTTCGAAGGGCGGTCAGAGGGCAAGGTGTTCCGACACTGCGCCAGCCGCACACCCATGTCCATCAAATAATGGAGTTGTCTGTCATGCCGAAGATGAAGACCAAGAAGAGCGCTGCAAAGCGCTTCGTGGTTCGTCCGGGCGGTACCGTCAAGCGCGGTCAAGCCTTCAAGCGTCACATCCTGACGAAGAAGACCACCAAGAACAAGCGCCATCTGCGCGGTGCAACGGCAGTTCATGATTCCGATCTGAACTCCGTGCGCGCAATGCTGCCGTTCGCGTAATCCCTCAACCGATACTCACAGGAGCGAAACATGCCTCGAGTCAAACGTGGGGTTACCGCACGGGCCCGCCACAAGAAAATCATCAACCTGGCCAAGGGTTACCGCGGCCGTCGCAATAACGTCTATCGCATCGCCAAGCAGGCGGTCATGCGCGCGGGCCAGTACGCCTACCGCGATCGCCGCAACAAGAAGCGTGTGTTCCGCGCACTGTGGATCACGCGTATCAACGCGGCGGTGCGTCAGCACGACATGACCTACAGCGTGTTCATCAACGGCCTGAAGAAGGCTTCGATCGAACTCGACCGCAAGGTTCTGGCTGACATGGCTGTGTTCGACAAGGCTGCATTTGCTGCGATCGTCAAGCAGGTGAAGGCCGCCGTCGCTGCCTGATAGCAGGTATTGCGCAGGTTCGTTGCAGCAGACATTCCGGTAGTCGCGGTGATGCTGCAACAAAAACGGGGCTCCTCACCGAGCCCCGTTTTTGTTGGTAATTACGCTTCTTGCGCCGCTTCATGCAGTGTCTTCGCGCCGCCGTCGCCAGGTTTCATCATGGTGTGCCGCGGGCGCGCAGACGCTCCAAGTCTCAAACTCTGACGCTGAAAAGATGGGATCAATGGATCTGGACCAGATTGTCGACGACGCGCAACGCGCTTTCGCTGCCGCCCCGGACGTCAACACGCTCGAAAACGAAAAGGCCCGCTTTCTCGGCAAATCCGGCGCGCTGACCGAACTGCTCAAGGGCCTCGGCAAGCTCGACCCGGAAACGCGCAAGACCGAGGGCGCGCGCATCAACGCCGTCAAGCAGCAGGTGGAAGCCGCGCTCAACGCGCGCCGCCAGGCGCTCGCCGACGCACTGCTGAACCAGCGCCTCGCCTCCGAGGCGATCGACGTCACGCTGCCGGGCCGCGGCACCGGCACCGGTAGCCTGCACCCCGTGATGCAAACGTGGGAGCGCGTCGAGCGCATCTTCGGCTCGATTGGTTTCGACGTGGCCGACGGTCCCGAGATCGAAACCGACTGGTACAACTTCACCTCGCTCAACAGCCCGGAAAACCATCCGGCGCGCTCGATGCAGGACACGTTCTACGTGGACGGCAAGGACGCCGATGGCCGTCAGCTTTTGTTGCGCACGCACACGAGCCCGATGCAGGTGCGCTACGCGCGCACGCACACGCCGCCCATCAAGGTGATCGTGCCGGGCCGCACGTATCGGGTGGACAGCGACGCCACGCACTCGCCGATGTTCAACCAGGTCGAAGGCCTGTGGATCGAAGAGAACATCAGCTTCGCAGACCTCAAGGGTGTCTACACCGACTTCCTCAAGAAGTTCTTCGAGCGTGACGACATCCAGGTGCGCTTTCGTCCGTCGTACTTCCCGTTCACGGAGCCTTCGGCCGAAATCGACATGATGTTCGAGCAGGGCAAGAATGCCGGCAAGTGGCTCGAGATCTCGGGCTCGGGCCAGGTGCATCCGACCGTGATCCGCAACATGGGCCTCGACCCGGAGCGCTACATCGGCTTTGCGTTCGGCAGCGGCCTCGAACGCCTGACGATGCTGCGTTACGGTGTGCAGGACCTGCGCCTGTTCTTCGAAGGCGATCTGCGCTTCCTGCGCCAGTTCGCCTGATCGAAGCGACGCATTCGCTTGCAGAGCGCGAGGCGGACGCAGCATCTGAAGAAGGTGCGCGGGAACCCGCCCTCGCGACGGTCACAATCTGTCTGGAACGTAAAACCAAATGCTATTCCCCGAATCCTGGCTGAGAAGCTTTGTCGATCCGAAGCTCACGACCGATGAACTGGCCCATGCGCTCACCATGGCCGGCCTCGAAGTCGAAGGCCTGAGCCCGGCCGCGCCGCCCACCACGAAGATCGTCGTGGGCCGCGTGCTCGAAGTCGTGAAGCATCCCGATGCCGACAAGCTCAACGTCACGCAGGTCGACGCCGGCACCGGCGCCACGCTGCAGATCGTGTGCGGCGCGCCCAACGTCGCGCCCGGCATCAAGGTGCCCGTGGCGCTCGTGGGCGCCGAACTGCCGCCCGCCGAAGAAGGCGGCAAGCCTTTTGCGATCAAGCTCTCGAAGCTGCGCGGCGTGGAAAGCCAGGGCATGCTGTGCTCGGCGCGCGAGCTCAAGCTCTCGGAAGACCACAGCGGCCTGATGATCCTGCCCGAAGACACGCCCATCGGTCAGGATATCCGCGAAGCGCTCAATCTCGACGACACCATCTTCGAAATCAAGCTCACGCCGAACAAGGCCGATTGCCTTTCGGTGTACGGCGTCGCGCGCGAAACGGCGGCGATCACCGGCGCGCCGCTTGCGGCGCCCGTGTATCCGAAAGTCGAGGTGAAGCTCGACGAAAAGCTGCCCGTGAAGATTTCGGCGCCGGACCTGTGCGGCCGTTTCTCGGGCCGCGTGATCCGTGGCGTGAATGCGCGCGCGAAGACGCCTGCGTGGATGGTCGAGCGTCTCGAGCGCTCGGGCCAGCGCAGCATCTCGGCGCTCGTCGACATTTCGAATTACGTGATGCTCGAACTAGGCCGCCCGTCGCACGTGTTCGATCTCGACAAGATCCATGGCTCGATGGACGTGCGCTGGGGCCGCAAAGGCGAGACGCTCAAGCTGCTCAACGGCAACACCGTCGAAGTCGATGAGACCGTGGGCGTGATCGCCGACGACCGCGAGATCGAAAGCCTCGCGGGCATCATGGGCGGCGACAGCACGGCGGTCACGCTCGACACCACGAACATCTATCTCGAAGCCGCGTTCTGGTGGCCGGACAGCATTCGTGGCCGCTCGCGCCGCTACAACTTCTCGACCGATGCCGGCCATCGCTTCGAGCGCGGCGTGGACTGGTCGACGACCGTCGAGCACATCGAGCGCATCACGCAGCTGATCCTCGATATCTGCGGCGGCGCAGCCGGCCCGGTCGACGATCAAACGGTCAACGTGCCAAAGCGCGAGCCGGTGAAGATGCGCGTGGCACGCGCGAACCGCATCATCGGCGTGAAGATCGGCGCCGACGAGATCGCGGAGATCTTCACGCGCCTCGGTCTTGCGTTCGAACGCGATGGCGATGAGTCGTTCAGCGTGACGCCGCCGCCTTATCGTTTCGACATCGAGATCGAGGAAGACCTGATCGAAGAGGTCGCGCGCATCTATGGTTTCGAGAAGATTCCGGCGCTTCCGCCGGTGGCGCGCAGCGAAATGCGCGCGACTCACGAAACGCGCCGCTCGATCCACGCGATCCGTCACGCGCTCGCCGCGCGCGACTACGCCGAGACGATCAACTTCAGCTTCGTCGATGCCGAGTGGGAGCAGGACTTCGCGGGCAATGCCAATCCCGTGAAGCTGCTGAACCCGATCGCGAGCCAGCTCTCGGTCATGCGCACGACGCTGTTCGGCAGCCTCGTCAACGTGCTGCGCCACAACCTCAATCGCCGCGCGGACCGCGTGCGCGTGTTCGAAGCGGGTCGCGTGTTCCTGCACGATCCGTCGATCAAGGCCGGTGAGATGACGGTCGAAGGTTTCGCACAACCGCAGATGATCGGCGCGCTTGCCTACGGTCCCGCGCTCGAAGAGCAGTGGGGCGTGCAAACGCGCGGCGTGGACTTCTTCGACGTCAAGGGTGACCTGGAAGCGCTGTTCGCACCGCTTGGCGCAGCCAAGGCGCCGCGTTTCGTGAAGGCCGAGCACCCTGCGCTGCACCCGGGACGTAGCGCGCGCATCGAAGTCGATGGCCGTGCCGTGGGCTGGATCGGCGAGCTGCATCCGCGCTGGATGCAGAAGTACGACCTGCCGCACGCGCCGATCCTCTTCGAAGTCGAGGCCGAGGCACTGATGGCGCGCGATCTGCCCACGCCTGGCGAAGTCTCGAAATTCCCGCCGGTCCGCCGTGACATCGCGCTTGTCGTCGATCAAAAGATCGAGGTGCAAGCGCTGCTCGACGAGTTCCAGAAGGGCATGCAAGATGAGCCTTGCCGGATTGTGCAGAGGGTTGCGCTCTTCGATGAATTTCGTGCAAAATCAAATACTTCCGGACTTGGCGCGGACGAGAAAAGCCTTGCCTTCCGGGTGACCCTGCAAGATACTGGCGGAACCCTTCAGGACGAAACGGTCGATGCGGCCATCAAGTCCCTGGTGGATCGCCTGGCTCGAGTGTATGGCGCCCGGTTGCGCGGATAAGCTCCTCGGCTATCACGTACCGACATCGGCTTCCGGTTTGTGTGGTTGCAAGTCTTGCCAGCAACCGGAAGCGCGCCATTTCAAAGATAGATGAACGAAATGAACTCGAGTGATTTCGAAGCCCTTCTTGCGGCACAGCGTAGCGCCATGATTCGCGACATTCCTGCCTCGTCGGCAAGCGCCACGAACGACACGCCCACGCTGACGAAAGCCGAACTCGCTGAGCTGCTGTTCGACAACGTCGGTCTCAACAAGCGCGAGGCGAAGGACATGGTCGAAGCCTTCTTCGAGGTGATTCGCGACGCGCTGGAAAGCGGCGATAGCGTGAAGCTGTCGGGCTTCGGCAATTTCCAGTTGCGCGACAAGCCGCAACGACCCGGCCGCAATCCGAAGACGGGCGAAGCGATTCCTATCGCGGCGCGCCGCGTCGTGACGTTCCATGCGAGCCAGAAGCTCAAGGCGCTCGTGGAGAGCGGCGCCGAAGCGAGTTTCCCGCGTTGATGCGCTGAGTTGGCAGCCTCGCGGCGGTGGCAACATGGCGGGCGACAACCAGGCGGAAAATAGCGGACTTCAAGGACCCAGGCGGCGACGCCTCATTGCGCAACCACCACGACGGCAATCCGGCGATGACATCGACAAGCGAAAAGGTCGTCTTGCCTCCCATCCCCGCCAAGCGCTACTTCACCATTGGCGAGGTGAGCGAACTGTGCGGCGTGAAGCCGCATGTGCTGCGGTATTGGGAGCAGGAGTTCACGCAGTTGAAGCCGGTGAAGCGGCGCGGCAATCGTCGCTATTACCAGCATCACGAAGTGTTGTTGATCCGGCGGATTCGCGAACTGCTCTATGAGCAGGGGTTCACGATCAACGGCGCGCGCAATCGTCTGGATTCACATGGGGCGATGGTCGGCGAATCGGCCCAGGCCGAAGCATCAGGCGAGCCCGCTACCAAAGGCACGATGGCGCTCGTGGACGTCGACCAGTTGCGCAAGGAGTTGCTCCATGTGCTCGATTCACTGGGCCGCTGAAACCTTGTTCGAAACGCTTGTGGGTGTGCCGTTCACGCGCAGTTCACGTGCAGTTCACGCGCAGTTCACGAATTGCGCTTGAAGCGGTTCTAATTAGAGAAACTGTCTGTTATACTCTCTAGCTCTCGGGGCGTAGCGCAGCCTGGTAGCGTACCTGCATGGGGTGCAGGTGGTCGGAGGTTCAAATCCTCTCGCCCCGACCAGGAAAATCAAGGACTTACGGTGAAAGCCGTAAGTCCTTTTTCGTTGCAGCGTCTGCCCGCGGGGATAAACCGCTGGCATTCAAGGTTGGCGCCTCGGTGAGGCGGTTTCCGGATGTTCGCGAAGGCGGCAGCGCGAGGCAGCGTCAGGCAGCGCCATTGCGGTTCGCGGGGACCAATCATATGGTGGCTCTGTCGCCTCGAGCCGCTTTCCGATCACGCTACCGCTTGCAGCCACTCAATCCTCGGCTTCAGCACCCCACGGTTCATCGTTGTCCCGATATCGAACTGCTCGAGCAGCGCATGCCCTGGTTACGCAAGACGTCGATCAGGAATCCTGCCAAACGGCTTCGCAAGAACGCGAGCCGGATATCCAGAAAGCCGCTTCCTCTTCATATCAAGCTGCCTGAAAGTGCCATCGCGATCCTCGCCGATCGAGTCGAGTGCCGTAAGCAATGCCGCGAAATACGAACGACACCGCAAGATCCGGCTGTTAATTTTTCTCACATATCGGTGAGAATCCTTCGTTATACGGCGCGTGCCATTCGCCTTACGATACGCGTACCTCCGCGCCCGTGATTCGAACGATCGCGCCCCTCCGCGCGCACCCCGTGCCCTTGACAGCGATACCTCAATGAACCCGATCGAACTCGCGCAACTGGTTTTTCTCGCCGCCCTATGGGGCGGATCGTTTCTGTTCATACGCGTCGGTGTGACCGATTTCGGCGTAGCGCCGCTGATGGCCCTGCGGGTCGGCATCGGGGCGCTGTTCCTGCTGCTAGTGCTGTTCTCCCGGCGCCCCGCGCGCGAGGCGCTGGGCGCGTTGCGCGAGCGTGCGTGGCCCCTCTTCGTCGTCGGCATCCTCAATTCGGCTGCGCCGTTCTGCCTGTTCGCGTGGGCCGAACTCACGCTCTCAGCGGGTGTCACGTCCGTCATCAACGCGACCACGCCGCTGTGGGGCGCAGTGGTCGCATACATCTGGCTCAAGGATCGTTTGAGCGGGCTGCGCGTGGTCGGGCTTGCCATCGGCTTTGCGGGCGTGCTTGCGCTCGTCTGGGACCAGATCGCGACGCACGCCGGCGATGGGGTATCGTCCACGAGCGCCGCGCTGGCAGCTCTCGCGGCACTGGTTGCTGCGGCGCTCTACGGCGTTGCCGCAAGCTACACGAAGCGCCATCTCACCGGCGTGGACCCCCTCACGGTGGCCGCCGGCACGATGACGAGCGCGAGCGTCGTGCTCGCGCCGTTCGCCGTGGCGACCTGGCCCGCTGCGACTGTTTCGCTCGATGCCTGGGGCGCGGTTCTCGGTCTCGGCGTGGCGTGCACCGGCGTTGCCTATCTGTTGTTCTTCCGTCTGATTGCATCGGTCGGGCCGGCGCGCGCAATCACGGTGACGTTCGTGATCCCGATGTTCGGCATTCTGTGGGGCGCGCTCTTTCTCGGCGAGCGGGTTTCGATGGGCATGGTCGAGGCGTGCGCCGCGATCCTCCTCGGCACCGCGCTCGCGACCGGTTTCGTGAAGCGGCTACCGGGAATCGCCGCGCGGCGCAGCGGGGCGGGCGCGGAGCGCTAGCAAGTGTGTCCTCACATGCCCTGGCGACGGTGCGTGCGCCGCGCGCGGTGAGCGCGGCCAAACGCGCCGCACAGTTCGTCTGGACACACACGCGGGTGGCATGCGCTGCCGCCGAATCGGGCGCAATGCATGCTCATGCGGCCGCGCGCGGCGCGCGCTGTGCTCGTTCGTCGCGATCGCCTCGGCCGCTTCTATCGTTGTTCCCAACGGGCAGTGTCGCGACGATCACCGTCCCCACCACAAGCAGCGCCGCGGAATAGATGAGTCCCGCGGCATAGCTGTGTGTCGCATCCTTGAGCCATCCCACGACGAGCGGGTTTGCCGCCGAGCTGATATTGCCGATCGCGTTGATCACGGCAATGCCCACCGCGCGCGCTTGCGGCGTGAACGCCTGGTCCGGCGTGGTCCAGAAGATCGACATCGCCGTGTACGAGCCCGCCGATGCGAGGCATACGCCGAGCAGTTGAACGAGCGGCGCGCCGTTTTGCGCGGTCATCACGCAACCGAGCCCGGAGAGCAGCATCGGTGCCACGAGGTGCCATTTGCGTTCCTGATGCCGGTCCGAGCGGCGGCCCCACGCGATCATCGCGACGATGGTCACGATCTGCGGAATCGTCGCGATGAGGCCCACGGTGACATTGCTCGCGCCCGCACTGAAGCCCTTCACGATCAGCGGGGCCCATACGGCGACCATCGCCAGCGTGTTGACGAGGCAGAAGTACGCCGCCGCGAAGCGCAGGACCACCGGCGAGCGCAACTGCTGCCAGAGGCCGGGCTTGCTTGCCGCGTGCGCCGTGGGCGAGGCTTGCGCGTTCGCAGGCTCGGCGAGGGCAGCTTCGAGCGTGCGTTTTTCTTCCGTGCTGAGCCAGCGCGCGGCACGCGGCGTGTCGTCCAGATAGCAATACGCCACGCAGCCGAGCAGCGCGGCAGGCATGCCTTCCAGCACGAAGAGCCACTGCCAGCCCGCAAGCCCGGCGTGGCCGTCGAGCTTGAGGATGTAGCCTGAGACTGCGGAGCCGAGCGCAGCCGTCACGGGCATGGCGATCATAAAGAGGGCATTCGCCCGCGCGCGCCACGCGCTCGGGAACCAGCAGGTGAGGTAAAGCAGCATGCCGGGCAGAAAACCCGCCTCGGTCACGCCAACCAGCATGCGCAGCCAGTAGAGCGTGGTGGCGTTAGTGGCGAACATCGTCGCGGTGGAGGCGAGGCCCCACGCGATCATGATGAAGCTGATCCAGCGGCGCGCACCCACGCGTGCGAGCATCAAATTGCCAGGAATTCCGCACGCGATATACGCGATATAGAAGAGCGTGGTGGCGAAGCCGAACTGCGTGCTCGACAGGCCGAGATCCTTCATCATCGTCAGCCCTGCGAAGCCGATGTTGATCCGGTCGAGGAACGAGACGACGAACAGCAGGAACAGGAAGCCGAGCAAATGACGCGACACTTTGCGCGTCACCCGTTCAGTGGCGGCTGCGTGGCTCGACTGCACCCGCGCGGATGATTGCGCGGACGGTTGCGGCACATGCGAAGCATGCGCTTGCGGGGTAGGGCTCATGTGTCTCCTCCAAAGCACCGGGGCGTGATCATGGCAAGGGTTATTGCGTTGTTGTTTGCCGTGTATCAGGGTTTAGAGCCGATTATCAGAGCGCCTCGCGTATAGGCTGTCCTCAATTTGGGTACAACGGCCGTGTTCCTTCGTCTGGATTCGGGAATACCCGCATCGAGGGCGCTGTTTTATTCACACGAATGCGCGCGTCAGCGAATATCTGTTAATCGCATTGCGTGAATCCAATTTTCTTCATAAATAGCCGGTAATTTCGAGCGGCGGGTAAAGTCCGCGGGTGACGGCAGGAAAATTCTTCTGCTAAAAGGTCAACGCATTTGATTGGCTGCATTCACGATATTGAAAGTCGGTAGTCAGGAATCACGACGTGGAGGGCGTTTCCCGGACGTGCGGTAATGCCGTGCACGAGCGCTGTCGCCTTCTCGCGGCTAGATTTCTTTCTCATATCTGCTTGAATGAATTGAACGTTGCAGGGCGACGGAATCAGATTTCATTAAATGATGCGTGTGCCCGGAATGAATTGATCGACCCGGGAAATACATGAAATCAAGAAAATTGACCTGGCAGGCACGTTCCGCCCCCGGAGCCGTCATCGTGCTCTGCGCGTTCTGCACGGCCGGCGCGCGTGCGGAGAACAGCTTCGGCATCCAGATCGGTCCGGGCGTCGCGGCGCACGACGTCAAGAAGCTCGACCTGGGCCTCGTCTGGGATCCGGGCCTGCAGTGGTGGCACATTGGCGGTTATCACTTCACGGTGGTCGGCGAGGGGCACGTCGCCTACTGGAAGCTGGACGCCGCCGATGCCGTCTACTCCCATATCTGGGAATTCGGCGTGACGCCGGTTTTTCGCTTCATCAAGGACACCGGCTGGTTCAAGCCGTTCATCGAGGCGGGCGTGGGCATACGCTTTCTGTCGCATTTGCGGCAGACGCCGGACCGCGCCACCTCGACGTCGTTTCAGTTCGCGAACATGGTCGGCGTGGGCGCGCAGTTTGGCGAGCACGGTAACTATCAGGTCGGATTCCGCTTCCAGCATTTGTCGAACGCGGACATCAAGCAGCCGAATCCCGGCATGAACTTCAGCCAGATCTATTTCCAGTACAACTTCTAGCAGGCGCGATGCTCACCAGCTGGGACGAAGCGAGCCACGTGCTAGAATTTTTTTGCATCCCGCCCGTCGCGCGGCACCGATTTTTCGCACCGCCGAATCCATCGAGGTTCCCATGGCCGCAGGCAGTCAACTCACGATTTATACGAGCCGCAAGGACAAGAAAGGGCATAAGTCGGCGGTCTCGTGGATCATGGAAGCCGCGCGCGCACAGGGCGCCTTCGGGATTACCGTGCTCGAAGGCTACGAGGGCCTCGATGCTCATGGAAAGCTGCACGCCGCCCACTTCTTCGATCTCGCCGACGAGCCCGCCGTGGTGCTGATCGTCGCCGACGATCCGTCCATCGATGCGCTGCTCGTCACGCTCGGGCAGGGCGGCGTCGAACTCTTCTATACCCGCAGCTCGATCGACTACGGCCGCCTTGGCGGCGTCTGAGCGGTTTCCTGTCTGCCCGCCGCGAGTGCGCTATGCCGCAGTCGCTGCCGTCGCGCAAATTATGATGGTCTCCCGCAACCCGTTAAACTGTCGTTTTTGGTGCGGTGCACCACGGGTTGCGCCGCATGACCGGCATATTTCACAGGCGACACGCCGGCGTCGCAGACAAGGAGTGAGGAGCAGGCATGGCAATCGAAACTGTAGGGATCGTGGGCGCGGGCACGATGGGCAATGGCATCGCGCAAGCGGTAGCGGTGGCGGGGCTCAAGGCGGTGATGATCGACGTCACCGACGCGGCGCTCGCCAAGGGTGTCGCCACGCTCACGCACAGCCTCGAGCGGCTCGTCTCGAAGGGCAAGCTCGAAGCCGGCGCGCGCGATGCCGCGCTCGCGCGCATCGAAACGACCACCGACTACCAGCGTCTCGCGAGCGCCGATCTCGTGATCGAGGCGGCGACCGAGAACGTCGACCTCAAGATGCGCATCCTCAAGCAGATCGAGGCCGCGGCTCGCCCCGACGCGATCGTTGCAACGAACACGTCGTCGATCTCGATCACGGCGCTCGCGACCACGCTCGCCGATCCGTCACGCTTCATCGGCATGCACTTCTTCAACCCGGTGCCGATGATGCCGCTCGTCGAGGTGATCCGCGGGCTGCAGACGCGGCCGGAAGTTGCCGAGGCGGTGCGCGAGATGGCGCTGCGTCTCGAGAAGACGCCGATCGCCGTCAAGAATGCACCGGGCTTCGTGGTGAACCGCATTCTGGTGCCGATGATCAATGAGGCGTTTTTCGTGCTCGCGGACGGCATTGCGAGCGCCGAGGAAATCGACGCGGGCATGAAGCTCGGCGCGAATCACCCGATCGGACCGCTTGCCCTGGCGGACCTGGTCGGCCTCGACGTGTGTCTTTCGGTGATGGACGTTTTTCTGAAGGACTTCGGTGACTCGAAGTATCGTGCCTGCCCGCTGCTGCGCGAGATGGTCGCGGCAGGCCATCTGGGCCGCAAGACCGGCCGTGGCGTGTATCAGTACGACAAGGTGTCCTGACGCACCGGAATGCAGGCGCAGACGCCTGCATTCGGCTTCATGTGAGCACGCTGACCCGGTACTGCGTGACCTGCTGGTACGCCTTGCCGGGCCGCAGCACCACTTCATCGCATGCGGGCGCTTCCATGTTGATCTGGTTCGGGAAGCCGCCCGCTTCGAGGCACAGCCCCGCGTAGCGAGCGCACGTCGCGCCCCTGCGCCCCGGCTGTCCCTCCAGATAATTCCCCGTATAGAGCTGCAAGCCGCGCTGGTCGGTCGCGACGGCAAGCTCGCGCCCGCTGCCCGGATCATAGACCCGCGCCACGGGGCGCACCGGCCAACGGCCCGGCGCGGCGTGCAGCGTGCCTGCCGTGCTCTCGGGCGCGCGCAGCACGTAGCAGTGGTCGAAGCCGCGCGCGCGTTCGAGCTGGGCGTTCGGCCAGTCGAGCCGCGCGCCGAGCGGCGCGCCATGGCGGAAATCGAACGCGCTGCCCGAGACGTCGGCGATGCGACACGGAATCAACTGGGGATCGACCTCGAGGAACGCGTCGGCGTCGATCGTCAGTACATGGCCGCGAATGTCCGGGCTCGCTTCGCCGGAGAGATTGAAGTAGCCGTGGCTCGTGAGGTTGAGCGGGGTGGGAGCGTCGGCCACGCCCTCGTAGTCGATCGTCAGCGTGCCGTCGTCGGCTAGCGTATAGCGCACTTTCACGCTGACGTTCCCGGGAAAGCCGCAATCCCCTTCGGGCGAATCGAGCCGTAGTACCAGCGAACCCCGGTCCTCATCCGCCAGCCACATCTGCCGGTGAAAACCGTTGGCGCCGCCATGCAGCAGATTGCCGTTCTCGTTGCGATCGAGTGCGTAGTCGATGCCGTCGAGCATGAAGCGCGCACCCGCGATGCGGTTGGCCCAGCGCCCGATCAGGCCGCCCATGTACGTCGAAGCCGCGAGATAGTCGGCGGGCGTGTCGTGGCCGAGGAGGATGTCCGCGAGGCGGCCGGCGCGATCGGGCGCGAGCCACGAGACGAGCGTCGCGCCGAGGTCGCTCACCATCACCTTCATTCCCTGCGCGTTGCGCAGCGTGTAGAGCCGGACGGCGTCGCCGCCGGGCAGCGCGCCCCACGGTTCCGAACTCAGATGGGCAGCAAGAGTGTTCATGAGGTGAAATGAAAAGTGTTGCTGAATCCCTGGGCGGCCGAAGCCGGCTTCATGGGGTGGACAGCCGCGGGGCGGAAGCGTTCGCCACGCTGTCCTGGTATTCGCGCGGCGTGCAATCGAGTTCGCGCCGGAATACGGCATACATGTACTGCAGGGACGTGAATCCGCAGCGGATCGCCACCTCGGCACTCGATGCGTCGCGACTGGCGAGCATCGCCTTGGCGGCATCGAGCTTGTGGCGCAGGATCTCCTGATGGACCGTGCACTGGAGTTCACGCCGGAAATATTCTTCCAGAGACGAGCGCGACACGCCCACGTAGTCGGCCACCTGCTCGGTCTTGATGCCCTGGCAGGCGTATTGGCGGATGAAGTGCCGTGCACGCATGACATGGGGGCTCGAGAGCGGTTCGTGCCGGGTCGAATCGAGCACATTGATGCCGACGGGTGGAACCAGAATGCGTTGTCCCGGAAAACGTGCACCGCGCAGCATCTGGTGCAGCAAGTGTGCCGCCGTCTTGCCCATTTCCTCCGTTCCCTGGATGACCGACGAAAGCGGGATGCGCGTGAGCGTGCGGGTGAGGGGATCGTTGTCGATGCCGATGATCGCCACCTGCTCGGGCACCGCAATGCCGTGAATCAGACATGCCTGCAGCAAATGCCGCGCCCGGGCGTCGGTCACGGCGATCACGCCCACGGGTTTGGGCAGGCTGTGCAGCCAGACGCTCAGCTGCTCGATGGCCTGGTTCCAGGCGCTGGCGCTGGTGGCCTGGCCGCGGTAGATCGGCGCGGGCACGCCTTCCTTGCGGCCGAGCGCCTGGAACGCCAGCTCGCGCTCCTGCGCCCAGCGGTTTTCCTGCGCCACGGGCAGGCTGTACATGGCGAGATTCGGCAGGCCTGCGCCGATCAGATGCGTCCACGCGAGCGAGACCAGTTTGCGGTTGTCGGTCGCGATGTACGGCAGCTCGGGCGGGTACTGCGTCGCATCCTCGAACGACGAACCCACGGCCACGACCGGCAGCGGGCAGCCGCGCAACGCCTCGGCCACGGCAGGGTCGTCGAAGTCGGCGATGATGCCATCGCCGTCGAAGCGCTCGATGCCCGCGAGGCGGCAGCGAAAATCCTCTTCGAGAAAGAGATCCCACGCCACGCGCGTGGAACGTAGGTAGTCGCCGATTCCGGCAATGATTTCGCGGTCGTACACCTTGTTCGCGTTGAATAGCAACGCGATGCGGTGGGGTGACTGGGAAGCGGGGGCGCGGGTCATGTCAGCTCGGCGGTGTTTCGCGCGGCGTGCCCGCGCAAAGCCGCCATCTCTCCGGTTCGGGCGCGGTGCGTTCAAATGAGCGTCGCGCTACGATGTCTCTCGCGCCCTTGGCGCGTCGTTTTAAGCGTCCGGCTATTTTAGGCCCAGATTCGGGCTCGCGGACGCCCCTGCCGCGCCACTCGGCAGGAAACATTAAGGGTCTAGCGCAATTTCGCAATTGCCGCGCTTTGCTCGTCGCGGGCAGTATGGCATCACACAGAGGGTGCACGCTGCGCGCTGCGCTGCAACAACACTGGAGACATCATGTCGTATTTCGAACATATCCCCGCAATTCGATACGAAGGCCCGCAGTCGGACAACCCGCTTGCGTACCATCACTACGACCGTACGAGGAAGGTGCTCGGCAAGACGCTCGAGGAGCATCTTCGCATCGCCGTGTGCTACTGGCATTCGTTCGTCTGGCCCGGCAACGACATCTTCGGGCAGGGCGCGTTTCACCGGCCGTGGCAGCAGCCCGGCGACGCCATGGAGCGCGCGCGCCAGAAGGCCGATGCCGCGTTCGAATTCTTCTCGAAACTCGGCACACCGTATTACACGTTTCACGACACCGATGTGGCTCCGGAAGGCAAGGACCTGAAGGACTACACGGAAAACTTCAAGCGCATGGTCGACTACCTCGGCGAGCGCCAGCAGGCGAGCGGCGTGAAACTGCTCTGGGGCACCGCCAACCTGTTTTCGAATCCGCGCTACGCGGGCGGTGCGGCCACGAGCCCCAACCCCGAAATCTTCGCCTATGCCGCCACGCAGGTTTGCCATGCGCTCGACGCGACGCGCACGCTCGGCGGCGAGAACTACGTGCTGTGGGGCGGCCGCGAGGGCTACGATACGCTGCTCAATACCGACCTCAAGCGCGAACGCGAGCAGTTTGCGCGCTTTCTCTCGATGGTGGTCGAGCACAAGCACCGCACCGGCTTCGCCGGCACGCTGCTGATCGAACCGAAGCCCCAGGAGCCGACCAAGCACCAGTACGACTACGACGTCGCCACGGTGCACGGCTTTCTCACGCAGTACGGCCTGCAGAGCGAGATTCGCGTGAACATCGAGGCAAATCACGCGACGCTCGCCGGCCACTCGTTCCATCACGAAATCGCAACGGCGTTCGCGCTGGGCGTGTTCGGCAGCGTGGACGCGAATCGCGGCGACCCGCAGAACGGCTGGGATACCGACCAGTTCCCCAATAGCGTCGAAGAACTCACGCTCGCGTTCTACGAGATCCTGCGCCACGGCGGTTTCACGACGGGCGGCATGAATTTCGACGCGAAGGTGCGGCGCCAGAGCATCGATCCCGAAGACATGTTCTATGGCCACGTGGGCGCCATCGACGTGCTCGCGCTCGCGCTGGAACGCGCGGCGGTGCTGGTGGAAAACGACCGCCTCGAGCAGTTCCGCACTCAGCGCTACGCGGGCTGGGACAGCGAGTTCGGCCGCAAGATTCTCGCGGGCGGCTATTCGCTCTCGTCGCTGGCTACCGACGCGCTCGCGCACGGCATGAATCCGCAGCACGCAAGCGGCCAGCAGGAGCGGCTCGAAAACGTCGTGAACCAGGCGATTTTTGGTCAGCGCTAGTCCTGTCGCGGCGCGCGAGGGAGGTCCGCGAAAAATCATCAAGGCGCGCCGTCAAATTCGCAATTGCGCCGGTTGGCGTTGAAGGCAAACTGGCGCAAAAAAGAAGGACGGAGACATGTTCATCGGTATCGACCTCGGCACGTCGGGCGTGAAGGCCGTGCTGCTCGATCGCGCGGGCGACGTGCTCGGCAGCGCGAGCGCGGCGCTCAGCGTGAGCCGGCCGCACCCTCGCTGGTCCGAGCAGGCGCCGCAGGACTGGTGGCTCGCCACGCAGAGCGCATTGCGCGCGCTCATCGAGGAAGCGCGCGGACGCGGCATCGACCCGGCTCGCATCGAAGCGCTTGGCCTGACCGGCCAGATGCACGGCGCGACGCTGCTCGATGCGCGAGGCGAGGTGCTGCGCCCAGCGATCCTGTGGAACGACGGTCGTTCGGACAACGAATGTATCGAGCTGGAGCGCGCCGTGCCGCAGCTGCACGCCATCGCGGGCAACCTCGCGATGCCGGGGTTCACGGCGCCGAAACTGCTATGGGTGCGCAAGCACGAGCCGGAAATTTTCTCCCGCATCTCACACGTCCTGCTGCCAAAGGATTATTTGCGCTGGCTGCTCACGGGCGTTTTCGCCACGGACGCCTCCGATGCGGCCGGCACCCTGTGGCTCGACATTGCAAAGCGCGACTATAGCGATACGCTGCTGGCGGCGTGCGGCCTCACGCGCGCGCAAATGCCCGAAGTATTCGAGGGCAACCAGGTGACCGGCACGCTGCGGCCAGAGCTTGCCCGGCAATTCGGCTTGCGCGAAATCCCCGTTGTGGCGGGCGGTGGCGACAACGCGGCTGGTGCCGTGGGCGTGGGCATCGTACGGCCCGGCGATGCGATGCTTTCGCTTGGCACCTCGGGGGTGTATTTCGCCGTCTCGGACGGCTTTCTCGCCAATCCCGATTCCGCGGTTCACAGCTTCTGCCATGCATTGCCGCAAACGTGGCATCTGATGTCCGTGATGCTCAACGCGGCCAGTTGCCTCGACTTCACGGCGCAGCTAACGGGCTACGAGAGCGTAGCGGCACTGCTCGCCGACGCCGAAGCGAACTCGAGCGCCGGGCGCGATGCGCGCCGGCCGTGGTTCCTGCCATACCTGAGCGGCGAGCGCACGCCGCACAACAACGTCAACGCGAAGGGAGTGTTTTACGGCATGACCCCGCAGACCTCGCGGGCCGATCTCGCGAACGCGACGCTCGAAGGCGTGGGCTTCGCCTTGCTCGACGGCGTTGACGCGCTACATGCGGCGGGCCTCGTGCCCGACACGATCACGGTGATCGGGGGCGGCTCGCGCAGCGCCTGGTGGACCCAGATGCTCGCCGATATCAGTGGTCGCGCGCTCACGCTGCGCACGGGCGGCGAAGTCGGCCCGGCGCTGGGCGCCGCCCGCCTCGCGCATCTCGCGCTCGAACCTGGCGCGTCGCTCGACGAAGTCTGCCCGCAACCGCCCGTGCTCGCGGTGCGTGAGCCCGACGCCGCGCGCCACGCATGGTATCGCGAAGCGCGGCGCCCGACCTTTGGTGCGCTGTATCGCGCACTCGAACCGGTTTTCGCAACCGGCGCCTGAAAGGAGGCGTCGGGGTGGAAAAGAACTGCACGCCCAGCGTAGCCGTGCAGTCGATTGGCAGTCCTACAGGTAGCCCGCACGCCAGGCCGTTTTTGTGTGTGTTGCGCCATTGAATCGGCATCTATCCGATAACCAGTCGCCGTGGCGGCGACGCGTACGCGCGTCGGCGTGCATTGGCATCAAGAGGAGTATGGAGACATGAATTTCGCCAAACGTCGTTCTGTTCTGAGTTCGCTCATCTGCGGCGCTGTGCTTGCGAGCCTGTCGCTCGCGGCACCGCTCGCGCATGCGAGCAAGGATCATCCCGAAATCGGCTTCTGCATCGACGACTTGCGCGTCGAGCGCTGGTCGCGCGATCGCGACTACTTCGTCGCCGCGGCCGAGAAGCTGGGCGCGAAAGTGTCGGTGCAATCGGCCGACGCGAGCGAAGCGCGCCAGATTTCGCAGATCGAAAACCTGATTTCGCGTGGCGTCGACGTCATCGTGATCGTGCCGTTCAATTCGAAGACGCTGGGCAATGTCGTGGCCGAGGCGAAGAAGGCGGGCATCAAGGTCGTCTCCTATGACCGGCTGATCCTCGACGCCGACATCGACGCCTATATCTCGTTCGACAACGAGAAGGTGGGCGAGCTCCAGGCGAAGGGTGTCTACGACGCGCAGCCCAAGGGCAATTACTTCCTGCTGGGCGGCGCGCCGACGGACAACAACGCGAAGATGCTGCGTGAAGGACAACTGAAGGTTCTCAAGCCCGCGATCGACCGCGGCGACATCAAGGTGGTCGGCCAGCAGTGGGTGCCGGAATGGAGCGCTTCGACTGCGCTGCGCATCACGGAAGACGCGCTCACCGCGAACAACAACAAGATCGACGCAATCGTCGCCTCGAACGACGGCACGGCGGGCGGCGCGATCCAGGCGCTCGCCGCGCAGCATCTCGCGGGCAAGGTGCCGGTGTCGGGCCAGGACGCGGACCTCGCGGCGGTCAAGCGCGTGGTGGCGGGCACGCAAACCATGACGGTCTACAAGCCGCTCAAGCTCATCGCGGGCGAGGCTGCGAAGCTCGCCGTCGATCTCGCGAAGGCTCAGAAGCCCGCGTACAACGCGCAGTATGACAACGGCAAGAAGAAGGTCGACACCGTGCTGCTGCAGCCCACGCTGCTGACGAAGAGCAACGTCGACGTCGTCGTGAAGGACGGCTTCTACACGCAGGCGCAACTGGCCAGCCAGTAACGCCGTGGGCCAGGCGGCCCGCGCACGCCACGGCGCGCGCGGGCCTTCGCAGCGAGTAACCAGCGTATGACCGAACCCTTGCTGACGATGCGCGGCATCGTCAAATCCTTTGCGGGTGTGAAAGCGCTCGACGGCATCGATCTCACGGTGCGGCCCGGCGAATGCGTGGGGCTGTGCGGCGAGAACGGCGCCGGCAAATCCACGCTCATGAAAGTGCTGTCGGGCGTGTACCCGCACGGCACCTGGAGCGGCGAGATCCAGTGGGAAGGCGCGCCGCTCGAAGCGCAGAGCGTGCGTGACACCGAGCGCGCCGGCATCGTCATCATCCATCAGGAACTGATGCTCGTGCCCGAGCTATCGGTTGCGGAGAACATTTTTCTCGGCAACGAGATCACGTTGCCGGGCGGCCGCATGAACTACGCGGCGATGTACCAGCGCGCCGACGAATTGCTGCGCGAGCTGAACATCGACGCGATCAACGTGGCGCAGCCGGTGATGAACTATGGCGGCGGCCACCAGCAGCTCATCGAGATCGCGAAAGCGCTCAACAAGCGCGCGAAGCTGCTGATTCTCGACGAGCCGTCGTCCTCGCTCACGGCGGCGGAAACGAAGATCCTGCTCGACATCGTGCGCGACCTCAAGCGGCGCGGCGTGGCGTGCGTCTACATCTCGCACAAGCTCGACGAAGTCGAAGCCGTGTGCGACACGGTCAGCGTGATTCGCGACGGACGCCACGTGGCCACCGAACCGATGGCGGCGCTCACGACCGACCGCATCATCGCGATGATGGTGGGGCGCGAGATCCGCAATCTCTTTCCGCGCGAGCCGCACGACATCGGCGAGGTCGTATTCGAGGCGCGCAACGTGACCTGCTACGACGTGACGAACCCGCGCCGCAAGCGCGTGGACGACGTCTCGTTCTCGCTGCGGCGTGGCGAGATCCTGGGCGTGGCCGGACTCGTGGGCGCGGGCCGGACCGAAACGATGCAGGCGATCTTCGGCGCCTATGCGGGGGTGTGCACGGCAACGGTGATGCTCGAAGGCAAGCCGCTGAAGATCCGTTCGCCGCTCGACGCGATCAACGCGGGCATCGCCATGGTGCCCGAGGACCGCAAGCGCCACGGCATCGTGCCGCAACTGGGCGTGGGGCACAACATCACGCTCTCGGTGCTGCAGCGTTTTTCGAAGCACGGACGCATCGATACCGCCGCGGAATTCGACACGATCCGCACCGAGATGCAGCGCCTTTCGGTGCGCGCGGCAAATCCCATGTTGTCGATCGCGAGCCTCTCGGGCGGCAATCAGCAGAAGGCGGTGCTCACCAAGATGCTGCTCACCGAGCCGAAAGTGCTGATTCTCGACGAGCCCACGCGAGGCGTGGACGTCGGCGCGAAGTACGAGATCTACAAGCTGATCTTCCAGCTGGCCAAACGCGGCGTGGCGATCGTGATGGTCTCGTCCGAGCTGCCCGAGGTGCTCGGCATCAGCGATCGCGTGCTGGTGATCGGCGAGGGCGAGTTGCGCGGCGACTTCGTCAACGAAGACCTCACGCAGGAAGACATTCTCGGCGCGGCGATCCAGAGCGTGCGCGCCCAACCCGATACAGCGAGTGCAGTATGACACCCGACGTCACGACCCAAGGCGCACGCCAAGGCCTGCCGCAAGCCAGCCAGGGCTATGCGCAGCGTTTCCAGCAACTCTTCTCACGCTACAAGATCCTCGCGCTGCTGCTCGCGGTGGCGGTGATCTGGCTGTTCTTTTCGCTGCTCACGCATGGCGCGTTCGTCACGCCACGCAACGTGTCGAACCTGCTGCGGCAGATGTCGATCACCGGCATGCTCGCGTGCGGGATGGTGTTCGTCATCATCGCGGGCGAGATCGATCTTTCAGTCGGCTCGCTGCTGGGCTTGCTCGGCGGCGTGGCTGCGATTCTCGACGTGAACCGCGGCTGGCCCATCGGCGTGACCGTGCCGGTGGTGCTCGCGCTCGGCGTGCTCGTGGGTCTCTTCAACGGCTGGTGGTCGACGTACCGGCGCGTGCCGTCGTTCATCGTGGGCCTCGGCGGCATGCTCGCGTTTCGCGGCGTGCTGCTCGGCATCACCGGCGGCTCGACCATCGCTCCGGTGTCCGATCACTTCGTGTTTCTCGGGCAGGGGTATTTGCCGCGTGTGGCCGGCGACGTGCTGGCGCTCGCGCTCTTCGTGCTGCTCGCGGTGCTCACGGTGCGCCAGCGCGCGAACCGCAGGCGCTATCAACTGAGCGTCGTGCCGCTCTGGCAGGACGCCGCGAAGATCGTCGGCGCGGGCGCGATCCTGCTTGCTTTCGTGCTGATGCTCGACAGCTATGGGGGCATTCCGGTGCCCGTGCTGCTGCTGCTTGCGCTGCTCGGCGTGTTCACATGGATCGCCACGCAAACCGTGTTCGGCCGGCGCATCTACGCGGTGGGCTCCAACCTCGAAGCCACGCGACTTTCGGGCGTCAACACGAACCGCGTGAAGCTTGCGATCTTCGCGCTCATGGGGCTCATGTGCGCGTTCGCGGGCATCGTCAACACGGCGCGTCTTGCGGCGGGGTCGCCCTCCGCGGGCACGATGGGCGAACTCGACGCGATCGCGGCATGCTTTATCGGCGGCACCTCAATGCGCGGCGGCTCCGGCACCGTGTACGGCGCGCTGATCGGTGCGCTCGTGATGGCGAGCCTCGATAACGGCATGTCGATGCTCGACGTGGACGCATACTGGCAGATGATCGTGAAGGGCGGCATCCTGGTTCTCGCCGTGTGGATCGACGTGGTGTCGGGATCGAACCGCCGTTGAGTTGTATCTGGTTCGGAATGCAGATCAACTGACAGCGATACGCCACCACGCCGGGAGCAGCGCGCGCACGCCGGGTTGCGCGAAGCGGTCGTCGAGCAGATGCACGACGCCGCGATCCTGCTCGGTGCGGATCACGCGGCCGGCGGCCTGCACGACCTTGCGCAGGCCGGGAATCAGGTAGGTGTAGTCGAAGCCTTCGCCGTAGAGCGTGTCCATTCTCGCGCGCATCGCTTCGTTCACGGCGTTCACCTGGGGCATGCCGAGCGTGGCGATGAACGTGCCGATGAGGCGCGTGCCGGGCAGGTCGATGCCTTCGCCGAACGCGCCGCCCAGCACCGCGAAGCCAATGCCGCAGCCGCCTTCCACGAAGCGTGCGACGAAGGCCTGCTGGCTGGCTTCGTCCATCGTCCGCGACTGAAGCCATACGTCCACCTCGGGGTGGCGCGCGATGAACGAATCGGCGGCTCGCTGCAGATAGTCGTAGCTGCTGAAAAAACACAAATAGTTGCCCGGGCGCTCGGCATATTGTTCCGCCACGCGCGCGACGAGCGCTTCGAGCGAACGCTCGCGGTCCTTGTAGCGCGTCGAGATATGGCGGGCGATGCGCACGTCGAGCTGTTCAGCGCGGAACGGCGTGTCGATGTCGACGCTCACCGTGCTGGCGGGCAGTCCGAGCATGTCGGTGTAGTAGTGTGTGGGCGAGAGCGTCGCCGAAAACATCGTCGTGCTGTGCGCCGTGGCGATACGCGGGCGCAAGGCTTCCGCAGGCACGATGTTGCGGATCGCGAGCGTCGAGCGCGGGCGGCGCGCGCTCTGCTGCGGCAGCGGCGTTACGTCGAACAGCGAATGCTTGTCGAAGCGTTCCGCGATGCGCGTGAAATGCAGGACATCGAAATAGAAGCGCTCCAGCTCGGGGTCGCGCACTAGCGCCGGCTCGGCGAGCTGGTCGCCGATCGCACCGATCACGTCGCCAAGCGCGGCAACGAGGCCCTCGGGCAAGGTGTCGCTTGCACGCCAGGCACCCGGTTGCACGGTGTTCTGCGCGTTCCAGTGCTTCTGCAGGCGTGCGAGCGCACGCTTGAGCGGCGCGCTCGCGGCACGGCGCACGCCGTCGATACGCGTTTGCACGAGTTCCGCCGAATACATTGCGCGGGCGCGCTCGGGCAGGTTGTGCGCCTCGTCCACCAGCACACTCGCGCGCCACTGGTTGTGAACGGCGAGCATGAACAGCATGGCGCTCGTGTCGAACCAGTAGTTGTAGTCGCCGACGATCACATCGCTCCAGCGCGCGAGCTCCTGGCCGAGGTAATACGGGCATACGGCGTGCTCGCTCGCCACTTCGCGCAGCGCCGCGCGATCGAGCCGCACGCGATCGAGCGCCGCCGCTCGCGCGGCGGGCAAGCGGTCGTAGAAACCCCGCGCCAGCGGGCACGATTCGCCATGGCACGCCGCTTCGGGATGCTCGCACGCCTTCTCGCGCGCAACCAGTTCGAGTACGCGCAGCGGCAACCTTCTACCTGCTGCATCGGGGGACGGGGCGCAGTTAGCGCCGGCGAGCGTGGCTAGGGCGTCGAGCGCCAGTTGGCGTCCCGAGCTTTTCGCGCTCAGGAACACGACCTTGTCGATCGCGGCGCGTGGGCAGGCCTTCAACTGCGGAAACAGCGTGCCGATGGTCTTGCCGATGCCCGTCGGCGCCTGCGCCAGCAGGCAGCGCCCCTGGGTGGCCGCGCGCCAGACGGCCTCGGCGAGCTCGCGCTGGCCGTGTCGAAACGAAGGGTGCGGCAGGCACAGCGTGGCGAGTGCGGCGTCACGCTCAGCCCGATGGCCGCATTCCTGGTCGGCCCATGCAACGAAGCGGCGGCATTGCGTCTCGAACGCGGCGCGCAGCTCCGAAGCGCTGGCGTGTTCGACGAGCGCCGTCTCGCGGCCCGAGCCGATGTCGTAGTAGACGAGCGCGAGTTCGAGCGCCTCGAGGCCGAGCTTTTCGCACAGGAGCGCCCCATAGACGCGCAACTGCGCCCAGTGCAGCGCGCGCTGGTTTTCGCGCATCGCTTCGAGATCGCCGCGATAGGTCTTGAACTCTTCGAGCCTGCGGCGCGCCGGGTCGTAGCCGTCGGCGCGGCCGCGCACCGTCAGCGTTTCGAATGTGCCCGAAAGCGCGACTTCGGTCTCGTAGCCCGGCGGGCGCCGTGCGGCGATGGCGGCGTGGCCGGCGCGGCCATCGCTCGCGTCGGGAGACGGCGTGAAGCGCAAGTCGAGGTCGCCGCGTTTGGCGGTGAACTCGCATAGCGTGCGCACGGCGACGGTGTAGCTCATGGCGCGCGCAACGCCTGCGAGGCGGCGGCTGTGCCGGTAGAGTCAGAGTCGGGCCAGCGCACCAGCAAGACCGAGACGGGCATGCCATGCTGCGCGCAATACGCAAGCCAGCGGCGCTGGTTGTCCTGCAGACGATCGCCGGGCCCTTTTACTTCGATGAGCTCGTAGCGCCCCTCGTGCGGCCAGAAGCGCACGAGGTCGGGCAGACCCGAACGGTTCGCAACCGGCTCGCGCAGCAGCCGCTCGAACCAGAGGCGCAGATGGGCGGCGGGGAAACAATCGAGCGCGAGCGCAAGCAGCTCGCCGCTCAACGCGGGCCATGCGACGAAGGGCGACTGAATGCCGGCCTTGTCCGCATAGCGCCGCAGGATCGAATCGCGGTACGCGTGGGTATCGAGTTCGGCGAGACATGCTTCGAACTGCGAAGCACGCCTTGCGACGAAATCGGCTGCGTGCAGGTCGGCGGGGCCGCGCTGGAACGGATGGAAGAACGCGCCAGGCAGCGGCGCGAACAACGCGGGCCAGCAGAGCAGGCCGAAAAGGGCGTTGATCAGCGTGTTCTCCACGTAGAACACCGGCGCTTGCGCCGTGGTTAGCGAGAGCCGGGCGGCTTCTTCGACGCGCAGTCCCGCAGGCGCTGCAACCAGCGCCAGTTCGCGCTGCGCGAACCCCGGCTCCGCTGTCGCTTTCGACTTCGCGCGCGTGCGTGCGAGGCGTGAGCGCGTGCGCGCCGCGCGCTGGCCCTCTTCTTCGTTAAGGGGCGCTTCGGCAATGGCCGTTGCGAGCGCGAGCGCTTCGTCCCGGCGGTCCAACTGTTCGAGCACGCGCACGCGCCGGTAGCGCGATTCGGGATGCCCGCAGTCGAGATACGCGCGCCACGCGAGTTCGGGGTCGCCCGCGCGCTCGGCGGCGAGTCCCGCGGCGTGACGCAGCTTGTCATGACGCGCGCGCAGCCACGCGTTGACCTGCGTGCGCGGGGCAAGCGCGTCGAGCGCGGCGAGCGTCGTCGCAATGGCGGCGTTGAGTGCGCAGGCGCCATTGGAGTCCGCGGCCTGTGCGGCACGGTCTAGTTCGTCGCGGCAATCGCGCAGCGCGAGATAGGTGTCGATATCCTCGCGGCGCTGGAACGCGCGCGACGCATCGTCGAGCGGCACGCTCTCGTAGCGATAGACGCCGAGATCGGCGAGCACGAACTCGGACCAGTCCTGATGCAGGTTGCCGAAGAACATGAGCCGCAGGCGCTCGCAGAGCGGCGCGGCGGTGAACAGCAACACGGTGTCGGGCGAAGCGGGGAACCAGGCGTCCCACGCACGAGGCTGGGGCGCGGCGGCATAGTGTGAGCCAAGCGCGGCGAGCATGGCCGCACGCGTGGCGCGGGGTTCGAGCGCGATGCCAAGGCGTGTGGCGAGCGCTTGCAATTCGGCCTTCATTACAAGCGGGGCGAGGGCAGCGAGGTCGAGCATGGGCGCGTCGTCGATCCAGCGCGCCGCGACGAGCGGTGCCGCCGCTGCGCGCGGGCAGCCGATCTCCTCGTATGCGAGGCGGCTTGCGCGGAAATGCGGCCCCTTGCGCATCAGCATGCGCACGAAGAGCGCGCGCGAGGCGCGCGGCAAGTGCGCGAAGTCGGCGGCAAAGCGGCGCTCGGCGTCGTCGAACAGGTCGGCGCAGCGCTCGTCGAGCCACGCCAGCGCGCGCTCGAAGTTCGCGAGGTAGTAGAACGGATCGGGAGAGTCGGGAAGCACGCGCGGTACTGTACGGATATACAGCGGCGATGATAGCAGGCTGCGCCGCTGTCCGGTTGTGCACGGGCGCGAGGGCGAACGGGGGGCTCGAGCGCCGTAAGGGATTCCCCTGACCTACGCTACAATTGCCGCAGCCTGAAAACGGAAGAGCGATGAACAAACGTAACGCATGCTTCGCCGGCCTCGCGGCCGCGATCACGCTGCTCGCGGGATGCGCGGCGCAGTACCGCAACACCAGCGCCTGCGAAGAGGAGATGCGCAACCGGCTCGCCGCTACGGCCTTCGGCGGGCTGAAGGTCACGCATAGCGCGACGACCTGGCGCGGCGCGCGCGTCGTGGTCGAAGGGCAGGTCGATCATGGGGCCGCGTCCGACGCCGCGGTTTCGGCGCAAGCGTCATCGCCCACGGCGGCGAGTGCGCCGCACGCGACGACGGCCACCGCACCGGTCGCACAGGCCGCGGCGTTGCCCGGCACGATGTCCGTTCCGACGGCGCCCGGCGCAACGGCGGGCGCTGGCGTGGAGGACAAACCGACCACGCCGGTCGCGGCACTTGCCGCAAAACTCGGCATCAAGAAAGCCCCGGTCACGCCAACGGCTGCGGAGTGCACGTTCAACGAAACCGGCCTGGCGACGTTCCGCTGGCTCGCCCCCGCGCCGCTCGCGAAGACCACGCCGGACGCGAACGCCGAAAGCGACTGAGGCGAACCGCCGTGCCGTTACACCAAGGCCTCGCAAGAGGCCTTCGTCATTTCTGACTCGCCCGTGACTCGCGTGTCACGGCAATCTCGTCGCTGAGGCCGCGCTCAGAACGCGAAGTACGGCCCATTGCCCGCAGGCGTGGCCTGCGCCTCGATCGCCGTGAACACACGCCGCCCGAAGAAGAATGGCAGTCCCCAGTCGAACGCATAGGCGTTGTAGCCCGCGAGATTGCTGAACGCCCAGTTGCCGGTGGCGAGAAGCGTTGCCGGACCCGTCACCGAGAGAGCCACGGAAGCACTCACGCCATCGAGTCCGGTGATCGTGGCGGCGAGGCTGACAGGAGAACTCGGGCAATACCAGATGCCACAGCGCGCCATGGTCGAGCTGTTGAAGTACAGCGCATTCGAGCCCGTGTCGAGATAGCTCTGCGAGTAGACGGTGCCATCCGACGTCGTCGTCTTCACATAGCCGGTGTTCGCGTTTGCGTGCAGCACGGTCGCGCTGCCGAGCGTGTTGTTCGCCTGCGTGCCGATGCCGAAGATCAGCGACCCGCTAACCGTAGACGACCCGTCGGCGGCCACGTCGGGCAGCGCGATGACCACGCCGTTGTTGTCGGCGGCAAAGCCCGCGACCGGGTTGCCGACCTGCTGCGCGAGCGGTTGCACGCTCGCCGTGCAGCCGCTCGCGGGACACGCGTAGTACCACGCGGATTGTGATGTGTTCACGCAGGAGACGCCGCAATCCTCGCTGAACGGTCCGATGCCGAGAATGCCGTTCGCGTGCAGCGTGGCGGCGCTATTCATCGCGAGGCCGAGCCCGGAGCAACCGGAGGGCACGGCGGGCACCGCCGGGTCCGCGATGAGCTGGATCGGCAGCGAGGCGGCGACCTCGCCCGCGAGCTTCACGTCGGCGCGCCGTACGGCGCCCCACGTGTAGCCCGTGCCGAATACCGAACATTCGCCAGCGATGTCGGCACCCGCGCCAGCCGTCACTGCGGGCAGCGCGAAGCCCGCTGGCAGCGCCGAGGCGAGCAGGCGCAAGCCCTGCGATCCCGTGTCGACTTGCACGTTGTCGACGGTTGCGCAGGTCGCGGTGCCCGGCACGCAGACCGTGACGCTCGCCATCAGCATGTTGCGCGTCGAGGTGGGCGTGGGGCCGACCGTCACGGCAAGGACGTTCGGCGTGGCCGATTGCGGCACCGTGCCGCTCGGGTTGCCCGTGCTGGCGAGCGACGGCGTGCTCGCCTTGGGTGTCGCGCTCGCTGATGCCGTTGCATTGCCCGACGCAGTGCCGGAGCCGCCGCCGCCACAGGCGGCCAGCAGCGCGCAGAGCGCAAAGCCGGCGACTCCGGCGCCCAGCCGGGCGCGGGCGAGACAGGAAAGCCGCGGGTGGGGGAGGTCGCTCATTGCAAATCTCCCTCGCCGATGCCGACGGGTAGCGCGGCGGGTAGCCACGCGCGTCCTGCGTACGCGCGCATGTGGCCGCCCGTCTCGACTACGACCTGCGAGCCGTCGACACGCGCAGCGTGCAGGTCGTCGCCGCCGGCCGCGTGCAGCGCAGCGGCCGCGCTGCGCCAGTCGGGTGCATAGCGGCCGAGCAGTATTTCCAGGTTGGGCTGCGCGGGCCCTTGCCACGTGTACGCGAACACCGTCCCGGTGCCGCCGGCGACATATTCGCTGACGCTCGTGCCGCTCGCGTCGACATAACTGACAACGCGAGCGGCGCCGCCCGAAACGGCGCGTGTGACGGCGCCGGCAGGCATTGCCGCGATGTCGCCGAGCGCGGCGTATGCGGTGGTGGCGATGCCGAGGCTACCGAGCGCGCAGGAGAAGGCCGCGGCGCGGCCCGCCTGGGCGAAGCTGTAAGTTTTCATGACGCTCTCCGGTCCTGCTTTGTGTGAACTTCTTTTTTGAGATTTCGAAGCGAAATTAGCACCGGGGTCGTTTTCGCAAGAGGTGCGCGCTGTCATGGCGGCCGAGCGCAACGTCGCGTTCAGTCGCGGTTCGCCGCTAGTTCATTGAAATAAAAGGGAAATGCAGGCGAGACAAGGGCGGGATTGCCTCGGCTCAAATGTGGAGAAATGTTACGGGTCGACAGTTCGGGCGATGCGGACGCCCACGACGGAGGTCGTCACGCGAGGACATGAAGTCCCTCCGCAGTTTTTGCACAGCGGGCCGCCTGGCCGGTAAAATGTTTGGTTGATCCACGCAAACTGGCCGTGGCGTAGCCGAAGGGATTACCCGAACATGAGTGATTTTCATCAACGTCTTGCCGCACGCGCGCTGGCGCTTCTGATGGCGGGCGGGCTGGTCGCCGGCTGCAGCTCGCCGACGCCAGGCAAGATCGATTACCGTAGTGACGCCAAGGCGAAGCAGTCGTCGCTCGCCGTGCCGCCGAACATGCTCGACGAAGCGTCCGACCAGCGCTCGCTGGCGCCGCAAGGTGGCGAGACCTCGCTGTCCTCGCTCAAGCAGACCCAGGCCGCCGCGCCGCAGTCCGACCAGACCCAGGTGGTTCCGCAGGTGCCGGGCATGCACATCCAGCGCGACGGCACGGAAAGCTGGCTCGTCATCGACAGCCGCACGCCCGACCAGGTGTGGGCGCAGGTGCGCCGCTTCTGGCAGGAGCAAGGTTTCCTGCTCGTGGTCGACCAGCGCGACAAGGGCGTGATGGAAACGGACTGGAACGAAACCCATCCGAAGATCAGCGACGGTCTCATCCGCAACACGCTTTCGTGGGCCACGGGGAACTCGTACGTGACCGCTGAGCGCAACAAGTACCGCACGCGCCTCGAAACGTCGCCCAGTGGCGGCACGTATGTGTTCATCAGCCAGAAGGGGCTGAGCGAGCAGCTCTCGGGTACCAACAACGAGACGAGCAAGTGGGTGCCGAAGCCCAACGATCCTGCGCTCGAAGCGGAGTACCTCAAGCGCCTCATGATGACGCTCGCGAACGCAAAGCCGGGCGTGCCCGACGCGCAGGTCGCAGCCGAAGCCGACGCCAAGGCGAACAGCAAGGGCACCGCCGCGAAGTCGAAGGGCGGGGACGCCGCCGCAGCAGCCGTCGCCGCGCAGAATGTCGCGGCCGTGGGCGGGCAGTCGGGCAGCGGTGCGTCAAAGGGTGATGCGCAGGGCACGTCCGGCCAGTACAGCTCAACTGAGCTCACGCTGGGCGAGCCGTACGATCGCGCGTGGGTGCGCGTGGGCATCGCGCTCGACCGCGCCAATTTCACCGTGGACGACCGCGACCGCACGAAGGGCATCTACTACGTGCGTTATGTCGACCCGAAGGACTTGAGTTCGGACGAGCAGGGCTTCTGGAACCAGGTCTTCCACGGTCGCAAGGAGAAGGTTGCCAAGCAGTACAAGCTCAACGTGCGCGCCGTGACCGACAACCAGACGCGCGTGGCAATCGTGGACGACAACGGGCAGATTGATTCCTCGCGCCCTGCGCAGGAAATCATGAGCCTCGTGGTCGACGAACTCCACTAAACCTCGCACAGGCCGGCGCCCGCTGGCTGACGAAAAAACCCGCCTGCGCCTGGCCGCGCAGGCGGGTTTTTTCATGCGTGCGCCGACGGGCGGCGGCTCAGTGCGGAATCATCCACGTCAGCACGTTCTGCTGCAGCCACACGAGGACGCCGAGCAGCACCGTCAACAGGATGGAGTGCTTGAAGGTCTTCGCGAATACGTGGCCTTCCTTGCCCTTGAGATCGGTGGTGGCAACGCCCGTTGCGATGTTCTGCGGCGAGATCATCTTGCCCATCACGCCGCCCGAGGAGTTGGTCGCCGCCATGAGAATGGGGTTGAGGTTGAGCTGCTTGGCGGCCACCACCTGCAGGTTGCCGAACAGCGCATTGCCCGAAGTGTCGCTACCCGAGAGGAACACCGCGACCCAGCCGAGGAAGGCTGAAACCAGCGGAAAGAACGCGCCGACCGAAGCGACGGCGAGGCCCAGCGTATAGGTGAGCCCCGAGTAGTTCATGAGGAACGCGAGCCCGACGATGGTCGCGACGGTCAGGATGGCGATGCGCGTCTGCACCCACGTATCGACGATTGCGCCGCCGAAGTCCGCGGGCTTCAGGCGCACGACGAACGCCGTGATGATCGCCGCAACGAGAATGGCCGTGCCGGTGGCGAGCGGCTGGAAGTCCCAGATTGCGCCGTACGGCGTGTTGTAGAGCGTGATGTAGACGGCCTTGTCGAGACCGGGCCACGGCACCTTCACCTCGCCGATCGTGAAGACCTTCGCGACCGTCCAGATGATCACGACGGCCGCGACGATGATCCACGGATACCAGCCTTGCGCACCCGACACCGCGCCGCGCGCTTCGTTGGCGCGATCGACCTTGATGGCGAAGTGAGGATCCGTCACGGGTTTCCATACGCGCAGGAAAAGGATGGTGAGGATCAGCGAGACGAGCGACGAGAGCACGTCGGTGAGGCTGTAATTGATGAAGTTGGCCGTGATGAACTGCGTGATGGCGAAGCTGCCGCCCGACACCAGCAGCACGGGCCAGACGCGCAGCATGCCGCCCACGCCCGCGTAGATCCCAATCACATAAAACGGCAGCAGCAGCGCAAAGAACGGCAGCTGGCGGCCGACCATCTGGCCGAGCAGGTCGGAGGGCAGGTGCGTGACCGCGCCCAGCACGGTAATCGGCACGCCGAGCGCGCCGAACGCCACCGGCGCCGTATTGAAGATGAGCGTGAACGTGAGGGCTTCGAGTGCCGGGAAGCCAAGCATGATGAGCAGCGAACTCGTGATGGCGATCGGCGTGCCGAAGCCGGAAATGCCTTCGAACAGCGCGCCGAACGAAAAGCCGACCACGACCAGCACGATGCGCCGGTCGTTGGGCAGATTGTCGAGCAGCCACATGCGAAAGGCCGCGAAGCGGCCCGAGCGCAGCGCGATGTTGTACAGCAGGATCGCCGTGACGACGATCCACATGACCGGCCAAAGCGCGAACACCACACCCGCGAGCACCGAACTGATCGCGAGGTTGATGGGGAACTGCCAGCCCGCGATCGCAACGATCAGACCGACCACGAGGCCCGCCAACGAGGCCTGCCATGCGGGCCGCCGCGCCCAGCCGAGCAGGGCGAGCACCGTGACGATAGGCAGCACGGCCACGAGGAATGAGAACAACAGCGAATTGCCGATAGGGGTCAACAGCTGATGGAACATCACGTCTCCTTGGTTGTGATTCGTTGTCGGCGCAGCAGGTGCGTGCGCCGGGGCGCGTCGTCGGCTGTGGAGTGCAATGGCTGATGGGACGGCTGAGTTAAGGCGATGCTTCAATCCCAGCGGGCATACTTGGAGGATAGGTAGCGAGTCACGGGCGTCAAGGAGGGAAAGTACGGTCTGGCACCGTTTTATGCTGGATCCCGCGTTGGAGCTGCGAGGATCGCTGGAGCCCGTCAGTGGTGCCCGTGCCTGCCGCCGCCGCCGCCGCTCCAGTAGCCGAAGCCGAACGAAACGGCCGGCACACCCCAGCCCCAGCCGTACGCCGGCCATGGGTAGTACGCCGGATACGCAGCGGGATACGCAGGGTACGGAGGATAAGCGGCGGGGTACGCGGGCCACGCAGGCACGGCCAACGCGACGGGCGGCGAAGAATAGAGTGGGCCCGGATACTGGGCGTCCGGCACGGCGGCCGGCGCCGGATTAGGCGCAGTTTGCGTGACCATGGCCTCCTGCTGGGCGCTCGCTATAGGCACGGTGCCGTAGTAGTAGGGTCCGTAGGCGTAGGGGGGATAGTAGTAGCAGCCGGAAAGCGCGAGGAGCGCTGCCGCAGCGGCGCCGAGCTTTGGCGCAGGGCGCAGCGTTCGCGCGGAGCGCTCATTGCGGACCGATGAGGGTGCGGCGGCAATCAGGAACACGGACGAGTGTTTCATGGCGAGCTCCGCAAGAGGGCGAACCGCAGCGCGGGTTATCGCCTTCTGGCCCGGGCCGTTCGACCGTTCGAGCTTACGCCGGGCGCGCGCGCCGTGTGTTACGGCGGGGCGGTGACCCGTTCACCGAATGTTTCAGGGCGTGCTGCGTCCCAACTTGCGAGGACCCAAAAGAAACGCGGTGCAGACCTCTGAGGGTCTGCACCGCGCGTCCTTCCCTGTTGCACGCCTTGAACGGCGTGCTGCCTGTCGCGTCGTTTCTGTTCTGTGCCGTCGCTTCGATCGTGCCGCTATTCAGGTAGCCGCATCGTCGACGCGTGACGGCACGTGCGTCCGCGAATTACTTGCCCACCTGATTCCCAATAATGCCGCCAACTGCCGCGCCGCCCACCGTGGAGAGCGCATTGCCGCCGATGGCCGCACCCGCGGCGCCGCCCACGCCCGCGCCGATCACGGTATCGCGGTCGCGTCTCGACATGTTGTCGCAAGCTCCCAGGCTGCCGAGCACGGCGACGAGGGTCGTCACCGTGACTAAACTGCGTGCACGTTTGAGCGTTTTCATTTTTCGACTCCCACGCAAAGCGATGTGGAATGCGCGGTGCGGCACGGGCATCGCGCGCACGCCGCACCTCCGATACGTTCATCGTAGGCACGCGACCCGTATCCGGGTGTGTGCGCTTGTCAGCGAGTTGTGGGAGTCGTTAGAAAATGTTTCGGCGGACGGCGCGCGTCCGCCGGAACACCGTCCGCGCTTACTGGCGCTGATAGATCTCGGCGCCTTGCTTGATGAACTCGACGGCCTTCACTTCCATGCCTTTCTTCAGGGCCTCGTCGTCGCTCACACCTTGCTTTGCAGCGAAGTCGCGCACGTCCTGCGTGATCTTCATCGAGCAGAAGTGCGGGCCGCACATCGAGCAGAAGTGCGCGACCTTGGCCGAGTCCTTGGGCAGCGTTTCGTCGTGGAACTCGCGCGCCTTGTCCGGATCGAGGCCGAGGTTGAACTGGTCTTCCCAGCGGAACTCGAAGCGCGCCTTCGACAACGCGTTGTCGCGCACCTGTGCCCCCGCATGGCCTTTCGCCAGGTCGGCCGCGTGCGCCGCGAGCTTGTACGTGATGATGCCTTCCTTCACGTCGTCCTTGTTCGGCAGACCCAGATGTTCCTTCGGCGTCACATAGCAAAGCATGGCCGTGCCGAACCAGCCGATCATCGCCGCGCCAATGCCCGAGGTGATGTGGTCGTAGCCCGGCGCGATGTCCGTGGTGAGCGGCCCGAGCGTGTAGAAGGGTGCTTCGTCGCACCATTCCAGCTGCAGGTCCATGTTTTCCTTGATGAGTTGCATCGGCACGTGACCCGGGCCTTCGATCATCACCTGCACGTCGTGCTTCCACGCGATCTGCGTGAGTTCGCCCAGCGTCTTGAGCTCGCCGAGTTGCGCTTCGTCGTTGGCGTCGTAGATCGAGCCGGGACGCAGGCCGTCGCCGAGCGAGAAGCTCACGTCGTAGGCCTTCATGATTTCGCAGATCTCTTCGAAATGCTCGTAAATGAAGGATTCCTTATGATGAGCGAGGCACCACTTGGCCATGATCGACCCGCCGCGCGAGACGATGCCCGTCATGCGGTTCGCGGTCAGCGGCACGTACTGGAGGCGCACGCCCGCATGGATCGTGAAGTAGTCCACGCCTTGCTCGGCCTGTTCGATGAGCGTATCGCGGAACATCTCCCACGTGAGGTCTTCGGCCTTGCCGTTGACCTTTTCGAGCGCCTGATAGATCGGCACCGTGCCGATCGGCACCGGCGAGTTGCGGATGATCCACTCGCGCGTTTCGTGAATGTGCTTGCCGGTCGAGAGATCCATGACCGTGTCGCCGCCCCAGCGGATCGCCCACGTCATCTTGTCGACCTCTTCGCCGATCGACGATGTCACCGCCGAATTGCCGATGTTCGCGTTGATCTTCACGAGGAAGTTGCGGCCGATGATCATCGGCTCGCTTTCCGGGTGGTTGATGTTCGCGGGGATGATCGCGCGGCCGCGCGCGACTTCTTCGCGCACGAATTCGGGCGTGATTTCCTTGAGCGCGTTGGCGCCGAAGGCCGCGGCGCCGAACGCCTGGCCCCCATGCTGGCGGCCCATCATCGCCGCGAGCTTCGCGCCGTTCGGGCCGCTCGCCTTGAGGCTTTCCAGATACTCCGCGCGGCGCTGGTTTTCGCGAATCGCGATGTATTCCATCTCCGGCGTGATGATGCCCTGGCGCGCGTAGTGCATCTGCGTGACGTTCTTGCCGGCTTTCGCGCGGCGCGGCGTGCGGTGCAGGCCCGGAAAGCGCAGTTCCGCCGTCGCGGGGTCGGCGGCGCGCTCGCGGCCGTATTCGGAGGAGAGGCCCGGCAGCGCTTCGGTGTCGCCGCGCTTTTCGATCCAGTTCTGGCGCAGTGCCGGCAGGCCCGCGCGAATATCGATCTTCGCTTCGGGGTCGGTGTACGGACCCGAGGTGTCGTAGACGTAGATCGGCGGGTTCTTTTCACCGCCGAAACCCGTCGGGGTATCGGACTGGCTGATTTCGCGCATCGGTACGCGGATGTCGGGCTGCGAACCCGTCACGTAGATCTTGCGGGAATTGGGCAGCGGCGCGATCGCGGCTTCGTCGACGTGCGCGTTGGCGGAAATGAACTTCGGATTCGCGTTCATGCGTCTCTCTCCAGGGAAAGCCAAGTGGGAACAACGGCTTAGCAGGAGTTGAGACGGAACGTGGACGGACTTCGCTGTGATGAGGTGAGGCGTTGAGCGATGCGAAGTCCGGACGCTTCCCTGCGCTGGCATTATCCAGATCAGGTTCAAAGGGTATTTCTCACCCGCGAAATACGCTGCACGACTTCCGTTCGATGCGGCGCATGACGCAGGACCCCCGCGTAAGCAAGGCCAAACGATACACCGCGCTGCGACGATCTGGCAAGTGCCTTCTCGCCCGAGTTGTGCCAGGCGAGGCGTGCCGCGCGCCGAACTTTACAGCGTGAAATCGTTCGAGGCCTCGGGTTGAAACAGGATGCGCTCGATCTTCAGCGTTTCCACGGCGCCGCCTGGCGTCGTGAAGTGAACGGTGTTGCCGCGCTTCGCGCCGAGCAGCGCAAGGCCTGCGGGCGAGAACACGTTGAGGCGGCCGGCGTCGACGTTGGCGTCATGCGGATAAACGACGGTGTAAGTGAGCGTTTCGCCGCTGCGCTCGTTCACGAGCGTCACCTGCGAATTCATCGTGACGACATTGGCGGCGACGTCGCGCGCTTCCACGATCACGGCGTGTTCGAGGACGTCGTCGAGCATGGTTTGGCGGGCAGTCGCGGCGCCGGGCTCGGCGGCGCATTTTTCGAGGCGCGCGACATCGAGTTCGGTCAGGTAGCGGATTTTCTTCGTCATGGATGTTCTCCTTGCGAATCAGAAAGCGTTGTCGGGTCGGGAGGGCTGGCGCTCGACACTGAGCAGTGGAGCGCACTGGGCACCTCCGTGGCACGGCCGGGGCACTGTGGGGCGCAACGGTTCGGCCCGGAGCCCGCCCGAACGGCTCCGGTGCGGCAAAGGAGGCAAGTTCAGTACAGGCGCCGGGCGGCGGTGAGCGGGGCGCGTGAAGGCGCGCGGGCGCGCAGAGGCAGGCAGACGGCAGCTTTCATGCGCGCCGCGCGGCCGTGCGCCGGCGCCATGCGCTGGGTGCGCGGCAGCGGGGCGAACAGGTAGCGCGAAACGGGCGGCCGCATGGTGAGCGATGACTTGCCAGATGGCTGAAAGTTAATCGAAAGATTTGAGCATCGTAGCACGATCTCGCTAACGTGACCCCGCAGGCGTTCGAATCCAAGGTCTCTGGGATGCGTCCCTTGTCTCGTGGCGCGGTCTGTCAACATCGGTGCGCATAAAGCGTACCGAAAGCATCCACGGCCCCAGACCTTGTTGCATAATGCGGGTCGCCCGTCTCGGGTGTCTTTCGTACTCCGTTTTTTTGCGTCCTTGCGCACCTGCCCCATGCCGTCGAGTTTCATCCGTCCCGCCGCTTTTATGCCGGGGCGCCCGCGGTCCTTTCCTTCACGCGCCGCGGCGATATGACGATGCCCCCGCGTGTGCCTTCGCGCATGTCTTTCCGTTCGTTCCTCGAAGCGGCTTCCCTTGCCGCGGCGGCGTCATGGCGTCTCGTGCGCCGTGTGCGGCTGCCACAATCGCGCGGCGGGCGCGTCGCGCTCTCGCTTGCCGTCGTCTACTTCGTCTGGGGCTCGACGTATCTCGGCGTGAAAGTCGCGCTCGATGCGTTCCCGCCGCTCCTGCTTTCCGGTCTGCGCAACCTGCTCGCCGGGGTGGGTCTCTTCGTCTTCGCGATGCGCCGACGACCCGTCATGCCGACGCTGATCGAAGTGCGCAACGCGGGCGTGGTGGGCACGCTGCTCGTAGGGCTGTCGAGCGGCATGCTCGCCTACGGCATGCGGACCGTGGGCACCGGCACGGCGGCCGTGATGGTCGCCACGGTTCCGCTCTTCGCGACAGTGATTTCGGCCGTCACCGGGCGGCGCGTTGCGAAGGCCGAGTGGGCGGCGGTCGCGCTCGGCCTCGTGGGCATCGCGATCCTGAGCCATGGCGGCGGCGCCTCGGGCTCGGCGGGCGGCAGTCTCGCCATTCTGTGCGGCGCCCTTTTCTGGGCGATCGGCGCCCATCTGGCGGGGCATCTCGCGTTGCCCTCCGATCTCTTTCTCGCCACGGCGCTGCAGATCGGACTGGGCGGCGCCATGTCGACGGCGGTCGCGTTGATCAGCGGCGAACGCATGGCGGAGCTTCATGTCCTGCCGCTCGTTGCGTTCCTCTATCTGCTCCTGATCGGCACGATGGCAGCGTATGTCGCCTACGGCTACCTGATCCGGCACACCAGCCCCCTCGTCGCGAGCAGCTGCATGTACGTGAATCCGGTCGTCGCCGTCGCCCTCGGCGCGCTGTTGCTCGGCGAGGCGGTCACGGGCGGCACCATCGTCGCGACCGTGCTGATTCTCGGCAGCGTGGGGTTGTCGTTCCTGTTCGACGACCGCCGCCGCACTTCCTGAGCGCTCACGCGCCACCCGTCACCGCGCGCCGCTATCGTCGCGCGCACCCGCAATCCGCTCACGCGACACGCGACGCACGCGGCATCGCGCCGTGCAATTTATGCAGGCGCGGCCGCCAACGCATCGCGTTGATCCGGCATGCACGCGGGCATCTGCGCACGCTCCGAAGACTCGTGGCACCCGCAATGGGTGGTCATGCCGGTGGCTTTACCGTTCACCGGTGACTATTTCGCCTTTTCCGCCGAGTTCGTGAGGGCGTGACCGCCTGCGGATACATCCTCGCCGGCGCCCGCCATCGTGTTGCAGGCCGCGAGCGCTGCCATCGAAGCGGTAATCAGAAAGAGGGCAATCATGCGTTTCATGAGGAAGTCCTCCACGGTGCCAAAGGAGACGACTGTCAAGCATCGCGCGTGCCCGGTCATGTGTGCGGCTTGCGCGCGCGGCCGGGTCCGGTGTTTGCTCAAGCGCAGGCGCACGCGCGACACAGCGCAGCATATCCGCCCGAGAGAATGACGACGGATGATCAAGGGATGAGGAGGACTACCCATGCTTCATTACGCCATCGTGTTTTTCATCATTGCGATCATCGCAGCCGTCTTCGGCTTCACGGGCATTGCAGCGGGCGCGGCTGAGATCGCCAGGATCCTGTTCTACATTTTCCTCGTGGTCTTCGTGGTCACGCTGCTGCTGGGCGTCATGCGTGGATAGCGCGCGTCCCATGTAAAACCCATTCATGCATGTCATCCAGCAAGGAGATTCAGATGTCGAAGACACAGGCTACGTTCGAGTTCGACCTCAAGCGCGTGCGTAACGAGGCGCGCAGCAATCTCGACCAGGGGCCGGTCACGCCGGACTACCCCGCGAACCGCGAGACCGTGCTCAAGCTGCTCAACGATGCGCTCGCGACGGAACTCGTGTGCGTGCTGCGCTACAAGCGGCACCATTTCATGGCGAAGGGTATCGAGTCCGAGTCGGTGGCTGCTGAGTTTCTCCAGCATGCGAACGAGGAGCAGCAGCACGCCGACATGCTTGCCGCGCGCATCGTGCAGCTAGGCGGCGAGCCCGACTTCTCGCCGGCGACGCTGCTCGGACGATCGCACTCGGAATACAAGGAAGGCACCGACCTCAGAGACATGATCCGCGAGAACCTCATCGCGGAGCGCATCGCGATAGAAAGCTATCGCGCGATCATCCACTATCTCGGCCATGACGACACCACGACGCGGCGCATCTTCGAGGAGATCCTCGCAACAGAGGAGGAGCACGCCGACGACATGACCGATTTGCTCTATGCACGCAAGTAGCGCTCACGACGAAGCCTGTGCGCCTTCGGCTGCGCGCGGGCGCGTTGCATAGTGAATCCAGCCCGCGAGCGCGGTGAATGCGAGACCGGCCCCGCACACGCCGATCCAGCCGAACGCGCGCCAGGCGCTCACGCCCACGGCGGCGCCCGTTGCGCCGCCGATGAAGTAGCACACCATGAAGACGGTGTTCACGCGGCTGCGCGCTTCGGGCCGCAACGCGTAGATGCGCGACTGGTTCGAGATCTGCGCGGCCTGCACGCCGACGTCGAGGACGATCACGCCGATCACGAGGCCGATCAGGCTCTTGCCCGAGAGCGCGAAGATGACGAACGCGACGGCCATCAGCGCGATCGACAGCGTGATGACCGCGCGCGGCCCGCGCTTGTCGGCGGAGCGGCCCGCGACCGGCGCGGCCAGCGCGCCCGCCGCGCCGACGATGCCGAACAGCCCCGCCGCCTGCGGCCCGAGATGGAAGGGCTTGCCCGCGAGCAGCAGCGTGAGCACGGGCCAGAAGAGACTGAACGCGGCGAACAGGCATGCACCCGTCGCGGACGCTTCGCGTAAGCCCGGTAACTCGAGCACGAGATGCCACATCGAGCCGAGCAGCTTGCCGTAGCCGAGCGTCGAAGTCGGCTGGCTCTTCGGCAGTTTCTTCACGATCACGACCGCGAGCGCCAGCAGCGCGACGATCGACGCCCCGAACACCGCGCGCCAGCCGAAGTACTGACCGACAAAGCCCGCCGCGGTGCGCGCGAGCAGGATGCCGAGCAGGAGGCCGCTCATGACGGTGCCCACCGCGCGGCCACGCACTTCGGGCGGCGCGAGCTCCGCCGAGAACGGCACGGCCTGCTGCGCGATCGTGGCGAGTATGCCGATCGCGAGGCTTGCGCCGACCAGCACGGCGAGCGAGGGCGCGGTGGCGGCTACGAGCAGGGCGACGCACAAGCCGGCCGTCTGCAGCAGGATGATGCGTTTGCGGTCGAAGCGGTCGCCCAGCGGCGCGAGCAGCAGCATGCCGGCCGCGTAGCCGAGCTGGGTGCCCGCAGGCACGGCGCCGATCCATGCCGCGCCGGCCGGGAAGCTCTTGCGGAAATCGTCGAGCAGCGGCTGGTTGAAGTAGATGTTCGCCACCGTCACGCCCGCGATGATCGCGAGCAGGAGCAGCAGGCCGGACAGCGACCGGCTTTCGTCGGCGGCTGCGGATTCGGGTGTGGACATGTGCGCAATGCGGGCGGCGCCCGTCGATACGAAAGGCTGGCTTCGAGCGTGCCGATCATACCGGAGCGCGCGCAATCGCGCTGGCGCGCGGTGTGCGTGCCGGTGCGCCTGCGCGGGCGCATTCGCCGGCAGGCACATTCAGCCGCGCAGTCAGTCGCTTAGTCAGTCGATCAATTCGCCGGAAGGTTCGTAGAACGGGTACGGGCCGTCGAATGTATCGACATACCCGTGGTGCGTCACGATCCCGCGCTGCGGCTCGTAACGATGCAGTGCGAAGGCGGGTGGCTCGAGCGTGAAGGTCGAGGGCGCATCGGGCGCAAGGTCGAGCGTGACCTGATGCGCGGGCGCGGGCACGGCCGCGGCGATCGTGCCGCCGAAGCGCACGAACATGGGACGGTGCACGTGACCGCACAGCACGCGCTCGACGTTGGGATGCCGGGCGATGAGCGCTTCGAGCGCTCGCGCCGCGGTCGCATCGAGCCGCATCGCATCCATGTGGCCGATGCCGCAATCGAACGGCGGGTGGTGCAACGCGACGACCACGGGCTGGCCGCGCGCGGCGTCGAGTTGCTCGGCGAGCCACGCGAGCCGCGTTTCGCAGAGCGTGCCCGCGCTTTGCCCAGGCTGCATCGAGTCGAGCGCGATCACGCGCAGCGGGCCCACGTTCGCCGCGTACTGAACGAACTCGCCGCCTTGGCGCAGTTCCGGCCGCTCGGCAAACACTTCGCGCAGCGGCCCACGCGCATCATGGTTGCCGATCAGCAGCCAGTACGGAATCTCGAGCCTCTCGAGCAGCGTCTTGAGGTGCTGGTATTCCTCGACCGAGCCGCGATCGACCAGGTCGCCGGTCATGAGCACGGCGTCCGGGCGCGGCGTGAGCGCGTTCAGCCGCGCGATGGTGCGCGCGAGACTCGCCGCCGTATCGACGCGGCGATAGGCGAGCGCGCCAGGCGGCTTGATGTGCAGGTCGCTGATCTGGGCGAGCAGCATGGGAGTCCTCGACTTGAAAGTTTCAGGCGAGCGCAATCAGCGCTTCAGCGGCGATGGAGATGCCGACCGGCGTGCCGTGCGCGAGCTCGACGCGGCCCGGCACGTCGACGAGCAGCGCGTCGGGCGCGGCGCCGCCGATCGTGAGGCGCGTGCGCTCGCCGAGAAAGGTCGCCCGTTCGATCACACCGCGCAATTGCGCGGCGGCCGGGTCGACGAGCGTCGCGTCTTCGGGGCGGAAATAGAGTTCCGCGATGCCGGCGGTGTCGTCCGTCTTTTGGCGCGCGACGGCTCCCACCGCGCCGCCATTGGTGCGCAGCATGCCATCTTGCCATTGTCCTGCGATACGGTTGAGCGTGCCGATGAATTGCGCGACCGCGCGGCTCGCCGGCTGGTAGTAGATCTCGCGCGGGGTGCCGATCTGCTCGATGCGCCCCGCGCTCATCACCACGATACGGTCGCCCAGTTCCATTGCCTCGGCCTGGTCGTGCGTGACATAGACGGTCGTCACGCCCAATTCGCGCAGCAGCGCGTTCATCTCGCCGCGCAAGGTGTCGCGCAGGCGCGCATCGAGCGCCGTCAGCGGCTCGTCGAGCAGCAGCACGCGCGGGCGCGGCGCGAGCGCGCGTGCGAGCGCGACACGCTGGCGCTGGCCGCCCGAAAGTTGATGAATGGGCTTGGTCGCGTGCGCTTCGAGCCGCATCATCGCGAGCAGTTCGTCGACGCGAGCGCGTGCGTCGGCGGCGGGAACGCGCTGGATCTTCAGGCCGTAGCCGATGTTGCCGCGCACGTCGAGGTTGGGAAAGAGCGCGTAGTTCTGGAACACCATGCCGACTTTGCGCCGCTCGATGGGCTGCGCGGTCACGTCCTCTTCGCCGAAGGCGACGCGGCCGCCGGCATCGGGTGTTTCCAGTCCCGCGATCATGCGCAGCGTGGTGGTCTTGCCGCAGCCGGAAGGCCCGAGCAGCACGAGCGTTTCGCCCGCGCCGATCGTGAGATCGAGCGGTTCGAGCACACGCGTGCCGCGAAAGGTCTTTGCGCAGCGCGTGAGCGAAATCGGAATCGGTTCGAGTTTCATTCGGAGTCCTTGTTGTTCTTTTGCGTACCCGCCACACGCCGCCTGGCGGATGGTTTTCCGGACGCACCGGGCACCTCCACGCCGAGCCATTGCATGGCCACGAGCAACGGCATGGTCATGAGGAAGAACAGAATCGTGTAGGCGCTGCCCAATTCGATGCGCAGCGACGCGTAGGTATCCGCGAGGCCGACGGGCAGTGTCCTGGTGTCGGGCGTGTGCAGCATCCAGGTGAGATTGAATTCGCCGATCGAAAGCGTGAGCACGGCAAGGGCGCCCGCCACGATGCCGGGTCGCGCGTTGGGCAGCACGACTGTCGTGAAGCGCTGCCAGAAGGTCGCGCCGAGGCTCGCCGCGCCTTCTTCGAGCGTGCGCAAATCCGCCGACGCACACACGGCCGCTACGGGGCGCACCATGAACGGCAGCGTGAACACGACGTGACCGACGACGATGAACGCCGCGCTCATGCGAAACGCGCTGAAGCCGCCGTACACCACGAGCAGCGCGAGCGCCGAGGCGAGGCCTGGTAGCGCCACGGGTAGCACGAGCAGCTCTTCGATCACACGCGAGAGGCGTGTGCGGCTGCGCGCGAGTGCATAGCCCGCAGGCACGCCGGTGACGAGCGTCACGGCGAGCGTGGCAGCGGCGACTTCGAGCGAGAGGAACACGCTCCCGTGATACTGCGTCCAGACCTCATCGAGCCAGCGCAGCGTGAGTCCGCTCGCCACGCCGCGAAAGTAGTTGACCGTGAGACCCGCGACGATCGACATCACCACGGGCACGATGAGAAACGCGCAGGTGGCGAGCATCACGAGCCATTGCGCGCACGCGAGCCACGCACGCGCCGAGGGCAGGGCGAGCCGGCGCGGCGCGCCTGGCGGGCTATCCGGCGCGTCGTGTGCCTCCTGCGCAGTTTGCATGGCTCGAGTGCCGGGCGTGGCGGGTTTGGCGAGCGAATTCATTTGGGAGTCCTCGAAAACCGCGGTGCGCTCATGCCGTCGCTGCGACGGCCGCGCCTGTCACGTTGCGCGCCAGCGTGAGCACCGCCCACGTGACGAGGCCGAGCACGATGGAAAGGCCGGCGGCCGTCACCATGTTGGCGTTCAGGGTGAACTCGGTATAGATGGTCATCGGCAGGACGTCGATGTCGGTGGCGAGCGTGAAGGCCGTGCCGAACGCGCCCATCGCGGTTGCGAAACAGATTGCACCCGCGGCGACGAGGCCGGGCGCGAGCGCGGGCAGGATCACGTCGCAGAGCACGCGCCACGACGATGCGCCCAGTGAACGCGCGGCCTCTTCGAGCGAGCCGTCGAGCTGGCTTGCGCAGGCCATGACCGTCACGATCACGCGCGGAATCGAGAAGTACAGGTAGCCCGCGAAGAGCCCGGCCATCGAGTAGGCGAAGACCCAGCGCTCGCCGGCGAGGCGCAGCGAAAGCGCGCCGATCAACCCCTGGCGCCCCGCGAGCATGATGACCATGAAGCCCACGACGACGCCAGGAAACGCCAGCGGAAAGGTGAGCAGCGCAACGAGCGCGCGGCGGCCCGCGAACGCGTGCCGCGCGAGCAGGAGGCCGCAGATCGTGGAAATCACTAGCGTTGCCGCGGTCACGGCGGCCGAGAGCGCAATCGTCGCGCCAAGGCTTTTCATATAGCGGCCGTTCGTTAGCAGTGCGCGGTAAGTCTCGATCAGATGCCCGTCGGCGCTCACCTGCACGAGCGCAACCATGGGCAGCAGCCAGAACGCGAGGAAGACCGCGAGCGCAGGCGCGACGAGCGCGATGCGCCAGCGCAGCGGGAAAGTGAGGTCATGCATGGTCGTGCGGGGCTCGGGTCTCAGTGCATGATCTGCAGGTAGCGCTCGCCGAAGGCTTGCTGCTGGGCCGCCATCCTGGCGAAATCCACGCTTTTCGCGCGTGCGTAGTCGGTCGCGGGCAAGAACTTCGAGGCCGCTTCGGGCGAGAGCGCGCTGGCCCGCACCGGGCGCAGCCAGGCATTGGCCCAGAGCTTCTGGCCTTCGTCGGAGAGCACGAAGTCGAGCACCTTCTTGCCGTTGGCTTCGTGCGGCCCGTTCTTCACGAGACTCATGACGTAGGGCACGGAAATCGTGCCTTCCTTCGGGATCACGAATTCGACGTTCGCGTGATCCTTGTACTTCGCGCGGTAGGCGTCGAAGTCGTAGTCGAGCAGGATCGGGATCTCGCCCGAGAGGACGCGTGCGTAAGCCGTCTGCTTAGGCACGATGGGCTGATTGGCCTTGAGCTTGCTGAACCAGTCGAAGGCCGGCTGGAAGTTGTCGAGCGAGCCGCCCAGCGCGAGATTCACGGCTACGGCGCCCGCATAGCCCACGAATGCGCTGGACGGGTCGAGGTAACCGACCATGCCCTTGTACGCGGGCTTGAGGAGGTCGGCCCACGAGCGCGGCACCGGCTTGCCTTCCAGCGCGTCCTTGTTGACGAAGAAGCCCAGCGTGCCCGAATGGATCGCGAACCAGTAGCCTTGCGGGTCCTTCAGGTCGGCGGGAATGTCGTTCCAGTGCGCGGGCTTGTACGGTGCGATCACGCCCTTGTCCTTCGCCTGAAACGCCGACGAGACACCGAGGTAGACCACGTCGGCGACCGGGCTTTTTTGCTCAGCCATGAGTTGCGCGATGGACTGGCCGGAGTTCTTGTTGTCGAACGGCACGCGAATGCCAGTTTCTTTATGGATGGCCTGGATCTGGCTCGCCCAGTCGGCCCACTCGGGCGGGCAGTTGTAGCAGATCGCAGTCTGTTCTGCCTGCGCGGCGAGCGGCGCACCGAGCGCGGCAAGACCGGCCACAAGCGCTGCAGTGCTTGCGGCGGCCCTTGCGGCGCTTTTCGCTGCAGAGGGCAGCGCGCAGGACAGGCGCCTCATGCGTTGCAACGGCGCGGCGAGCGCGCGCAGGACGGCGCGCGCGGGCGAAGGCGAAAGCGGGCCGGTAGATGCGAATCGTCGGATCACGGCGGGTCTCCAGATCGGTCGGAAAACGTGCGGTTTGATGGAGGCCGCGTGCGTGCGCGGCCCGGATGGTCTTTTCTTCTGCGGCGCGAGCGCTTACGAAGGCGCGTCGCCGGGTTCGAGATCTCGGTTGGCCAGTCCGTTGGCGCGCGCGACATGCATCGCATGAGCAGCCCGTCCATGCGCAATCGCGGCGATGGTGCCGCCCATGCGCAGCGTATGCGGCAGCGTATGCGCGAGCGGACCCTCGTACTGGCCGCCGATGCGCGCCATCAGGCACTGCCATGCTTCGCGGCCGATCCCGCGGTTCGGCGTGCCGATGCTCGCGAGTGGTGGCGCGAGCAGTTCGCTCATCGCGAGGCCGTCGAAGCCGAGAATCGACATGTCCTGCGGCACGCGCAGGCGAGCGCGGCGCAGTCCGCGCATCACGACCATCGCGAGCAGGTCGTTGCTGCAGAAGAGGGCCGTGGGGCGTGCGGGCCCGCTCGTCAGATGCGCGAGCACCGAGGGCGCGAGTTCGTCCGCGTTGAAATCGATCTCCAGCGCCGGCGCGGGCGCAAGGCCTGCCTGTTGCATTGCGTGGGAATAGCCCGCATGGCGCTGACGTGCGCGGTCGGAGGCGGCCAGCGTGCCGGCCAGCATGAGGATGCGGCGATGGCCATGCGCGATCAGCGCGCGCACGCCGTCGCACGCCGCCTGGTGGTTGTCCACCGATACCGAAGGGCGACGCTTCGTGTCGTTATGCATCAGGACGTAGAGCGGGCCGTCTGCATCGAGCTCGTCGAGCAGCGGGTGGGTGTCTGCGTCCGCCACGGTCAGGATCAACCCTTCGACCCGTTGCGCGCGCAACGTTTCGATCGCGTGACGCTCGCGATCGGCGTCGTACTGCGTGGTCATCAGCATGAGGCGAAAACCCTGCGCCGCGGCGAGTTCGTCGATGCCCTGCAGGCACTCGGCGAACACGGGGTTGGCCAGCGTGGGCAGCACGACGCCGATCAGGCGGGTGCGCTCGCCGCGCAACTGGCGTCCGAGCGGATTGGGGCGGAACTTCAGCGCGTCGATCGCTTCGCGCACGCGCGCGAGCGTGACGGGGTTGACCGTGTGAGGCGCATTGATCGCGCGTGAGACAGTGGCAATCGAGAATCCCGCGTGGGCGGCGACATCCTTGATGGTTGGCGTCATGCGAGGGGCCCCGGCTCGTTGTAAACGTTTTCGATAGGGCCGATTATGAAAAAGGCGTATGACCTGCAGATGACGGACAGGCAGGCAAAGGACCGCCGGCGCGGATCGTCTGGCCCCGGGGAGCCCATTTGGGACGCGTGCCGGGCAATGGTAGAATCGCGTCCGCCCTGCCGGGGTGATGAAATTGGTAAACATAGCGGACTTAAATAACGATTGAGTGCCCGACCGGAAACGGCCGGTGCAGAACCCCTCAAATTCGGCGAAACCCCTGGGCCTCGAGGCGCATAACGCGCGAGGCGCCGAGGCAACGCCGAGCCAAGCCGGCCGCGGCGTAACACTGCGGGCCCGGAAGGTGTAGAGACTAGACGGGGGGCGCCTAAGGCGGCGCGCGGCGTGCAAACGCTGCACGTGGCGACGGCGAAGGCATAGTCCAGCGCACGAACGCTCGCCCATCATGGGTAGGGCGGCGTCGAAAGACGCAGTGTGACGAAAATCCGCCGCCTAACGGCTTGCCGGTTCAAGTCCGGTCCCCGGCACCAGATGTCCTTTCAGCGGATTCCGCTGGATTCAGAGAACCCGCGACGGCTCAACGCTTCGCGGGTTTTTCACTGGCGCGGCGCATCGAATGCGGACGCACGGCGGCGTGCCTGCGGCAAAGAAATAAGCGGAAGAAGACGGCGATGCCTGCCGGAAGAAAACCGGTCAGTTGCGGAGGCTTGCAGTGCGAAGCTCGGTCGAGCGCTGTGCCGAAAAGAGGCGCTTGCGCGCTCAACGATTACCGATTTTCCCGGTATGAGGATTGATCAGCCGTGCAAACCCGAATAACGCCGCGATACCGAATGGGCAGGCGATGAAAAATGCGGTCAACATGACGCGCCTCTAAGCGTAACAAAATGTATCGTCAGTCTAGCGCGCCCATGCGGATTGAGTATCAGGGTGAACGACAACAAACTATTGCGGTTTAGCAAAGAGGTGGGGCGACGAGGGCTGGCATGTTTGACAGGAAGGCCCGTCCGGCGGGGCTGGCGCCGAAAGCGTGAAGCGCCGCCTCAGATGCAGTCGAAGATTACCTCTACTGTCTGAGTTGTCACGCCATGCAGCCCTTCGCTGTGAATTTCCACGGTGTGCAACTGCTTTTTTTGCTTTTCGCAGTAGTCTTCTGCCTTGTGGAGCCCGGCCGTGCGCACGCGGTTCCAGGAAACGATATCCCAGCGTGCACGGCTCGTGACGGTGAGATGCCCGTCCTGTCTCGAATTAACGGCGGTCACCGATGTGCACGCCGAGAGGAAACTGACTCCAAACAACAGGACAAAACCTTTCATACATTCTCCGTGGTCCGCGAGCATTCTCGCCGCCAACCATCGGCATTGGCAACACAAAAGGAATTCGAGGCGAGAGCAACCGGATCGCTCCGCGTTTTTTGACGCTCGGGAATTTACGGGCAGGACACCCGGAAACAGGCAGGACTATTCGGTGCGGGGCATGGAATAGTGCCCCGCGGTGGAAGGCGATTAGCCCTGTGTGCCCGTGCGGTGCCCAAGGTTGACCTGACGGACCATGCGCGGCCGCGGCAGGTGCCGAAGCAACCATCGCGCGCGTGGCTTCGCGCGCCGCGCTGTCAGCCGGCACGTGCCGGGCTAACGTGCGCCTCCCGCAGCCCCTACCTCTTAGTCGTGGGCGATCAGGTCGCCGACCTGTCCTTGGCCCGACACGAGGCACGACGAGAGGAAGTTCTCGCTCTGGCTGCTTGCGCCGCGCTCGCCGAATCCTCGTACGAGCGCTTCCGCTTTGACGAGTGCGGAGCCCTGGGCGCAGGTGAGCGAGCCAGCCTCGTGAGCCTGCACACGTGTCATGGCACGGTTCGCGAGGAGGAGGGCGAGGATGATGACGATGCCAACATTGAATGCTTGTCTCATGATTTCGTCTCCTTGTGCATTGAGACTATCTCAGCCGTTCGGCGTCCGAATCCAGGAGTTTCCCGGCCATGCACCGCAGCACATGTGGCGCGCCGAAACGCGCTTTCATGCGATCTGCGTAATGCTTCGGCATCCTGCGCTTGACTCCCGCGGGTGGCTGCGCCTTGAGCGGCGCGGCATCCCGAAGCAGCGTTTCCGTGAGAGGGCGGAGCGCTGCATTGCAGCAATGCCGCGACGCATCAGTCCGGACGTCAGGTAACGAATGTAGTCCCGTTGCGCGGAGAAGAGAGCGTGGCACATCGACACGGTGCGTTTTTGCACAACGAGCCGCGGGACGGCGTCATATGACACCGTTTGCTGGTGGTCCCAAAGCAGGGTGTCGAAAACACTCGAGACGCCGCTTGAAATGGGGCGGCGCTTACTGCAAGATCGACGCCCCACCCCTTTTTCCAGGATGAGGTAAACCCCATGCAGTTGATCGGTATGATGGACTCCCCATATGTGCGTCGCGTCGCGATTTCGCTGCATGTCCTCGGGCTCGAGTTCGAGCACCACAGCATTTCGGTATTTCGCCAGTACGGCGAATTTGCCCGGATCAACCCGGTCGTGAAGGCGCCCACGTTCATCGACGACGATGGCACCCAGCTGATCGATTCGACGCTGATTCTCGACTATCTGGACCGCAAGGTGCCTGCCGCGCGGCGGCTCATGCCGGAGGAAACGCAAGAGCGCGCGTTCGCACTGCGCGTGAACGGTTTCGCGCTCGCGGCCATGGAAAAGACGGTGCAGCAGGTCTACGAGCGCGAACTGCGTCCCGCCGAGCGCCAGCACGAGCCGTGGTTCGAACGCGTGAACGCCCAGATGCACGCGGCGTGGGCGGTCCTCGAGCAACTCGTCGCGGGCCGCGGCGGCTGGCTGTGCGCGGGCCGCATCACGCAGGCCGATATCACGGCGGCCGTCGCATGGCGGTTCAATCAGCACATCTTGCCCGGTTCCGTGGATCCCGCACGGTACCCGGCGATCGCCGCGCTCTCCGCGCGCGCCGAGACGCTGCCGGAGTTCGTCGCCACGCCCCTCGTCTAGAGGCGGACGCGCGTTGGCGAGCCACATCGCGCAATGCGTCGCAAGGAGGCACTGCGGCCGGCCGGCGAAAGTGCCGCGCCGAGCCCGGTGCCGGCGCACCTGTTCCCATTGTTCGCGATTCTTGACAAGTGACTTCGCGGACGAGCCATTTATCAGCGCACGCTGCATTCATACAATCACAAACATCGAATGGCCTTACGTCACCAGGACGCGGGGCGTGCAGCGGGAGCGGGTCATGAAATCCTTTATCGAACGACAGTTGTATCAGCCTGCGCTGGTCCTGCCGATGGTGGACTTGATGCAGATGATGGTGTCGCTCGACTTCAACATGGGGCAAGTCGGGCTGATGATGGCTACGCGCGGTGCGCGCGCCGCATTTCAGCGCTCGCGCGAATTGTGGAGCGCAGACCGCGATGAAGTCGCGGCTGCGCATTGCGCGCATTGCTCGCATTGATCCGGCGCCCGGATCGCGCGGGCGAGCGACTGCACGCCGGTTTGCCCCACGGTAAGACCAAGCCCCAATAACGCATTCACCGAACGCCTGACGCAAGCGCGCAGTGCGTTCGACAGTCCCCCTGACGCGCAGCGGCTTCGCCCGTTTGCTGTTGTGACGTCACCCTGTGAGCCGCCTCGTCGTGCGAGGCGGCTCTTTTTTTTTGCGCCTGCGTCATTCGCCTTCGCACTGCACGCGGAGGCACACCATCACGCTGCGCGCCGTTGCCATTCGGCGCGCGTAAGATGGCGCGAGCGGCCGCGTCTGGCGGATGTGCATTGCGGGGCGGCATCCCGGCTCAACGCGTGACAACGGCAAAGGAGAGCGGCATGGCACAACGATTCGATGCGATCGTGATCGGCACGGGGCAGAGCGGGCCGCCTCTCGCCGTGCGGCTCGGGCAGAGCGGCCGCAAGACGGCTGTGATCGAGCGCGCGGCGTTTGGCGGCACCTGTGTGAACGTGGGGTGCACGCCGACCAAGGCGTATGTCGCTTGCGCGCGTGCCGCCCACGTTGCGCGGCACGCGGCCGACTTCGGCGTGCGAATCGGCGGTGGCGAACTGGCGAGTGGCGTGCCCGCAGGCAATGTTCACGTCGACCTCGCGTTCGTGAAGGCGCGCAAGGAGCGCATCGTCGGGGCTTCGCGTGACGGGGTCGAGCGCTGGCTGCGCGAGGCGCCGAATGTCACCGTGTTCAAGGGTCATGCCCGCTTCTCAGGCGCGCATGCGGTGCGCGTGAGCACCCACGACGGCGCCCAGGCCGATCTCGAAGCACCCGAAATTTTCATCAACACGGGCACGCGCGCGCAGATCCCCGCCATTCCGGGCCTCGAAACAATTCGCTACGAAACCAACTCGACGCTGCTCGCGCTCGAGCAATTGCCCGAACATCTGGCGATCTGCGGCGCCAGCTACGTGGCGCTCGAATTCGCGCAGATGTTCCGCCGATTCGGCAGCCGCGTGACGGTGCTGGTGCGCGGGCAACGCATCCTCTCGCGCGAGGATGAAGACTTTTCGCACGCCGTGCAGGACCTTCTCGCGCGCGAAGGTGTGGCGTTTCGTTTCGGCGCGCAGCCGCGCAGCGTGGCGCCGCTCGAAGGCGACGCAGGCGTGCGCATCGCGCTCGACAGCGGTCCGCTCGATGCTTCGCACCTGCTGTTCGCGACGGGACGCGTGCCGAACACCGACGACCTGGGCCTCGACGCCGCGGGCATCGAGACCGACACGCACGGGCTCATTGCCGTGGATGGCCAGTTGCGCACGGCCGTGGAAGGCATCTGGGCGCTCGGCGACGTGAACGGCCGCGGTGCGTTCACGCACTCGTCATACGACGACTTCCAGATCGTCGCGGCGAATCTGCTCGACGGCAAGGCGCGCAGCGCCGACACCCGCATTCCCGCGTACGCGGTGTATGTCGATCCGCCGCTTGCCCGCGTGGGGTTGAGCGAGCGCGAAGTGCGCGAGCGCGGCAAGCCTGCGCTCATCGCCACGATGCCGATGTCACGCGTAGGCCGCGCGCGCGAGCGCGGCGAAACCGGCGGTTTCATGAAGGCGATGGTCGACCCGCAGACGCAACGCATCCTCGGCGCGGCGATATTCGGCATCGAAGGCGACGAGGCGATCCACACGTTCATCGACACGATGACGGCCGGCGCGCCCTACACGACGCTGCAATACGCGATGCACGTGCACCCCACCGTGAGCGAACTGGTGCCGACCTTGCTCGACGGCCTGAAACCCCTCGCTTGAAACCAACACGTGAGTGCTTCCGGATGAACGAACCGCTAACCGCCGCATTCGGCAATCTATTCGCAGGCATCGTCCACGACGCGGACAAGGAGCGTCTGGATACGCTCGTTTCGCGCGATGGGCTGTCGATCGAGCGCATCGTCTCGACGGGGCAGGCGAGCCCGCCGGGCTTCTGGTACGACGACGCGCGCGAGGAGTGGGTGGTGCTGCTCTCCGGCGCGGCGACGCTGGCGTTCGAGGATGCGGCCGTGCCGCCGCGGCGCCTGCTGCCTGGCGACTATGTGCACCTGCCGGCGCATTGCCGCCACCGCGTGTCCTGGACCGATCCAACCGCGCCGAGCGTGTGGCTGGCGGTGTATATCGGCGCGGGAGCGAATGAGAACGACGACGCAAAGGCGTGAGCGCGGCGATAATCGCTGTTCCATAGCCGAGCCGTTCCGCCATGTCCGCGAAACACCCGCTGCGTCCGCTGCACGTTGCGCTGGTTGCCGATACGCACAATCTGCTGCGCCCCGAGCTCCTTGCATTCGTCAAGGGCTCGGACGCGATCGTGCACGCTGGTGACATCTGCGACGCGGCTGTGCTCGACACGCTCGCGGCCATCGCGCCGCTTACCGCAGTGCGCGGCAACAACGATCGTGGCGCGTGGGCGGAGGCGCTGCCCCTGCAGACCACGGTGGAACTGGGCGGCGTGCGGCTCGCCGTGGTACACGAACTGGCCGATCTGCAAGGCAATCCCGCTGTTGAAGGCATTGCGCTCGTCGTGAGCGGGCATTCGCACAAGCCAGCGCTCGAAACGCGCGATGGCGTGCTGTTCGTGAATCCCGGCAGCGCGGGGCCGCGGCGCTTCAGGCTGCCCGTCTCGGCGGCGATGTTGACGATAGCAAGCGACGGCGCACTGCACGTCGAGCACGTCAACCTCGTCGAATAGCGCTGTCGGGCCAGCAAGAAAAAAGGCCAGCACGAAGCTGGCCTTTCGATGCGGGCGGTTTAATCCCGTATCAGGCGCGCACGGCACGCACCGCGTCGGCGAGGGCGTATTCCTCGTCGAGTTCGCGCGCGAGACGCGCGCCGCGCAGCACCGCATGCGCTTCCGACTTGCTGCTGACGCTCGGCGCCGAACCCGGCAGCGGACGGCGCGCCGTTTCGGGCATTGCGAGCACCGAGACGATGCCGATCACCGCCGCGCCCATCAGGTAGTACGCGGGCATCATCAGATTCTGCGTGTGCTCGACGAGCCACGCCGCCACGAGCGGCGTCGTGCCGCCGAACAGCGACACCGACACGTTGAAGCCGATGGCGAGCGCGCTGTAGCGGATCGCGGTCGGGAACAGCGCCGGCAGCGCCGATGGCATCACGCCCGTGAAGCACGAGAGCAGCGCGCCGAGAATCAGGAGGCCGAAGAATACCGGCAAGAGCGTACCCGTCTGGATCAGCGTGAGTGCCGGGATCGAGAGCAGGATGAGCCCCACGCAGCCCCCGAGCATCACGGGCTTGCGGCCGACGGCATCGGACAGGCGCCCGAGCGCGAGCGTCATCGGCATCATGAGGACCATCACGATGAGCACGAGGAAGAGGCTATGCGTCTCGTTGAAGTGCAGCGTGGCCGAGAGGTAGCTCGGCAGGTACGAGAGCGCCATGTAGTCGGTCACGTTGAAGATCAGCACGAGGCCCACGCATAGCAGGAAGGGGCGCAGATGGCGGGTGAGCAGCGCGTGCAGCGTGAGCTTCGGGCGCGCGTGTTCCTCGGCTTCGCGCAGTTGCGCTTCGCGCTTGAACGCGGGCGTTTCTTCGAGCTTCGTGCGGATATAGAGACCGACGAGGCCGAGCGGGCCGGCGATCATGAACGGCACGCGCCAGCCCCAGTCGAGCAGCTGCTCGTGCGAGAGCATGGCCGTCAGCAGGGCAACGGTGCCCGCGCCCAGGACGTAGCCGATCAGCGTGCCGAACTCGAGGAAGCTGCCCAGGAAGCCGCGGCGCTTGTCGGTGGCGAACTCGGCGATGAAGGTCGCCGCGCCGCCATATTCGCCGCCTGTCGAGAAGCCCTGGACGAGACGCGCCACGAGCAGGAGCGCGGGCGCGGCAATGCCGATCGAGTGGTACGACGGGATCAGCCCGATCGCGAAGGTGCCGCAGGCCATCATGATCATCGTCATCGCGAGCACGCGCTGGCGGCCGATACGGTCGCCCAGCGGCCCGAACACGATGCCGCCGATCGGGCGCACGAGGAATGCGGCCGCGAACGTGCCGAACGTCGCAATGAGCTGTGCTGACGCGCTGCTCGAGGGGAAGAACACCTGGCCGAGCGTGACGGCGAGGTAGCTGTACACGCCGAAGTCGAACCATTCCATGGCGTTGCCGAGCGCCATGGCGCCGACGGCGCGTTTGAGAAGGCCCTGGTCGACGATCGTGATGTCGTCGACAGTGAGGTCGGCGTATGCCGCCGGTGTGGCGGAAGTGGAAGCGGTCAAGGTCTGCATCTCCAATGACTGCGACGAGCGTAAGACGAGGCTCGCCACGGTTGCCGGAGAGTACCGTTTCGGGTTAGCGACGACATTTCGCGCACCGCGCGTCGCCGGATGGCGGCCGCTGCTGTGCCGCGCCAGGCAAGAGGCGCACGAAAGCAATGCTGAAGCGCCGCGAAACGACACTCGGACGAGTTGTGTTTAAGCGTTGCGCCTGCGTGGCCGTGGAAGGGGGGCAGGGCACATGAGGACGCTGGACCGGCACGGGGGTGCCCGGTAAAGCGCCGTTGAAATCAAAAAGCAGCCCGCGTTACGGAGCGTGTCTTTCTGCGATGTGTGCACTCGGGGCGATGGCGTTCTGCCGCGATACGGGAAGTGCCGCCGCCGCAACACTGACGAATGCCGATTGATGGCTATTTGATGGAATAGCCTGTTGAACGAGGCCCAATGGTAGCATGATCGCCGAAGATCCTGCAAATCGCTTGCCAGGCGGGGTTCCTCGAAGCGGGCCAGATGCCCGTGTGGCGGGCGATTGCGCCGATTTCATGGAACCGTTTCCTGCGCCTGCAACGCGCATGAAGCACATAAAAAAACCGCGCCCGGGGCGCGGTTTTCGGTCGGCTGTGCTGCGCCACCGACTGGCGCAGAGCACTTCCTGAGAGAGTTCCAGCAGGCCTTAGCCTTCGGTCGGCGGCACATAGCCGGCGGCCTGGTCGGCGCCTTCGCCGAAAAAGTACTTTTCCGTTTGCTTCATCAGATACTGACGTGCGCGCGGATCGGCCATGTTCAGGCGGTTTTCGTTGATCAGCATGGTCTGCTGCTTGAGCCACTGCTGCCACGCCTCCTTCGAGACGTTTTCGTAGATGCGCTTGCCGAGTTCGCCGGGCAGCGGGGGAAAGTCGAGACCCTCGGCTTCCTTGCCGAGCTTCGCGCATTGAATCATACGGGCCATGCTGTGCTTCTCCTTGATCGTATGTGGGGGTGGCGTGAGCGGGCGCTCAGAGCTGTTTCATCAGCACGAGCGACTTGCGCTGCCAGTTGTAGAGCCGCCGGCGGTCTTCGGGCAGGTCGTCCACCGTTACCTTGACGAAGCCGCGCTTGAGGAACCAGTGTTCCGTGCGCGTGGTGAGCACGAAAATGCGGGTGAGGCCGCGTGCCCGCGCGCGCTGTTCGATGCGCCGCAAGAGCCGCTCCCCGTCGCCGGAGCCTTGCGCCTCGGGCGAGACCGTGAGACACGCCATTTCGCCGATGCGCTCCTGCGAGTACGCGTAGAGCGCCGCGCAGCCGAACAGCACGCCATCGTGCTCGATCACCGAGAAGTGGTCGATGTCGCGCTCGATCTGGTGGCGGCCGCGGCGCACGAGCGTGCCGTCGCTTTCGAGCGGCTCGATCAGCGTGAGAATGCCGCCGACGTCATCGGGTGTGGCCTCGCGCAGGCTTTCCAGGTTCTCGTACGAGATCATGGTGCCCACGCCGTCGTGCAGGAACAGTTCGAGCAGGACGCTGCCGTCGAGCGCATAAGGAATGATGTGCGCACGGCCCACGCCGCCGCGGCAGGCGCGAATCGAGTGCTTCAGATAGAAGCCCGCGTCGCCGAGCACGGTGCCGCTTTCCTGCAGCTTGTAGGCGTCGTCGAGCGACATTTCGCGGATCAGCTCGCCATCTTCGTCGATCAGGCCCGGCGTTTCGGTGAGGAAAATGATCTTGTCGGCGCGCAGCGCAATGCCCGCCGCCGAAGCGACATCTTCCATCGAGAGGTTGAACGCCTCGCCCGTGGGCGAGAAACCGAGCGGCGAGAGCAGCACGAGCTTGCGGCTCGCGAGCGAATGGCGGATCGAATCCGCGTCGATCTTGCGCACGACGCCCGTGTGCTGGAAGTCGACGCCGTCGAGAATGCCGACCGGTCGCGCCGTCACGAAATTGCCCGACACCACGCTGATGTGTGCGTGCGCCATCGGCGTGTTCGGCAGACCCTGGCTGATCGCGGCCTCGATGTCGAGACGCACTTCGCCGGCCGCTTCCTTCGCGGACTCGAGCGCGCGGGCATTCGTGATGCGCATGCCGTGCGAGAACTCGGATTCGACGCCGTGCAGGCTCATCTGCTCTTCGGCCTGCGGGCGCGAGCCGTGCACGAGCACGATCTGGATGCCCATGGCCTGCAGCAGCGCGATGTCGGCGACGAGCGCGTTGAGCAGATTCTGGTGGACGACCTCGCCGCCGAACGCGACGACGAACGTCTTGCCCTGGAACCTGTGGATGTAGGGCGCGACCGATCGCATCCAGTCGACGAACTGCGCGTGCTGCGCGAGGATCTGCGAGTCGGGATCCGCAGCGGCGGCGGGCGCGCTGTCGGTGGCGGGGGCGAGGTCGGTTTGGGAATTCATGCCCGGGATTATAATGCGCCCCCATGTCGAATGTACCCAAAAGACCTGCCTCGGCGCAGGGCAGCAACACCCCGGCCGGGAAGGAATCGGCGCAGGACGGCGCGCAGCGGAAAAGCGCGTCGCAGAAGTACGGCGACGGGCAAAAGCTCGCGTCGGCGGACAAGCTTGCCGCGCTCATGGGCGGCGGCGTGCTGGGCGGCGCACGCGTGCAGGATAAGCGCGCAACGGAGCAGGCGCTGGCGCAGCCCGCGAGGGCGAAAGACGCGCAAGGCGCGCGTGCCGAAAGCGGCGTGAAACAGGGCGATGCCGCCGCCACGCACGCGCAGGATGAGCGTGCGCGCCGTCGCGAGCCGGCGCGCGGCGAGGCGAGCCGCGCACCGCAAGGCGCGCAACGTGCGCAGCAGCGCGAAGCGCGCGCGCCGCGCGATGAGGCACGCAAGCCGGACTCGCCGCGCGAGACGCGCGCGCAAACACAAAAGCAGGCGGGGCACACGCCGTCCGATGAAGCCTCGCGCGAACACACGCAACGTAGGCAACGTGGGCAACATACGCGGCCCGATGCGCCCGGCGGCTCGGGACATGCGCAGCCGCGCGATCCGTCTCCGCAGCAAAAGCCGGCGCGACCGGCACAACCGCAACGCGCGCCGCGACCGCAAGCGGAGCGCGCCACACGCTCCCCCAATGAGCGCAGTGAACGCCCGCAGGGCAACGAAGCGAAGGAAGGCAACCCGGGCAAGCCGCGTGGCGAACGTGAGCCGCGTCGCGTGATCGAGCCGAACAAGGTGCCGCCCATCACGTTCCCCGAGGCGCTGCCGGTATCCGGCCGCCGCGAAGAAATTGCGCGCGCGCTAGAAGCGAATCAGGTCGTGATCGTGAGCGGCGAGACGGGCTCGGGCAAGACCACGCAGTTGCCGAAGATCGCGCTCGCGCTGGGTCGCGGCCTCGGCGCGGGCGGCACGGGTCTGATCGGCCATACGCAGCCGCGGCGGATCGCGGCGTCGGCCACCGCGCGGCGTATCGCCGACGAACTGAACACGCCGTTCGGCGAAGTGGTCGGCTACAAGGTGCGCTTCACCGACAATCTCTCGCCGGGCGCCTCGGTCAAGCTCATGACCGACGGGATCCTGCTCGCCGAGACGCAGACCGATCCGCTGCTCAAGGCCTATGACACGATCATCATCGACGAGGCGCACGAGCGGAGCCTGAACATCGACTTTTTGCTCGGCTATCTGAAGGAGATCCTGCCGCGCCGGCCCGACCTCAAGCTGATCGTGACCTCCGCGACCATCGACGCGGACCGGTTCGCGCGCCACTTCGGCAGCGACGAGAAGCCGGCACCCGTGATCGAGGTCAGCGGGCGCTTGTATCCCGTCGAGGTGCGCTATCGGCCGGTGCAGGAAGACAGCCCGGCGGTGAAGAACGCACAGGGCACGGCGGGGCGCGAAAAGAGCGGCAAGTCGCAGCGCGACACCGACCGCGACCTCATGGAAGCGATCGTCGACGCCGTCGACGAACTCTGCCGCGAAGGCTCGGGCGACGTGCTGGTGTTCCTGCCCGGCGAGCGCGAGATTCGCGATGCCGCCGAGGCGCTGCGCAAGCACCATCCGCCGCACACCGAAATCCTGCCACTTTTCGCGCGCCTCTCGGCGCAGGAGCAGGAGCGCGTGTTCAAGCCCTCGAACGCGCGCCGCATCGTGCTCGCGACCAACGTCGCGGAAACCTCGCTGACGGTGCCGGGCATCCGCTACGTGGTCGACACGGGCCTCGCTCGCGTCAAGCGCTACTCGTACCGCAACAAGGTCGAGCAGTTGCAGATCGAGTCGATCTCGCAGGCTGCCGCAAACCAGCGCGCGGGCCGCTGCGGGCGCGTCGCGGACGGCATCTGCATCCGGCTCTATGAAGAGTCGGATTTCGTCGCGCGCCCGCGCTTTTCCGATCCGGAGATCCTGCGCTCGTCGCTGGCCGCCGTGATCCTGCGAATGAAGTCGCTGCATCTCACGGCGATCGAGACGTTCCCGTTCATCGAGCCGCCGCCGGGCCGCGCGATCGCCGACGGCTACCAGCTGCTCAACGAGCTGGGCGCCGTGGACGACGACAACGCGCTCACACCGCTCGGCCGCGAACTCGCGCGCCTGCCGCTCGATCCGCGCGTGGGCCGCATGATTCTCGGCGCGCGCGACGAGCAGTCGCTGCGCGAAGTGCTCGTGATCGCGAGCGCGCTCTCGGTCCAGGACCCGCGCGACCGGCCCATCGAGGCGCAGGAGCAGGCGGACCAGGCCCATCGCCGTTTCGCCGACGAGCGCTCCGAGTTTCTGCAATGGCTCAAGATCTGGGCCTGGTTCGAGGATGCAGTCGCGCACAAGAAGTCCAACCGCCAACTGCTCGATGCGTGCCGTGCGAACTTCCTCTCGCATCTGCGCTTGCGAGAATGGCGCGACGTCCACTCACAACTGCTGACGGTGGTGCGCGAGCACGGCTGGCGCATCAACGAAGCCGACGCGACCTATGAGCAGATCCATCACGCGCTGCTCACGGGCCTGCTCGGCAACATCGGCCTGAAGGCCGACGACGAACCGCATTACCTCGGCGCGCGCGGCATCAAGTTCCACTTGTGGCCGGGCTCGGCGCTCGTGAAGAAGGCGGGGCGCTGGGTCGTCGCCGCCGAACTCGTCGAAACGAGCCGGCTCTACGCGCGCTGTATCGCCAAGATCGAGCCCGAATGGCTGGAGAAGGTGGGCGCGCACTTGCTGAAGAAGTCGCTCTCCGAGCCGCATTGGGAAAAACGGGCCGCACAGGTCAGCGCGTTCGAGCGCGGCGTGCTTTATGGCTTGCCGGTGTATCAGCGCCGCAGGGTGGCGTTTGGCAGGCAGGATCCGGCGCGCGCGCGCGAACTCTTCATTCGCGGCGCGCTCGTGGAAGGCGAGTTCGACACGAAGCTCGCATTTTTCGCGCACAACCGCAAGCTGCTCGCCGACATCGAGCAGCTCGAACACAAGTCGCGCCGCCAGGACGTGCTCGTCGACGACGAGTTGATCTACGGCTTCTACGATCAGGCGATTCCCGAGGGCATCTATTCGGGCGCGTCGTTCGAGCGCTGGTATCGCGACGAGGTGAAGAAGAGCGGCCAGCCCGAGGACAAGCTGCGTCTCTTGTTCCTCTCGCGCGACGACCTGATGCGCCACGAAGCGGCGGGCGTGACGACCGACCTGTTCCCGAAGCGCATGACGATGTCGGGCGTGGCGATGGCGCTCACGTATCACTTCGAGCCGGGCTCGCCGCGCGACGGCGTGACCCTCGCGGTGCCGCTCTACGCGCTCAACCAGGTCGACGCGCGCCGCTGCGAATGGCTCGTGCCCGGCATGCTCAAGGAGAAGGCGCAACTGCTCCTGAAGTCGCTGCCGCAAAAGCTGCGCCGCCACTGCGTGCCGCTGCCCGAGTACGCGGCTGGCTTCGCCGGGCGCGCGGGCGGCGAACGCTTCGGCGCAGGTGGCCTGCTGGAGGCGTTGATTGCCGACGTGCGCGAGCAGAAGCAGATCGCGTTGAAGTCGGCCGACTTCAAGCTCGAAACGCTTCCCGCGCATCTCTTCATGAACTTCAAGGTGATCGACGAGCACGGCCGGCAGCTCGCCATGGGCCGCAACCTCGCGCAACTGCGCGCCGAACTCGGCGCCCAGGCTCAGCAGCAGTTTCAGAAGCTCGCGAGCGCGACGGCGCTTGCCGCGCTGGAAACGCATGCGCAGGGTGGCGCTGCTGCCGAAACAGCGCAGCAAGCGGCAGCCGGCAAAGCACCGCAGAGGAGCCTCGCGCCGCACACGCCCGCAGCAGGCGAAGCGACGCGCGGCGAAGCGACGCCCGGCGAAGCGACGCCCGGCGAAGCGACGCCCGCCACCGCCCTCTACGAAAACCTCACGACGTGGAATTTCGGCAAGTTGCCCGAGCTGCTGGAAATCCGGCGCGGCGGACAGACGCTGTTCGGCTATCCGGCGCTGGTCGATCGCGGCACGCATTGCGACGTGGAAGTATTCGATTCGCCGGAGGAGGCGGCGCGTATTCATCGCGCTGGCCTGCGGCGGTTGTTCGCGCTGCAGTTGCGCGAGCCCATTCGCTATCTGGAGAAGAATCTGCCGGGCCTGCGCGAAATGGCGATGCAGTTCATGACGCGGGCGACGCAGGAGGAATTGCGCGACCAGCTGATCGAACTCGCGCTCGACCGCGCCTGCCTGCAAGAACCGCTGCCCGACGACGACGCGAGCTTTCACGCGCGCAAGGACGAAGGCCGCGGACGTCTCTCGCTGCTCGCCCAGGAAATCGCGCGGCTAGTGGGGCAGATCCTCGCGGAATACGCGGCGCTCGCGAAGAAGCTTGTGCAGGCCAGGGCCTTCGGTGCGCCCGCGACCGACATGCAGGCACAGGTCGATGCGCTCATCAGCAAACGCTTCATTCTGGAGACGCCGTATGCGCAGCTCGTGCATTTCCCGCGCTACCTGAAGGGCGTTGCGCTGCGCATCGACAAGCTGCGCGCCGATCCCGCGCGCGACGCGCGCCAGGCCGCCGAATTTCAGCCGCTCGCGCAGCAATACCAGCGCGCGCTCTCGCAGCGCGGCGGCGTGTTCGATCCTCGTCTCTCGGAATTCCGCTGGCTGCTCGAAGAACTGCGCATTTCGCTCTTCGCGCAGGAGTTGCGCACGCCGATGCCGGTTTCGGTGAAGCGCCTGCACAAGGTCTGGGAGTCGATGCAGCGCTGAACGGCACTGCGGCCGCGCATTACGGGCCATAACACTGGTCCGAAAACGGCCGCATATCTGCGTTCTTTGCATTTTTCAAGGGCCCTACGTCAACCTTGCAGGCAAACAGACGTTCTACAATCACGCACGCATCTGCCCGGGAACGATACTTCAATGCCGAACAACGCAACTCTCAGCCGCATCGCCAGCAAGGCCGTCGGCGTCGCGCTCGCTTTCGCTGCGCTCGCTTCAACGTCCGCGCATGCGGACAACATCATCGTCCTCAATTCGGGCGAAGCTACGCTGAGCCTCATCGACGACAAGACACACGAAGTCGTCGGCACCGTGCCCACGGGCAAGGAGCCGCATCACCTTTTCCCCACGCCGGACAACAGTGCGCTGATCGTCGCGAACTCGGTGTCGAACAACCTGCTGTTCGTCGACCCCAAAACCGGCAAGGTGCAGCACTGGGTCGAGAACATCGAAGACCCGTACCAGCTCGGCTTCTCGCCTGACCGCAAGTGGTTCGTCACGACGGGCCTGCGCCTCGACCGCCTCGATATCTACAACTACGCGGGCGGCAGCAATATCACGCTCGCGAAGCGCCTGCCGCTCTCGGCCATGCCGAGCCACCTTGCGTTCACCAACGACAGCCGTACCGTGTTCGTGTCGCTTCAGGTGTCGGGCGAAATCGCGGCGGTCGATCTGCCCACGCAGAAGGTCCTCTGGAAGATGAAGGTCGGCCCCGCACCGGCCGGCCTGTGGCTCACGCCCGGCGACAAGTACCTGCTCATCGGCATGACCGGCGCCGACTACGTTGCCGTGGTCGACTGGCGCAACCAGAAGATCGTCAAAACGATCCAGGTGGGCAAGGCCGCCCACAACTTCCGCTCGCTCGTCGATGGCCGTCACGTGCTGGTGTCGAGCCGGGTGTCGAACGTCATCAGCATCATCGACGAGGAAACGCTCGAAAAGACCGGCGAGATCAGCGGCCTGATGCCCGGGCCCGACGACATGGAACTCACCGCCGACAAGCGCTACCTGTGGGTGACGTTCCGCTTCGCGAAGCACATCGGCCTGATCGACATGCAGACGAAGAAGCTCATCAAGACGATCGCCGTGGGCCGCTCGCCGCACGGCATCTACTTCTACGATCGCGCGCCCGTCACGGCGCCGAACGGGGCATAAAGAGGAAGAGGGGCGCGTGGAGATGGCGGCGGCTGTGCTGGCATTCGTTGCCGAGGCGGGGCACGCGGTGGGCGCGGGCGCCGGTGATCTCGTCTCGTGGCTCCAGTCGCTTCTCTTCGTCAATGTCGTCCAGCCGATGCTGTTTCACATCGGCATGATGGACGTGGAAGACGACACCTACGACGCGCTCTACTGGGTGATCGTCGGCGTGCTCGAAGTGGGTCTCATGTATGCGCTGCTGCGCCCGCTCGAAGCGCTCGCGCCGGTGGAGAAGTGGCGCGACCGCAAGGGCGTTGGGATCGATGCGCTCTACACGTGGATCACGCGGCTCGGCGTTCTGAACCTGCTGTTCTTCTTCACGATGCAGCCGTTCTTCGACCGCGCGCAAAGCGCGCTGCGGCTGATGGGCGTGAAGAGCGTGGACCTCGACAATCTCTGGCCGGGTGTGACCACGCAGCCGCTCGTGGCGTTCGCGATCTACCTCGTGGTGCTCGACTTCTGCGGTTACTGGTACCACCGGCTGTCGCATCGCTACGGCATCTGGTGGGAACTGCACGCCGTGCACCACAGCCAGCGCAAGATGTCGCTCTGGTGCGATAACCGCAACCATTTGCTCGACGTGCTCGGGCAATCCTGCATGTTTGCCGCGGTGGCGCTCGTGATCGGCGTGCCGCCGGCCCAGTTCGTGGTGCTCGTCGCGTTGACGAACTTCGTGCAGAACGTGCAGCACGCCAACATCCGCCTGCACTTCGGCTGGCTCGGCGAGCGCCTCGTCGTGAGCCCGCGTTTTCACCGCCGCCATCACGCCATCGGCTATGGCCATGAGGGCACCACGTATGGCTGCAATTTCGGCGTGCTGTTCCCGTGGTGGGACATGATGTTCGGCAGCGCGTCGTTCAATCGCGAGATCGAGCCCACCGGCATACGCGACCAGCTCGAAGGCGTGTGCTATGGCGAGGGTTTCTGGGCGCAACAGGGTTATGCGTTCGCCCGCATCGCGCGGCGCCTGCGCACGCTCGCTCGCGCCGGGGCGGCTGCACAGGCTGCACAGACCACCGAGGCCGCGGCGCGCGACGACGCCACCGTCTCCTGAGCGCACCGGACGCTTGCCTTCGCCGCCGGCCGCCCGCGCTTTGCCCGCCGTGCGCCCCGGTGGTTTATCCTGTCGGCCAGCTTCCCCGATTTTGCCGACACCGTGTTCTCCACCCGTCCTTTTCGCCGTATTCCGCTCGCATGAATGACCTGTTGCGTTCGTTCGGACGCGCGCTCTCGAGCGTGTTCCATCCCGCCATGCTGGTTCTCACGTTCGTGCCGTTTCTGGTGGCCGCGCTGGCGTGGGGGGCCGTGCTCTATCTGTTCTGGCAGCCGCTGCTCGACCTCATGCGGGGGGCGCTGGCGAACTGGACGTCGATGAACTACGTCTATCATCTGTTCGACGTGCTCGGGTTCGGCGGGCTGCGCGCAACGATCGCGCCATTTCTCGTCATCGTCCTGACGATTCCGCTCATCGTCATCACGGTTCTGCTGCTGATCGTCGCGATTTCGATGCCGCGCGTGATCCGTCATCTTTCGAAGCGCCAGTACGCGATGCTCGAATTGCGGCGCGGCGGCAGCTGGTACGGCAGCCTGTTCCATTCGCTCGTCACCACCTTCGTTTGCCTGATCGTGATGGTCGTGACGCTGCCGCTCTGGCTCATTCCCCCGTTCTTCGCGCTGATCCCGCCGCTGCTCTGGGGCTGGCTCACGTATCGTGTGATGACCTACGACGCGCTGGCGCTGCACGCGAGCGTCGAGGAGCGGCGCGCGCTGGTGCGCAGCCACCGGCTGCCGCTGCTCGTGATCGGCGTGGTGAGCGGGCTGCTCGGCTCCCTGCCCACGGCGATCTGGGCCGTATCCGCGTGGCTGCTCCTGTTCTTCCCGGTGCTGGCGGCAGTGACCATCTGGATCTATGCGTTCATTCTGGTTTTCACTGCGCTCTGGTTCGGGCACTACTGCTTGCGCGCGCTCCAGCGCATGCGCGCGCACGACGCGCAGCCGGCGTCCGGCGACGTGACGGTCGTGCGCTGACGCTCCCTCATCAAGATAATCAGCAGGACACATTCAGCGAGGCGACACATGGCATTTGGCGTCATCATCATCGGCGACGAGATTCTCTCGGGGCGCCGCTCCGACAAGCATCTGCCGAAGGTCATCGAACTGCTCGGCGCGCGCGGACTTGCGCTCGAGTGGGCCCAGTACGTGGGCGACGATCCCGCGCGCATCACGGAAACGCTGCGGCGCTCGTTCGCTTCGGGCGACATCGTGTTCTCGACGGGCGGCATCGGCGCGACGCCGGACGACCACACGCGCCAGTGCGCGGCGGCGGCGCTGGGCGTGCCGCTCGTGCTGCATCCCGACGCAAGGGCGGCCATCAGCGAGCGCATTCGCGACATGCATACGGGCCCCGAACCGGTGAACTACCAGTCGCCCGAGAATCAGCACCGTTTCCAGATGGGCACGTTCCCGCAGGGCTGCGAGATCATCCCGAACGGCTACAACAAGATCCCGGGCTTCTCGATTCGCGATCATCACTTCATGCCGGGCTTCCCCGTGATGGCCTGGCCGATGATCGAGTGGGTGCTCGACACGAAGTACGCGCATCTGCATCATCAGACGCCGCATGCCGAGAAGTCGCTGCTCGTGTTCGAGTTGCCGGAGTCGACGCTCACGCCGCTCATGGAGCGCATCGAGCGCGATTTTCCCGGTGTGCGCGTGTTCAGTCTGCCGAGCGTGGGCGACACGGAGCGGGGCGGCATTTACGCGCGCCGGCACATCGATCTTGGCGTGAAGGGCGAGCCCGAGGCGGTGGCGGCTGCCTTCGTGAAGCTGCGCGAAGGCGTGCATGAACTGGGCGGCGATGTGGTCGAGCCGGCCGCGCCGGGCTAGGCATCTGCCGATGGCGAGCGCCGCAGCGGGCCGCGCGCCGGGTAGCGAGGAGTGCGCCGGCGGCCGCAGCGTGTCAGACGGCGCGGCGGCGCATCATCGGCGTGTCACACGCGGCGCCCAGAGTGGCCCGCTGTGCTGGGCTGGGCGCGGGGCAGCGCCGCCGTGGCGAGGCTTATGCCCCGATCCACGGCAGGCCACGGAAGCACCAGCCGCTAACGGTTTTTCTGTGCCCCTGGCTGTCCTTGTCACCCTCGAAGCCTTCGAGCAGGTCGTAGGCTTTCGTGAAGCCGGCCTTGGCGGCTTCGATGGCGGCGAGCTTGGAGCGCGCGGCGCTGCGGCAGAGGAACAGGACGGGCGCGTCGCCTTCGACGGCGCTCCGGAGTTGGGCGAGGAACTCGGCGTTGGGCACCCCGCCCGGGTAGCGGGTCCATTCGACATGGGCGTACTGGCCATCGCCGACCACGGGGCGGCCGACCCAGTCGAGCTCCGCGCGCGTGCGCACGTCGACGAGGCGTGCTCGCGGGTCGAGTTGCAGAAGCTCGAATGCCTCTGCAGGGGAAACCGCGCCCGCGTAGGGCAACTGGTTCTCGACGCGGCGCTTTTCGGCCTGGGCGTACAACTGTTCGAGCGTACTCATGACAACGGATCTCCTGTTTCGCGTTGGACCAAAAAATCATTCTAGCGCGCGGCGGCGAGCGCGAAGCGCGAAGCGCGATCCGCGTACCGGAGAGCGCATCATGCAGATGATGCAGACGCCACGCACTTGCGGGCGAAGGAGGGATGCATTGAGTTGGTGCATGTCGGTGCTTTTGCACCATAATGAAGAGAGATTCGCGCGCCAAATTCGGGATTGCACGGGTTTGGTGCCGATAGGCCGCCGCACCGGCGGCACCACCAATGCGCCGCGCACGTTTTTTCACTCCAAGTGCGCGTCGCGAAAGGGATTTGCGCCAGCTTGGCGCATGCATGGCATGGAAGCTGCTTTATACGTCGCGATCGATTCGTAGCCGGCCAACCGGGTCAGCGGGACAGACCTGGGAAGGAGGCGGCCGGCGAGGATCAACAAGATTGGGACGGCGGCAGCGTTCGCCGAAATCGTTAATCAGGAGAAAAGGTTATGAGTAAATCCGTGGCCGACGTCATGCAGCTCGTCAAGGACGAAGACGTCAAGTTTGTCGACTTCCGCTTCACCGACACGCGCGGCAAGGAGCAGCACGTTTCGGTTCCGCTGTCGGCATTCGACGAAGACAAGTTCGAGTCGGGCCATGCGTTTGACGGTTCCTCGATCGCCGGCTGGAAGGGCATCGAAGCCTCGGACATGCTGCTCGTGCCGGACCCCAACACGGCGTACATCGACCCGTTCTACGAGGAATCGACGCTCGTGCTGACCTGCGACGTGGTCGAGCCGGCCGACGGCAAGGGCTACGAGCGCGACCCGCGTTCGCTCGCCAAGCGCGCCGAAGCGTACCTGAAGAGCACGGGCCTCGGCGACACGGCCTTCTTCGGTCCGGAGCCGGAATTCTTCATTTTCGACTCGGTCCAGTGGAACACGGACCAGTCGGGCTGCTTCGTGAAGATCGGTTCGGATGAAGCGCCCTGGTCGTCGGGCCGCGAAATCGAAGGCGGCAACACGGGTCACCGTCCGGGCACGAAGGGCGGCTACTTCCCGGTCGCGCCGGTCGACACGTTCCAGGACATCCGCTCGGAAATGTGTCTGCTGCTCGAGCAGATCGGCATTCCGGTCGAAGTCCACCACCACGAAGTCGCGGGCCAGGGCCAGAACGAAATCGGTACGAAGTTCTCGACGCTGGTTCAGCGCGCGGACTGGACGCAGCAACTGAAGTACATCGTCCACAACGTGGCGCACACGTACGGCAAGACGGCGACGTTCATGCCGAAGCCGGTCGTCGGCGACAACGGTTCGGGCATGCACGTTCACCAGTCGATCTGGAAGGACGGCCAGAACCTGTTCGCGGGTAACGGCTACGCAGGCCTCTCGGAATTCGCGCTGTTCTACATCGGCGGCATCATCAAGCACGCTCGCGCGCTGAACGCCATCACGAACCCGGGCACGAACTCGTACAAGCGTCTCGTTCCGCACTTCGAAGCACCGGTCAAGCTCGCTTACTCGGCACGCAACCGTTCGGCATCGATCCGTATTCCGCACGTCTCGAATCCGAAGGGCCGCCGTATCGAAACGCGCTTCCCGGATCCGCTGGCCAACCCGTACCTGTGCTTCTCGGCGCTGATGATGGCAGGTCTGGACGGCGTGCAGAACAAGATCCACCCGGGCGAAGCCGCCGACAAGAACCTGTACGACCTGCCGCCGGAAGAGGATGCAAAGATCCCGACCGTTTGCGCCGGCCTCGACCAGGCGCTGGAAGCGCTCGACAAGGATCGCGAGTTCCTGACGCGCGGTGGTGTGTTCACCGACGGCATGATCGACGCTTACCTCGCGCTGAAGGAAGGCGAACTGCAACGCGTGCGCATGACCACGCACCCGGTCGAGTTCGAACTGTACTACTCGCTGTAATGGCGATGGCGCTTCGCTGGATCCGGTTCAGCGAAGCGCCGGTTCAGTTCGTCCGACTCGCAGCAATCGCGTTGCGAAATGGTCTCGAAGGGACGGCGGTGCCGTCCCTTTTTCGTTGGGCCGCATGATTGGCACGAAGTTGTGCCCCGTTCTTCACGACCTGGACCGTTGCCGGCGTGCCGCAAGGTGGCTGGCCTGAAACATGGTGCTCAAGAATCTGATCAAGGCTAGAAAAGGCCACGCGGATCCGCTTTCCGACGACGGGCAACTCGTCGAGTCGGGCCTGCTGCCCGGCTTCGAGGCGCTGCCCACAGTCGTGCTCGTGCTCGACAAGCGCACGCTGCGCGTCGCCTTCGCGAATCCTTCGGCCGAGGCGATGCTCGATCTCTCGCGCCGTCAGCTCGCGCAGATGGCGTGGTCCGATCTCTTCTCGAACGCGGACGAACTGCTCACGACGATCGCATCGATTGCCGCGCATCGCTTTCACGCGACGCGTCTCGACGCTTCGCTGGAGCGCCCCGGCCGCGAGCCGCTGAACGTGCATGTGGTCGTGGGCTTTCTCGAGAGCGCCCCCGATTACGTGCTGCTAGAGCTCTTCGAGAACGAGCGGCACCTGCGCAGCGATCGCGAAGAGCGCATCCACGACCTCACGGCCGTGAACAAGCATCTCATCCGCAATCTCGCGCACGAGATCAAGAACCCGCTGGGCGGCATTCGCGGCGCGGCGCAACTGCTCGAATTCGAACTCGGCGCGCTGGAGCGCGACGAATTGCGCGAGTACACGCAGGTGATCATCAAGGAGTCGGACCGCCTGCAGACGCTCGTCGACCGGCTGCTGGAGCCGCACCGGCATCCGCACATCGTCGGCGACGTGAACATCCACGAGGTATGCGAGCGCGTGCGCGCCGTGATCCTCGCGGAATTCCCGCGCGGCCTCACGATCGAGCGCGACTACGACGTGAGCGTGCCCGACCTGCGCGGCGACAAGGAGCAGCTGATCCAGGCACTGCTGAACATCGTGCGCAACGCGGCGCAGGCGCTGCGCGAACGCATTTCGCAGGGCGATGCGCGCATCGAGTTGCGCACGCGCGTCGCGCGCAAGGTCACGATATCCAAACGCTTGTGCAAGCTGGCACTGGACTTGCATATCACGGACAACGGGCCCGGCATTCCCGAGGAAATCCGCGATCGCATCTTCTATCCGCTCGTCTCCGGACGCGAGGATGGCAGCGGTCTCGGCCTCACGCTCGCGCAGACGTTCGTCCAGCAGCACGACGGACTCATCGAAGTCGATAGCCGGCCCGGACACACCGAGTTTCAGATTCTGTTGCCGCTCGATAGCTGAACGGATCATCGAGCCGATAACCGAAGCTGATTTCAGATTTACCGATACCGCACGCCACCAGGACTTCTGACCGATCTTATGAAGCCGATCTGGATAGTAGACGACGATCAATCGATACGCTGGGTGCTCGAAAAGGCACTCGCCCGCGAGAACTTCGCCACCCGCAGCTTCTCGAACGTGCGCGAAGCCGCGAGCGCGCTCGATCACGACAGCCCGCAGGTGCTCGTCTCCGACATCCGCATGCCCGGCGGCTCCGGCCTCGAATTGCTGCAGACCGTGCGCGAGCGCTTGCCGGGCTTGCCCGTCATCATCATGACGGCGTTCTCGGACCTCGATAGCGCGGTTGCCGCATTTCAGGGCGGCGCGTTCGAGTATCTCGCCAAGCCCTTCGACGTCGACAAGGCCGTCGAGCTGATTCGCCGCGCCGTGGACGAAAGCATGCGCGGCGAGCAGCAATGGGACGAGCGTCCCGCCGAAGCGCCCGAGATGCTCGGCCAGGCGCCGGCCATGCAGGACATGTTCCGCGCCATCGGGCGGCTTTCGCATTCGGCGGCCACGGTGCTCATCACGGGCGAGTCTGGCACCGGAAAGGAGCTTGTCGCGCGCGCTTTGCACCGACATAGCCCACGCGCGAACGGTCCGTTCATTGCGCTCAATACTGCCGCCATTCCAAAGGATCTTCTGGAATCCGAATTGTTCGGCCACGAGCGCGGCGCGTTCACGGGCGCCCAGGCCATGCGTCAGGGCCGCTTCGAGCAGGCCGAGAACGGCACGCTGTTCCTCGACGAAATCGGCGACATGCCGTTCGATCTCCAAACGCGCCTCTTGCGCGTGCTCTCGGACGGGCAGTTCTACCGCGTGGGCGGACACAACCCGCTGCGTGCGAACGTGCGCGTGATCGCCGCGACGCATCAGAACCTGGAGACGCGCGTGCGCCAGGGGTTGTTTCGCGAGGACTTGTATCACCGCCTCAACGTGATTCGCTTGCGTCTGCCCGCGCTGCGCGAGCGCAGCGAGGATATTCCGCTGCTCACGCGCCACTTCCTGCAGAAGAGCGCGCGCGAACTGGGCGTGGAGCCCAAGCGCGTGTCGGACGAGGCGCTTGCCTGGATGTCCGCGCTGCCGTTCCCCGGCAACGTTCGCCAACTGGAGAACCTCGCGAACTGGCTCACGGTGATGGCGCCTGCGCAGACCATCGAGATCAAGGATCTTCCGCCTGACCTCATGCCCGCGCACGCTGCGCCCGGTGCTGCATCGCCCCTCGGTGAAGCCGCGGGCGCTGCCGATGCCTCGTCGGCTGCGGTCTCGGCTCTGGCGACGAACGGCGCGAACCATGCGTCGCACGTGGCGGCTGCGGGGATGCCTGGCGCTATCGGCGGCGTGGCGGGTGGCGTGGTGTTCGGCACGCCCGCGTTCGGCGCGTCCAACGGCACGGCCGTCTCGCCGCTCAGCGTGTGGGAGAGTGGTCTGCGCACGGAAGTCGCGCGTCTCTTGCGCGAGAACAGCGCGGACGTCATGGACGAACTCTCGCGCCGCTTCGAGGCCGCCGTGATCCGCGAGGCGCTCGACTTCACGCGCGGGCGCAAGGTCGAGGCGGCCGAGCGCCTGGGCATCGGCCGCAACACGATCACGCGCAAGATCCAGGAGCTCAATCTCGAGTGATCTTTCGCATCGGGCCGGCCTCGTGCAACGCAAGGCAGCCCGATGCGCAGTGCGCCGGCGCGCGCACAGGGCATAATCGTCGCTGTTTTCCTGTCGACGACCGATCATGCCCGTGACTTCCCCGTGGCCCGCCGAGGCCGATCCGTTCCTTTCTCTCGAATCGCTCGACGATCCTGCCGTCATGGCCTGGGTCGAAGAGCAGAACGCGCGCACGCGTGCCGCGTGGCAGGGCGGCGCGCGTTTCGATGCGCTGGAGAAGCGCCTCGCGCAGGCCTACCTGCCGCGCGAGCGGCCGGTGATCCCGAGCCGCTGGCAGGAGTGGGCCTACGACCTCTGGGAGGACGAGGACAATCCCAAGGGCCTGTGGCGCCGTGCGCTGTGGGCCGATTGGCGCGCGCACGAGCCGCAGTGGCAGACGCTCATCGACTTCGACGCCCTCGGTGCAAAAGAGGGCATGCCGTGGGTTTGCGCGGGCATCGACATCCTCTACCCGGACGGCGACCGCGCGCTGATCCAGCTTTCCGATGGCGGCTCCGACGCGGTCGTGGTGCGCGAGTTCGATATCGTGCGCCGTGAGTTCATGGAAGATGGTTTTGCCATCGCGAAGGAGGGCAAGCACACGATCTCCTGGATCGACCGCGATGCGGTGTACGTCGGGTGGGACGCGGGCGGCAGGAACGGGAACAAGATGCTCACGCGTTCGGGCTATCCGCGCGAGGTGCGCCGCTGGACGCGCGGTACGGCGCTCGCCGACGCGCCCGTGGTGTTCCGCGGCGAGTTCGACGACATCAGCGTGGAGGGCGACTACGATCCGGTCGAGAAGCGTCACGACGTCGTGCGCAGCGTGGACTTCTTCGATTCGTACACCTATCGTCTCGATGAGCGGGGCAACTGGCAGATGTACGACGTGCCCACGCATGTGGCAGTCGGGGCGTGGCACGGCTGGCTGCTGCTGGAGCCCCGGCTCGACTGGGTCGCTTCCGACGTCACGTACAAGGGCGGCGCGCTGCTCGCGATCCGCGAAGACGCTTTCCTTGCGGGCAGCCGCGCGTTCACGCCGCTCTTCACGCCAACGCCCGTCACTTCGGCGTGTGACTGGAGCAATACGAAAAACGTCCTGATCGTCTCCTGGCTCGACGACGTGGAGAGCCGCACGATGCTCTGGCAGCCCCGGCAAACGGATGGCGCATGGCGCTGGGAGCCGCGGGCGTTCCCTACGCGCGCAAGTTCGCAAGTGGACGTCTCGCCGATCGAAGACACGCTCAACGACGAAGTGTTCGTCGACGTGGACGACTACCTGCTGCCGCCCGAATACTGGCTCGCCGATCTCGCGCAGACCGATCTCCAGAAGTGGGAATTGCTCGACCGATGGCCCACGCAGTTCGAGGCCGGACCGCTCACCGTGATCCGCTCGCACGCGCGTTCCGCCGACGGGACGAGCGTACCGTTTACGGTCATCGGCCCGAAGGCCGTGCTGGAAGGCGGGGCTCGCAAGGCGTCGCCGTGTCTGCTTACGGGCTATGGCGGCTTTGCAATCGCGCTCACGCCGCAATATCTCGTGGGCTCGGGCATCGGCTGGCTGGAGCAGGGCGGCGTGGTGGCAATCGCCCACATTCGCGGCGGCGGCGAGTACGGCACCGCCTGGCACGTGGAGGCGCAGCGCGAACATCGGCAGCGCTCGTTCGACGACTTCATCGCAGTGGCCGGGCAGTTGATCGCCGACGGCTACACCAGCGCCGCGCAGCTGGGCATCAAGGGCGGCAGCAACGGCGGGCTGCTCGTGGGCGCGTGCATGGTGCAGCGACCCGAGCTATTCGGCGCCGTGGTGTGCGAGGTGCCGCTGCTCGACATGCAGCGCTATCCGCTGCTGCACGCGGGCGCCTCGTGGATCGACGAATACGGTGATCCTCAGGATGCCGAAGAAGCGCTCGCGCTGGCCGCGTATTCGCCTTACCACCATGTCAAGCCCGGCGTGACTTACCCTGCCACGCTCTTCACGACTTCGACGAGCGACGACCGCGTGCACCCCTCGCACGCGCGCAAGATGGTCGCGCGCATGCTGCAGCAGGGGCACGCGAACGTGTGGTACCTGGAGAACACCGAAGGCGGCCACGGCCCCGGCAGCGATTCGCTCGAGCGCGCGCAGTATGACGCGCTCGTCTATCGCTTCCTGTGGACGACGCTCGCGGCGAACTGGTGAGGAAGGCGCTCAATTGCCGAGATCGAGCGTGGCGATCACCGGCGTGTGGTCGGAGGGCTGATCCCATTTGCGCGGAACCTTGTCCACTTCGCATGCGGTGAGATGCGCCGCGAGCGCCGGCGAGAGCAGCACGTGGTCGATGCGCAGGCCCGCGTTGCGGCGAAACGCGAACATGCGATAGTCCCACCACGTAAAGGTTTTTTCGGGCTGCTCGAACCGGCGGAATGCATCCACGAAACCGAGTTCGATCAGGCGGCGGAACTGCGCGCGCTCTTCCGGCGAGACGAGGTTCTGGCCTTCCCACGCCTTGGGGTCGTGCACGTCGCGGTCTTCGGGAGCGATGTTGTAGTCGCCGAGCAGCGCGAGCTTCGGGTAGCGCTGCATCTCCTGCGCGAGCCAGTCGTGCATGGCGTCGAGCCATCGCAGCTTGTACGCGAACTTCTCCGTGCCCGGCGCCTGTCCGTTGGGAAAATAGGCGCTCACCACGCGCACGTCGCCTACCGTCGCGGCGATCACGCGTTGCTGCGCATCTTCGAAGCCGGGAATGTTGCGCACGATCGTGGCTTCGTCGACGAAGAGGCCCTCGCGCACGAGGATGCCCACGCCGTTATAGGTCTTCTGGCCGGCGAACCAGCTGCGATAGCCGTGCGCCTCGAGATCGGCGCGCGGAAATTTTTCGTCGGGAAGCTTAAGCTCCTGGAGGCACAGCACGTCGGTCTTGCTCGCATTGAGCCAGTCGATGACGTGCTGCAGACGGACCTTGAGGGAGTTGACGTTCCAGGTGGCGATTTTCATATAAAGACGAAGCCGTTGTATATCAATGATTTATGTCGGTAGGCGACCGGTACTTTGGGCTCTGGCTACCCATTTGACTACCCGGTCCGGACGGGCTCGCCTGATGCTCTGCCTGTCGTTTTTCCGCCATCGTATCAGTGCTGGCGGCTATACCCCGGCTCTCGATCCTGTTAACCGCAAAATGCGCATACCGCTAAAACAGAATGCCGTTCAGCAACGGAACGGCATTCTGTTTTGCTCATGGCACCGGTCCTCATCACGCGTGATGCGTCGCCAGCCATTCGCGCAAGGCGTTGTTCATCCGGGTTTGCCAGCCATCACCGCCCGCCTTGAAACGTTCGACGATATCGGCGTCATAGCGCACCGTTACCGCAACCTTCGGATTGGCTAGTTTGGGTCGCCCGCCACGTCGCTTCATCTGCGCGAACTGTTCGTCGGTGGGTTCGAACGTGTCTGCGTCAGCCGCGATGCCGCGAGCAATCGCGGCTTCTTCGTCAGGTGTGTTACGGATCAATCTGGGTGGCTTCTTCATAGCGGTCAATCTCCCGGTTGTTGGCTTTGCGCAGACTGATGACCCGGAAGATGTCGCCACGCTGTGTGAACACGACGCAATAGAGCCGGGATTCGATTACCGCATAGCCAATTTCGCGCAGCTCGCCATAGTCCTTGCGATCGTCGGGCATGCACCATACGGATGACCAGTCGATCCGCTCTGCCAGGGCGAGAGAGACGCGGTGCTTGCGGGGGTTGGCTTCGCTCTTGATCGGATCGTTGGTCGTTTTCACTGGTTATTGTAGTTACAAAAACATACGGGGGCAAGGTATTCCTGTAACTACGTTATTGCCGCCGAACCCCTCCACACAGCGCACCCGGCTCGCCGACTGGCTTCGTCGGCGCCGCGCATCAGAGCGCGGTCTGCTCCTCGGCTTGCGGCGCGGCGGCGACGCCCAGACGCACGCGCGCCGCTTCGTACTCGCGCTTGAGCCGCGCGATCAGCTCGGCAGCCGGCACGATGCTCTTCACGGCGCCGATGCCCTGGCCCGAGCCCCAGATGTCCTTCCACGGCTTCACGCGCGTCGAGCCGAAATTCATCGCCGAAGGATCCGATTCCGGCAGCGCGTCCGGATCGAGTCCGCTCTGCACGATGCTCTGGCGCAGATAGTTGCCATGCACGCCCGTGAAGAGATTCGAGTAGACGATGTCGCCCGCGCTGCCTTCGACGATCATCTGCTTGTACGCGTCGACGGCGTTCGCCTCGTGCGTGGCGATGAAGGCCGAGCCGACGTAGGCGAGGTCGGCGCCAGCGGCCTGCGCCGCGAGAATCGCGTTGCCGTTGCCGATCGCGCCCGAGAGCAGCAGCGGGCCGTCGAACCATTCGCGAATCTCGTGGACGAGCGCGAACGGCGAGAGCGTGCCTGCATGGCCGCCCGCACCGGCGGCGACGGCGATCAGGCCGTCCGCGCCTTTCTCGATGGCCTTCTTCGCGAACGTATTGTTGATCACGTCGTGCAAGACGATGCCGCCCCATGCGTGGATCGCGTGATTGACTTCCTCCCGCGCGCCGAGCGACGTGATGATGATCGGCACCTTGTATTGCGCGCACACGCCAAGGTCGTGCTCGAGGCGGTCGTTCGACTTGTGCACGATCTGGTTCACGGCGAAGGGCGCCGCGGGAGCTTCAGGGTGCTTCGCGTTGTACTCGGCGAGTTCGGTGGTGATGCGGTCCAGCCATTCGCCCAGCACGTGCGCGGGCCGCGCGTTGAGGGCGGGGAAGGAGCCGACGACGCCCGCCTTGCATTGGGCGATCACGAGATCGGGGTTCGAAATGATGAAGAGCGGCGAGCCGACGACCGGAATCGACAGGCCGCGGCGCAGCACGGCGGGCAGAGACATCTAGATCTCCTGGACTGGGCGGCGGCCGGGTGTGGCCGCCGCATTGTTCGTTGCTGGCGCGATGCGGGGCCTTCCTTCATTGCGCCAGCGGGCAGGACCAAACATAGCAAACCGCCGGACACTATGCAACCAGTTGCATAGTGGAAAAATTCGAGCCACAACAGCGGCAGCCTGATCGGAAGCGTGGTTTAGAATCGGCGCATGTCCACCCCGCACGCCATCCTCATTGCCTTGCTGGAAAAGCCTTCGTCGGGCTACGACCTCGCGCGGCGCTTCGATCGCGCGATCGGTTACTTCTGGCACGCCACCCATCAGCAGATCTATCGCGAGCTTGGCCGCATGGTCGACGCTGGCTGGGTGTCCGTCATCGAGGACGACGCGGCCGCGGCCACACGCAAGAAGGTGTATTGCGTGCTGCCGGTGGGGCGCAACGAGGTGGTGCGCTGGGCGCGCGAGACGCCGCTCGATCTCGACTCGCGCAATGTGTTCCTGCTCAAGCTGCGTGCCGACGCCGTAATCGGTCCGCTCGGCCTGGCCAACGAACTGGAGAGGCTCATCGGCGAAAATCGTGCGCGGCTCGCGGTTTATCGGGAGATCGAGCAGCGGGACTTCGGCGGCGCTTCGCTCACGCGCGGTCAGCAGATTCAGTACGCGATTCTGAAGGCGGGTATTCTCACTCAGGAGATGTGGCTCGCATGGGCGGCCGAGGTGAGGCCGCTGGTGGATCCGGCAGCGGCACAATGAGATTTGCCTGGTTATCCGAAGTAATTGGTGAGTGGCACAGTGTGTCTGCGATTGCGTTCGAAGACGCATTAATTCATGCGTGTCCAAAAAGTTAGTTGACGAGCGTCGCGAGAGGCCCTATAATTCTTTTCTCTGACGGACGCGGGGTGGAGCAGTCTGGCAGCTCGTCGGGCTCATAACCCGAAGGTCGTAGGTTCAAATCCTACCCCCGCAACCAAACGTATTAGTCAGGTCTTAAGCAGCACCAAGGCTTCGCGCCGATCAATGAACCCGCTCAGAGCGGGTTTTTTGTTTTCCGCGCCTGTGCAAGGCGCGTTGTCTACAAGGCTCGTCACCGAGCGCTTGCCTCGCCCCCAATCGCCCAGTCCACCGCTGCCTGCGCGTGCAACGCCGTGGTATCGAACACCGGCAACGTCGAATCGCGAGGGCCGATCAGCAGCGTGATTTCGGTGCAACCGAGAATGACCGCCTGCGCACCACGAGCCGCGAGGCTATCGATCACGCGTTGGTAGGTGCGCCGCGATTCGTCATCCACCATGCCGTGACACAACTCATCGTAGATGATGCGATGGATGTCCGCACGATCGTGCTCGTCAGGCACGACGGCTTCGATGCCATGCGCCTCGCGTAGCCGCCCCACGTAGAAGTCCTGCTCCATCGTGTAGCGCGTGCCGAGCAGGCCCGCACGCGTGTAGCCTGCGGCGCGCAACGCCTGGCCTGTCGGGTCGGCGATATGCAGGAAGGGGATCGAAATGACCGCCTCGATCGCCGCTCGAACGCGATGCATGGTGTTCGTCGCGAGCAGCACGATATCCGCGCCGCCGCGTTCGAGTTGCTGCGCGGCCTCGGCCATCTGCGCGCCGAGTGCGTCCCAGTCGCCCGCGCGCTGAAGCGCCTCGACCTGCGCGAAATCCACCGTCACCATCAGGCTGCGCGCGTTGTGATGACCGCCCAAACGCGCCTTCGCATGGCGGTTCAGCAGCCGGTAATACTCGGCCGACGATTCCCAGCTCATTCCTCCGATCACACCGATCGTTTTCATCGATTTGCCTCGCATGCTCATGGACGGGTCAGTCGGCACGAGTATAGGCGCGTGCAGGCCGTCGTCCAGATACGGTTTCGCGATTCCACCGCGGTACGGAAATGGCGAGCATCGCGACGTCTTGTCCGAACGTCGCGCCCACGTGAGCGTCTTCGCGTTTGTGTTGGCTCGCGGCGATGGCGCCGTCATTCTGGCGTCGATAGAATCGACGCGGACGATGCGTTTTCGCCATGCCAGAACAAGGAGCCGCAAATGGACCTGATCATTCGCCGCGCGGTGCTCGCGCATACGCATCCCGCCGGGCATCCCTCGGTGGATATCGGCATCGAGGGGGGGCGTATCGCCGCCGTCGAGCCGCATCTCGCCGCGGCGGCGCGCGAGGAGATCGACGCGGCTGGTGCGCTGGTGAGCGCACCGTTCGTCGACGCCCATTTCCATATGGATGCCACGCTCTCGTACGGGCTACCGCGTGTGAACACTTCGGGCACGCTGCTCGAAGGCATCGCGCTGTGGGGAGAACTCAAACCGCAACTCACGCAGGAGGCGCTCATCGAGCGCGCGCTCCAGTATTGCGACTGGGCCGTCGCGCGCGGGCTGCTGGCGATCCGCTCGCACGTCGATGTATGCGACGGGCGTCTGCTCGCCGTCGAAGCGCTGCTCGAAGTGAAACGCCGCGTCGCGCCGTATCTCGATCTGCAACTCGTGGCGTTTCCGCAGGATGGCGTGCTGCGCAGCCCCGGGGCATTCGACAACCTAAAGCGCGCGATCGCGATGGGCGTGGATGTGGTAGGCGGCATTCCGCACTTCGAGCGAACGATGGCGGACGGCGCCGAGTCGGTGCGCCTGCTCTGCGAGTTCGCCGCTGAAAAGGGCTTGCGCGTGGATATGCATTGCGACGAATCCGACGACCCGCTCTCGCGCCACATCGAAACGCTCGCGGCGCAAACGCATCGGCTCGGCCTGCATGGGCGCGTGGCGGGTTCGCATCTCACGTCGATGCATTCGATGGACAACTACTACGTGAGCAAACTGATTCCGCTGATGCGCGAGTCGGGTGTCGCGGCGATCGCGAATCCGCTCATCAACATCACGCTGCAGGGGCGCTCCGACACCTATCCGAAGCGTCGCGGCATGACGCGCGTTCCCGAGTTGATGGCGGCGGGCGTGACCGTCGCGTTCGGTCACGACTGCGTGATGGACCCGTGGTACAGCTTCGGCTCGGGCGACATGCTCGAAGTCGCGCATATGGGGTTGCACGTCGCGCAGATGACGGGCACCGATGCCTCTCGCGCATGCTTCGACGCAGTGACCGTCAACGCGGCGAGCATTCTCGGTCTCGAAGACTACGGCGTGGCGCCCGGTTGCGCCGCGAACCTCGTGGTGCTCGACGCCCGCGATCCCATCGAGGCGATCCGGCTGCGCGCGGCGCGCCTCGCGGTGGTGAGCCGGGGCAGGGTGGTGAGCCGGCAGCCCGAGCAGCGCGCGGCGCTTGCGCTCGCCGGGCGCCCCGAAACTGTCGATTTCAGGCTACATCGATAAGGCGTGAGGCAAGGAAAAACCGCGCATGGGTGCATCCCATGCGCGGTTTTAGTTCGGACCGCTTACAAGCATGTCACATGCCTATTGCTGTGCCGGCGGCTGCTCCATGCCGTTGTGACGCAGCAGCGCGTCGATATTCGGCTCGCGGCCGCGGAAGGCCTTGAACGATTCCATCGCCGGGCGGCTGCCGCCCACTTCCAGAATTTCCTTGCGGTAGCGCGTACCAGTGCTTTCGTCGAGCACGCTCGACTTCGCGGCCTGTGCCGCTTCCTCGAAGGCCGCGTACGCGTCGGCGGAGAGCACCTCTGCCCACTTGTAGCTGTAGTAGCCGGCCGCGTAGCCGCCCGCAAAGATGTGGCTGAACGTGTTCGGCCAGCGCGAGAACGAAGCCTGCGCAATGACGTGATAGCGCTCGTTGATCTCGCGTGCGAGGTCGTTCGCGCTCTTGCCCTTCGAGGCGTCGAAGTCCACATGCAGCGCCATGTCGAACATCGAGAACACGATCTGGCGCAGGGTGCCGAGACCGCTCTGGAAATTCTTCGCCGCGAGCATCTTGTCGAAGAGTTCGCGCGGCAGTGGCTTGCCCGTTTCGACGTGCGAGCTCATTTCGCGCACGACGTCCCATTCCCAGCAGAAGTTCTCCATGAACTGCGAGGGCAGTTCGACGGCGTCCCACTCCACACCGTTGATGCCCGAGACGCCAAGTTCGTCGACGCGCGTGAGCATGTGGTGCAGGCCGTGGCCGAACTCGTGGAAGAGCGTGATGACTTCGTCGTGCGTGAAGCACGCGGGGCGGCCGCCCACCGGCGCGGAGAAGTTGCAGGTCAGATACGCGACCGGCGTTTGCACGCCGTTGCCGTCGAGCTTGCGGCGCGAGCGTGCATCGTCCATCCATGCGCCGCCGCGCTTGCCTTCGCGCGCGTAGAGGTCGAGATAGAACTGCGCGACCAGTGTGCCATCTGCGTTCTCGACGCGGAAAAAACGCACGTCGGGATTCCATACCGGCGCACTGTCGGGGCGAATGTGCACGCCGAACAGCGTTTCCGTGACCTTGAAGAGGCCCTGGAGCACGAAGTCTTCGGGGAAGTATTGCTTCACCTCGTTTTCCGAAAACGAGTAGCGCTTCTGGCGCAGGCGCTCGGCGGCGAACGCCATGTCCCACGGCTCGATCTGCGCGAGGCCCAGCTCGCTGGCCGCGAAGTCGCGCAGCTCCTTCCAGTCCTTCTCCGCATGCGGGCGCGCGCGCGTGGCGAGGTCTTCGAGAAAGCTCATCACCTGGGCCGGCGTTTCGGCCATCTTCGGCGTGAGCGAGACTTCGGCGAAGTTGTCGTAGCCGAGCATCTTCGCTTCCTCGGCGCGCAGTTTCAACTGCTCTTCGATGATCGCGGTGTTGTCCCATTCGGCTTTCCCAGCGCCGTAGACGGGCCCAAGCTCCGAAGCGCGCGTCACGTAGGCGCGGTACATCGTTTCGCGCATCGCGCGGTTTTCCGAATACTGGAGCACCGGGAAGTACGAGGGGAAGTGCAGCGTGAACTTCCAGCCTTCCTTATTCTCGCGCTCGGCGGCTTCGCGCGCGGCGGCGATCACATCCTCGGGCAGGCCCGCGAGCTCGGCTTCACGGGTGGCGTAGAACGCGTAGGCGTTGGTCGCGTCGAGCACGTGGTCGGAAAAGGCTTTCGCGAGCGCAGCCTGGCGCTCCTGCAGTTCGGCGAAACGCGGCTTCTGCTCTTCGGGCAACTCCGCGCCCGAGAGACGGAAGTCGCGCAGCGAATTCTCGAGAATCTTCTTGCGTTCGCCAGAGAGCAGCTCGAACGAGTCGTGATGCGTGATGGCCTTGTACTTCTTGAAGAGCTCCAGATTCTGGCCGACGCTCGACCAGAATTCGGTCACGCGCGGCAGGTTCTCGCCATGGGCGGCCCGCAGCTCGGGCGTGTCGGCAACGGCGTTCAAGTGGCCGACCACGCCCCAGGCACGCGAGAGCGGCTCGGTGGCGCGCTCGACCGGCTCGACCACGTCGCTCCATTGGGCGGGCGTCATGGGTTGCGCGGCGCGCTCGACAGCTGCTTTTGCGTTCGCGAGCAGCACGTCGAGCGCCGGCGTGACGTGCTCGGGGCGGATTTCGCCAAAGCGCGGCAGGGCGGTGAAATCGAGGAGCGGATTGTCGGAGGGGGTAGTTGCCATGATGCTTCCTGTTCCTGTCTGTCGCGGGTCGGGGGACGGGGGCGCGGCAGCGCTGCGCGCGCCCGTTAGAGCGAGTATTGGGGCGCGAGGGGCGCTTTCCAACCGGTGAATCCGATCAAATTAACAGATGTCGCAGGGAGTCGGCGAAATCACGGCCCGATTCGATCATCCGGCTCACTGAGCTCCCGCCCGAGCAGCAAAAGAAAAGCGGCCCATGAGGGCCGCTTCTTGAGCGTGACGCCGCAATGCTCGATCGCAACTGCCTTACGCGCCTGCTGCGCGTTCCGCCGCTTCGATCGTGTTCACCAGCAGCATCGTGATGGTCATGGGGCCAACGCCGCCCGGCACCGGCGTGATGAAACCGGCCACGTCCTTCAGGCCCGCGAAATCGACGTCGCCGCAGAGCTTGCCGTTGTCGTCGCGGTTCATCCCCACGTCGATCACGGTCGCGCCGGGCTTGATCATGTCGGCGGTCAGGATGTTGCGTTTGCCCACCGCGGCGACCACGATGTCGGCGTCGCGCGTGTGCTTCGCGAGGTCGCGCGTCTTGCTGTGGCAGATCGTGACCGTCGCGCCCTTTTCGAGCATCAGCAGCGCCATCGGCTTGCCGACGATGTTCGAGCGGCCGATCACCACGGCGTTGGCGCCCTCGAGCGGGATCTTGTACTCCTCGAACATCTTCATCACGCCATAGGGCGTGCAGGGGCGAAAGAGCGGCTGGCCCGTCATGAGCGCGCCCGCGTTGGCGACGTGAAAACCGTCCACGTCCTTCTCGGGCGCGATGGCCTCGATCACCTTGTGGCTGTCGATGTGCTTCGGCAGCGGCAGCTGCACGAGAATGCCGTGGATCTTCGGGTCACGGTTCAGCTCGTCGATGCGCTTGAGCAGATCGGCCTCGGAAAGCGATTCGGCATAGCGGTCGTACGACGAATGGAGGCCGTTGTCCTCGCACGCCTTGACCTTGTTGCGCACGTAGACTTCGCTCGCCGGATTGTCGCCCACCAGCACGACGGCCAGCCCCGGCTGATGGCCGCGGGCGGTGAGGGCAGCGGCGCGTGTGGCCACGTCGGCGCGAAGTTTCCTGGAGAGGGCGTTGCCGTCGATGAGGGTGGCAGTCATGGTCGGTCTGGATCGAAAGTGGGCGTTGCGGGCACGTGCGGGCGCTTGTGGAGACTCGTGGAGGCGCGAGCGCTGGCGCACAGCACAGGGCGCAGGCGAGCGGCATGGGGCCGGCTTCTGTGCGAAGGCCGACATTATACCCGCGCGGCGGCCGCGCTTCGGCCTGGACGGGCGAGCGGCGACCTGCGAAGACCGGTAAAGGGAAGGAGGTCCAGATGCGGCGGCGGCGCGCCGCAGGCTGCATTCGCGCGCACCACGGCGCACGAATGCACTTAAGACCGCGCGCTTACTGCTGCGCCTGTTGCGGCTTGTTGGAGAGCGCGAGACGCAGCAGGTCGGCGACCGTGTTGACGTTGAGCTTCTCCATGATGTTGGCGCGGTGCGCCTCCACGGTCTTGATGCTGATGCCGAGGTCGTCGGCGATCTGCTTGTTCAGGCGGCCCGCGATGATGCGCTCGAGCACCTGGTGCTCGCGCGCCGTGAGCTTGCCGAGTCGTTCGGCCGCAGCGCGCTGCTGCTGCACGTTGCTGCTTTCGTTGCGCGCCTTGTCGAGCATGCGCTCGACGAGCTTGCGCAGCTCGGCTTCGTCGAAGGGCTTTTCGATGAAATCCATCGCGCCCTTCTTCATGGTCGAGACGGCCATCGGGACATCGCCGTGACCCGTCACGAAGATGATCGGCAGCGAGGCGTTTTCGGCGATCAGGCGTTCCTGCAGTTCGAGGCCGCTCATACCGGACATGCGCACGTCGAGTATCAGGCAGGCGATCTGTCCGGCCTGCTGCGCCGGCTGATAAGCATCGAGGAACTCCTCCGCGCTGTTGAAGCACTGGACGCGGTAGCCGTTCGCTTCGAGGAGCCAACGCAGGGAGTCTCGTACGGCCTCATCGTCATCGACAACAAAGACGGTTTCCTGGGTGGTGACTGGGCTGTTCATGGCTCTCCCGTAACGGTTTGTGGAGTCGGTTCTTCGGAGCCCCGCGAAGGGCTGTCCGTTTCGCCGATGGGCAGACTGCAATGGAACGTTGCGCCGCTGATGTGGCCGTCGGATTCGACGTTGTTGACCACCCAGAGACGCCCGCGGTGCGATTCGATGATGGAACGGCAGATGTTCAGGCCCATGCCCATGCCATCGGATTTCGTACTGTAGAACGGTTCGAAGAGGCGTTCGGCCGTGGCTTCGTCCACGCCCGGACCCTGGTCCACGACGCTGATGCACACGTTGCCGCCTTCGCGCTTCACGATCACGCGGATCATCGCATCGATCGCATTCGGACGCGCCTCGGCCATGGCTTCGGCTGCGTTTTTCAGCAGGTTGACGAGCACCTGCTCGATCAGCACCGGATCGACGTAGATCACGGGCATGCGCGAGCGCATGTCGGTCACGATGCGGATGCGGCGCTTGCGCGCCTCGATTTCGGCGAGGCCCACGGCGTCGGCCACGATGTCGGCCACGCGCGTGGCCTGGCGCTTGGGCTCGCTGCGCTTCACGAACTCGCGGATGCGCTTGATGATCATGCCCGCGCGCACCGCTTGCTGGGCCGTTTTCTCGAGCACGGGCAGCAGGTTGTCGGGCGCGGCGCGGCCCGACTTCACGAGCGCGACCGTGCCGGATGCATAGTTGTTGATCGCGGCGAGCGGCTGGTTCAGTTCATGCGCAAGCGAGGAGGCCATCTCGCCCATCGTCATCAGGCGGCTCGTGAACTGGAGCTTTTCGTCCTGCTGGCGGGCCAGCTCCTGGGCCTGCTTGCGCGTCGTGATGTCGGTCGCGATCTGCATCTGCGCGAGGTGGCCGTCCACCCACTGGATGTACTGGCGGCGCACTTCGAACCACTTCTGGATGCCCTCGACGTACACCTCCTGTGCGTCCGCCGTGCTTTCCGTGAGCGCGGTGGCGGGCAGGCCCGCGAAGGCGTCCACCATGTCGATCGAGTCCGATGAGGCGTTGGCCGAGTCGAAGCCGCCGCCGCCGGCCAGTTCGAGGTGGCCGTCCGGACGGATGCCGAAGAGGTGGCGGTAATAGCGGTTCGCGAACAGCAGCTCGGCTTCGTCGGCGGCGAGCACGGAGACGGCCGCGTCGAGGCTCTCCAGCACCGTGGTGAAGCGCTCGTGCGCGGCGGCGAGCTCTTCGCGCGCGCGCTTCGGTTCGGTGATGTCGGTCATCGACGACATCCAGCCCGTCTGACGGCCCGAGCTGTCGATGAGCGGCGAGACGTAAAGGCGGGCATGGAACTGCGAGCCGTCCTTGCGGCGCACGCGCAGCTCGAAGCCCGAGGAGGGCGCCTTGCCGCGCAGCGTCATGTCGAGCTGGCGCTGCATTTCGGGGTAGGCGTCGCGCGGCCAGTAGGGGAACGGCGCATTCTTGCCCACGAGGTCGCTTTCATCCCAGCCAGTCATGCGGCAGAAGGCCGGATTCACGTGCGTGATGCGCCCGTGCATGTCCAGCACGCGCATGCCGATCAGCACCGAGTTCTCCATCGCGCGACGGAAGAATGCTTCCGCGTAGAGCGCCTGCTGCGCCTCGAAGCGCTGGCGCGTGTGCTTCCAGAGACTCCAGAGGCTCCACAGCACGAAGCACGACAGACCCGCGACCAGCCACACGAGCGTGTTGTTCGTGAAGTTGGTCATCTGCGGAAACGAGTACACGCGTACCGAAACGCCCTGGCCCGGCGGATCGAGCGGCAGGTCGTAGTAGACGTCGCGCGGCAGGCGCGGGCGCGTCGAGGTGGTGGCGAGCTCGCGGTCGTTCGCGTCGAGAATCGAGATCTTGTACTTGGCCGACAGCTCGGGCGGGATGTCGTGCTTCAGAATGCCTTCGACCGAGAACACGGCCGCGATTGAGCCAAGAAACTCGCGATCGCGGTATACCGGCGTTTGCAGCGTGATGTAGCCGTTGCCGACGTCGTCGTAGATGAGCGGGGAGTACACCTGGCGCCGCGTCGAGCGCGCTTCGGCGAAGGCGGCCTTCACGGCTTCGTCCATTTGCGCGTCGTTGGGCTTGGCGAGGCGCTGGCCGAACAGCGGCATTGCCGTGTTGGGCCACCTCGGCTCCTGCTGGCTCGTGTACCAGTTGAGATAGAGGATCTCCGGATGGCCCTGCATGATGTCCGTGGTGGACGTCTGGAAATATTGCGGATCGCTGTGGCCCGCCGCGAGGTCGCGCGCCAGCGCCTGCAGTTGCTCCTGCGCGCCCGTCATGGAAAGCCGGATCTGCTGCTGGGCCCACGCGACGTTGCGGTAAAGCGTGTCTTCCTGCTGCTGTTGCTCGCGGCGGTTGAGGCTCCACAAGATCAGGCTCATGACGACCAGGAACACCAGGATCGACAGGAGCGGCGTCAGCAAATAGGAATTCGACCACCAGGGTCCGTGGTGCCAGCGGGACGGCGACGACTCGCCGGGCGTTCCGGGCGGCCGCGCCGAGCGTGCGAAAAGCCGTTCGGTCAACATGGCAAGGATTGTAGCGCAGCGTAAGACACGGAAATGCCGCGAAAAAAGCAGTAAATCGCCGATAAACGGGTGCAAACTGACCGTTATCGCCACAGGGGCGCGAACGATTAAGCGTGCGCTGCAGCAATTTTCCACATTATAAAATCACATCTCGCAATTCGAAAATTTTGTTGCGCAAGGCCCAGGGGGGTCATTACAATCGCCCGGAAGCTGCTGCGGTTGGCCCGGTCGCGCCTCAAGCGCTGCCGCCAACATGGCCCGATCAACAGCGTTCCCCCATCAGGAGACGAGCATGTCCGCTGTACCCGACGAAGTCCTAAAGTACGTTGCCGCCGACAAGGACGAGGATCCCCAGGAAACTGCCGAATGGCTCGAAGCGCTGGACGGCGTCATCTCGACGGTCGGCCCTGATCGCGCCCATTACCTCATCGAGAAGCAGATCGAGTTCGCGCGCGTGCACGGCGAGCATCTGCCGTTCTCGGCCAACACGCCGTACATCAACACGATTCCGGTCGCCAACCAGGCCCGCAATCCCGGCGACCAGGACATCGAGCACCGCATCCGCTCGTACACGCGCTGGAACGCCATGGCCATGGTGCTGCGCGCGGGCAAGCATACGAACGTCGGCGGCCATATCGCCTCGTTCGCCTCGGCGGCCACGCTCTACGACGTCGGTTACAACCACTTCTGGCGCGCGCCTTCGGCCGAGCACGGCGGCGATCTCGTGTTCGTGCAGGGCCACTCGTCGCCGGGGGTCTACTCGCGCGCGTTCCTGCTCGGCCGCCTGACCGAAAAGCAGCTCGACAACTTCCGCCAGGAAGTGGGCGGCGAGGGCATCTCGTCGTACCCGCACCCGTGGCTCATGCCCGACTTCTGGCAGTTCCCGACCGTCTCGATGGGCCTCGGCCCGATCATGGCGATCTACCAGGCGCGCTTCATGAAGTACCTGCAGGCGCGCGGCATCGCGAAGACCGAGGGCCGCAAGGTATGGGCCTTCCTCGGCGACGGCGAGACGGACGAGCCCGAATCGCTCGGCGCGATCGGCATGGCCGGCCGCGAGCGTCTGGACAACCTCGTGTTCGTCATCAACTGCAATCTGCAGCGCCTCGACGGTCCGGTGCGCGGCAACGGCAAGATCATCCAGGAGCTCGAAAGCGAGTTCCGCGGCGCGGGCTGGAACGTCATCAAGGTCATCTGGGGATCTCGCTGGGACGCATTATTCGCGCGTGACAGATCGGGCGCGCTGATGCGCCGCATGATGGAAGTCGTCGACGGCGAGTACCAGACGTACAAGTCGGAGTCGGGCGCCTTCGTGCGTGAGCACTTCTTCAACTCGCCGGAGCTGAAGGCGCTGGTCGCCGACTGGTCCGACGACGACATCTGGAACCTGAACCGTGGCGGCCACGACCCGCACAAGATCTACGCGGCGTTCCACGAGGCATCGAACTCCAAGGGCCAGCCGACCGTCATCCTCGCGAAGACGATCAAGGGCTACGGCATGGGCGAAGCCGGCCAGGCGATGAACATCACCCACCAGCAAAAGAAGATGCAGGTGGATCAGCTCAAGAAGTTCCGCGACCAGTTCCGTCTGCCGATCACGGACGAGCAGATCGTCGACGTGCCGTATCTCACGTTCGAGGAAGGCTCGAAGGAACTCGAATACATGCGCCAGAAGCGCATGGACCTCGGCGGTTACCTGCCGGCTCGCCGCCAGAAGGCCGAGTCGCTCCCGGTGCCGAGCCTCGACGCGTTCGAGCCGCTGCTCAAGGGCACGGGCGAAGGCCGCGAGATCTCCACGACGATGGCGTTCGTGCGTATCCTCAACATCCTGTTGAAGGACAAGGCGCTCGGCAAGCGCGTCGTGCCCATCGTGCCGGACGAGTCGCGCACCTTCGGCATGGAAGGCCTGTTCCGCCAGATCGGCATCTGGAACCAGCAGGGCCAGAAGTACGTGCCGGAAGACTCCGACCAGCTGATGTTCTACAAGGAATCGGAGACGGGTCAGATCCTGCAGGAAGGCATCAACGAAGCCGGCGGCATGTCGGACTGGATCGCAGCCGCGACGTCGTACTCGACGCACGGCGAGATCATGATCCCGTTCTACATCTTCTACTCGATGTTCGGCTTCCAGCGCATCGGCGACCTCGCATGGGCCGCGGGCGACATGCGCTCGCGCGGCTTCCTGCTGGGCGGCACGGCAGGCCGCACGACGCTCAACGGCGAAGGCCTCCAGCACGAAGACGGCCACTCGCTCCTGTGGGCCGCTTCGGTGCCGAACTGCGTGAGCTACGACCCGACGTTCGGCTATGAACTCGCGGTCATCATGCAGGATGGTCTGCGCCGCATGGTGCAGGACCAGGAAGACGTGTTCTATTACATCACGGTGATGAACGAGAACTACGAGCACCCGGCGATTCCGCAGGGCGAGAGCGTGGCGGCCGATATCATCAAGGGCATGTACGCGTTCCGCAAGGGCGCGGACAACGCCAAGGCGCCGCGCGTGCAACTTCTGGGCGCGGGCACGATCTTCAACGAAGTGATCGCCGCCGCCGACCTGCTGAAGAACGACTGGGGCGTCGAAGCCGACCTCTGGAGCGTGCCGAGCTTCACCGAACTGGCCCGCGAAGGCCATGAAGTCGAGCGCTGGAACCTGCTGCACCCGAGCGAGCCGCGCCGCGAATCGCACGTCGAAAAGCTGCTCAAGGGCACGCAAGGCCCGGTCATCGCATCGACCGACTACGTGCGGGCGCTCGTCGACCAGATCCGCGGTCTGGTGCCGCGCAAGTTCGTGGTGCTCGGCACCGACGGCTTCGGCCGTTCGGACACGCGTGAGAAGCTGCGTCACTTCTTCGAAGTCGATCGCTACTGGACCACGATCGCGGCGCTCAATGCGCTCGCGGACGAAGGCAAGATCGAGCGCAAGGTGGTGGGCGAAGCCATCGCCAAGTACAACCTCGATCCGTCCAAACCCAACCCGATGACCGTCTAACCCATCACCCCGTGCATGGCATGCGCGCCTCCCCGAAGCGGGGAGGCGCGTTTTATGCGGCCCCGGAGACAAAACAATGAGTCAAGCGATCGAAGTCAAGGTGCCGGACATCGGCGATTACAAGGACATTCCTGTGATCGAGGTGCTGGTAAAGGCGGGCGATACCGTCGAAAAAGAACAATCCCTCATCACGCTGGAGTCCGACAAGGCGACGATGGACGTGCCGAGCCCGGCGTCGGGCACGGTCAAGGACGTGAAGGTCAAGGTCGGCGACAACGTGTCGGAAGGCTCGCTCGTGCTCGTGCTGGACGGCGCCGGCGCGGCTGCGGCTCCGGCCGCTGCACCTGCCCCGGCAGCGGCACCGGCTGCCGCCGCACCGGCGCCTGCCGCAGCGGCTGCTGCTGCACCGGCACCGGCCGCTGCACCGGCCGCCGCGGGCGGCGGCGCGCAAACCGTCAAGGTGCCGGACATCGGCGACTATAAGGACGTGCCCGTCATCGAGGTCGGCGTGAAGGTCGGCGACCGTGTCGAGAAGGAGCAGTCGCTCGTCACGCTCGAATCGGACAAGGCGACGATGGACGTGCCGAGCCCGGTGGCCGGCGTCGTCAAGGCAATCCTGGTCAAGGTCGGCGACAACGTGTCGGAAGGCACGGAGATCGTCGTCGTCGAAGCGGAAGGTGCTTCGGCTGCGGCCGCCGCGCCGGCTGCGAAGCCCGTCGAACTGCCGTCGGACGCGCCTGCGCCCGCAGCAGCCCAGCCCGCGCCTGCCGCACCGTCGGCGCTCGCACAGGCGCCGATCATCCCGGCTGGCGAAGGCGGCGCGCGCCGTCCGAGCCATGCTTCACCCTCGGTGCGCAAGTTCGCGCGCGAACTCGGCGTGGACGTCGCCCGCGTGACGGGTACGGGTCCGAAGGGCCGCATTACCCAGGACGACGTCACCGCGTTCGTGAAGGGCGTGATGACGGGCGCGCTCGCCGCGCCTGCCGGCGCTGCAGCCGCTCCCGCCGCAGGTGGCGCGGGCCTGAACCTGCTGCCGTGGCCGAAGGTCGACTTCACGAAGTTCGGCCCGATCGACACGCAGCCGCTCTCGCGCATCAAGAAGATTTCCGGCGCGAACCTGCACCGCAACTGGGTCATGATCCCGCACGTCACGAACAACGACGAAGCGGACATCACCGAGCTCGAAGCGCTGCGCGTGCAGCTGAACAAGGAGAACGAGAAGGCAGGCGTGAAATTCACGATGCTCGCGTTCGTCATCAAGGCCTGCGTCGCGGCGCTCAAGAAGTTCCCGACCTTCAACGCGAGCCTCGACGGCGACAACCTCGTCTTCAAGCAGTACTACCACATCGGCTTCGCCGCCGACACGCCGAACGGCCTCGTCGTCCCCGTGATCCGCGACGCGGACAAGAAGGGTCTCGTCGACATCGCGAAGGAAATGGCCGACCTCTCGAAGCTCGCGCGCGACGGCAAGCTCAAGCCCGACCAGATGCAAGGCGGCTGCTTCTCGATCTCGTCGCTCGGCGGCATCGGCGGCACGCATTTCACGCCGATCATCAATGCGCCGGAAGTCGCGATTCTCGGTCTGTCGAAGAGCGCCATGAAGCCGGTGTGGGACGGCAAGCAGTTCGTGCCGCGCCTCACGCTGCCGCTCTCGCTCTCGTACGACCACCGCGTGATCGACGGCGCGGCTGCCGCGCGTTTCAACGCGTACCTCGCTTCGATCCTCGGCGATTTCCGCCGCGTGATTCTGTAAAACCGCATCGACCGGCTTACGCTGGCGGCGCCGCACGTGTGAATGCGTGCGCGCCGCGGCGGGCGCGGCCGGTCGTCCAAAAGGGGACACCATGAGTCTCGTCGAAGTGAAAGTGCCGGATATCGGCGACTTCAAGGACATCGACGTCATCGAAGTCAACATCAAGGCCGGTGACGTGATCGAGAAAGAACAGACGCTGCTCTCGCTCGAGTCGGACAAGGCCACGATGGAAGTGCCGAGCGATGTCGCGGGCACCGTCAAGGAAGTGAAGATCAAGGCCGGCGACAAGGCGTCGCAAGGCACGGTGATCGCACTGGTCGAGGCTTCGGAAGGCGCAGCGGCGCCGGCGCCGAAGGCTGAGGCGCCCAAGGCTGAAGCACCCAAGGCCGCCGAAGCACCGAAGGCAGCTGCGCCGGCGCCGCAGGCCGGCAGTTTCAGCGGCAACGCGGACGTCGAGTGCGACATGCTCGTGCTCGGCGCGGGCCCCGGCGGCTACTCGGCGGCGTTCCGCTCCGCCGACCTCGGCATGAAGACCGTGCTGGTCGAGCGTTATTCGACGCTCGGCGGCGTCTGCCTGAACGTGGGCTGCATTCCGTCGAAGGCGCTGCTGCACACGGCGCTCGTGATCGACGAAGCCGAAGAGCTCGCCTCGCACGGCATCACGTTCGGCAAGCCGCAAATCGATCTCGACCGCCTGCGCGACTTCAAGTCGGGCGTCGTCAAGAAGCTCACCGGTGGCCTCGCCGGCATGGCCAAGGCGCGCAAGGTCGAAGTCGTGACGGGCGTGGGCGCGTTCCTCGATCCGCACCACATGGAAGTGGTGGGCGAGGGCGGCAAGAAGATCGTCAGGTTCAAGCAGGCGATCATCGCGGCGGGCTCGCAGGCCGTGAAGCTGCCGTTCATGCCGGAAGACCCGCGCGTGGTCGATTCGACCGGCGCGCTGGAGTTGCGCCAGATTCCGCAGAAGATGCTCGTCATCGGCGGCGGCATCATCGGGCTGGAAATGGCGACGGTCTATGCGACGCTCGGCGCGCAGATCGACGTCGTGGAAATGCTCGACGTCCTCATGGCCGGTGCGGACCGCGATCTCGTGAAGGTCTGGGAGAAGTACAACGCGAAGCGCTTCGCGAACGTCATGCTCAAGACCAAAACCACGAAGGCCGAGGCGAAGCAGGACGGCATCTATGTGAGCTTCGAAGGCGAGAAGGCGCCGGCCGAGGCGCAGCGCTACGACCTCGTGCTCGTGGCCGTGGGCCGCTCGCCCAACGGCAAGAAGATCGGCGCGGACAAGGCGGGCGTGGCGGTGACGGATCGCGGCTTCATCGAAGTCGACAAGCAGATGCGCACCAACGTGCCGCACATCTTCGCGATCGGCGACGTGGTCGGGCAGCCGATGCTCGCGCATAAGGCCGTGCACGAAGGCCATGTGGCGGCGGAAGCCGCGCACGGCGAGAAGGCGTACTTCGACGCACTGCAGATTCCGTCGGTGGCTTACACCGATCCGGAAGTGGCGTGGGCCGGCAAGACCGAGGACCAGTGCAAGGCCGAAGGCATCAAGTACGGCAAGGCCGTGTTCCCGTGGGCCGCTTCGGGCCGTGCGATCGCCAACGGCCGCGACGAGGGCTTCACGAAGCTGATCTTCGACGAAGAGACGCATCGCGTGATCGGCGGCGGCATCGTCGGCCTGAACGCGGGCGACCTCATCAGCGAAGTGTGCCTCGCGGTGGAAATGGGCGCGGACGCGACCGACATCGGCAAGACGATCCACCCGCACCCGACGCTGGGCGAGTCGATCGGCATGGCTGCGGAGCTGTATGAAGGCGTGTGTACCGACTTGCCGCCGCAAAAGAAGAAGTAAGCTCGTGCCGCGCCGCCTCACCGGGCGGCGCCCATGAAGAAACGGCGCACTCCGCGAGGAGTGCGCCGTTTGCATTTGGGGTAACGCTGTGTGCCGCGTGGTCCTGCCGGTGCTACGAGAGGCGCCTGAGCGTAAAAAGAAATCCCGGTCGGCGACCGGGCAAGTGGCACGCCGTGAGGCATGCCGGAGCGTTCAGGTCCGGCATCGGGCGCCGCGCTGTTTCAGTGCGGGCCCCGGGTTCGACGCACTACGTTCAGACCGGCTTCTTGGTGGCCGAAGCGGCAGCCGAGCGCGAAGCCTGTGCGGCGGCCTTGCTGGCGGCGGCGGTGGCGGCGTTGAAGTTGCTTTCGGCCATTTCCACGGCTTGCTTCGTGGCCTTGTGGACCGTTTCGTAGGTCGTGTTCGCGGCGTTGATGGCCGACTTGATCACGGCGACCGCGGTTTCCGAGCCAGCCGGCGCATTCTTCGCGACGTTATCGACGAGCGACTGAACCTTGCGGTTCTGCTCTTCGTAGTGGGCTTCGGCGACCTTCGCAAACTCGGCCTGGGTGGCCGAGGCGATTTCATACACGTGACGGCCATACGACAGCAGCTTTTCGGTCAGCGGCTGGGCATAGCTCGTTTGCAGGGCCAGGAATTCCTGCGCGTCCTTGACCGACAGTGCGCGCTGGGCGTGTTCCTGCGTTTCCGCCAGATTCGAGCGGACAGCCTGAAGGTTCAATTCGACGAGCTTTTCCACGCCTTCGAATGCCTTGCCGGTGAGGCCGAACAGGGTTTCGACGTTGGCTTTCTGGGCAGCGGCGAATTGCTCAGGGGTCAGCAGACTCATGTTTACGCTCCTGGATTGGTCGGCGGCCTTCTTGGGTCGCCTGAAGTAAGAAGTGGCACTACGCTGGTGCTCTGTCGCTCGCGTTGTGCGTCGCAACATTACCTCGATTTTAGGATCTCGCGGAAGAAAGTCAAGATTTTTTGGTGCGTCGCACAATCTCAACAAATTATTATTAAACAATCACTTATGCATGATGGTTAGGAGGGCTGCGACAATCGCGACAGCAACCAGTGCGCGGGCTCGGGGAGCGGCGGAGAACCGCTTTCTGCAAGGTGCGCCTGATCTCGCGTGAAAGCAGATGCGGGATTTCACCGAATGCGTCTACCGAATTGCTACATGGAACGTTAATGATCTATTGCAGTCGAACGCGTGTCGCGCGGCACGGCGGCACCGGTGGTCAGGCGGTTCATCCGCATTTTCCTCAGTTCAAGTTCTGTACGACGAACGCCGTTAACGCAGCAAGCGCACTTTGCGTGCGCCGTAAGCGTTCTCAGCAAGCGGCGTCGTGGCGGGGGGATTGTCTGCCTCCATCGAACGCAATCGAACGCGGGAAGTGCATTGATCTGCTCAATCGAAGGTCATATTTCGGTTTAATGAGCGCCGATAAGTGCTTCAATTTGCGAATTTTTTGTGGTTTTACTACACTTGGCGAACGATCCCGCCGCTCCATCAAGAACACCAATGAAATCCGACAAGCTCCTGTCGTTCTCACTGATGCCGTCGTCGGTCATCAGCGCCGCGTTGTCGGTTGCTGTGTCCGTCGCCATCGGTGCGACGCTCGTGGCGCCCGAAGGCGCCTTTGCTGCGTCGCAAGACGCCGCGCCGGCCAAAACGGCCAAGGCGAAGAAAGCCAGCAAGAAGGTTGCGAAGGCCGAGCCGGCAACGGCCGGCAACCAGGCGGCCACAACCCGCAGCGCCGCCTCGAAGGAAGACGTTGCGCGCCCGGTGGCGAAAAAACGCCGCGTCACCTACACGATGAACGGTCGCCATCATTCGGCGATGCGCCGCGTGGCGTTCGAGCCGCGCCAGCCGACGGTCGGCCAGGCCTTCGGCCTGCACGAGACGCCCGACTCGCTGATGCTGCGTTCGGGTGTGGCCTACGTGGTCGACCAGAACACGCTCGAGCCGCTCTTCGACAAGAATTCGCATGCGGTTGTGCCGATCGCCTCGATCACGAAGCTGATGACCGCCATGGTCGTGCTCGATTCCAAGGCACCCCTCTCGGAATCGATCGAAGTGACCGATGAAGACCGCGATTACGAGAAGAACACGGGTTCGCGTCTCTCGGTGGGTTCGGTGCTTTCGCGTGAAGACATGCTGCACATCGCGTTGATGGCCTCGGAAAACCGCGCGGCGGCGGCGCTCTCGCGCTACTACCCGGGTGGCCGTCCGGCGTTCATCGCGGCGATGAACGCGAAGGCGAAGCAGCTCGGCATGACCGATACGCACTTCGAGAATTCCACGGGTCTGACGAGCCGCAACGTCGCCACCGCACGGGATCTCGTGAAGATGGTGAACGCGGCTTACCAATACCCGATGATTCGCCAGTTCTCGACCGACCGCAGCTACGACGTGTTCACGGGCAAGCGCAATCTTGCCTACAACAGCACGAACGCGCTGGTGCGCAACGCCTCGTGGGACATCGGCCTCCAGAAGACAGGCTTCATCAACGAAGCCGGTGAGTGCCTCGTCATGCAATCCACGATCCACAATCGTCCGGTGATCATGGTGCTGCTCGATTCGAGCGGCAAGTACTCGCGCTTCGCGGATGCTACGCGCGTGCGTACGTGGCTCGACAATGGCGGCGCCGACCAGCAGCCGCGTATCACGAGTGCGGATGCAAGCGGTCCCGGCACCTGAACGGTAGTCCGGCACGCAGCGTGCCGATGTGCGAGTTGCGGACTGATTTCGCACTGCAACGAAAACGCCCCGCAATCGCGGGGCGTTCTGCTTTGAGAGGTTGCCGCTCCGTTCGTTTCCGTAAGCGGCTCTGGACGGCGGTCCTGGCCAGCTTCAGGCGGGCTGGGCGTTACCTTCGGCGGGCTCCGGGTGGTAGCCGAGCGATTCTGAAATGGTGAGCGCGGTCTTGCTCAACTGGCCGAGCCACGAATCCTGCAGGCGATCGGCGGGGGCCGAAAGCGAAAGGCCCGCCACCAGTTTGCCGGTGTCGTCGTAAATACCCGCCGCGATGCAGCGAACGCCCAGTTCGAGTTCTTCGTTATCGCGTGCGCAGAATTGCTGGCGCACATGAGCGAGTTCGCGCTCGAGGCGGCCCAGATCGGTAATGCTGTTGCGCGTATGGCCCGACAGGCCGGTACGCGTGGCGTAGGCTCGCACGCGGTTCGCCTCGTCGGCGGCGAGGAAGAGCTTGCCCACCGACGTGAGGTGCAACGGGGCGCGTCCGCCGATCGCGCGCACCACCTGCATGCCCGAACGCTCCGAGTAAGCGCGTTCTATATAGACGATCTCGTCGCCCTGGCGCACGGAAAGGTTGACGGTCTGGCCCGTGAGGCGGTGCAGTTCGCGCATGGGCGTGAGCGCCGCGTCGCGCACGGACAGTCGCGCTTTCACGAGGTTGCCGAGTTCGAGCAGGCGCATGCCGAGCCGGTACGTGCCGGGATCGGAACGGTCGACGAGACGGCAACTCACCATGTCGTTGAGGATGCGGTGCGCTGTCGAAGGATGCAGTTCGGTGCGTTGCGCAAGTTCCTTCAGGCTCACAGGGTCGCTATGCGCGGCCAGCGCGTCCAGCAGGCGCATCATGCGCTCGATCACCTGAATCGAGGTCTTCGGATCTGGATGGGTGTCGCTCATGGGTTCAGATTCGTTTGACGCGTGAGGCGGAAAAGGCATTGTATCTCGTATTGTGAAAAAAGTAAGCGCTTGGCGGCCGATGTGCGCTGCAGTGCGGAATATATTTAGCCGGCCAGGCAGCCCAGGCCCGCGTTGGTGACGGCGGCGAAACAGCGGATAATCGGGGACGGTTTTCACGAGGAGTTCCCATGCGAGTCGGTCTGTTCGTCACCTGCCTCATCGACACGATGCGCCCTGAAATTGGCTTTTCGACGCTGAAGCTGCTCGAAGATGCGGGCTACGAGGTCATCGTGCCGCCCGCGCAAACCTGCTGCGGTCAGCCGGCCTATAACTCGGGGGAGCGGGCGATCGCTCGTGATCTCGCGGAAAAGACACTGCGCGAATTCGAGCAGTTCGACTACCTGGTGGTGCCGTCGGGCTCGTGCGGCGGCATGGTCCGAGTGCACTACGGCGACCTGTTCCGGGACGATCCAGAATTGATGGCGCGTTACGGCAAGCTGCGCGAGCGCGTGTATGAACTCACGGATTTCCTCGTCAATGTCGCGAAGGTCACGCTGCCCCAAGGGGAGTTCAACGGCCCCGTGACTTATCACGATTCGTGTTCCGGCCTGCGCGAACTCGGAGTGAAGGAACAGCCGCGCGCGCTGCTCGCCCAGCGCGGCGTGGAAGTGCGGGAAATGAAGGACTGCGAGCATTGCTGCGGCTTCGGCGGCACCTTTGCCGTGAAATACGGCGATATCTCGACGGCCATTGCAGACGAAAAATGCGCGAATGTAGCGGCGACCGGTACGGGCGCCGTGGTGCTCGGCGACCTCGGCTGCATGCTGAACATCGAAGGTCGTTTGCGCCGCAACGGGGATACCGCCACGCGCGTGCTGCACATCGCGCAGGTGCTGGCCGGCGACGTTTGACGCGCCGCTCGTCGTCGCCGATTCCTCGCCCATTCGTCACGCCTCGCCCGAACCCGCCCACCATTGCGCTGACACCATGCAAGTCCAATCGATGCAGTTCAAGGCGCGCGCCGGCCAGAAGCTGGCCGACCAGCGTCTGCAGCAGAACCTCAAGAAACTCTCGACGAAGTTCGTTTCCGCGCGCGCCGAGGCCATCACGGCAATCGACTTTCCAGCCACGCGCGCGGCGCTCAAGGCTCGCCGCAATCGCGCGCTCGAAAACCTCGATGTCTGGCTCGAGCAGTTCGAGACCGAGGCCACGCGGCGGGGCGTGACCGTGCTCTATGCGGAAACGGCGCGCGACGCCGCGAAGCTGGTCGCGGACATTGCGCGCCGGCACGACGTGCGCAAGGTGATCAAGACGAAGTCGATGGTCTCCGAGGAAATGCGGCTCAACGCGGTGCTGGCGGAAATGGGCGTGCAGTCCATCGAGACCGACCTGGGCGAGTACATCCTGCAGATCAACGACAACGAGGCGCCCAGCCACATCATTGCGCCCGTCGTCCACAAGGACAAGGACGAGATCGCCGGGCTCTTTGCCAGGACGCACGGTAAGCCGCGCCTGACCGAAATCCCCGACATGACGCGCGAGGCGCGCGAAGTGCTTCGCCCGCACTTTCTCTCGGCCGACATGGGGGTGACGGGCGGCAACTTTCTCGTCGCGGAAACGGGCTCGGTGGTGCTGGTGACGAACGAGGGCAACGAGGGCATGTGCACCGTGATGCCGCGCGTGCACGTGGCGGTCACCGGCATCGAGAAGGTGCTCCCCACGCTCGAAGATCTCGCTACCGCCATGCGCCTGCTGCCGCGCTCGGCGACGGGGCAGGCCACGTCGAATTACTTCTCGGTGCTGACGGGGCCGCGCGGGTCCGACGACCAGGACGGCCCCGAGCACATGTATGTCGTGCTAGTGGACGGCGGCCGCATTGGCCTCATCGGCGGCGAGTTCCAGGAGATGCTGCGCTGCATCCGTTGCGGCGCCTGCATGAACCATTGCCCGGTCTATCAAAAGGTGGGTGGCCATGCCTATGGCTGGGTTTATCCGGGGCCGATGGGCTCCGTGCTCACGCCGAGCTACGTCGGTATCGACCAGGCCCTCGATCTGCCGCAGGCGGCGACGCTCTGCGGTGAATGCAACAGCGTCTGCCCGGTCGGCATTCCGCTTTCGGATCTTTTGCGCAAGCTGCGCGAGAAACAAACCGAGCGCCATCTGCGCCCCTGGCGGGAACGCGCTGCACTGGCCGCGTGGGGCTGGCTCGCGCTGCATCCGGGCGCCTATGGGCTCGTCACACGCCTGGGCGTCCGGATCCTGGAGCGCATGGGCGGGCAGGCGCGGCTCATCCGCAAGCTGCCGTTCGCGCGCGGCTGGACAAACGGCCGCGACATGCCTGCCCCGGTTGGCCGCACGTTCCGCGAGTTGTATGCGGCCCGGAACACGCATCTCGACACGACCAGGTCCAGGCGCGCCGACGAGGCTTGACCTCCCGTGATAGTCAAGCGTTGTTCGCCGACTATTTAGCCGGGCGCAACAGTGTGTTCGTGCCGCGCGGGTTTTTCCTGATTGCGACTCTCTATATCATCTCGACTGGCGATAGTGCGCTCGTGCTCTTCGCCCAACAGTCGATAGAGAGTCGCATCATGAGAAAGAAAATAACGGTGTACTGGCCACTGGCGCTCATCGTGCCGCTCGCGGCGATCGCGTGGATCCATGCGTGGAAAACCGCGGAGCAGCAAATGCCCCTCGCCGCCGGACAGTTCACGGCCGAGCTCGCGCGCGCCGTGTCGTACGGCCTCGTAGGCAGCGACGGCAAGACGCCCGTGAAGGCGATGACCGGCGCTGCGGGGCTGCCGCAGTCGAACGCGATCTGATGAACCGCTCGCGCAACGCTGCCGGGGCGCTGCGAGTCGGCGTGCCTACCGGCCGCGCCGCGCATAATTGTTGCCCTTTGTATAATTGGCGACTCGCCGACGCGCGCTGTGTGCCGGCCGCCGCTCCAGCGTCCCAGCAATGAAAACGGTTTCTGTCTGCTTCGTTTGTCTTGGCAACATCTGCCGCTCGCCCACCGCGGAGGCCGTGATGCGGCGTCTCGTCGACGAAGCGGGACTGACGGAACACCTCGAAGTCGATTCTGCTGGCACGGGCGACTGGCACATCGGCGAGGCGCCCGATGAGCGCGCCCAGCGTGCGGGCGGTCAGCGGGGCTACGATCTCGCGCCGCTGCGTGCGCGGCAGATTGCCAAAGAGGATTTTCGGCGCTTCGATCTGATCGTGGCGATGGACGAGGCCAATGTCGTAGCGCTGCAGGGCATCTGTCCCGCTGCGGAGCGCGACAAGATCCGCCTGCTGATGGAATTCGCGCCGCAGGCCGAAGCGCGCGTGGTTGTCGACCCTTATTTCGGCGGCGACGCGGGCTTCGAAACGGTGCTTGATCAGTGCGAGACAGCCTGCGCGGGCCTGCTGGCCGCACTGCGTCCGCAACTGATGGTTGAATGAGCGGCGCGCAATCTGCCAGATTCGGGCAGATGCGGCCAGATTTGGCCAGCCGTAGAAAACGCGCCATTTTCCCTGGTCGCAACACACGTAATAACCCCAAATCGCGATGCGGATACTTGACTAAACTAGTCATGTATTTATACTTGACGAAAATTGTCGAGAATTGCGGTTCCCATACATCATGAGACTCACCACCAAAGGCCGTTTCGCCGTCACGGCGATGATCGACCTGGCCCTGCGCCAGGAGCAGGGCCCGGTGACGCTTGCGGGTATCAGCCAGCGCCAGCATATTTCGCTGTCGTACCTCGAACAGCTGTTCGGCAAGCTCCGCCGTCACGAAATCGTCGAATCGGTCCGCGGGCCGGGCGGCGGGTACAACCTCGCGCGCCGCGCGGAGGATGTCACGGTCGCGGACATCATCATCGCCGTTGACGAACCGCTCGACGCCACCCAGTGCGGCGGCAAGGGCGCCTGCGAAGGCACCAAGCAGCACGACGGCCACTGCATGACGCACGAACTCTGGTCGACGCTGAACCAGAAGATGGTCGAGTACCTCGATTCCGTGTCGCTCAAGGACCTGGTGGACAAGCAGCGCGCCCGCGAAGGCGCGGCGCCCGCCGTCCTGCGCGACCGCCGCACCGAGGCCCCGGCGGTGGAGCCGGTGAGGACGATGCCGCTTGGTCCGAACTCGATCTTCAACATGGCGGGTTCGTAAGCGCCTTCCCGAGCGGTTCACGACACGAGCCGGCAACGCAATACACAGTACAGCGCAGCACAAAAAGATTCCCCGGAGCGATAGATGAATAACGACATTCCCCACCTGCCCATTTACATGGACTACAGCGCGACGACCCCGGTCGACCCGCGCGTGGTGGACAAGATGATCCCGTATCTGCGCGAGCAGTTCGGCAATCCGGCGTCGCGCAGCCACGCCTACGGCTGGGACGCGGAGCGTGCCGTCGAGGAAGCGCGCGAGCAGGTCGCGGCGCTCGTCAACGCCGACCCGCGCGAAATCATCTGGACCTCCGGCGCGACCGAATCGGACAACCTCGCGATCAAGGGTGCCGCGCACTTCTACAAGAGCAAGGGCAAGCACATCGTCACGGTGAAGACCGAGCACAAGGCCGTGCTCGACACCTGCCGCGAACTCGAGCGCGAAGGCTACGAAGTGACATATCTGGACGTCAAGGACGACGGCCTGATCGACCTCGACGTGTTCAAGGCCGCGCTGCGCCCGGACACGATCCTCGTTTCCGTGATGCACGTGAACAACGAGATCGGCGTGATCCAGGACATCGAGACGATCGGCGAGATCTGCCGCGAAAAGGGCATCGTTTTCCACGTGGACGCCGCGCAATCCACGGGCAAGGCGCCCATCGACCTGCAAAAGCTCAAGGTCGACCTGATGTCGTTCTCGGCGCACAAGACTTACGGTCCGAAGGGCATTGGCGCGCTGTACGTGCGCCGCAAGCCGCGTGTGCGCATCGAAGCGCAGATGCACGGTGGCGGCCACGAGCGCGGCATGCGCTCGGGCACGCTGGCCACGCACCAGATCGTCGGCATGGGCGAGGCGTTTCGCATCGCGCGCGAAGAGATGGCCACCGAAAACGAGCGGGTGCGCATGCTGCGCGACAAGCTCCTCAACGGCCTGAAGGAAATCGAAGAAACCTACGTGAACGGCGACATGGAACAGCGTGTCCCGCACAACCTCAACATCAGCTTCAATTTCGTCGAAGGCGAGTCGCTGATCATGGCGGTCAAGGACGTGGCGGTGTCGTCGGGCTCGGCGTGCACGTCGGCGTCGCTGGAGCCGTCGTACGTGCTGCGCGCGCTCGGCCGCAACGACGAGCTGGCGCACAGCTCGATCCGCTTCACGGTGGGCCGCTTCACGACCGAACAGGACGTCGACTACGTCATCAATCTGCTGAAGACGAAGATCGCCAAGCTGCGCGAGCTCTCGCCGCTGTGGGAAATGCATCAGGACGGCATCGACCTGTCGACCATTCAGTGGGCGGCGCACTGAAGCCACCGCATTGAAGCCACCGCATTGAAGCCGCCGCATTGAAGCCGCACCAAGGCGACAGTGGCGCAGTCAGCAGCGAATAACGAACCGGCCGCAGCGCATCGAACATGCAGCGCGGCCAACGAATTGAAGGAGTGTGATCATGGCATATAGCGACAAGGTTCTGGACCACTACGAAAACCCGCGCAACGTCGGCTCGTTCTCGAAAGACGACGACGCGGTGGGCACCGGCATGGTCGGCGCGCCGGCATGCGGCGACGTGATGAAGCTGCAGATCCGCGTGGGCGCGGACGGCGTGATCGAAGACGCGAAGTTCAAGACCTACGGTTGCGGCTCGGCGATCGCATCGAGCTCGCTCGTGACCGAGTGGGTGAAGGGCAAGACACTCGACCAGGCGCTCGACATCAAGAACACGCAGATCGCCGAAGAGCTGGCGCTGCCGCCGGTGAAGATCCACTGCTCGATTCTCGCGGAAGATGCGATCAAGGCAGCGGTCGCCGACTATCGCCAGCGTCATACGACGGAAGCAAAGGCCGACGCAGCGTAAGCGCGCGGTGTTGAGGCGGGACGGCGCCGGCCGACGAGGCGTGGCGTCGCAGGACTAACGATTTTGGATGCAGCAGGGTTGCGTCGCGACGCAAGGTAAGGCGAAAGCCCGACCGGGCGGCGCGGGGCGCGGCGAAGATGCTATGGCAATTACGTTGACAGAAAAAGCGGCACAGCACGTGCAGAAGTACCTGACCCGTCGCGGCAAGGGCGTGGGCCTGCGCCTCGGCGTGCGCACGACGGGCTGCTCGGGCCTTGCGTACAAGCTCGAGTACGTCGACGAGCTCGCGCCCGAGGACAATGTTTTCGAGAGCCACGGCGTGAAGGTGATCGTCGATCCGAAGAGCCTCGCCTATATCGACGGCACGCAGCTAGACTTCGTGCGCGAAGGCCTGAACGAAGGCTTCCGGTTCAACAACCCGAATGTGAAGGACGAGTGCGGCTGCGGCGAGTCCTTCCGCGTTTGAGCCCGCGCAGAGCGGTGAAAAGGCGGCCTGTGCCGCCTTTTTGATTTTGATGGCCCTGACAGGCCTGATAGGCCTGATAGCCCCACCCGAACATTCCAGCCGATGACCACGCCTTCCACGCCTTCGCGCTCGCTCTCCGATAGCCACTTCGTGCTGTTCGGTTTGCCAGAGCGGTTCGAGATCGACGCGAACGCGCTCGATCACGCGTACCGCACGGTGCAGGCGCAAGTGCATCCCGACCGCTTCGCCGCCGCCGGCGAGGCGCAAAAGCGCATCGCCATGCAATGGGCGACGCGTACGAACGAGGCGTACCAGACCCTGCGCGATCCGCTCAAGCGCGCGAAGTATCTGCTGCATCTGCGCGGGATCGACGTCGGCGCGGAGAACAACACGGCGATGGAGCCCGCGTTCCTCATGCAGCAGATGGAGTGGCGCGAGGCGATCGAAGACGCGGTCGGCGCGAAGAATATCGACGCGCTCGACGCGCTCGCGAGCGAGCTGCGCGACGACGAACGCGTGCGCTTCACGAAGCTCGCGGCGCTGCTCGACAGCGGTTCGAACCAGCCTGCGGCCGAGGCGGTGCGCCAGCTCATGTTCATCGAACGCGTGGCGGGCGAGATCGACTCGCAGATCGAGCGGCTCGAAGGCTGAACCCCGGCTGAAACGGATATCGGGCGCTCGCGCCCAACCCAGGTTAACAAGCAGATCACACAGATGGCCTTACTGCAAATCTCCGAACCCGGCATGGCGCCGGCGCCGCATCAGCGGCGACTCGCCGTCGGCATCGACCTCGGCACGACGAACTCGCTGGTCGCCGCGGTGCGCAGCGGCGTGCCCGACGTGCTGCCCGACGAAGACGGGCACGTGCTGCTGCCCTCGGTCGTGCGCTATCTCGCGAACGGCGGCCGCCGCATCGGCCGCACGGCGAAGGCTGAGGCCGCCACCGATCCGCGCAACACCATCGTGTCGGTCAAGCGCTTCATGGGCCGTGGCAAAGCCGACGTCGAAGGCGCGGCGAACGCGCCTTACGACTTCGTCGACGCGCCGGGCATGGTGCAGATCCAGACCGCCGATGGCGTGAAGAGCCCCGTCGAAGTCTCGGCGGAAATTCTCGCGACGCTGCGCCAGCGCGCCGAAGACACGCTCGGCGACGAACTCGTCGGCGCGGTGATCACCGTGCCCGCGTACTTCGACGAAGCCCAGCGCCAGGCGACCAAGGACGCCGCGCGTCTCGCGGGCCTGAACGTGCTGCGCCTGCTCAACGAGCCGACCGCAGCCGCGATCGCGTACGGGCTCGACAACGGCGCCGAAGGTCTCTATGCCGTCTACGATCTCGGCGGCGGCACGTTCGACCTGTCGATTCTCAAGCTCACGAAGGGCGTGTTCGAAGTGCTCGCGGCCGGCGGCGACTCGGCGCTCGGCGGCGACGATTTCGATCATGCGCTCTTTGCGTACGCGCTGGAGCAGTCGGGCATCGAACGCGCGACGCTCGCGCCCGAAGACGTGCGCCTCCTGCTCGACCGCGTGCGTGACGCGAAGGAAGCACTCTCGTTCGCGCCCGAGGCGCGCATCGACGCGACGCTCTCGAACGGCAAACAGATCGCCCTGACGATCGACGAGCCGCGCTTCGAAGCGCTGACGCAGGCGCTCGTGCAGCGCACGCTCACGCCCACGAAGAAGGCGCTGCGGGACGCAAAAGTCGCCGCAAAGGATGTGAAGGGCGTGGTGCTGGTGGGTGGCGCGACGCGCATGCCGGTGATTCGCCGCGCCGTGGAGCAGTTCTTCGGACAGGCGCCGCTCACGAACCTGGACCCGGACCAGGTCGTCGCGCTCGGCGCCGCGATCCAGGCCGACCTGCTCGCGGGCAACCGCGGCGGCGACGACGACTGGCTGCTGCTCGACGTCATCCCGCTGTCGCTCGGCGTCGAGACGATGGGTGGGCTCGTCGAGAAGATCATTCCACGCAATTCGACCATCCCGGTCGCGCGCGCGCAGGACTTCACGACGTTCAAGGACGGCCAGACGGCCATGGCGATCCACGTGGTGCAGGGCGAGCGCGAGCTCGTGGCCGACTGCCGCTCGCTGGCGCGCTTCGAGCTGCGCGGCATTCCGCCGATGGCGGCGGGCGCGGCGCGCATTCGCGTGACCTACCAGGTGGACGCCGATGGTCTGTTGTCGGTGTTCGCGCGCGAGCAACATTCGGGGGTGGAAGCCTCGGTGGTGGTGAAGCCGTCCTACGGTCTCGCCGACGACGACGTGGCCCGCATGCTCGAAGACAGCTTCAAGACCGCCGAAGTCGACATGCGCGCCCGCGCGCTGCGCGAGGCGCAGGTCGAGGCGCAGCGCATCATCGAAGCGACGAACGCCGCGCTCGCCGCGGACGGCGAGCTGCTCGACGAGGCCGAACGCGCGCAGGTCGACACGCTGATCGCCGCGCTCGCGCAGGTCGCGCAGGGCGAGGACGCCGGCACGATCGAAGCGGCAACGAAGGCGCTATCCGAAGGCACCGACGAGTTCGCCGCGCGCCGCATGGACAAGGGCATCAAGCGCGCGCTGGCGGGCAAGAAGCTCGACGAGATCGGCTAAAGACGAGCCGGAGTGGCGATTGGAACAAACGCGGCGTTGGCGAACGCCGCTCGCGTGCGTGCTTTCCCGATGCAGGGGAGCGCGCCGCGCCAGTAGAATGGGCACATGCCGCCGTCGCAGGCGGGGCATGCGCCCGAGATGAAAAGTTATTGGATACGGAAATCACAATGCCTCAAATCGTGGTGCTGCCCCATGTCGAACTGTGCCCTGAGGGCGCCGTCATCGACGCCAAGCCGGGTGAGAGCGTGTGCGACGCGCTGCTCGAACACGGCATCGAAATCGAGCACGCATGCGAGAAGTCGTGCGCCTGCACGACGTGTCACATCATCGTGCGCGAAGGCTTCGAGGCGCTCGAGCCGTCGGAGGAGGACGAAGACGATCTGCTCGACAAGGCATGGGGACTCGAGCCGACGTCGCGGCTGTCGTGCCAGGCCCTCGTGCCTGAGAACGACGACCTGGTGGTCGAGATTCCGCGTTACTCGATCAACCACGCGAAGGAAAACCACTGAGCCAAAGAGAGGAGCGGGCAGCCATGAAATGGACCGATACACAGGACATCGCGATGGCGTTGACGGACACCCATCCGGAGGTCGATCCGCAGTACGTGCGCTTCACCGATCTGCACCGCTGGATCACGGAACTCGACGGTTTCGCGGATGACCCCGAGCGCTCTAACGAGAAGATCCTGGAAGCCATCCAGGCCGCATGGATCGAAGAAGCGGGCTATTGATTCGCGGCGTTTCCAGGGATGTAAACGAGAAAAGGCGATTCGCCATAGTGGCGAATCGCCTTTTTTGTTCCGCTACGCGCGCATTGGCCAGATCCACCCGCGCGAAGGGTCGGCGCGATCAGCCTGCGACCAGCGTGCCGTTCTCCACGCGCACGCGCTCACCCTCCCGGAACGGCGGCGGCTGGTGATATGTGAAGTAGCGCATCTTGCCGTTCTCCATGCGCACGCGCACCGAATAGCTCGTCGTGCTGCGCAGATGCTTTTCGACCGAGTTGCCGGCGAAGCCGCCACCTAGTGCGCCGAGCAGCGTCATCGCAGTGCGGCCGTTGCCCGAGCCGAACTGGTTGCCGACCACGCCGCCGGCCACCGCGCCGCCCACTGCCCCGATACCGGTGCCGTGGCCTTCCTGCTTGACTTCGGAGATCGCCACGACGGTGCCGCACGTCGAGCAGGCAGCCCGCGGCGGCGGCGCCTCCTGCGCGTACTGCTGCTGCGAAGGCTGCGGCTGCTGGACAGGCTGTTGTCCATATTGCTGCGCCGGGGCGACCGGCACAGCCGTTTGCGGTCGCGCCTGGGCCGGGGCCGGTTGAGACTCCGCGGGCGCATTCTGTTCGTTCTGTGCGTATTGCGAGGCCTCCACCGCCCTGGTCGAGTCGATCGCCGGCGGCGGCGCCGTCAGGGTGGTCTGCCCCGTCTGAACCTGGGCGCTTTGTTCGGCTGTGCTGGAGGCCTTCGGGAAGACGCCCGTGATGGCCGCGGTGGCCGCGAGGCTCGCGACGATGACGGTGGCCGCGGCGGTCGCGATGAGCGGATGTAGGCGGCGTTTCGGTGTGGCAGGATCGGTTGTGTTCATGACAGGCTCCGTCTTTTGCAGAGTTGGCTCTTGTCAGCCAGTTTGAGACAACGCAGGTCGGGGAGCGTTTCAATTTGTAACCCTCCGCCGCGACGGCGCCGAGGCGCAAGGGGGCTGATCGTCGCGAAGCGAGGCGCGGCGCGGTTTTCGAGACCGGTATAGCCGGCGCCCCTGTTCCCGGCCCACTGGCAGGGGGCACTTTTTACCGATGGTTACAAACCTGCACGCCGGAACGCCCCAGGAAAAAAGGGCGCATGCGGCGTGAACCGCATGCGCCCTTCTTGCGAGGCGATGTGCCGCTTACTCTTCGCGGCGCAGGTGCGGGAAGAGGATCACGTCGCGGATGCTTGCGCTGTCCGTGAGCAGCATGATGAGACGGTCGATACCGATGCCGCAGCCGCCCGTCGGGGGCATGCCGTATTCGAGCGCGCGGATGTAGTCGGCGTCGTAGAACATGGCTTCTTCGTCGCCGGCGTCCTTTTGCTCGACCTGCTTCCTGAAGCGCGCCGCCTGGTCTTCGGGATCGTTGAGCTCCGAGAAGCCGTTGGCGATTTCGCGGCCGGTGATGAAGAGCTCGAAGCGTTCGGTGATGCCCGGCAGCGTGTCCGAGGCGCGCGCAAGCGGCGAGACTTCGACGGGGTAGTCGATGATGTAGGTCGGCTCCCACAATTGCGACTCGGCTGTTTCTTCGAAGAGGGCCAGTTGCAGCGAGCCCACGCCCGCGTTCAGGAACGCCGGCTGGTTCGTGTCCACGCCGAACTTCTTGAGTTCCGTGCGCAGGAAAGCCGCGTCGCCGAGCTGCTCGTTCGTGTACTGCGGCGCGTACTTCTGGATCGCCTGCACGATCGTCAGACGATGGAACGGCTTCGAGAGATCGAGCTCGCGGCCCTGGTACGTGAGCACGGCAGTGCCCGTCGCATCGATGGCGGCCTGGCGGATCAGTTGCTCGGTGAAGTCCATGAGCCATGCGTAGTCGGTGTACGCGGCGTAGAACTCCATCATCGTGAATTCCGGGTTGTGGCGCGGCGACACGCCTTCGTTGCGGAAATTCCGGTTGATTTCGAACACGCGCTCGAAGCCGCCCACGATCAGGCGCTTGAGATAGAGCTCAGGCGCGATGCGCATGAACATCTGCATGTCGAGCGCGTTGTGGTGAGTGACGAACGGCTTCGCGGCTGCGCCGCCCGGGATCGGGTGCAGCATCGGCGTTTCGACTTCCATGAAGCCGGCATCGGCCATGAAGCGGCGCACCGACGAAACCGCCCTGGTCCGTGCCTGGAAAGTCTGACGCGCTTCGGGCGTGACGATCAGGTCGACGTAGCGCTGGCGGTAGCGCATTTCCTGGTCGGCGAGGCCGTGGAACTTGTCGGGCAGCGGACGCAGCGCTTTCGAGAGCAGGCGCAGTTCCGTGCAGCGCACCGAGAGCTCGCCCTTGTTGGTGCGGAACAGCACGCCCTTTGCCGCGACGATGTCGCCCAGGTCCCACTTCTTGAACGCTTCGTAGGTCGCTTCGCCCACGTCGGCGGGCGTGATGAAGAACTGGATCTGGCCCGAGCCGTCGCGCACCGTTGCGAAGCTCGCCTTGCCCATCACGCGCTTGAGCATCATGCGGCCGGCGATGGCGACTTCGAGCGGCTTCGCTTCGAGCGCCTCCTTGTCGGTGTCGGCGTAGTCGCGCTGCAGGTCGGCGGCGTGGTGAGTGGGGCGGAAGTCGTTCGGATAGGCGACGCCCGCCTCGCGCAGTGCGCGCAGTTTTTCGCGGCGCTCGGCGATGATCTGGTTGTCGTCGAGTTCGGGCGCGGCGCTGGGCGCGTTCTGCTGGGTCGGTTCGGTCATGATGGCTCGGAGTTCTTTGAGTCGCGGGTGTTTCGGCGAGTGTTCGGGGCTGCGGCCCCGGCGTGGTCCTTCGTGGGACGCGCACGCAAAAGCGGACTTCGGTTCCTGCTGCGCGCGCCGCCCTGGAGCGAAAGCGGGCGGCGCAGCGGGAGAGGGCGGTGCTGCCGCCCGAGTGATTGCGTTACACGCCCTGTTTCAGGCTGGCGCTGATGAAGTCGTCGAGATCGCCGTCGAGCACGGCCTTGGTGTTGCTGATTTCGACGTTGGTGCGCAGATCCTTGATGCGGCTGTTGTCCAGCACATAGGAGCGGATCTGGTGGCCCCAGCCCACGTCCGACTTGCCGGCTTCCAGTTTGTCCTGCTCCGACTGGCGCTTGCGCATTTCGGCTTCATACAGGCGCGACTTCAGCATCGCCATGGCTTCGGCGCGGTTGCGGTGCTGCGAGCGGTCGTTCTGGCATTGCACGACGATGCCCGACGGCATGTGCGTGATACGCACGGCGGAGTCGGTCTTGTTGATGTGCTGACCGCCCGCGCCCGAAGCGCGGAAGGTGTCGATGCGCAGATCGGCCGGATTGACGTCGATCTCGAACGAATCGTCGATTTCCGGATACACGAACACCGACGAGAACGACGTATGCCGCCCACCCGACGAGTCGAACGGCGACTTGCGCACGAGGCGGTGAATGCCGGTTTCGGTGCGCAGGAAACCGTAGGCGTATTCGCCTTCGACCTTGATCGTCGCGCTCTTGATGCCGGCGACGTCGCCTTCGGATTCTTCGAGCACCTCGGTCTTGAAGCCCTTGCGCTCGCAGTAGCGCAGATACTGGCGCAGCAGCATCGACGCCCAGTCGCAGGCTTCGGTGCCGCCGGCGCCGGCCTGGATGTCGATGAACGCGTTGTTCGGGTCGGCCGGATTCGCGAACATGCGGCGGAACTCGACATCGGCCACGCGCTTTTCGATCTCGTGCGCGTCGGATTCGATGGCGGCGAGCGTGTCGTCGTCGCCTTCCTCGCGCGCCATCTCGAAGAGATCCTGCGTGTCGCGCGTGTCGTTCTCGATGCTGTCGAGCACCTGCACGACGCCTTCGAGCAGTTTCTTTTCCTTGCCGAGACCCTGCGCGTGCTTGGAGTCGTTCCAGACGTTGGGGTCTTCGAGTTCGCTATTGACTTCGACGAGCCGTCGGGCTTTTACGTCGTAGTCAAAGATACCCCCGTAGCTCGCCCGCGCGCGTGCGCAGGTCCGCCAAGAGGGCTTCGATCGCGTTGAGACGTTCCGCTTCCATTTGTGTCGTGATCCGGCGTGTAAAACATTGAATTATAGCCGATTGGGCCTGGATTGGACCTGGATCAAGGGCGGCGCGGACGCGTCGGGCGGACCGCGCGGCAAGCGTCAGAGCGCCGCGTGCTCCACCACCAGTTGCACACGCGACACGCCGTTCCAGGTGTCGCGCACGAGCCGGTAGGCCACGGTCGTGCGCTGCGGCAGCGACTCGGTGTGATTGAACCAGATCGCGTTGAAGCGCTGGCGGCCGCGCAGCAGTTGCAGCTTGAGATGCTTGTCTTTCACGAGCGCCTGTGAGGCGACTTCGAATTCGCCCGAGAACACGGGCGCCGGAAAGCCCTGGCCCCACACTGCGGCGTCGAGCATTTCCACGAAATCGGGCGTGAAATACGCGTCTTCGAGATCGCCGTCGGTCTCCAGGGTGCGCGCGAGCGCCTCTTGCGTGAGCCACTCGCGGCCCACGCGCTCGAACGCCTCGGCGAAGCGTGGCACGTCGGCGGCGGCGATCGTCAGGCCCGCGGCCATCGCGTGGCCGCCGAACTTGTGGATGAGGCCGGGCTCGCGCTTCGAAATCAGATCGACGGCGTCGCGCAGATGAAAGCCGGGAATCGAGCGGCCCGAACCCTTCACGAGTTCTCCGCCGTCGTCGGCGGGCGCGAAAGTGAACGAGGGGCGATGAAAGCGCTCCTTGAGCCGCCCCGCGACGATGCCGATCACGCCCTGGTGCCAGGCTTCGTTGAAGAGCGTCAATGTGGCCTTGCCCTGCGGGTCGACGTCGGCGAGATCGGCGAGCGCCTGTTGCTGCATCCCCGCCTCGATTTCGCGGCGCTCGCGGTTCATCGCGTCGAGCTGTTGGGCCAGTTCCCACGCGCGGCCCACATCGTCGGTCGTCAGGCACTCGATGCCGAGCGACATGTCCGAGAGACGTCCCGCCGCGTTCAGGCGCGGGCCGAGCGCGAAGCCGAAGTCGAAGCCGGACGCGCTTTTCGCGTCGCGGCCCGCGGCGCGAAAGAGTGCCGCGATGCCCGGCTGCATGCGGCCGTTGCGCACGCGCTGCAAGCCCTGCGCGACGAGCACGCGGTTGTTGCAGTCGAGCTTCACGACGTCTGCGACGGTGCCGAGCGCGACGAGATCGAGCAGGCCATCGAGACGCGGCTCCGGCTTCGCGTCGCTGAACGCGCCGCGGCGGCGCAGTTCGGCGCGCAGCGCGAGCAGCGTATAGAACATCACGCCCACGCCGGCAATGCACTTGCTCGGAAACTCGCAGCCTGGCTGGTTCGGATTGACGATGGCGCGCGCGGCGGGCAGCGTGTCGCCGGGCAGGTGGTGGTCGGTCACGAGCACGTCGATGCCGAGCGCGTTCGCGGCCTCCACGCCTTCGACGCTGGCGATGCCGTTATCGACGGTGATGAGCAGATCGGGCTTGCCGCCTTTGCGCTGCGCCGCGAGCGCGACGATCTCGGGCGTGAGGCCATAGCCATACTCGAAGCGGTTCGGCACGAGATAGTCGATCTGCGCGCCGAGCATGCGCAGGCCGCGCACGGCCACGGCACAGGCGGTGGCGCCATCGCAATCGTAGTCGGCCACGACGAGCATGCGGCGATTCGCGGCGAGGGCGTCGGCGAGCAGCACGGCGGCGTCGTCCAGACCCTTCATGCCCGCGGGCGGAATGAGGCGCGCGAGGCCGGTTTCGATCTCGTCGGGCTGGCAGATGCCGCGTGACGCATAGAGACGCGCGAGCACCGGGTGCAGACCGTGGCGCACGAGCGCTTCGGCGTCGGCGGGCGAACAGGCGCGTGTGACGATTCGGGTCATGCGGGGCGGCGGAAGAAAGAGGTCATTCGGGGATCATTCGACGAAGAGCGACGCGAACGGACGGCGTCGCCAGAATTTGCGCAGATCGCCGCGCGTAACGGAGAGCGTGACCGAGCCGGTGTCGCCGCACAGCGTGAGGTCGAGCGCCGCGAGTGCGCCCGTTTGCAGCGCCGCGAGGGCGGGTGCGAACCAGTCGCGCTCGAGTTGCGCGAAGGCGGCGTTCCAGCGGCCCCAGTCCTGCTGGATGAAGGCTTGCGAGAACGGGTCCAGCTCGACGAGCGTCGCGCCCGGGCCCGCGGCATCAAGCGTGTTCATGAGCGCGCCGAAGGTGGCCGGCGTGGCGTCCACCTGCGCCTTCGCGGCGAGCGCGAGGCCGCGCGTGGCGGCGGCATCGGAGCGCACGCGCGCGAACGGGCTCGTGACGGCGCGCAATGCGCCCTGTGCGTGGAACCAGATCGAGTTGACGGCGGGCAAGCCGCGGGCCTCGCGCGCCTCGTTGACGGGGTGCTCGAACCAGGCCATCTGCACTTCGTTCTGCACCTTCATCCAGGCTCGCGAACGCTGGCCCGAGTGGGCCTCGTGCGGCAGCCAGATCTCGATGTTCCGACCGCTCGCGCGCAACGGCGACGCGCCGGCCAGCGCGCCGAATGCCTCCGACGAGAGATACCAGCGCTGCGGCGTGGGGGCCTCGACGCGCACGCCCAGCTCCTCGATCAGCGGGCGCGCTACGGTGTAGAGCGTGGCGGCATCGGCGTCGGCGAGTTCGAGCGACGCGGGGTCGATCAGCACCAGATGATCGTGCGCGATACGCACATGCACGGGCTGCACGCACGCCCACGAGGCGTCGCCGGGCGTGCCGCCGTCGGCGAGCAGCATGTAGGGTGCGAGCGGTGCTTCGTCGTCGGCGGACGGCGCGCGTTGTGCGCCGGTGGCGCTCGGGCCGAGCGCGCCGAACTGCCGCGCGACCCAGCGCTCGTGCGGCAGCGTGCGTTGAAAGTCCTCGCCGATCACCTGCTCGCCGAGCGTCGCGCGCGCAACCAGTTTCGCGAGCGCCGGATACTCGAGGCCCGCGAGCGCGGTGGAGGCGGAGGCCGCCGACGGCAAGGCGAAGGGAACGAGGAGATGGAGTCGGTCGGCGGGCATGATGGTGCGCATTGTACTTCGGCGCTCCGCGCGCCGGGCGCGCCTTACGGTGGGTTCACGCCCCGGCTGCGGCACTTGTGGCCGAAAAGCGGCTCGAAGGAGAGGGCGCGTGAATCGGGCGCGGCATGGGACAAAGCGCGGACAAAACGTCGTTGAAGCCCTGAGCGGGCGATGGAAGTCACCGCAAAAGTCCGTGCCAAAGTCCGTGAAGCGCCGCCAGTATGGCAAACTTCGCGCTTGATCGCCGCCCGGCCGGGCACGAAATTCTTCCGGCTACGCTGCACTGGCCCCGCGGCCATCACGCCTCCAGAGGGCGCACCGCCAGAGGGCGCACCGCCAGAGGGCGCGCCGCCAGAGGGCGCGCCGCCAGAGGCCGCAGCAGCGCAACGAAGACGCAAAAAGGATTCGCTTGAAACTTCCCTACGAATGGCAGATAGGCTGGCGCTACACCCGCGCCGGCAAACGCACGACCGGCAACGGTTTTATCTCGTTCATCGCGCTCGTTTCGATGTCGGGCATCGCGCTCGGCGTCGCGGCGCTGATCGTCGTGCTCTCGGTGATGAACGGCTTCCAGCGCGACGTGCGCGACCGCATGCTCTCCGTGCTTGCGCACATCGAAATCTTTTCGCCTACGGGCACGATGCCCGACTGGCAGCTCACCGCGAAGGAAGCGAAGTCCAATCCCGAAGTGATCGGCGCGGCGCCCTATGTGGACGCCCAGGCGCTGCTCACGCGCGGCGACAGCGTGAACGGCGTGGCGCTGCGCGGCATCGAGCCCTCCGAAGAGCCGCAGGTCTCGGACATCGGCCGGGAGATGAAGGCGGGCAGTCTTAACGACCTCACGCCCGGCAGCTTCGGCATCGTGCTCGGCGCGGACCTCGCCGTGAACCTCGGCGTGACGGTGGGCGACAAGGTCACGCTCGTCGCGCCCGAGGGCTCGATTACGCCGGCCGGCATGCTGCCGCGTCTGAAGCAGTTCACCGTGGTGGGCGTGTTCGAGTCGGGCCACTACGAGTACGACAGCTCGCTCGCACTGACCAACATCCGCGACGCCGAGGTGCTCTATCGACTTGGCGCGCCAAGCGGCGTGCGCCTGCGCCTGAAGGACATGCAGCGCGCGCCGGCGGTGGCGCGCCAGCTCGTGCACACGCTCTCCGGGGACCTCTATATCCGCGACTGGACGCAGCAGAACAAGACGTGGTTCTCGGCCGTGCAGATCGAAAAGCGCATGATGTTCATCATCCTCACGTTGATCATCGCGGTCGCCGCGTTCAATCTCGTTTCGTCTCTCGTCATGACCGTCACCAACAAGCAGGCCGATATCGCCATCCTGCGCACGCTCGGCGCACAGCCGGGCTCGATCATGAAGATTTTCGTCGTGCAGGGCGTGACGATCGGCTTCGTGGGCACCGGCCTCGGCATCGCACTGGGCTGTCTGATCGCCTGGAGCATTCCGTGGAGCGTGCCGGCAATCGAGCATCTGCTCGGCATCCAGTTCCTGCCGCCATCCGTGTATTTCATCAGCGAGCTGCCTTCCGAACTCGTGGCTTCCGACGTGATCCGCATCGGCGTGATCGCGTTCGTGCTGTCCGCGCTCGCCACGCTCTATCCGAGCTGGCGCGCGGCCAAGGTTCGTCCCGCGGAGGCGCTGCGCTATGAATGACCGTCAATCGTTCGTCGCCGCGGCCGGCGACTATCCGTACGTGCTCGAGGCACAGGGCGTTTCGAAGGTGTTCGGCCAGGGCGCGCTCGCCGTGCAGGTGCTGCACGACACGGAACTCAAGGTGAAGCGCGGCGAGAAGCTCGCGGTCGTGGGCGCTTCGGGCTCGGGCAAGAGCACGCTGCTGCACGTGCTCGGCGGCCTCGACGAGCCGGGCGCTGGCAAGGTCTCGGTGCTCGGCAAGCCGTTCACGGAGCTTTCCGAGCGCGAGCGCAACGAGTTGCGCAATCGCGCGCTCGGCTTCGTGTATCAGTTCCATCATTTGCTGCCCGAGTTCTCGGCGCTCGACAACGTGGCGATGCCGCTGCGCATTCGCCGCATGACGCAGGAAGCCGCGCGCGCCGAGGCAATGACGATACTGGAGCGCGTGGGCCTCGCGCATCGCGCGCGCAACCGGCCGGGTGAGCTTTCGGGCGGCGAGCGCCAGCGCGTGGCGATCGCGCGCGCACTCGTGACGAAGCCCGCCTGCGTGCTGGCCGACGAGCCCACGGGCAACCTCGACGGCGCGACCGCGGACACGGTCTTCAATCTCATGCTCGAGCTTTCCGACCAGTTCGACACGAGCTTCGTGATCGTCACGCACGATCCCGATCTGGCTGCGCGTTGCGACCGCATCGTGCGCCTGCGCGACGGCAGGTTGCACGAAGAGCCGGTCGTGCCGGTCTGAGTCGCGCGGCGAACGAACGCCATGTGGATCGACACCCACTGCCATCTCGACGCGGCCGAGTTCGACGCGGACCGCGACGCGGTCGCGTCGGCCGCGCACGCGGCGGGCGTGTCGCGCATCGTCATACCGGCGGTGGGGCGCGAGAATTTCGCGGTGGTTCGAGCGCTCGCGCACCGCACCGCGGGCGCGGTCTACGCGCTCGGCATCCATCCGCTCTATACGCCGCAGGCGCACGACGAAGACCTCGAAGTGCTGCGGCGCGAAGTCGAGGCGAGTCTCGCCGATCCACGCTTCGTCGGCATCGGCGAGATCGGGCTGGATTACTTCGTTGCGGGCCTCGACCCTGCGCGCCAGCAGCACTTCTACGATGCCCAGCTGCGCCTTGCGCGCGAGTTCGGCTTGCCGGCGATCTGCCATGTGCGCAAGTCGCAGGATCAGGTCCTGAAAGGCCTGCGGCGCAATGGCGTGACGAGCGGCATTGCGCACGCGTTCAACGGGAGCTTTCAGCAGGCGCGCGCGTTCATCGACCAAGGTATGCATCTGGGCTTCGGCGGCAACGTCACGTTCGAGCGCGCGTTGCAGATCCGGCGTCTTGCGGAGCAGTTGCCGCTCGAGTCGATCGTCATGGAAACCGATGCTCCCGACATCTCGCCGGCATGGCTCTACCGCAAACGCAACACGCCCGACCAGGTGCCTGGCATCGGCGCTGTGCTCGCGGGCTTGCGCGGCCTGAGCGTCGGGGAACTTGCTCTTGGCACGACGGCTAACGCGGCGGCTGCGCTGCCTCGGCTCGCGCTTTCGTCTGCATAATCGTTGCCAGAGGGTGGCGTGGTGGCGTGCGCGGCATGCGTGCCGCGGCGCGATCGACGTGATCCGGGCGCGTCGCGCGGCTGGTGCAAGTTCGTTCGTTTCGTGGCAGTTCGTGTCAGTTCGTACATCAGGCCCCCTCGTTGCGAGGAGGCAGGATGCGAGTCATTTGGTGCGGGTTTGCGCTGGGCGTGATCGTATTGCAGCGGCAGACTGCATTGCCGGGCTGGGGCGTGTGGACTGGGCTCGTGCTGGCAACCACATTCGCTGCCGGATGGGCGACCTGGGCACTCGGGCGAGGCGACGGGCGGCGCTGGCGTGTCGTCAGCGGCTGGGCCGCGGTGTGGCTCGCGGGGGGCTGCGCAGGGGTGGGTTACGCCTCGTGGCGCGCCGAGTTGCGGCTTGCAGAGGCGCTTCCCGCTGCCTGGCAGGCGCGCGATCTGGACGTCAGCGGCTATATCTCGAGCTTGCCTTCCTATGGCGCGAATGGGGCGAGCTTTCTCTTTCGCGTTGAATCCTGGGGCGGCCCCCATGCATCGATGCCCGCCGCATCGCTTCCGCGTTTGATCCAGCTGTCCTGGGTGCCGCGCGAGACGCCGCTGCCGCCGCTCGTGCCCGGCTCACGCTGGCGTCTGCCCGTGCGCCTCAAGCGTCCTCACGGCAACGGCAACTTCGGCTTGCGCGACACGGAAGCCGCCTTGCTCGCGCGGGGTGTGCGCGCCACGGGCTATGTGAGCGATCCGGCGCGCGCCACCCGTCTTCCCGTTGATGAATCGGGCGTGGGCGTGCGTATCGAGCGCGCTCGCGCTGCGCTGCGCTCGCGCATCGACGCTGTGCTTGGCGACGCTCCCCATCGCGGCATCGTCATCGCGCTGGCAACCGGAGCACAAGACTCGGTGAGCGACGCGGACTGGCGCCTCATGCGCAATACGGGCACGAGTCATCTGGTGGCGATTTCCGGGTTGCATCTCGCGTTCGTCGCAGGGCTTGCAGGCTGGCTGGCGGGCGCGCTCTGGCGGCGCGCCCGCTGGCGCGGTGTCGAGGCGCCGCTCCTGATGCCTGCGCAGAAAGCCGCGGTGGCGGGCGCGCTGATCGCGGCCGGGATTTACGCGGCGCTCGCCGGTTTCAACGTACCCGTGCAGCGTGCGCTCTGGATGCTTGCAGTCGTGGCGCTCGCACTATTCGCCGGGCGGGAGGTTGCGCGATCGCATGTGCTCGCGTGGGCGCTGGGTCTCGTGCTGCTGCGCGATCCCTGGGCCGTGACGGCGGCCGGATTCTGGCTCTCGTTTTGCGCGGTCGCGGCGATTCTTTTCGCGGCGACCGGGGTGCCGCGCCTGAGCAAGGACGCGTCGCAGGCGCTGTCCGTCGACGAGCTCGATCCAATGCACGATCGAGCCGAACCAAAGGAGCGCCAGCGCTGGCTCCGTCGTCTCGCCGCCGCCGTGGTGCCGGGCGGCGGTTGGCCCGGTGCCGCGCGAAGGATTGCCGCGCGCGCGGGCGATAGCGCACGTGTGCAATGGGCCGTGACGCTGGCGCTTGCCCCGCTCACGGCGTACTGGTTCGCGCAGATCCCACTGATCGGCCCGTTCGCCAACGCTTTTGCGATTCCCTGCGTGAGCATGCTCGTCACGCCGCTCGTCATCGGGAGTGCGGCGCTGCCGGCACCCCTCGACGCCGTCGCGTTGCGCGCGGCGCATACCTGCCTCGACTGGCTCGCCGAGGTGCTGCGCGCTCTCGAAGGTCTGCCGTGGGCGGTATTGCGATTGCCGCAGCCAGGCTCATGGGCACTCGGCTGCGCGGCTGTGGGCGTCGCCTGGTGCCTCGCGCCGCGCGGCTGGCCGATGCGCTGGCTCGCGCCATTCACCTGGCTGCCGCTTCTCATGCCTGCGCCGACGGGGCCGCTACCGGGCCAGTTCCGGCTCACCGCGCTCGACATCGGGCAGGGCACCTCGGTGCTGGTCGAAACGGCGCGGCATACGTTGCTCTTCGATGCGGGGCCCGGCCCGGAATCGACACAGGCGGGCGAGCGCATCGTCGTGCCGTTTCTGCAGGCGCACGGCATCGCGCGGCTCGATACGCTCATGATCAGCCACGACGATTCCGATCATTCGGGCGGCGCACAGGCCGTGCTCGATTCGATCGACGTGGGCGAGTTCGCGGCGGGCATTCTGCCCGCGCATCCGCTGTGGGTCAGCGCCCGCGCAAAGGGTGCGCAGACCGTGCAATGCGCCGCAGGCCAGCGCTGGCAGTGGGACGGCGTCGATTTCGAGGTGCTGTGGCCCGATGCCGGCCCGCTCACGGGCAAACCCAATGGGCATTGCTGCGTCCTGCGGGTGACCACCGCGGCGAGCGACGCGTTCGAGACGCCGCGCGCACCGGTTTCCGCCCTGATCGCCGCGGACATCGAGGCGGGCGTCGAGCGCACGCTCGTGGCGCGCGATCCCGGGCGGCTGCGCGCGCAGGTGCTGATCGTGCCGCATCACGGTAGCCGCACTTCTTCGACTGAACCGTTCCTCGACTCTGTCTGGCCGCTCGTCGCGATATTTCAGGTAGGCTATTTGAATCGCTTTCATCACCCGTATCCGGGCGTCTACACCCGCTACCTGGCTCGCCGCATCGAGCTTGCGCGTAGCGACGCGGACGGCGCGGCGCGCGTCGATGCGCGCCCGGGCGCACTCGCCGTCGAGCGCTTTCGCGATACGCAGCGGCGGTATTGGATGGACGCGTCGACGCGAGACTGATGCGCCTGGCCGATGGCAATGCGACGTGAGAACTCAGAAGCGCGAACGAAAGACATCAACAAGATAGAGAGACAAGCCGCCTTTGAAAAACGTCATCCATTTCTCGCACGCGAACGGCTTTCCGGCCTCGACGTATCGCACGTTCTTCGCCGAACTGGCCGACAACTACGAACTGCGCTACATCGAGCGGATCGGCCATGACCCACGCTTTCCTGTCACGCGCGACTGGCCGCATCTCGTCGAGCAACTGCTGGACGATATCGGACGTACCTATGAGGATCCGGTGTGGCTCGTCGGACATTCGCTCGGCGGCTATCTCTCGCTGATGGCCGCGCTGAAGAAGCCGCAGTGGGTCAAGGGCGTCGTGATGCTCGATTCTCCCGTGATCGCCGGCTGGCGCAGCAGCATGCTGCGCATATCGCAGTGGACCGGTCTCGACGAGCGCCTGTCGCCCGCCGCCGCCACGCGCAGGCGCCGCACGAGCTGGGCGAGCCGCGACGAGGCATGGCGGCATTTCCATTCGAAGGCCGCATTCGCGCGCTGGGACGAGCGCGTGCTGTCCGACTATATCGACTTCGGCATTCCTCAGACGTCATCCGAGGGCGGCCGCACGCTCGCCTTCGATCGCCACACCGAATACATGATCTACCGAACGCTGCCGCACACGCTCGGCGCGCGGCTCGTGCACGGCTCGGCGGTGCCGGTGAGCTTCGTCGCGGGCACGCAATCGCGGGAAGTCCGTCAGGTCGGACTCGCGGCGACGCGGCGCATTGCAGGCGAGCGTTTCGAATGGATCGAGGGCAGCCATCTGTATCCCATGGAGCGCCCGATCGAGACTGCCCGTGCGGTGCAACGCATGCTTTACGCGATGGAAAACGGAGCCTGAGCCATCGATATTCGGCGCTGCTGGGGCGGCGCGGGGGAGAGCGGGGCGCAACGCATTCGACCCGCGCCGCGCTCGCTCAAAATTCAGGGTTAGCCCTTGCTTTCAGGTATAATCCGTTTTTCCCGCGAGCATCCAGCGATGACCAAATATGTTTTCGTCACCGGCGGCGTAGTTTCCTCCCTTGGCAAGGGTATTGCCGCCGCCTCCCTCGCCGCGATCCTCGAATCGCGCGGTCTGAAAGTCACCCTCCTCAAACTCGATCCCTACATCAACGTCGACCCCGGCACGATGAGCCCGTTTCAGCACGGCGAAGTGTTCGTGACGGAAGACGGAGCGGAAACCGACCTCGACCTCGGCCACTATGAGCGCTTCATCACCACGAAGATGCGCAAGGCCAACAACTTCACGACGGGCCAGATCTACGAATCGGTGATCCGCAAGGAGCGCCGCGGCGATTATCTGGGCAAGACCGTGCAGGTCATTCCGCACATCACCAACGAGATCCAGGCGTTCATCGAGCGCGGCGCCGCATCGGCGACGTGCGGGGAGCCGGATGTCGCGATCGTCGAAGTCGGCGGCACGGTGGGCGACATCGAATCGCTGCCGTTCCTCGAAGCCGCGCGTCAGATGAGCCTGCGCCTCGGCCGCAACAGCGCGTGCTTCGTGCACCTCACGCTCGTGCCGTTCATCGCCACGGCGGGTGAGCTCAAGACCAAGCCCACGCAGCATAGCGTGCAGAAGCTGCGCGAAATCGGTATCTATCCGAACGTGCTGCTGTGCCGCGCCGACCGCCGTATTCCCGACGACGAGCGCGCGAAGATCTCGATGTTCTCGAACGTCCCGGAAGACGCCGTGATCTCGGTGTGGGACGCCGACAGCATCTACAAGATTCCGCAGATGCTGCACGACCAGGGCCTCGACTCGATCGTCTGCGACGAACTGAAGCTTTCCGCCAAGCCCGCCGATCTGTCGATCTGGGCGGAAATGGTCGAGAAGCTCGAGCATCCGAAGCACGAAGTGACGATCGGCATGGTCGGCAAGTACGTCGACCTCACCGAATCGTACAAGTCGCTCATCGAGGCGCTGCGCCACGCGTCGATCAAGACCTCGGCGAAGGTCAACATCGAGTACATCGATTCCGAGCAGATCGACGAAGAAGGTGTCGAGAGCCTCAAGCATCTCGACGCGATTCTCGTGCCGGGCGGTTTCGGCCGTCGCGGCACCGAAGGCAAGATCAAGGCGATCCAGTACGCCCGCGAAGCGAAGGTGCCGTACCTCGGCATCTGCCTCGGCATGCAGCTCGCCGTGATCGAATTCGCGCGCGACGTGGTGGGCCTGAAGCACGCGAACAGCACGGAATTCGATCCGGACACGCCGGACCGCGTCGTCGCGCTCATCACCGAATGGGCCGACCGCGAAGGCAAGGTCGAGAAGCGTTCCGAAGACTCGGACCTCGGCGGCACGATGCGCCTGGGCTCGCAGCGCTGCCCGATCAAGCCGGGCACCCTCGCGGCAGAGATCTATGGCAAGGACGTCAACGAGCGCCATCGCCATCGTTATGAAGTCAATAACGGCTACGTGCCCAAGCTCGAAGCCGGCGGCCTTATCATCAGCGCCCGTACGCCTACCGAGGACCTGCCCGAGATGATGGAGCTGCCGCGCGATATGCACCCGTGGTTCGTCGGCGTCCAGTTCCATCCGGAATTCACGTCCACGCCGCGCGACGGCCATCCGCTCTTCAAGGCGTATGTCGAAGCAGCGGTCGCGCACCAGCAGGCGCGCGCCGAGGAGAAAGCATGAATCTGTGCGGTTTCGAAGTTGGCCTCACCAAGCCGTTCTTCCTGATCGCGGGCACCTGTGTCGTCGAATCTGAACAGATGACGATCGACACCGCGGGCCGCCTGAAGGAAATCACGTCGAAGCTCGGCATTCCGTTCATCTACAAGTCGTCCTACGACAAGGCCAATCGTTCGAGCGGCAAGTCGTTTCGCGGCCTCGGGATGGACGAGGGTCTGCGCATCCTCTCCGAAGTGAAGCGCCAGCTCGGCCTGCCCGTGCTGACCGACGTGCACACGGAAGAGGAGATCGGGCCGGTCGCCTCGGTCGTGGACGTCCTGCAGACACCGGCGTTCCTGTGCCGCCAGACCGACTTCATCCACGCGTGCGCACGCTCGGGCAAACCGGTCAATATCAAGAAAGGCCAGTTTCTCGCGCCGCACGACATGAAGAACGTGATCGACAAGGCGCGCGATGCCGCGCGCGAAGCGGGTCTTTCCGAAGACCGCTTCCTCGCCTGCGAGCGCGGTGTTTCGTTCGGTTACAACAACCTCGTCTCGGACATGCGCTCGCTCGCGATCATGCGCGAGACCGGCGCACCGGTCGTGATGGACGTGACCCACTCGGTGCAGCTGCCGGGCGGCCAGGGTACGAGCTCGGGCGGTCAGCGCGAATTCGTGCCGGTGCTCGCGCGCGCAGCCGTGGCCACGGGTGTGGCGGGTCTTTTCATGGAAACGCACCCGAACCCCGCACAGGCGAAGTCGGATGGCCCGAATGCCGTGCCGCTGAACCGCATGGCCGAGCTGCTGGAAACGCTCGTGACGCTCGACCAGGCGGTCAAGCGCACGCCGTTCCTCGAAAGCGACTTCAACTGAGCGCAAGCAGGTCCCGCGCAGTACGCGTAGTGAAGCAGTTGCGCGCCGCTTCGATTGCATGAGCGGCGCGATGGAGGAGCAGCGCGGCGCAGGCCCGTGCGCACAGCAGATGTCGCCAAACGCCATCATGCTGTACGCGGTGGGGCGAGCGCGCCGCGTTCGATGTACAAGGCAGCGTGGCAGCCGATCGGGCATGCGAACATGACCATCGCGCTGCGGCAAGTTGAACCTGGCGATCGCGCCGCCTGTCCCATGTGACGGTGTGCCCCGAACGAGCATAGAAACTGTGCCTCGGGGGCAAATGCAGCAGGCGGCGCAGGTACGCGCAAGAATTACTGTCATTTCCTGAGGAAACCATGAGTGCAATCGTAGATATCATCGGTCGCGAGATTCTGGATTCGCGCGGCAATCCCACCGTCGAATGCGACGTGCTGCTCGAATCGGGCACGATGGGCCGCGCAGCGGTGCCGTCGGGCGCATCGACGGGCTCGCGCGAAGCGATCGAACTGCGCGACGGCGAAGCCGGCCGCTACAACGGCAAGGGCGTACTCAAGGCCGTCGAGCACATCAACACCGAAATCTCCGAGGCGATCATGGGCCTCGACGCGTCGGAACAAGCGTTCCTCGACAAGACCCTGCTCGAACTCGACGGCACGGACAACAAGTCGCGTCTGGGCGCGAACGCCATGCTGGCCGTTTCGATGGCCGTCGCGAAGGCCGCCGCTGAAGAAGCCGGCCTGCCGCTGTACCGCTACTTCGGCGGCTCGGGCGCAATGCAACTGCCGGTGCCGATGATGAACATCGTCAATGGCGGCGCGCACGCGAACAACAGCCTCGACATTCAGGAGTTCATGATCGTGCCGGTGAGCCAGCCGACCTTCCGCGAAGCGCTGCGTTGCGGCGCGGAAGTGTTCCACGCGCTCAAGAAGATCCTCTCGGATCGCGGCATGAGCACGGCAGTGGGCGACGAAGGCGGCTTCGCACCGAACTTCGGCAGCAACGACGAATGCCTCTCGACCATCCTGCAAGCCATCGAGAAGGCCGGCTATCGCGCCGGTGAAGACGTCCTGCTCGCGCTCGACTGCGCAGCCAGCGAGTTCTATCACGACGGCAAGTACCAGCTCGCGGGCGAAGGCCTGCAACTGTCGTCGGCCGAATTCGCCGACTACCTCGCAACGCTTGCCGACAAGTTCCCGATCGTCTCGATCGAAGACGGCATGCACGAGTCCGACTGGGCCGGCTGGAAGCTCCTGACCGACAAGCTCGGCAAGAAGGTCCAGCTCGTGGGCGACGACCTGTTCGTCACCAACACGCGCATCCTCAAGGAAGGTATCGAGAAGGGCATCGCCAACTCGATCCTCATCAAGATCAACCAGATCGGCACGCTGACGGAAACCTTCGCGGCAATCGAGATGGCCAAGCGCGCCGGTTACACGGCCGTGATCTCGCACCGCTCGGGCGAAACCGAAGACTCGACGATCGCGGATATCGCCGTCGGCCTCAATGCTGGCCAGATCAAGACGGGCTCGCTCTCGCGCAGCGATCGCATCTCGAAGTACAACCAGCTGCTGCGCATCGAGGAAGATCTCGGTGATATCGCCAGCTACCCGGGCAAGTCGGCGTTCTATAACCTCCGCTAAGCGGAACCTGCGCCGGCAGCGGCCTTGCTGTCACCCTTCGTCATCTATCCGCCGCCCTGCGTTTAGCGCAGGGCGGCGTGTATTTATCCGGCACCTTTCATGCGGCTTGTCACTGTCGTTCTGATCATCCTGCTCGTGCTGATTCAGTATCCGCTGTGGTGGGGCCATGGTGGCTGGCTGCGTGTCCACGAACTGGAGCAGCAACTCACGCAGCAGCAAAAGCAGAACGACGACGAGAAACTGCGCAATGAACGCATTGCGGGCGAAGTGCAGGATCTGCAGAACGGCACGGCAGCCGTCGAGGAGCGCGCGCGCTACGAGATGGGCATGGTGAAGGACAGCGAGGTCTTCGTGCAGTTCGTCTCGCCGAACCAGACGCCGCCGGCAACGCCGAGCGGTTCGTCGAATACCTCGACGCGCGGTCAGATGTCGGCGGCGCCGGTGAGGGTGGTGCCGAACCCCGTTTCACGCGTGCCTGAGAAGAAGCACGGACACACGAAGGAAGCGAAGAAGGCAGGCTAAACGGTGCGCGGGCGCAGAGCCGACGGCGTACTGGAAAACAAAAGGCGCGGCATCGATCCGCGCCTTTTGCGTTGGATAGCGCTTCGCGTGACGCGGCGTGGCTACCAGCCCCAACCCCAGCCAGGATAACCGTAGCCAATACCCGTGCCCCAGCCGCTGCCCCATCCGCCGCTGGAATAGCCCCCAAACACCGTGACTGGCGGCGCGTAGGCACGCGACCACGCTTGCGCGGCCGCCTCGGCGGCCATTGCCTGGTCCTGCTCCGCGAGCACCTGGCGGTCGATCGCGTCGTAGCGTGCCCGTTCGTCGGGCGTGAGCGCCGGCGCCGTCGTGGCCACGCCCGACTGGTCAGCGGGCAGTCGACTAAAGATGGGCGAAGGTCCGGGAGGATCCATCGTGCAGCCGCTCGTGAGCGTAACGGCGGTCACGGCAACGCCGAACATCGTGAGCGCGGCCAGGGCGTTCACGCGCGGCGCACGGTCGCGCAACGGACGCGCGAAGCGTTTGCTATTGATCATGCTTCCCTCCATCTGTCGGACGCCTAAGCAATGCCCGGACGGCGAGTGGGTCAGCGTTCGACTCGATTCCCTGAGGTAGTGGATGCGCTGCCGCGCATGGCGGCAGCACAACGCCTGTCGGGCCGCGTGGGCGCCCCGGCCATGGCGAGGCGGCCGGTACGCCCTCGCCGGTATACCCTCAGTGGCGACGCTCAGCTGCGGGGCTCACGCTTTCCGAGAGCCCGGTTACCGCGAAAAGTTGCGCGACGTCCACGGGGTCGAACTCATAGCGCTGATTGCAGTAGTCGCAATGGATCTCGACGTGACCCCGCTCCTCGACCACGCTATCGACTTCCTCGCGGCCCAGCATCTTGAGCATCGCGCCCACCTTCTCACGCGAGCACGAGCACTGGAAGCGCGGTGCGAGCGGCTCGAAGTGGCGCACGTTCTCCTGCCAGAAGAGGCGGCGGAACAGCGTCTCGCCGTCCTCCTTGAGCATTTCGTCGCGCTCGAGCGTCCCGCCGAGCGTGCAGACGCGCTCCCAGGTATCGAGGTCATGCTCGCCCTGGTGCGGCACGATGCCGCCGTCGCCGGGCAGCTTCTGCAGCAGCATGCCGACGGCGCGCTCGTCGTTGGCGGCCAGCCACAGCCGCGTGTCGAGCTGCTCCGAGTGATGCATGTAATGCTCGAGCACGGAGGCGATCGACTTGAGCGGACCGTCTTCGCCGTTCAGCGGCACGATGCCCTGGTAGGGCTGCTGGCCCGGCTGCTTCTTCGCGGGATCGAGCGTGATCACGCAGCGGCCCTGGCCGTCCGGATTCACGAGGTCGGCGAACGTGAGTTCGTCGGCGAGCGGCAGGGCGTTTGCGCCCGTGAAATCTTCGCCGAGACGCGCGGTGGCGCGCATCGCCAGATCCGACCCGCACTGCACGACCAGCATCTTCACCGGGCCGTCGCCGAAGATCTGCATGATCAGCGTGCCTTCGAACTTGAGATTCGCCGAAAGCAGGGCGCACGCCGCCATCATCTCGCCGAGCACGGTGCGCACCGGCGCCGGATACTGGCGGCGCTTGAGCACTTCCTGCCACGAACTGCTCAACGAGACGATCTCACCGCGCACCGGAGCGGCGCTGAACATGAATTTCTGCAACTGGTCGTTCACAATCTTTTCCTTCGTTTCAATCGGGGCCGCACGGCCGCGTCGCGCACGGCGAGAGCATGCGGCTCTCGGCCGTCCCAGCCCGGTCAGCCGATGCGCACGAGCTGAGCCTTGAAATATTCACGACGCTGCGCGTAGACATCGGCGTTGCGCTTGAGGCCGGCAATGTCGGCTTCGGTAAGCTCGCGCACCACTTTGGCCGGCGCGCCGAGAATCAGCGAGTTGTCGGGGAACACCTTGCCTTCCGTGACCACCGCACCCGCGCCAACCAGACAGTTGCGGCCGATCACCGCACCATTCAAGACCACGGCCTGAATGCCGATCAGCGCGCCTTCCTTGACCGTGCAGCCGTGCAGCATGGCCTGATGGCCGACCGTCACGTTCGCTTCGAGTGTGAGCGGGTAGCCGGGGTCCGTGTGCAGCACCGCGCCTTCCTGCACGTTGCTGCGCGAGCCGACCGTGATCGGCTCGTTGTCGCCGCGCAGCGTGGCGCCGAACCAGACGCTCGAGTCTTCGGCCAGTTCGACCTTGCCGATGACAGTCGCGTTGTCCGCGACGAACACGCTTTCGTGAATGGTCGGCGCGGCGTCGCCTAGCTTGTAGATGGCCACGGTGTCGAGTCTCCTGTGAATTTCGGGGGCTGCTGCCGGCCTGCTGTTGCCGTGCAGCGGGGGCCGCGGCGCGGGGCAGGTTAATCGCGTATTGTAAACGGTTGCGCGAACGCCTCGCTTCGCGCCGTTTGCGCCAGGCAATTTCGCCCTCGTTTTCGCTCCTGTTTCCTTCGCCGATGAATTCCGTTTTCGCAGCCGCCCCCGCAAGGGCTGACGATCAAGCGCCTTCCTGCGCCGAGCCTGCCTGCTGGCGCCTCGCCGCGCTCGACGCTCTGTGCGAGCGCGACCCGATCGCCAAGGCCGACGCGGTGCGCCTGCTGCACGCGCGAACCCAGGCTAGTGCCGGTGAGGTCCGGTGGGAGCCCCAACGCGTCATCCCGACGCCGGAGGCTCTGCCGGGTCGCCCGTCCCTGCCGCCACTCGTCGAACCGCGCGAACTGCGGCGCCGCAGCATGAGCACGCCGCAGGGCCGTGTGGTGCTGCTGCATGCGTTGGCCCACATCGAATTCAACGCGATCAATCTCGCGCTCGACGCGGTCTGGCGCTTCGCCGCTATGCCCGACGCGTTCTACGCCGACTGGCTCAAGGTCGCCGCCGAGGAGGCGTATCACTTCTCGCTGCTGCAAGCGCGACTCGCCGACCATGGCCATGCTTACGGCGACTTCCCCGCGCACAACGGCCTGTGGGAGATGTGCGAGCGCACGAGCGCGGACGTGCTCGCCCGCATGGCGCTCGTGCCGCGCGTGCTGGAGGCGCGCGGCCTCGACGCCTCGCCGCCCATTCGCGCACGCCTGCAACAGGCCGGCGACATCGAATCGGCCGCGATCCTCGACATCATCCTGCGCGACGAAGTAGGGCATGTCCGTATCGGCAACCACTGGTTCCGCCACCTGTGCGGGGCGCGCGGCCTCGATCCCCACGCGACATGGCTCGCACTAGCCGCGCAGTACCAGGCGCCACGCATGCGCGGGCCCTTCAACTTCGAGGCGCGCCGCTCGGCAGGCTTCGACGAAGACGAACTCGATGCACTCGCGGCCCAGGACGCCGCCGAACACGTCGTCACGCAGAAGTCGTCGGAGCCTCGCTCGAACGAATGATCCACGCGGCTTGCCGAGCGCTTATATAATCGAACGATCATTCTTTTTCTGGCGGCGCAGATGAGTCCCTCACGATCCGAGTTCGTCGATGTCAATGGCATCCGGCTGCATGTGCGCCGCTGGGGCGCTGAGGACGCACCCATGCTCTTCATGCTGCACGGGTGGATGGATGTGGCGGCGTCATTCCAGTTCGTCGTCGACGCGCTGGGTGCGCGCGGCGGCGACTGGCAGGTGATCGCGCCCGACCTGCGCGGCTTCGGCCTGTCGGACTGGCCAGTCGCACAGGGCCGCGGCAGCAACTACTGGTTCCCCGATTACCTTGCCGATCTCGACGCGCTGCTCGAGCACTATGCGCCGAATGGCCAGGTGGATCTCGTCGGGCACAGCCTGGGCGCCAACATCGTTTGTCTGTATGCGGGCGTGCGGCCCGAGCGCGTGCGGCGCGTGGTCGATCTCGAGGGTTTCGGCCTGCCGGCTCCGTCGCCGGCTCAGGCGCCCGGCCGGATGCGCGAGTGGCTCGACGCGGTGCGCACGCCGCCGCAACTGCGCGCGTACGCGTCGCTCGACGCCGTGGCCGCGCGGCTCGTGAAGACGAATCCCCGCCTGATCGCGCCACGCGCGCGTTTTCTCGCCAAGCACTGGTCGAAGCCGGACGGCGAGGGCGGCTACGTGCTGCTCGGCGATCCGGCGCACAAGATGCGCGGGCCGCTGCTGTACCAGCTCGACGAGGTGATGGCGATCTGGTCGAAGGTGAGCGCGAAAGTGTTGCACGTCGAAGCGGCCGGGTCCGAGACGCTCGCGCGGCTCGCGGGCGCGGTGCCCATCGACGTATTCAAGAAACGCTTCGAGGCGTTTCCCGACTGGCGCGAGCGTATCGTCGACGGGGCGGGGCACATGGTGCACCACGATCAGCCGGAAGAAGTCGCACGCCTGATCGAGGCGTTCTGCGCCTGAGTGCCAGGTGCGTCGGGCGCCCAAACGAGCGGTCAACCGACGGTTCGCCCGGGTGCCCTTTCGCCCGCCCGCCGCGCTCCGGCGGCCGCCCGACGACTTCACTGCATTGCAGTAAAATAGGCGCTCATCCTTCTGCCGCCTGCAATGAACGCCGACCTCCACTGTCACTCCACTGTCTCCGACGGCCAACTGGCCCCGGCTGCTGTCGCGCGGCTGGCGAAGGCGGGTGGCGTGACGCTGTGGGCGCTGACCGATCATGACGTGCTCGGCGGTCAGCGTGAAGCCCGCGAGACGGCCGAGGCGCTCGGCATGCGCTATTTGAACGGCGTCGAGATTTCGGTCACCTGGGCGTCGCGTACCGTGCACATCGTCGGCCTGCATGTGGATCCGGAGTGCACCGCGCTCGTCGAGGGGCTTGCGCGTACGCGTGACGGCCGCGCGGCGCGTGCGGAGGCGATGGGCGAGCGGCTCGCGGAGCTGGGCATTCCGGGCGCTTACCCCGGCGCGCTCCGGTATGTTTCGAATCCCGATTTGATCTCGCGCACGCATTTCGCGCGCTTTCTCGTGGAAAGCGGCCGCGCACAGAACACCCAGGACGCGTTTTCGCGCTGGCTCGGCGATGGCAAGCCCGGCTACATTGCGCACCGCTGGGCGAAGCTTGCCGACGCCGTATCGTGGATCAAGGCCGCGGGCGGCGAGGCGATCATCGCCCACCCTGGCCGCTACGCCTACACGCAGCTCGAATTCGACACGCTCTTTGGCGAGTTCATCGATCTGGGCGGCAAGGCGATCGAAGTCGTGACGGGCAGCCACACGCCCGACCAGTACGCCGAATATGCGGCGGTCGCGAGGCGCTTTGGTTTCGAGGCGTCACGCGGCTCGGATTTCCATGCCCCCGGGGACGACTCGATCGCGCCGGGCATGCTGCCGCCGCTTCCTTCCGATCTCAAGCCTGTCTGGGAGCGATGGCTTTAGGCCGCGCACGGCGCGCGGCCCACAACCTCGACCCCTTGCCACTCCTGCCGCCGGGCAGCCCGCCGCAAGGCGTTTCAACAGGCAGAACCTGGTTTGCGGCCGCTTAGCCCTCCATCGCAGTGCCCGGCCGCCGCCGGTTCTTGCTTGACGTTCTCGCTCGACTCTTGCTGTCTTGCGCGTAAGGCCGGTCTTTTCCGTCGTCACCCGTTCGTCTATCGTTAGCTGACTACTGCCATGTCCCAGTTTTTTCGGCTTCATCCAGAAAATCCACAGCCGCGCCTCGTCAAGCAAGCGGCCGAGATCATCCGCGACGGTGGGGTGATCGCGCTGCCCACGGATTCGAGCTACGCGCTTGCCGCGCGCATCGACGACAAGCATGCAGCGGAGCGCCTGCGCCGCATCCGCGGCCTCGACGAAAAGGCGCTGCTCTCGCTAATGGTGCGAGATTTGTCCGAACTCGCGAACTTCGCCATGGTGGATAACCGCCAGTACCGGCTCATCAAGTCGGTGACGCCGGGCCCGTATGTGTTCGTGCTGGTGGCGACCAAGGAGGTGCCCCGGCGCCTTTCTCATCCGTCGCGCAAGACCATAGGACTGCGCGTGCCGGGCCACCCGATTCCGCTCGCGATCCTCGAAGCGCTCGGCGAGCCGCTGCTCGCCTCCACGCTGATCCTGCCGCCCGACACCGAGCCCCTGAACGATCCCGAGGAGATTCGTGAGCGCCTCGAAAAGCAGCTCGATCTCGTGATAGACGGCGGGGCGTGTCCGTGCGAACCCTCCACCGTCATCGACCTCACCGGGGAAGAGCCGGTGCTCGTGCGGCCGGGGCGGGGCGCGCTGGCGCCGTTCGGCATCGAGGAGGAAGAGACATGAGCGGCATGAATCGCGGCCAGCGCGCAGTGACGCATTGATACAATAGCCCGCCATGGAAGCCAACCTGATTCAGACGATCGTCGTCTACGCCTTGCCGGTCATCTTCGCGATCACGCTGCACGAAGCCGCGCATGGCTACGTCGCGCGCATGCTCGGCGACAACACCGCCTACGTGCTCGGCCGCGTGTCGTTCAACCCGATGCGCCACATCGACCCGATCGGCACCATCGCCATGCCGCTCGTGCTGTATTTCCTGACGAATGGCGCGTTCGTGTTCGGCTACGCAAAGCCGGTGCCCATCGCCTTCAGCAACCTGCGCAATCCGCGCTGGGGCACGCTGTGGGTCGCAGCGGCCGGGCCGCTGTGCAACTTCGTGCAGGCCATCGTGTGGGGCGTGTTCGGCGTGGCGCTGGCGGTGCTCACTGTGGACGAGCCGTTCTTCACGCGCATGGCCGCCGCCGGCGTGGGCGTGAACCTCGTGCTCGGCGTGCTGAACCTCTTTCCGCTGCCGCCGCTCGACGGCGGCCGCGTGCTCGGGGCGCTGCTGCCCACGCGCGCGAGCATTGCGCTCGCCCGTATCGAGCCCTATGGTTTCATCATCGTGATGGGGTTGCTCGTGAGTGGCATCTTCACGCGATTCTGGCTGCGCCCCCTCGTGAGTCTCGGTTACGACGCGGTCACGGCCATCCTTACCCCTCTTGTGTCGCTCTTTTCATAACATCATGTTCCCAGACCGTATCTTCTCCGGCATGCGGCCCACCGGGTCGCTGCACCTCGGCCACTATCACGGCGTGCTGAAAAACTGGGTGCGCCTGCAGTCCGAGTACCCGTGCTTCTTCTGCGTGGTCGACTGGCATGCGCTCACCACGCACTACGAAACGCCGGAGGTCATCGAGAAGAACGTCTGGGACGTGCTGATCGACTGGCTCGCTTCGGGCATCGACCCGAACCAGGCAACGCTCTTCATCCAGAGCCGCGTGCCCGAGCACGCCGAACTGGCGCTCCTGCTCGGCATGAGCACGCCGCTATCGTGGCTGGAACGCGTGCCGACCTACAAGGAGCAGATCGAGAAGCTGCGCGACAAGGATCTCGGCACTTACGGCTTCCTCGGCTATCCGGTGCTGATGGCCGCCGACATCCTGCTGTACCGCGCGTCGCTCGTGCCGGTGGGCGAGGACCAGGTGCCGCACGTCGAGATGGCGCGCGAAATGGCACGCCGCTTCAACTACATGTACGGCCGCGAGCCGGGCTTCGAGGAAAAGGCCAACGAAGCCGCGAAGAAGCTGGGCGGCAAGCGCTCGAAGCTCTATCACGAGCTGCGCAATGCCTACCAGCAGGAAGGCAATGAAGAAGCGCTCGAACAGGCCCGTGCAATGCTCTCGGAGTCGCAAAGCCTCTCGATGAACGATCGCGAGCGCCTTTTCGGCTATCTCGAAGGCTCGCGCAAGATCATCCTGCCGGAGCCGCAGGTGCTGCTGACCGAGGCCTCGCGCATGCCGGGCCTCGACGGCCAGAAGATGTCGAAGTCGTACGGCAACACCATCGGCCTGCGCGAAGACGCGGAGTCGATCACGAAGAAGGTCCGCACCATGCCGACCGACCCGGCGCGCGTGCGCCGCACCGATCCGGGCGATCCGGACAAATGCCCGGTGTGGCAGCTGCACCAGGTCTACACGGACGAAGCGACGCACGACTGGGTGCAGAAGGGCTGCCGTTCGGCCGGTATCGGCTGTCTGGAGTGCAAGCAGCCGGTGATCGAGGGCATCCTGCGCGAGCAGCAGCCCATGCTCGAGCGCGCGCAGAAGTATATGGACGATCCTTCGCTGCTGCGTGCGATTGTCGCGGACGGCTGCGACAAGGCGCGCAAGTTCGCCAACGAGACGATGCGCGACGTGCGCGAGGCCATGGGCCTCTCATACAGCTGATGGCTTGTGAAGCTGCCCGCGGTTCGCTGCCACACGCTGGGCTCGCCGAGCCCTCGCGCTGGGTGCGCCGCTGGGCGCATCTGATCGCACCGGGCGGCGCGGTACTCGACGTCGCCGCGGGCTCGGGCCGGCACGCGCGCTGGCTCGCCGGCCGGGGCCATCCGGTCACGGCACTCGATCGCGACGCCGCGGCGCTCGCTACGCTGCAAGACGTGGCAGGCGTCGAGACGTTGGTCTGCGACCTCGAAGGCGCACCTTGGCCGCTGGCTGCCGACGCTCGCTTTGCCGGCGTGGTCGTCACCAACTACCTGCACCGGCCGCTCATGCCGCGTCTCATCGACGCGCTGGCGCCGGGCGGCGTCCTCCTCTACGAGACCTTCGCGCAAGGCAACGAGACCGTCGGCAAGCCGTCGAACCCCGCGTTCCTGCTCGCTCCCGGCGAACTGCTCGCCAGCTTTACGCCGTCCTTGCGCGTCATTGCTTACCAGGACGGGTTTCTCTCCCAGCCGCGCGAAGCGTATATTCAGCGCATCTGCGCCGTACGCGAAAAATCGACCTCACTGTCCCCCGAAAGCGCCGGTAATGTGCCTGAGAACCAGGTACTACCCGTAGCGCGATACGATCTGACCGGCTAATCCGCTACAATCGCGGTTTAACCGACTCATTTCTGACGTTTCATGGCTAACGGCACTCAGGACGGCATTACGCTGCAAGGCAGCATTCCCGCGATCGTCACCCCCATGCATGAGGACGGCAGTCTCGACCTGCCGGCATTCCGCAAACTGATCGACTGGCATGTGGAAGAGGGGACGGATGCCCTCGTCGTCGTCGGTACGAGCGGGGAGTCCGCCACGCTGAACGTCGAAGAACACATCCTGATGATCAGGACGGCGGTCGAGCACGCTGCGGGCCGCATGCCGATCATCGCGGGCGCCGGCGGCAATTCCACCGCCGAGGCGATCGAACTCACGAAGCATGCGAAGGAAGTCGGCGCGCAGGCGTCGCTCCAGGTCGTGCCCTATTACAACAAGCCGACCCAGGAAGGCATGTACCGCCATTTCGCGAAGATCGCGGAATCGGTGGACCTGCCGGTCATTCTGTACAACGTGCCGGGCCGTACGGTCGCGGACATGGCGAACGAGACCATCCTGCGTCTGGCCGAAGTGCCGGGCATCGTGGCGGTGAAGGAAGCGACGGGCAACATCGACCGCGCCGCGCATCTCATCAAGCACGCGCCGGCCGGCTTCAAGATTTTCAGCGGCGACGACCCCACGGCGATCGCGCTGATGCTGCTCGGCGGCCACGGCAATATTTCGGTGACCGCGAACGTCGCGCCGCGCCAGATGAGCGACCTGTGCAAGGCCGCGCTCGCAGGCGACGCAAAGACCGCTCGCGCGATTCATATGAAGTTGCTGTCGCTGCACAAGAACCTGTTCATCGAATCGAATCCGATTCCCGTGAAGTGGGCGCTGCAGGAACTCGGCCGCATCGAAGGCGGCATCCGTCTGCCGCTCACGCCGCTCGACGCGCGCTACCACGACGTGGTGCGCGCCGCGTTGCGCGAGGCCGGTCTGGCTCGCTGATCCGTTCAGCGCAGTCGCCGTTTTTTCAACCGACGCCGCCACGGCCCAGCCGCCCAATCACTGGCAGATCATCAACGGACGATCTGGCAGAGCAAGGCTCAGCGTTCCCGTATCACGAAGGTCCACATGAAACGTTCCGCTTTTTCCCTCCACGCAACGCGCATGGCGGTGCTGGCAGTTGCCCTCGGCTCGCTCGCAGGTTGCGAATCGCTGAACGACATGTTCGCGTCGGATCGCGTCAATTACAAGGACACGCCGACTGCTCCGCCACTGAACGTGCCGCACGACCTTTCGTCGGCGCCGAGCGACCAGAAGTATGTCGCGCCGCCGCCCACGGTCACGCTCGGTGGCGCAGCGCAGCGCACGGTCACGCCGGCCGGCAACGCCACGCTCGGCGTGCCGAACTCGCAGGACCCGTTCGGCATGCACGTCGAGCGCGACGGCAACCGCCGCTGGCTCGTGGTGGACGGCCGCACGCCTGACGACGTCTGGCCCCAGTTGCAGGAATTCTGGACCGAAAACGGCTTTACGCTGACCACCGACTCGCCGTCGACGGGCATCATGACGACCGACTGGGCCGAAAACCGCGCCAATATTCCGGACGACTGGTTCCGTCGTACGATTGGACGCGTGATCGATTTCGCGTACTCGTCGGGCACGCGCGATCGCTTCCGCGTGCTGGTTTCGCGCGGCGCGGACGGTCAAACCGATATTTCCATCACGCATAACGCGATGGAAGAAGTGCTGACGGGGCAGGACAAGACGGGGTCCAAGTGGGTTGAGCGCCCGCGCGATCCGGCACTCGAAGCGGCGTTCCTCTCGAAGATCATGCAGAAGTTCGGTCTGACCGACGCCCAGTCGAAACAACTGCTGACCGACGCGCGTCCTGCTACGGCGCCTGTAAAGGTCGCCGCGGGTCCCGACGGCACGACGCTCGATCTGCCCGAGGCGTTCGACACCGCGTGGTTGCGCGTGGGTCTCGCGCTCGACCGCACGAACTTCACGGTCGACAACCGCGACCGCGAGAAGGGCCTCTACTACGTGCGTTACGCGGACTCGATGCAGGAACTCAAGGGCGACGGTCTGCTCGGCAAGCTCTTCTACAATCCGAAGAAGGCTGCGAAGGATCAGGGTCCGGAATTCCTCGTCGCGGTGCGGGCGACTGGCAATTCGACCCAGGTTGCCGTGGTGGACCAGAACGGCCGCATCGACACCTCGTCCGACGCGCAACGGATCGTCTCCGCCCTGCACGCGCAGCTGAACTGACGTGCGCTGATATGCGATTTGCGAGCCTCGGCAGCGGCAGCGAGGGCAACGCACTGGTCGTAGAAGCAGGGGGCGGCGCGACGCCCACGCGCTTGCTGCTCGACTGCGGATTCTCAGCGAAGGAAGTCGAGCGGCGCCTCGCGCGCGCGGGGCTGGCCGCCGACTCTCTCACCGCGATTCTCGTTACCCACGAACACAGCGACCATATCGGCAGCGCGCTCACACTGGCGCGCCGCTGGTCGATTCCCCTGTACATGAGCTGGGGTACGGCGCAGGCCGTGGGCGCCGACGACGCCGATGTCGATCTAAATGTGTTGTGGGGCGACGAGACCGTCGAAATCGGGGAACTCGCCGTGTTGCCTTACACGGTGCCGCACGATGCGCGCGAGCCCCTGCAGTTCGTGTTCAGCGACGGCGCTTGCCGGCTTGGCGTGCTCACCGACGTGGGCGAATCGACGCCGCACATCGGCAATGTGCTCGGCGGTTGCGATGCGCTCGTGCTCGAATGCAATCACGATCTCGAGATGCTCGCGACGAGCCGCTATCCCGCGTCGCTCAAGGCGCGCATCGGCGGGTCGCATGGGCACCTGAGCAACGAGGCCGCAGGCGGCATCCTCGCGGGGCTCGATCGCGCGAAGCTGCGGCATCTCATCGCGGCGCATCTGAGCCAGCAGAACAATACGCCAGTGCTCGCGCGCGCAGCCGTCGCGGCGGTCCTCGGCAATGCGCTGACGCAAATCGGGGTCGCTTCGCAAGCGGAGGGCTTCGACTGGATTGCGCTCTGAGCCGCCGCTTGTTCGCGGAAGGTCAACAAACGAAAAAAAGCCCATGACGAAAGTCATGGGCTTTTTGTTCGACGAAGTGTTCGCGGAAGCCGGTATCGAACGATCCGGCCCAGTGAGGTCTCACTTAAGCCTTAGTTGCGATTGCCGCCGAAGATCCCGAGGATGGCGAGCAGGTTCGTGAACACGTTGTACAGGTCCAGGTAGATCGCGAGCGTGGCCGAGATGTAATTCGTCTCGCCGCCGTTCACGACGCGCTGCACGTCGAACAGCATGTACGCCGAGAAAATCGCGATCGCGAGCACCGACACCGTGAGCATCAGCGCGGGCAGTTGCAGGAACACGTTCGCGACGCCGGCGAGCAGGATCACGATCACGCCCATGAATAGCCACTTGCCGAGCCCCGAAAAGTCGCGCTTGCTGACGGTGGCGACCGTGGCCATGGTGGCGAAGATGATGCCGGTGCCGCCGAACGCGAGCATGATCAGCGACGGGCCGTTCGAAAAGCCGAGGATGAACGACAGCAGGCGCGAGAGCATCAAGCCCATGAAGAACGTGAAGCCGAGCAGCACGAACACGCCCACCGAGCTGTTCTTGGTGCGCTCGATGGCGAACATGAAGCCAAACGCGATCGCGAAGAATGCGAGCAGGCTCATGGCCGGGCTCGTAGCGGCGAAGAGCGAGAAGCCGGTCGCGACGCCCACCCACGCGCCGAGCACCGTCGGCACCATCGACAGCGCGAGCAGCCAGTAGGTGTTGCGCAGTACGCGGTTGCGGGTCTCGGCCGAAGTGACGGCGCCGCCGCGGCCGAAGTTGTAGGGATACTCGTTCATGCTTTCTCCTTGCGTGAGACGCGTGAGTGAGGGCGCGCAGGTGCGCGGTCCGCTCCCTCGTAAGATAAGTGCGCCGACCCGGAGTTTCAACGGGCTGCCACACAGTTTCCGTTATGGTGACAAAGCGTAGGCCACCAATCTTAAGCCTCTCTGAATCGTGTGGCAGCGCGGCGGTTGCGGAGGTCTGCACCCGTTTGCCCGGATTTGATCGGCTAAGAGGGTTCAATCGCAATCATACATGGGAACATGCTACAATTGCGGATTCATTTGAATCTGTAACCTCTTAATTTTCTGGAGTTTTTATGGCGATCGAACGCACCCTGTCGATTATCAAGCCGGACGCAGTGGCAAAGAACGTGATCGGCCAGATCTACAGCCGCTTCGAAAACGCTGGTCTGAAGATCGTTGCCGCTCGCATGGTTCACCTCTCGCGCGCTGACGCAGAGAAGTTCTATGCTGTTCACGCAGCGCGTCCGTTCTTCAAGGACCTCGTGGACTTCATGGTTTCCGGCCCGGTGATGGTTCAGGCGCTGGAAGGCGAGAACGCCATCCTGAAGAACCGCGAACTGATGGGCGCGACCGACCCGAAGAAGGCAGAGGCCGGCACGATCCGCGCCGACTTCGCCGACAGCATCGATGCGAACGCCGTGCACGGTTCGGACGCTGCTGAAACGGCTGCCGTGGAAATCGCGTTTTTCTTCCCGCAAGTCAACGTCTACTCGCGCTAAGCACGGCGCGAGCAGACTGCAGTAGTAGCATAGGGTCGCGAACGGCAATGACGCTCACCGTCCGGTTCGGGGTGCCGCGCAAGTGCGCAGGTTCCCGGGTAATGCGGTCGGTGGGCGCGCTCTCGCACTGAAATGGCAGGATTCGACATGACGAGCAGTTCCACCGTCAACCTTCTCGATCTCGACGCCCAAGGGCTCGTCGCATATTGCGAAAGCCTGGGCGAGAAGCCGTTTCGCGCCAAACAGCTTCAGCGCTGGATCCATCAGTACAACGCCGCCGACTTCGACGGCATGACCGATCTGGCCAAATCGCTGCGCGAGAAGCTGAAAGGGCGCGCCATCATCGGCATGCCCGGCATCATCAGCGACAACGTTTCCTCCGATGGCACGCGCAAATGGCTCGTGGACGTCGGCAACGGCAACGCGGTCGAAACCGTGTTCATCCCCGAAGACAATCGCGGCACGCTGTGCGTGTCATCGCAGGCGGGATGCGCGGTCAACTGCCGGTTCTGCTCGACCGGCAAGCAAGGTTTCTCACGCAACCTCACCACCGCCGAGATCATCGGCCAGTTGCGCATGGCGGAATTCGCCTTGCGCGCTTCGCTGCGTGGCGAGGCAGGCGGGCGCGCGACCGGCGGGGATGGCAAGGGCGAACGCGTCATCACGAACGTCGTGATGATGGGCATGGGTGAGCCGCTCCTGAACTACGACGCCGTGGTACCCGCCATGCGTCTGATGCTCGACGACAACGCCTACGGCCTGTCGCGCCGGCGCGTCACGCTCTCCACCTCGGGCGTGGTCCCGATGATGGACCGCCTCGGGGCTGACTTGCCCGTGGCGCTCGCCGTTTCACTGCACGCGCCGAACGACGCGCTGCGCGACGAACTCGTGCCGCTCAACCGCAAGTACCCGCTGCGCGAGTTGATGGCGGCGTGCCAGCGTTATCTCGAAGTCGCACCGCGCGATTTCATCACGTTCGAGTACTGCATGCTCGACGGCGTGAACGACACCGAAAAGCACGCGCGCGAATTGCTCGCCGTAACGCGCGACGTGCCCTGCAAGTTCAACTTGATCCCGTTCAATCCGTTTCCGGAATCGGGTCTGCTGCGCTCGAAATCGGAGCAGATCAAGCGCTTTGCGCAGATCCTGATGGATGCGGGCGTCGTCACCACCGTGCGCAAGACGCGCGGCGACGACATCGACGCGGCCTGCGGTCAGCTCGCCGGCGAGGTGAAGGACCGTACGCGCCTTGCTGAACGGACGGGCCGGGCAGGGGGCAAGATCATCGAGGTGCGGCCGGTTCAGCACTGATCCGGCATGAGGAGGGCCCACGGCGGCGTGCGGGGAAACGCGCGGTCGTTGGCAGTATCGAAATAGACGTTGCAGAAGCGATCGGAAGCGGCGAGTGGACTGACGACGAGCCGCGCATTTTGTTATAAACGGTCTGCGAATCGGGTTGAGGCGGGGCTAAAGGCGGCCCACCGGTTCCAGTATTGAAAAGAATCGACGCAAGGACTTTGGGATGAGCGAGCCGCAGCACCCTTTCGGTACAGACGGAACTGACAGCAACGCTGATCGTTCGGTACAGGGCGCGACGCCCTCGCCGGTGCAGGCGGTCCCCGATACGCTGGCCGCGGCCGGCGCGCGACTCGCGCAGTTGCGCGAGTCGAAGGGCTGGGCCATCGAGGACGTCTCGGCGCGTCTGAAGGTGTCGGTGTCGAAGCTGCGCGAACTCGAAGCCGGCGACATCAGTCATCTGCCGGATACGACATTCGCACTGGGCGTCGTGCGGGCCTACGCGAAGCTGCTTGGCACGGACTCCACGCCGTTCACACAGGCGCTGCGCCGCGAGCGCGGCATCGCGCAGCCGGATCTGTCGATGCCCGCGTCGGCCGGCTCCGATCTGCCGCGCGGACGGGTGTCGCTCTCGCTTGGGGGCAGCGGCGCACGGGCGCCGCGCCGTCGCGCTTCGTGGCTGTGGGGCGTGGCGATCATCGCGATCGCGGTGCTCGCCCTTTCCATGTGGCACACAAACAGCGGCGAATCGTCGGCCTGGTTTGCGCGCATGAAGGCAATGGCGAATGGCGCGAGCGTACAGTCGGGCAGCTCGTCGCCCACGGTGACGCAAGGCGAGGCGACCGGCTCCGCTGGCGCATCGGCCGTTCAGGGCGTGGACCCGTCGGCCACGCCGGCAAGTGGCGATGCAAGCGATGCGGCCCCAAGCTACGCGGGTGACAACGGCAGCGCAGCCCCCGATCAAGGCGCTGCGGCAAGCGCGCCGCAGGCTGCTCAGCAGACTACGCAGCAACCGGCCCCGCAGGCCATGCCGCAACCGGCGGCGCAGGCCGCGCAACAGCCCGCGCCACAAGTCGCGCGTCCTGCTGCTGCGAGCGCTGCGCCGGCGGCCGCGCCGGCCAGCGTGGCCAGCGCAGCACACGCACAGGCGGCGAGCGCACCGGCCGCCAAGGCAACGGAGGCTGCACCAGGCACGACTGCCGTCACCAACGCGGACAGCGGCGCGGACACCTCGACATTCGCGATCCGCGTGACGCAGGACACCTGGGTGAGCGTGCGCCAGAAGGACGGGAAGGAAGTGTTCTCGGGCATGATCCACGGCAGCGACGCCCGTGAGATCACCGGTACGGAGCCGCTCAAGGTCACCGTGGGCAACAAGGCCGGCATCGAGTCGATGACGATCGATGGTCAGCCGGTCGACGCGGCGAAGTACGCGTCGGCGCGGGGCAATGTCGCGCGCTTCGTGCTGCCCTGATTGCAACATGGCATGCGTCGCGGTGAGGCAAGTACCAGTTGCCGGCCGCGACGCTTTTTCAATTCATGCTGTGCCGCCGCTGACTAGTCAGCCCCGGTGCGCGTGAGGCGTAAATGGGTTTTTCGATGCAAAGCGAAACGCAATCCTCGACCAGCAACAGTCAGATCTGCTCGAACGAGCCGATCCTCGGCGGCCACGCGCCGCGCCGCAAGTCGCACGCCGTGCATGTGCGCTGGGGCGGCCAGCTGGTGACGATCGGCGGCGACGCGCCGGTGCGCGTGCAGTCGATGACCAACACGGACACCGCCGACGCGATCGGCACCGCGATCCAGATCAAGGAACTCGCGCAAGCCGGCTCGGAGCTCGTGCGCATCACGGTCAACACGCCCGAAGCGGCGGCGGCCGTGCCGCACGTCCGCGAGCAGCTCGACCGCATGGGCGTGACGGTGCCGCTCGTCGGCGACTTTCACTACAACGGACACCTGCTGCTGCGTGACTACCCCGCATGCGCGGAAGCCCTCTCGAAATACCGCATCAACCCGGGCAACGTCGGCCAGGGTGCGAAACGCGATACGCAGTACGCGCAGATGATCGAAGCGGCCATCAAGTACGACAAGCCGGTGCGCATCGGCGTGAACTGGGGCAGCCTCGACCAGGACCTGCTCGCGCGCATGATGGACGAGAACGGCGCGCGCAGGGAGCCGTGGGAAGCGCAGAGCGTGATGTACGAAGCGCTCATCCAGTCGGCCATCGGCTCGGCGGAGCGCGCGGTCGAACTCGGGCTTGGCCGCGACAAGATCATTCTCTCGTGCAAGGTGAGCGGCGTGCAGGACTTGATCGCCGTCTACCAGCAACTCGCGAAGCGTTGCGATTTCGCGCTGCACCTGGGGCTCACCGAAGCGGGCATGGGATCGAAGGGCATCGTCGCTTCGACGGCCGCGCTTTCGGTCCTGCTCCAGCAGGGCATTGGCGACACGATCCGTATCTCGCTCACGCCGGAGCCGGGCGCCTCGCGCACGGGTGAAGTGGTGGTCGGCCAGGAAATCCTGCAGACCATGGGCTTGCGTTCGTTCACGCCGATGGTCATCGCGTGCCCCGGCTGCGGCCGCACCACGAGCACGCTGTTCCAGGAACTTGCTTCGCAGATCCAGAACTATCTGCGCGCGCAAATGCCGCTCTGGCGCGATGAATATCCGGGCGTCGAGACGATGAACGTGGCCGTCATGGGTTGCATCGTGAACGGCCCGGGCGAATCGAAGCACGCGAACATCGGCATCAGCCTGCCGGGCTCGGGCGAGAATCCCGCTGCGCCGGTGTTCATCGACGGCGAGAAGGTGAAGACGCTGCGCGGTGAGCGCATTGCCGAAGAATTCCAGCAGATCGTGAGCGACTACGTCGCGCGCAAGTACGGCAAGGCCGAAGTGACGAACTGAGCGCGCGGATCAATCCGCGCGGCCAGACACGGCCCCTTGCACGACTCGCACGACCAGCCACGCACGATCACGTACGCATACACGGAAAGTCCATCCGCAACGCAATGACTGAACAAAAACGCAAGCCCGAAAAGCTCACGGGCGTGAAGGGCATGAACGACATCCTGCCGCAGGAGGCAGGGCTGTGGGAATTCTTCGAAACCACGGTGAAGTCCATGCTTCGTTCGTACGGCTATCAAAATCTGCGCACGCCGATCGTCGAGCATACGCAGCTCTTCACGCGCGGCATCGGCGAAGTGACCGACATCGTCGAAAAAGAGATGTACAGCTTCACCGACGCGCTCAACGGCGAGAACCTCACGCTGCGCCCCGAAGGCACGGCGGCGGCCGTGCGCGCGACGATCGAGCACAACATGCTCTATGACGGCCCGAAGCGCCTGTGGTACATCGGCCCGATGTTCCGTCACGAGCGTCCGCAGCGCGGCCGCTATCGTCAGTTCCATCAGGTGGGCGTCGAGGCGCTGGGTTTCGCGGGTCCCGATGCGGACGCGGAAATCATCCTGATGTGCCAGCGGCTCTGGGACGATCTCGGCCTCACCGGCATCAAGCTCGAGATCAATTCCCTCGGCGTGGCCGAAGAGCGCGCGGCGCATCGCGTCGAGCTCATCAAGTATCTCGAGCAGCACGTCGATCTGCTCGACGAAGACGGCAAGCGCCGCCTCTACACGAACCCGCTGCGCGTGCTCGACACGAAGAATCCCGCGCTGCAGGAGATCGCGAACAAGGCGCCGAAGCTGATCGATTTCCTCGGTGAGGCCTCGCGCGCGCACTTCGAAGGGCTGCAGCGCATCCTCAAGTCGAACAACATTCCGTTCACGATCAATCCGCGTCTCGTGCGCGGTCTCGATTACTACAATCTGACCGTGTTCGAATGGGTGACCGACAAGCTCGGCGCGCAGGGCACCGTCGCGGCGGGCGGCCGCTACGATCCGCTGATCGAGCAGCTGGGCGGCAAGCCGACGGCCGCGTGCGGCTGGGCCATGGGCATCGAGCGCATTCTCGAACTGCTCAAGGAAGAGGATCTCGTGCCGCAGGAAGAAGGTTGCGATGTCTACGTCGTTCACCAGGGCGAAGCCGCGCGCGAGAAGGCGTTCATCGTGGCCGAGCGCCTGCGCGACACGGGCCTCGACGTGATCCTGCATTGCAGTGCCGATGGCCAGAGCGCGAGCTTCAAGTCGCAGATGAAGCGCGCGGATGCGAGCGGCGCGGCGTTCGCCGTGGTGCTCGGCGAGGACGAAGTGGCGAAGGGCGAGGCCGGTGTGAAGGCGCTGCGCGGTACCGCTGAGGAGGCTCGCAGCGAGCAACAAACGGTAGCGCTTGAGGACTTGACCGAATATCTGATCAATGCGATGGTTGCATCCGCCGAAGACGGCGAGGACTGAAGCGGCCGCCCAGGCGGGCCGCCGGGGTCGCGGCGCATTCGAAAACAGGCTTGAGAATAAACGAGGAATCGCTACGCGATGAGTTACCACGACGAACAGGAATCGATCGAGAGCTTCAAGGCATGGTGGGCGCAGTGGGGTAACGCCACTACGTGGGTCGTGCTGATCGTTCTGCTCGCGCTCGCCGCATGGAATGGCTGGAACTTCTGGCAGCGCCGCCAGGCGGCCGAAGCTGCCGTGCTGTACGACCAGGTGCAGCAGGCCGCGAACAGCAGCGACAAGGCGATGCTCACGCGCATCGGGTCCGACATGGAAGACCGCTTCGGCGGCACCGCCTACGCGCAGATGACAGCGCTGGCCGTGGCCAAGGCGCTCTATATGGCGGGCGACACGGCCGGCGCGAAGGCGCAGCTGCAGTGGGCCGCCGACCACGCTAAGGACGACGAATTCCGCCAGGTCGCAAAGCTGCGCCTCGCTTCGCTCCTGCTCGACGAGAAGGCCTACGATCAGGGCCTTGCGCTGATTCCGCAGCCGGATTCGGGTCCGTTCAAGGGCATCGTGGCAGACGGCCGGGGCGACCTGCTCGCGGCCGCCGGCAAGCGCGACGAAGCGCGTGCGGCCTACAAGCTCGCGCTCGACAGCCTGCCGAAGAGCGACGCTTCCGAGCGCCAGTTGATCCAGTTCAAGCTGGACGCGCTGGGCGGCTAAGCGGCCGGTCGTGATCATCGTGCCGATCGCGCCCAATGCGTGCGTGGCATTGCGAAACCATTCAAAAGAAACTTCATTCATGCGTCGTTCACCGATGAATCTGCTGAAACGAACCGTTGTGCCCGTCGCTTTCGCGATGACCGTCCTGGCTCTCGCAGCCTGTTCATCGACGAAAGACGTGCGCCGCGTGCCGGTGCCGCTGACGGAGTTCAAGCCGGCGCTGGACGTCCAGCAGGTGTGGAAGACGAGCGTCGGCAAGGCCGGTCGCTACCTGTTCTCGCCGGTCGCCGTGGGCGACACCGTCTACGCGGCGGGCGAGAACGGCTCGGTCGCGAAGATCGACGCGGCGTCGGGCAAGGACATCTGGCGCACGAAGCTCAAGGACGACATTTCGGCGGGCGTGGGCAGCGACGGCAATCTCACGGCTGTCGGCGGCCTGAAGGGCGACGTGTACGTGCTCGACGCGAACGGCAAGCTCTCGTGGCAGGCCAGGGCGCCTGGCGAGATCATCTCGCCGCCGCTCGTGGGTAACGGCCTCGTGATCGTGCGCACGATCGACGGCCAGATCGTCGCCTTCAACGGGCAAACGGGCGAGCAGAAATGGATCTACCGTAATCGCGCCGTGCCGCTGAATCTGCGCGTTTCTTCGGGTATGACGTTCGCGGGCGATCAGGCGGTCTTGGCGGGCTTCCCGGGTGGCTCGTTCGCTGCGATCAACCTGGCGAGCGGCGACGCGTTCTGGGAGACCCCGGTTTCGTACCCGAAGGGCGTGACGGAAGTCGAGCGGATCAACGACGTGAGCGGTCCCCCCACGCTCGTCGGCGCGACGACCTGCGCGGTGACGTTCCAGGGGCAGCTTGGCTGTTTCGATGCGAACTCGGGCCGACCGATGTGGCAAAAGGCGTTCTCGAGCACGAGCGGTATCGCCCAGGACGAAACGACGGTGGTGGGTGGCGACGACTGGTCGGTCGTGAAGGCCTTCAGCGTTTCGAGCGGCCAGCCGACCTGGACCAATGAAAAGCTCAAGAGCCGCGACGTGAGCGTGCCTGCCTTGCTGGGCCACGCGGTCGTGCTCGGCGACTTCGAGGGCTACGTCCATTTCCTCTCACTCGATGACGGCAGCTTCGTCTCGCGCGTGAAGACCGACGGCAGCCCGATTACGGCGGCCCCCGTACTCGCCGGCAACACGCTGGTCGTGCAGACGAAGGACGGCGACCTGTACGGTCTGCGTCCGCATTAAGCATCGTCTGCCGGGAGTGGCTGCCCGGATGGTCGCCGTCCATTGCATGCCAGCCCCTGCGGCTGGCGCGTGAACCAGCACACTCGCGTGGCATGCAGATGCAGTGACCGCATCTCGCGAGCGGCAGTCTGATGCATGCCGTCGACGAGGCCTGGGTCCGGCGCCTTTTACACAGGCCGGCTCGAGCCGGCCGAGCGCATTTCACGGCGGCGAACAGCGAGCCTGCCGTCCACCGTTCCGCCGCCTGGCGGATGCGCGGCGACCGGCCCCCGTCGCTTCGCACTTTCAGCTCGGGGCCGCGGCTCCGCTCGTGAATTTCGTGATAATTTGCAACTGACGCAACCCCGCAGGCGCGGGACTTGCCGCGCAGCGCGCCGGACTTTTCCGGCGCCGCGCCTTACTGTAGAAAAGATCAGATGAAACCCGTAATCGCCCTCGTCGGGCGCCCCAATGTGGGGAAATCCACGCTGTTCAACCGGCTCACGCGTTCGCGCGATGCGCTGGTGGCCGACCTGCCGGGCCTCACGCGCGACCGCCACTACGGTGAAGGGCGCGTGGGCGATCGCGCGTATCTCGTGGTCGACACCGGCGGCTTCGAGCCGGTCGCGAAGGACGGCATCCTGCACGAGATGGCGCGCCAGACGCGCCAGGCCGTGGAAGAGGCCGATATCGTCGTGTTCATTTGCGACGGCCGCAACGGCCTCGCGCCGCAGGACAAGCACATCGCCGATTACCTGCGCAAGACCGGCCGGCCGATCTTCCTCGTCGTCAACAAGGCCGAGGGCATGAAGTACAGCGCAGTGGCGGCCGACTTCTACGAACTCGGTCTCGGCGATCCGCGCGCGATTTCCGCCGCGCACGGCGACGGCGTGACGGAGATGATCAACGAGGCGCTCGAGAAGGCCTACGCAGACCACCCCGAGGAAAGCGAAGAAGACGCCGCGAAGCACGGCGTGAAGATTGCGATCGTGGGCCGCCCGAACGTCGGCAAGTCCACGCTCGTCAATACGCTGATCGGCGAAGACCGCGTGATCGCCTTCGACATGCCGGGCACCACGCGCGATTCGATTTATGTCGATTTCGAGCGCAACGGCAAGAAGTACACGCTGATCGATACGGCCGGCCTGCGCCGCCGCGGCAAGGTCTTCGAGGCGATCGAGAAGTTCTCGGTGGTCAAGACGCTGCAGTCGATCGCCGACGCCAACGTGGTGATCCTGCTGCTCGATGCGCAGCAGGAAGTTTCGGACCAGGACGCCCATATCGCGGGCTTCGTGGTGGAACAGGGCCGCGCACTCGTGGTGGGCGTGAACAAGTGGGACGGCATGGACGATCATGCGCGCGATCGCACCAAGCATCACCTGCAACGCAAGCTCAAGTTCCTCGACTTCGCGAAGATGCACTTCATTTCGGCGACGGAGAAGTTCGGCATCGGCGCGCTCATGCGCTCGGTCGATGACGCCTACGCCGCCGCCATGGCGAAGCTGCCCACGCCCAAGCTCACGCGCGCGCTCATCGAAGCGGTGGAATTCCAGCAGCCGCGCCGCCGCGGCCCGGTGCGTCCGAAGCTGCGCTACGCGCACCAGGGGGGACAGAACCCGCCGATCATCGTCATTCACGGCAATGCGCTCGACGCCGTGACGGACACCTACAAGCGCTATCTGGAAAACCGTTTCCGCGAAACTTTCTCGCTCACGGGCACTCCATTGCGCATAGAGTTTCGCTCGTCGACGAATCCCTATACAGAAAAAAACTAGACTCTGGCTGAGTAGCGTTCGCTACCCCTCGCAGCCCTCCTGGCCGAACCGCCAGGAACCGCGCGGGGGAACGAGAATCAGCTATAGTGTAGCGATTGGTGGTGGATTTCTTTTTCTTCATCCCAATATAAGTTAAACCTGCAAAAAAATACGGAGTTTGCTATGAGCAACAAAGGGCAATTGTTACAAGACCCGTTTCTGAACGCGCTGCGCAAGGAGCACGTGCCTGTTTCGATCTATCTGGTCAACGGCATCAAGCTTCAAGGGAACATCGAATCGTTCGACCAGTACGTCGTGTTGCTCCGTAATACGGTTACGCAAATGGTTTACAAGCACGCCATTTCCACGGTGGTCCCGGCACGTCCGGTGAACTTCCACCCGGATGCGGAAGCGTCCTGACCCATGACGCGGTCGGCCCGGGGCGCGTCACAGGCTGCTCGGGTCCGGCCGCTTTCATTTTGACATCCGCTAATTTGATCAACGCCGCACTCGTCGGCATCGACTTCGGCAAGACCGACTTCGAAGCCAGTCTCGAAGAACTCAGCCTGCTCGCCAAAAGCGCGGGCGCACATCCTGCCGTCACGCTCACCGGTCGTCGCGCCAGCCCCGATGCTGCCATGTTCATCGGCAGCGGCAAGGCAGACGAGCTGCGTCTCGCCTGCGAAGCCAACGACATCGAAATCGTCATTTTCAATCACGCACTGTCGCCGGCCCAGCAACGGAACCTGGAGCGTGCGCTCGATCGCCGCGTGATCGACCGCACGAGCCTCATTCTCGATATCTTCGCGCAGCGCGCGCGCAGCCACGAAGGCAAGCTGCAGGTCGAGCTCGCGCAATTGCAGTACCTTGCCACGCGTCTTGTGCGCGCCTGGACTCACCTCGAGCGCCAAAAGGGCGGTATCGGCCTGCGCGGCCCCGGTGAAACGCAGCTCGAGACCGACCGCCGGCTCATCGGCGAGCGCATCAAGATGCTGCAGGGCAAGCTCGCGAAGCTGCGTCGCCAGCACGGCACGCAACGGCGCCAGCGCGAGCGCAACCGCACGATGTCGGTTTCGCTCGTGGGCTACACCAACGCCGGCAAGTCCACGCTCTTCAATGCACTCACGAAGGCGCAGGCCTACGCTGCCGACCAGCTGTTCGCCACGCTCGATACGACCTCGCGGCGCGTCTGGCTCGGCGATGAAGTCGGTCAGATCGTGCTCTCGGATACGGTGGGGTTCATCCGTGAGCTGCCTCACCAGCTCGTCGCCGCGTTTCGCGCAACGCTGCAGGAAACGGTTCAGGCCGACCTGCTGCTGCATGTGGTGGATGCATCGAGCGCCGTGCGCCTCGACCAGATCGATCAGGTGAACGAGGTGCTGCGAGATATCGGCGCCGACACGATCCGCCAGGTGCTCGTCTTCAACAAGATCGACGCCGTGCCTGAACTGGCGGCCCGCGGCGGAACGGTCGAGCGCGATGAATATGGTAATATTTCGCGCGTCTTTTTGAGCGCACGCACGGGTGTCGGACTGGATGCGCTGCGCTCCGTCATCGCCGAAATCGCGACTGCCGAGCCGCTAGTCGACGCGTCGCAGCCACTGGCCTCCGACTGGCATGCGGCGCAGCAAGAGCCTCGCTGGGAACCCGAGCACGAGCGCTGAAGCGCGCCCGCACCGCCCTTGCACGCAAGGCCGGCCCAGCGGCTCCCGATCGATTCCGCACGCAATTGACCCGCTGTCTACTCTGGTGAACGAACACAGGTGAACGATTACAACAAGCGGACTGGCTGGCAGCGCGCGCGCGCCATTTTCTCGCTGAACGACCCGCGTTGGGGGCGAGGCGAGGGCAATGGCCAGCGTTCTGATGACGGGCGTCGCCCGCCTGGCAACAACGGCGACAAGGGGGACGGTCCGCCGGATCTCGATGAAATGTGGCGGGACTTCAACCGCCGCATGTCTGCTTTCTTCGGGCGCAAGGGCAAGGGCCCCGGCGGCTTTGGGCCGCGTCCCGACAATGGGCACGGTGCGCGCATTGGCGTGGGCATCGTGCTCGGCGTGCTGATCGCGATCTACGTGGGCAGCGGCGTGTTCGTGGTTCAGGAAGGGCAGGCGGGCGTGGTGCTTCAGTTCGGCCAGTACCGCCATACGGTCGGCCAGGGCGTGCACTGGCGCATGCCGTATCCGTTCCAGACTCATGAAATCGTCAATATCGGTCAGATCCGCACCATCGAAATCGGCCGCAGCAACCTCGTGCGTGCGGCCAACGTGAAGGACGCCGCAGTCATTACGCACGATGGCGACATTCTCAACGTGCGCTTCACCGTGCAGTACCAGGTGAAGCAGCCAACCGACTATCTCTTTCGCAGCGTCGATCCCGACCTCGCCGTCACACAGGCGGCGCAGGCGGCGGTGCGCACCGTGGCGGGCGCACGCAGCACGAGCGATCTGCTCTATGCGGACCGCGAGCCGATCCGCGCGCAACTCGCCGATACGATCCAGCATGCGCTCGATGAATACAAGACGGGCCTCGGCGTGACCGGCGTGGCGATCCAGGGCGTTTCGGCGCCGGACCAGGTGCAGGCCGCACTCGACGACGAGGCGAAGGCGCGCCAGGAGCGCGATCGCGCGAAGCGCGACGCGCAGGCCTATGCCGACCAGCTGTTGCCGCGCGCACAGGCCGACGCAGCGCGTCTCATCGACGACGCCAAGGCGTACAGCGAGCGCGTGGTCGCGCAGGCGCAGGGCGACGCGCAACGCTTCACGCGGGTCTACGAGCAATACGCGAAGGCGCCCGCGGTGATTCGCGAGCGCATGTATCTCGACACGATGCAGAACATCTACGCGAATGCGACGAAGGTGTTCGTCGACAACAAGTCGGGCAACAACGTGATCTATCTCCCGCTCGACAAGCTGGTCGACGAGACGCGTCAACGCGCCGCCGCGGCGACCGGCGCTGCGGGCGCGGCTGCGGCTTCGGCCAGCGCCGCGTCGGCGGCTGGCGCCGCTTCCGCGCCCGCAGTCGGCAGCGAGTCGCAGCAAGGCGTGCAGCAGCAGGGCACGCAGCAGGGTACCCAACAGGGTACCCAACCGCAAGGCGCGCAGCAGCAAGGCGCGACGCCCGCCGCCACGGCCAGTGACGCGGCAGCCGCCGCGAGCGACGCCTTCCGTTCGCGCGACGCGTTCCGCTCGCGCGGCCGCGAAGACGACGCGCAATAACGGGAGCGCCAACATGAACAAGATTATTGCGCTCGTCGTCGCCGTCGTGGTTGTGGCGCTGGTCGCCTCGTCCGCCGTCTTCATGGTGGATCCGCGCCACGTGGCCATCGTTTCCTCGTCGGGTGGGGCCAATGCCACGCTCGCGGGTCCCGGGCTGCACGTGAAGCTGCCGCCGCCGTTCCAGACCGTCACCTTCATCGATACGCGCATCCAGGCCTTCGACGCACCCGATGCCGATCGCCACACGACCTCGGACAAGATCGAGCTGCTCGTGAACCCGGTCGTGCGCTATCGCATTGCCGATCCGCTCAAGCTCTTTGCTGCCACGAAGGGCGATGCGCAGACGCTTTCCGACCGTCTCGCCTCGCTTTCGCGCGACGCGATCGGCGATGCGATATCGAAAGTCACGCTCACCGAGGCGCTCGCGCAGCAGGAAGCCATCGCCGGCGGCGCGCGCGACGCGCTCAGGCAAGCCGCGGCGCCGCTCGGCATCGACGTGATCGCGATCGAGCTCACGCGCGTCGATTACACGCCCGAACAGGCCGAAACGGTCTTCAAGCGGATGAGCGCTGCGCGCGAGCAGGCCGCTGCCGATATCCGCGCCAAGGGCGCGGCCGAGGCGCAGCAGATCAAGGACGATGCACAGCGCAAGCAGCAGGGCGTGGTGGCCGACGCTTACGGCGAGGCGCAAGCCATCAAGGGCGAGGGCGACGGCAAGGCCGCCGCGATCGCCGCCGAGGCGTTCGGGCGCGACCCGGACTTCTACCGGTTCTATCGGAGCATGCTGGCGTACCGCGAGAGCTTCCGGCCCGGCGACGTCATCGTGGTCGATTCGTCGAGCGAGTTCTTCCGCTTCATGCGTGGTCCTAACGGTGGTGCCAATAGCGGTGATACATCGGCCGCTCCCGCCACGCCGCGCAAACACTAGACAACACGAGACGCTCGCGCCGCGCACTGCGCGGCGCATTTCTTCGCATGGACATAGCTGGCTCCCTGTTGCTCGCGATCGCGTTGATGCTGATTATCGAGGGCATGTTCCCCTTCGTCTTTCCGACGGCGTGGCGCGACACATTTCGTAAAATCGCGGAACGGCCGCCGCATCACATCCGGATCGGCGGGCTCATCGTGATGGGACTCGGCCTCGTGCTGCTGATGCTGGCGACCTGATGGATCGCCGACCGGCGCGGTTGGCTGCCGTCGTGCGCCGTTGCGTTTTTTCGCCGGATTCCGGATTTTCGGCCCGCGTGGCGCCTTGCCGCGCACGGCCCTCATTGTCGTAGGACTCAACCGATGTCGACCTGGTTACTTCCCGAGAACATTGCGGACGTGCTGCCGTCCGAAGCGCGCAAGATCGAAGAGCTGCGCCGCCGCCTGCTGGACCGCTTCCGCGCCTATGGCTACGAGATGGTCATGCCGCCGCTGCTCGAGTATCTCGAGTCGCTGCTCGTGGGCAGCGGCCGCGACCTGAACCTGCGCACGTTCAAGCTCGTCGATCAGCTCTCGGGCCGCACGCTCGGCCTGCGCGCCGACATGACGCCGCAGGTCGCGCGCATCGACGCACATCTGCTGAACCGCCAGGGCGTGACGCGCCTGTGCTACGCGGGCAACGTGCTGCACACGCTCCCGCGCGGCCTGCATGCGACGCGCGAGCAGATCCAGATCGGCGCAGAAATGTACGGCCATGCAGGGCTCGAAGCCGACCTCGAAATCCAGCAGCTGATGCTCGACGCGTTGCGCCTCGCGGGTCTCGCGAAGGTGCGCCTCGACCTGTCGCATGCGGGCGTGCTCGCCGCGATCTTCGAGGCGGATCCGGCTGCGGCCGCGCTCGGCGACGCATTGTATGAGGCGCTCGCCGGCAAGGATGTCCCGCGCCTCGCGGAACTCACGCAAAACCTCGAAGCCGCGTCGCGCGACGCGCTGCGTGCGCTGCCGTCGCTCTACGGCGACGCCAGTGTGATCGACGAGGCGCGCACGCGTCTGCCGGCGCTGGCCGGCATCGCCCGTGCGCTCGACGACCTCGCGTTCCTCGCTCGCGAGGTCAAGGGCGCGGAACTGATGATCGATCTCGCCGATCTCGGCGGCTACGCGTACCACAGCGGCGTGATGTTCTCGGCTTACGTGGACGGCGTGCCGAACGCCGTGGCGCGCGGCGGCCGTTACGACAAGGTGGGCGTGGCCTACGGCCGGGCTCGCGCGGCGACGGGTTTTTCGCTCGACTTGCGCGAAGTGGCGCGCATTTCGCCCGTCGAAGCACGCAGCAGCGCGATTCTCGCGCCGTGGCGTCACGACGAGGCGCTGCGCGCCGCCGTCGCCGCGCTGCGCGACGCGGGCGAGGTCGTGATCCAGGCGCTGCCGGGGCACGAACACGACATGGACGAGTTCGCGTGCGACCGCGTGCTCGTCGAGCGCGACGGCGTCTGGGTCGTCGAGCAGCGCGCCTGATGCGGTACCGGGGCGGTCATTGATACCGCCCGCAACGCCGCCGCACACGCTCGCCGAAGCACGCTTCGCAGCGTGCATGCCGTTGAGCGCAAAAGGAAATTCCGCGAATCTCCGGAAAAAAAGGCGGCCTTGTCGCCGAACCCAGGTAAAATACGTTTTTAACCAGCTAACGAAACACCATGTCTGCCAGCGCAGTGAATGTAACCCCGGGGCGCAATGTCGTCGTCGTGGGCACCCAATGGGGCGATGAGGGCAAGGGCAAGATCGTCGACTGGCTGACGGACCACGCGCAAGGCGTGGTGCGTTTCCAGGGCGGTCACAACGCCGGCCATACGCTCATCATCGGCGGCAAGAAGACCATTCTCCGGCTGATCCCCTCGGGCATCATGCGCGCCGGCGTCGCCTGCTACATCGGCAACGGCGTGGTGCTCTCGCCCGAGGCGCTCTTCAAGGAAATCGGCGAACTCGAAGAAGCCGGTATCGACGTCCAGAAGCGCCTTTTCATCTCCGAAGCGACTACGCTGATCCTCCCGTACCACATCGCCATCGATCAGGCGCGCGAAGCGAAGCGCGGCGCGGCGAAGATCGGTACGACGGGTCGCGGCATCGGTCCGGCCTACGAAGACAAGGTCGCGCGCCGTGGTCTGCGCGTGCAGGACCTGTTCGAGCCGGAAGTGTTCGCCGAGCGTCTGCGCGAGAATCTCGACTATCACAACTTCGTGCTCACGCAGTACCTGGGCGCGGCGCCGGTGGACTACCAGCAAACGCTCGACACGATGCTCTCGTACGCGGAGCGTCTGAAGCCCATGGTCACGGATGTTTCGCGACGTCTGTACGACGTGAACCACCAGGGCGGCAACCTGCTGTTCGAAGGCGCGCAAGGCACGCTCCTCGACATCGACCACGGCACCTATCCGTTCGTCACGTCGAGCAACTGCGTCGCGGGCGCGGCTTCGGCGGGCGCGGGCGTCGGTCCGCAAAAGCTCAACTACGTGCTCGGCATCACCAAGGCGTATTGCACGCGCGTGGGCTCGGGCCCGTTCCCGAGCGAGCTGTACGACGCCGACAACGCCGACCGCCAGGAAGAAGTGGGCCTCACGCTCGCGAAGGTGGGCAAGGAATTCGGTTCGGTCACGGGCCGCCCGCGCCGCACCGGCTGGCTCGACGCCGCCGCGCTGCGCCGCTCGATCCAGATCAACGGCGTGACGGGCCTGTGCATCACGAAGCTCGACGTGCTGGATGGCCTCGACGAAGTGAAGCTGTGCGTCGGCTACAAGGTCGACGGCAAGGACGTCGACATCCTGCCGCGCGGTGCGTCGCAGGTGGCCGCGTGCGAGCCGGTCTACGAGACCTTTGAAGGCTGGAACGAAAGCACCATCGGCATCACGCAATGGGACGCGCTGCCGAAGAGCGCCCAGGCTTACCTCTCGCGCGTGCAGGAAGTCGCCGGCGTGCCGATCGACATGGTGTCGACCGGTCCGGATCGTGACGAAACGATCCTGCTGCGTCATCCGTTCAAGGTGTAAAGAACAAGAAGCAACGAGGTAGAAGCACAAATGATTCAAATGACGGATCCGCGCAACGACGACAAGCACCTGTGGGTCGGCTGGGACGAGTATCACCGGCTGATCGAATTGCTCGCCCTGCAGGTGCACGAATCGCGCTGGAAATTCGATCAGATCCTGTGTCTCGCGCGCGGCGGCCTGCGCGTGGGCGACCAGCTTTCGCGCATCTATGACCTGCCGCTCGCCATTCTTGCCACGAGTTCGTACCGCGAAGCGGCAGGCACGCAGCAGGGCGATCTCGACATCGCGCAGTACATCACGATGACGCGCGGTCACCTGGAAGGCAATGTGCTGCTCGTCGACGACCTCGTCGATTCGGGCGTCACGCTCGCGCGCGTGCAGGAGCACCTCAAGGAGCGCTATCCGGCGGTGACCGGCGTGCGTTCGGCGGTGCTCTGGTACAAAGGCTGCTCGAAAGTGAAGCCGGACTATTTCGTCCAGCATCTGCCGACCAATCCGTGGATCCATCAGCCGTTCGAGGAGTGGGATACGGTGCGGCCGCACAATCTCGGTGCGTGGATCAAGCGTGGCCTGCAGCAAGCGCAGGACGAGCAGAAGTAATCCAGGGCTGAACTGCTGCAAGGGCTTTCGGTCCAGCGGCGGCCAGATCCAGCGACGGAGCTTTCAAGGCTCCGTTTTTTTTTTGCCTGGCGTGCGAAGTGCACAGCGCTTCGAGGCGGTTGTTGGCACATCACATTCCCTTCGGCCGCCATGCGCGCGCCGGGCGCACCTGGGCAGACGGCATTTGGGGCCGGTGCTAAACTGCGCGGGGACAAGGGGTGTCGCTGTGCTGCGACGGGTGCTCGGTTTCTGCCGCGGCCCGGTTTAGAATAGCGCTCGTTTTTTCCGCCTCGCAACGGATTACCGCGTATATGACAACTAGCACACACGTGGCCAAGCAGCCGCTACCTTCTCTCGCCGTAGCGGCCATCGGCGTGGTGTTCGGCGACATCGGCACGAGCCCGCTGTATTCCCTGAAAGAGGCGTTCAGCCCATCTCACGGCATTCCGCTCAACGAGACCTCCATACTCGGCGTCATTTCGCTCCTGTTCTGGGCGATCGTGATCGTCGTGAGCGTCAAATACGTCCTTTTCGTGATGCGCGCCGACAACAACGGCGAGGGCGGCGTGCTCGCGCTGATGGCGCTCGCCATGCGCTCGTTCAGCCGCAAGAGCAAGTCGGCCGCGCTGATCACGGCGCTCGGCATCTTCGGCGCGTGCATGTTCTATGGCGACGCGGTGATTACGCCCGCCATCTCGGTGATTTCGGCGGTGGAGGGTCTCGAGATCGCCGCGCCCAAGCTTTCGCACCTCGTGCTTCCGCTCACGATGGTGATCCTGATCGCGCTCTTCTGGATCCAGCGGCACGGAACCGCCCTCGTCGGCCGGCTGTTCGGGCCGATCATGGTGCTGTGGTTCGTGACGATCGGCATACTCGGCGTGTCGCGCATCGTGCAGGCGCCTGGCGTCCTCGCGGCGTTCAATCCGTACTATGCGGTCGCCTTCATGGGCGCGCATATGCTGCAGGCCTATGTCGTGCTCGGCTCCGTCGTGCTGGTGCTGACCGGCGCGGAAGCGCTCTACGCCGACATGGGCCACTTCGGCGCGAAGCCGATCCGCTACGCCTGGTACGCGCTCGTGATGCCCTCGCTCGTGCTCAACTACTTCGGGCAGGGCGCGCTGCTGATGCAGGACCATCGCGCGATCGAAAACCCGTTCTTCCTGCTCGCGCCAGAGTGGGCGCTGCTGCCGCTCGTCGTGCTCTCGACCATCGCCACGGTGATCGCCTCGCAGGCCGTGATTTCGGGTGCCTACTCGCTCACGAGCCAGGCGATCCTGCTCGGCTACGTGCCGCGCATGAAGGTGCTGCATACCTCGGATCTCGCCATCGGCCAGATCTACGTGCCGGTCGTGAACTGGATGCTGCTCTTCATCATTCTGTGCATCGTCGTCGCCTTCAAGAGTTCGGACAATCTGGCCGCCGCATACGGTATCGCCGTGACCGCGACGATGGTGATCACCACGGTGCTCGTCGCCGTCGTGATGACGAAGGTGTGGAAGTGGAACAAGGCGCTCGTCGCCTGCATCATTTCGGTGCTGCTGGCCGTCGACCTGGGCTTCTTCGGCGCGAACCTGCTCAAGGTCGAAGAGGGCGGCTGGCTGCCGCTCGGCATCGGGGCGCTGCTGTTCTTCCTGCTGATGACGTGGTTCAAAGGCCGCATGATCGTCAAGGAGCGCACGGCCGCCGACGGTATCCCGCTCATGCCTTTCCTGCAGGGGCTGCTTGCGCACCCGCCGCACCGCGTCTCGGGTACGGCCATCTATCTCACGGGCAGCGAGGCGCTCGTGCCGGTGAGCCTGTTGCACAACCTCAAGCACAACAAGGTGCTGCATGAGCGCACCATCTTCCTCACGTTCGTGATCCGCGACATCCCCTATGTGGCCGATGCCGAGCGCGTGACGGTGAGGGATATCGGCGGCGGGCTCTATCTCGTGAAGGCCGATTACGGGTTCAACGAAACGCCCGATGTGCAGGCCGTGCTCGAGGAAATTTCCCGCACGCACAACATGAGGTTCGAGATGATGGACACGTCGTTCTTCCTCGCGCGCGAGACGGTCGTGCCGACGCAACTTCCCGGCATGTCGATCTTCCGTGAACGTATATTCGCGTGGATGCATCAAAACGCGGCGAAACCCACCGACTTCTTCAGCATTCCGGCCAACCGGGTGGTCGAACTCGGGACGAAGATCGAGATCTGATTGCTGCGTTTCTACACGCAAAGAAAAAAAGGCACTCACGAGTGCCTTTTTTGTTGCGTACACAACGTGAGCGGCTGAGGCTCACGTCGTGTCGTGCGGGGCTCAGCGCTGTTTGAGCTTCGCGAATGCCGCGGCCATGGCGCCGGCCGGCTCTGCGTCGCGCGAACGTTGACCGCCACGGTATTCGCGATTGCCGCCGCCGCGGCTGTCACGGTTGCCTGGTTGGCCCGCACCGCCCGCACCGCCCGCGCTGCCGCCACTGCGTGACGCGCCCGCGCTTGCCGGTTCGTCGTCCAGACGCATCGTGAGCGCAATGCGCTGACGCTTCACGTCGACATCGAGCACCTTGACCTTGACGACCTGGCCAGCCTTGACCACTTCATGCGGGTCTTTGATGAACTTCGTCGACATGGCCGAGACGTGCACGAGCCCATCCTGGTGCACGCCCACGTCGATGAACGCGCCGAACGCGGCCACGTTCGTCACGACGCCTTCTAGCAGCATGCCCGGCACGAGGTCGGACACCTTCTCGACGCCGTCACGGAACGTCGCGGTCTTGAACTCGGGGCGCGGATCGCGGCCCGGTTTTTCCAGCTCGCTCAGGATGTCGCGCACCGTTGGCAGACCGAAGCGTTCGTCGACGAACTCGGTGGGCGAGAGCTCCGACAGGGCCTGGCGGTTGCCAAGCACGTCGCCGATCGCGCGCTTGATCTTCGCCAGCATGCGCTCGACGACGGGATACGCTTCCGGGTGCACCGAGGAGCGGTCGAGCGGATTCTCGCCGCCGTTGATGCGCAGGAAGCCCGCGGCCTGTTCGAAGGTCTTGTCGCCCAGACGCGGCACCTTCTTCAGATGCTCGCGTGAAGGGAAGGGGCCGTTGGCATCGCGGTAATCGACGATATTGCGCGCAAGCGTCGAATTCAGGCCCGACACGCGCGCAAGCAGGGCGACGGAGGCCGTATTGGCGTCGACGCCCACGGCGTTCACGCAGTCCTCGACGACGGCGTCGAGCGAGCGCGCGAGTTCGCGCTGGTTCACGTCGTGCTGATACTGGCCCACGCCGATCGCCTTCGGCTCGATCTTCACGAGTTCGGCGAGCGGATCCTGCAGGCGCCGCGCGATGGAAACGGCGCCACGCAGCGAGACGTCCAGCTCGGGGAATTCTTTGGCGGCCAGTTCGGACGCCGAATAAACCGACGCCCCTGCCTCGGAAACCACGATCTTCTGCAGCTTCAGCTCGGGATGCCTGGAAATCAGCTCGCTCGCGAGCTTGTCGGTTTCGCGCGAAGCCGTGCCGTTGCCGATGCTGATGAGCTCCGCCTGCGTTTGCGCGGCGATGCGTGCGAGCTTCGCGAGCGAGCCGTCCCAGTCGCGGCGGGGCTCGTGCGGGTAAATCGTGTCGGTGGCGAGCACCTTGCCCGTGCGGTCGACCACGGCCACCTTCACGCCCGTGCGCAGCCCCGGGTCGAGGCCGATCACGGCCTTCGGGCCCGCCGGCGCGGCAAGCAGCAAATCCTTGAGATTTCGCGCGAACACGCGGATCGCTTCGTTCTCCGCCTGCTCGCGCAGGCTCGTGAGCAACTCGTTTTCGAGGTGCGGCTGCACCTTCACGCGCCAGCACCAGCGGCATACGTCGGATAGCCATTTGTCGGCCGGGCGGTTCTGGTTCGCGATGCCGAAGTGACGCGCGATCATCGCTTCGCCCGGGTGCGGCACCTGCGCGTCCAGCTCGCCGCCAAGGCCGAGCTTGACCATCAGCACACCGGCGTTGCGGCCGCGAAAGAGCGCGAGCGCCCGGTGCGACGGCACCGTCTTGATGGTCTCGGCGTAGTCGTAGTAATCGCGGAACTTCTCGCCTTCCTCGTTTTCCTTGCCTTCGACCACGCTCGACATCACCACGCCCTGGTTGTGCAGCCAGTCACGCAGTTTGCCGAGCAATTCGGCCGTCTCTCCGAACTGCTCCGAGAGAATGTCGCGCGCGCCGTCGAGCGCGGCCTTTACGTCGGCCACGCCCTTCTCGGCATCCACGTACTGCGCGGCTTCCGTTTGGGGGTCGAGGAGCGGGTTTGCGAGCAGCGCGTCGGCGAGCGGCTGCAGGCCGGCTTCGCGTGCGATTTGCGCACGCGTGCGGCGCTTGGGCTTGTACGGCAGATAGAGGTCTTCGAGAACCTGCTTGCTGTCGGCATTTTCGATGGCGGCGCGCAGCTCGTCGGTGAGCTTGCCTTGCTCTTCGATGCTCGCGAGGATCGCGGCGCGGCGGTCTTCGAGTTCGCGCAAGTAGAGCAGGCGCTCTTCGAGCGTGCGCAGTTGCGTATCGTCGAGATTGCCCGTGACTTCCTTGCGATAACGGGCGATGAACGGAACGGTCGCTCCTTCGTCGAGTAGCTGCACGGCGGCTGCGACCTGGCGCGGCTGCACGGTCAGCTCGTTGGCGATACGCTGGACGATTTTCAGTGCTACGGTTTCCGTCATAGGGTCTGGATATTCCTGCGAGGATCGGTTGCGGTCCGGGTTGCATTCCGGCGCTCGGTGCGGGCTTCAGCGTTCGGCTGGCCCCGGCGCTCCGGGCGTTGGCCCGGTGCGCGCACTGGCCGTTGGAGCGGGGCATTTTGCCATAAATGCCGGAGCGCTCAACCCGGGGGGTGTTAGAATTTCAGCCATGTTCCGCTGCCCACAGAAGACGTTGACGACCTTCCGCTTGTTTTCCGTTTCGCATCTTGCCCGGTTTCACGCGCCTGCTGGCGCCATTCGGCGGTTGCCCCTTCGCGGCGCAATCTGCGCCGTCGCGTTGAGCCTTGGAGCGAGCGTTCCGGCCCTTGCGCAAGCGGTCGGGGTGTCCGGGCCGCTGGAGCAGCAGCGTGCGGCGAGCGCGCCGGTCGCGCCGGTCGCGCAACAGGGGGCTTCGGGCAACGTGCCGCTGGCGGCGTCCGATGCGGCAGGCGCGCCTGGAGCGCAGGCGTCGCGGCAGAGCGATTTCGACGCGCGGCAACAGGTGCTGGACCGTCGTACGGCGGAGAACAACTATCGTTTTGGCGTTGCTGAACACAACTGCTACAGCACGTTCTTCGTGAATCATTGCATTGGCCGTGCACGGGACCAAATGCGTGTCGTGCAGGCAGATATCCGGCGCGAGCAACTGGCGCTCGACGAAGAGCGGCGTGCGGCGCATGCCCAGGAGCGCGACCAGCAGGCTGCATTGCGGCGCGCGCAGGACGAAGCCAACGCGCCGCAGCGAGCCGCGAACGAAGCGGCGAGCGCCCAGGCGTACGAGCAGAAGCAGCAGCAACACGCGCTCGATCAGGCGCAGCGCCAGGCCGAGGCGCCGCAGCGCGCGGCGAACGAGCAGTCGTATCAGGAAAAGCAGCGCCAGCATGCGCTGGCGCAGGCTCAGCGTGCTGGTGAGCAGTCGCAGCGCAACGCGAACCAGGCAGCGTACGACCAGAAGCAGGCGAACTACCAGAAGCAACTGGACGAAGCGCATCGCCAGGGTGAACAGAAGGCGCAGGAACGTGCCGGGAAGGCCCAGCGCTTCGAGCAGAAGCAGGAAGACGCAGCGAAGCATAAGGCTGACGTCGAAGAACGTCAGAAGCAGGCGGCCGGGAAGGCACAGCAAAAACAGCAACAACAGCAACAACAGCAACAATCAGATCAGCAGCAAAGGCAGCAGCAGGACCAGTAGTACGAGTAGCACGCTTTTTGAGCCGGACAGCAACCTCAGGCGCGTCGTCCTTCGCAAGCGCGCGCCGCATATGTCGAGGAGGCGAGCATGCGCGAGCATCGTGAAGTCAAGGCCGAGGTCCTTCGTGACCGCATTCTGCAACTGGAATCGGAACATGGCGATCTGGACCGCCTGATAGACCGGATGTCCGGCACCGCGGACTACGATGATCTCGAGCTGCAAAGGTTGAAGAAGCGCAAGCTCAAGGTCAAGGACAACATCATCTTGCTGCAACTGCAGCTGGACCCCGATTCAACGAAGACTTCGGACGGGCACGCCTGATTCCGGGTCCTGGCAGGCGCCGGGGCGCGGCAGTCGGCCAGCGCCCTTCCGGACCGAGCAGGAACCGCTTGCCTTGAATTCAACGACCGTTTCCCGTTCCCGGCCCGCGCGCGAAAGCGGCGCGCCGGAGGCTGACGCGCGCGCCACGCAAACTGCCGCCGCGCCGGTATTGAGCGCGCGCCGCGTGGCAGAACTCGAGGAGCTCTTCGCTGCCGACGGGTTGCTCGCGCGGGAGATCGACGGCTATCGCCCGCGCGCTGCGCAGATCGAGATGGCGCGCGCGGTCGCGGCCGCAATGGAAGCCGCCGCGCAATCGCTGCCTGAACCCGCGATGTTCGAAGCTCAGTCGCGCCCCGCGCGGCGGCTCGAGCGCGGCGCGCCGGCGCAGCCGGGCGCCCAGGAAGCGGTGAGTGCCGCCGCCGAAGCGGGCGACAACACGCTGATCGTCGAGGCGGGCACGGGCACCGGCAAGACCTACGCGTACCTCGTGCCGGCCATGCTGTGGGGCGGCAAGGTGGTCGTCTCGACCGGCACGAAGCATCTGCAGGATCAGCTCTTCGCGCGCGACATTCCCACCGTGCGCGACGCGCTGGCAGTGCCCGTGAGCGTGGCCATGCTCAAGGGTCGCGCCAACTACCTGTGCCATTACTACCTGCAGCGCACGGCCGACAACGGGCGCCTGCCGTCGCGGCAGGAAACCGCGTACCTCCAGGAAATCGTGCGTTTCGCGAAGATCACACGCTCGGGCGACAAGGCGGAGCTCGCAAGCGTGCCCGAGACCGCGGCGGTATGGTCGATGGTGACCTCGACCCGCGATAACTGTCTTGGCCAGGAGTGCCCCCATTACAAGGACTGCTTCGTAATGCAGGCGCGCCGCGAGGCGCAGCAGGCCGACATCGTGGTCGTGAATCACCACCTGTTCTTCGCCGACATCATGCTTCGCGACACCGGCATGGCCGAGCTGCTGCCGAGCGCGAACACGATCATTTTCGACGAAGCGCACCAATTGCCCGAAACGGCGACACTCTTCTTCGGCGAAACGCTCTCGACGGCACAATTTCTCGAGCTCGCGCGCGATTGCGTCGCAGAAGGCCTTTCTCACGCGCGCGACGCCGTGGAGTGGGTCAAGCTCGGTGCGGCGCTGGAGCGCGCCGCGCGTGACGTGCGGCTGGCGTTCAAGGAAGATTCGCTGCGGCTGTCGATCGCGCAGTTGCCCGAGGACCACCCGCTCTTCGACGCGCTCCATGCGTTGCAGACCGAGCTGGGCGTGCTCGCCACGGCGCTTGCCGGCCAGGCCGAGCGTGCGGAGTCGCTAGGCGCGTGCCTGCGGCGCGCGCGCGAGCTGCAGGGCATCCTTGCAGGCTGGACTGTCGCGCAAGGTGCCGCGCCCTGGCAAGAGGCGCGCAAGGCAGATGTGGGCGGCAACGATGAAGATGCGCACGCAGCCGACGACGCCGACGAGAAAGTCCGCTGGGTCGAGGTGTTTTCGCACACGGTGCAATTGCACGAAACACCGCTATCGGTTGCTCCGATCTTCGCCAAGCAACGCGCCGGCGTGCCGCGCACATGGATCTTCACCTCGGCGACCCTTTCGGTGCGCGGCGACTTCACGCACTACGCGGCGCAGATGGGCTTGAGCTCGCGCCGTTCGATGACGCTGCCAAGCCCGTTCGACTACCCCACGCAAGGGCTGCTCTACGTGCCGCGCAATATGCCGCAGCCGTCGTCGCCGCAGTTCACAGACGCGGTGTTCGATGCGGCGTTGCCTGCCATCGAGGCGTCGGGCGGCGGCGTCTTCATGCTATGCACGACGTTGCGCGCGGTCGACCGCATTGCCGCGAAGCTACGCGACACGATCGAAGCGCGCGGCTGGAATACGCCGCTGCTCGTGCAGGGCGACGCGAGCCGCACGGAACTGCTCGAGCGCTTTCGCGCCTATGGCAATGCGATTCTCGTGGGTAGCCAGAGCTTCTGGGAAGGCGTGGACGTACGTGGCGATGCGCTCTCGCTCGTGGTCATCGACAAGCTGCCGTTCGCGCCGCCCGACGACCCGGTGCTGGCTGCGCGCCTCGACGCGCTGGCGAAGAAAGGGCTGAGCCCGTTCGCGGTCCACCAGTTGCCGCAGGCCGTGATCACGCTCAAGCAGGGTGCGGGGCGTCTGATTCGTGCGGAGACGGACCGCGGCGTGCTGATGATCTGCGATACGCGTCTCGTCGACAAGCCGTATGGGCGCCGAATCTGGCAAAGCCTGCCGCCGTTCAGACGGACGCGGGAGATCGAGGTCGTGAAGGCATTCTTCGAAGAAAAGGACGCTCAGGCAGGAGAGCAGGGCGTCTAGCGCGACACTCATGCCCACTGCATAACAAAAAAGCCACGAACGTGAGTTCGTGGCTTTTTTGCTTGCCCGTCGTATGTCTGAGGCGCGGCTGGCGCAAGCGACAGACCATACGACGGTTCGCTTCGATGCCCGCCGGGACCGAGGCGCCGGCGAGCTTCGCGCGAATGCAACTTACTGGCTTGCGCCCGAAGCTGCAGCCGGAGCCGATGCCTCCGAAGCGGCAGCGCCAGCGTCCGAAGCCGGGGCCGTAGCTGCAGGAGCAGCTTCGCTCGCAGCAGCAGCCGGAGCCGATGCGCCTGCGTCCGAAGCGGCAGCAGCCGGTGCCGAAGCGGCAGCAGCATCGCTAGCCGGCGCAGCAGCTTGGTCGCTGCTCTTGTTGCACGCAGCAAGTGCAACGGCTGCCAGCAGGGATGCTACGAGGAGGGATTTCTTCATGATCACGTCCTTTTATGGTTAAAGGTAAGCAACAGCGCAAATAATACCGGTAATGTGCCCCAACACCGACCTGAGCCGCTGGTGGAGACGCACTGCAAGAGCGTGAATCTTCCCTACGGCCTGGCCGGGAATTATAGGCATTTTCGTATCGACCGTCGACAAATCCGGGGACAATACGTTGTCTTTCTCATACAAGCACTATTTTAATACGGTATAACAGTCCGAAGCGCTTAGGCAAGCACCCCGGTCCGAATCCAGCCCGCACGATACCACTCGTGTAGCAACGCTGTCACACATGAATCGTGTGAGAGTGTTACAAAGCGTTTCCCGTCAATAGAGCGCCTGTCGGCCAGTGCCGGCAACCACTTTCTTGCCTCTTTGAGCAAGCACTGTTCCCCGTTCAGGTAATACGACCGCGAATCGTAAAGCAGGATCGTCCTGCGGTCGAGTGTTATCCCATCTTTTACCGCTTGCGCAACGAAACGGGCTTCGTCGAGCGGCTTTTCGGGGGCATCGAACACGACATTGGCTTTCGGTTCCGACAGCCAGGAGCCAACGAACGAAGCGACATCGGCATCGGTCCAGCGCACTTTGGCAAGCACACCGGCAACACGCTCCACGAGTGCCGGCGGAAGCTGCGCGGGATGCGCCACGGCCGGCTGGTCCGGGTCGCGGTAAAGCGCGGGCTTGCGCTCGCCGTGGTCGGCGCCGCGCTCGGCGAGCCAGTAAAGGAACTGGCTCGTCAGCTCGCTCGTGGAAGGCGAGCGAAAGCCGACCGAACAAGTCATGCATTCGCCTTCGGCGATACCGTCGTGCGCGATATGCGGCGGCAGGTACAGCATGTCGCCCGGCTCCAGCACCCATTCTTCCTCGGGTTCGAAGTTCGCGAGGACCTTGAGCGGCAGGCCATCCTTGAGCGAGAGATCGCGCTGCGCGCCGATACGCCAGCGGCGCTTGCCGTGAACCTGCAGCAAAAACACATCATACGAATCGAAGTGGGGGCCGACGCCGCCACCGTCCGACGCGTACGAGATCATGAGATCGTCGAGGCGCGCATCCGGCGCGAAGCGAAAGCGCTCGAGCAGGGCGCGTGCGCGGTCGTCGTGCAGGTCGGCGCCTTGCACGAGCAGCGTCCAGTTGCGGGTCTTCGGTGTGGGCAGTTCGTCGGGCGAGAAGGGGCCGTGCTCGAGTGCCCAGCGGCGGCGAAAATGCGTGATCAGTCGCGACTCCACGTCGTCGCTGTCCGCAAGCTCGAAGAGCTCGTCGCGCGACAGCGGCGCTTCGATGTCGGGAATCGCCTGGCGGATCAAAAGCGGCTTTTTCTGCCAGTATTTGCGCATGAACTGCGCCGGAGTCAGGCCGCCCAGGAGCGGCGTGGCAACATCGGGCGCGGGGCATGCCAGGGGGAGGGAGGCGCGCCGCTTGCGCGCGCCCACCGGGTGGTCTGTGGACCGCGTCGGCATCGTATAATGTGAGCTGTAACTGGAGGAACGAATGAAAATTGCAAAGGACACCGTCGTGTCGGTCGCTTACAAGCTATCGGATGCGCAGGGCAATCTGATAGAGGAAAGCGACGAGCCGATGGTCTATCTGCACGGCGGCTATGATGGCACGTTCCCCAAGATCGAGGAAGTGCTGGACGGGCAGGAGCCGGGCTTCGAGACCCAGATCCAGCTTGAACCGCAGGACGCCTTTGGCGAGTACGATCCCGAGCTCGTGAAGATCGAGCCACGCAACCGTTTTCCCGAGCCGCTTGAAGTCGGCATGCAATTCGAAGGCACGCCCGAAGAAGGCGACGAAGACCTCGACACGCTCGTCTACACCGTCACAGACGTCGCGGAAGACAAGGTCGTGCTCGACGGGAATCATCCGCTCGCGGGCATGGCGCTGCGTTTCGCGCTCACGGTCAAGGAAGTTCGCGTCGCCACCGAAGACGAGATCGAGCATGAGCACGCGCACGGTGCGGACGGCCTCGAAATCGTCGACGAAGATGAAGAAGACGACGGCGACGAAGGTGCTTCGAAGCCCACGCTGCACTGATTCGCGCTGATCAGTGCACAAAGCCGCCCGACGCCGGTGCGCCGGGCGGTTGCGGAATCTCAGGCGATGGATTGCTCCCGCGACCCGTGCCGCCACTGCTTGCGCTGGATCCACCGTCCGGGCCGTTCTGGCCACTCCCTCGATTCTGACCGCTTAGCCCGTTCTGGCCGCCCTGCGCGGGCCAGGCTGGCATCAACACGCCATTTCCGACTGGCGGCACCGCGGTACCGGATGCACCCGGTATCACTGGAGCGACGTCGGGTGATTGAGGCATGCCGGGAATTTCGGTCACATCGGGCATCGACGAAACTTCGGGCATTTCCGGCATCGCTGGCGACTGTCCGGCTCCCGGCTGAGTCGGCGACGGTTGTCCAGGTAGCAGCGGGAGATGCTTCGGCACGTCGCGCACGCTCACGCGCAGTGGCGTGTTGCGTGTCATGTCGGCGTCCACCTGCAGCCACTGCGTGAGCGGATCGCGCAAGGAGAAGGCGATGCGCGTGACGTTTTCTATCCTTGTGCCTTTCTCGTTGCGCAACGGCTGATCGATCGTGAAGCCGTGCGCGAGCTTTGCGTCGTCGGAACTTACGATGATCACGGGGCCGCGAAAGGCTTGCGCGAGCCTCACGAGGCTGCGGCGCAATTCGACATAGCCGTCGCGCGGCGCGCGATGAAAGCGTAGCCAGGCAAAGCGGTCGGGGCGCTCGCTATGTTCGGGCATCGCATTGCCCTGCATGAAGATGACGATGGCGCGCGCGTTGCGGCGCCTCGCATATTCGGCCGCATGTTCGAGCCAGAAACCATTGGCGATCACACGATCTTCGAACTCGCCATTGCGCCCGCCGGCATTGAGGTAGTGATTGTTCCCGTCGGGCACGTTCAGCCCGATGAAGACGGTGTCGCCAAGCTGCCAGCGCACGTTCTCACGATACGGGCGGAAGCGCGAGACTTCGCTTTCCCGTGTGAGCGTCAAGCGGTTTTGCCCGAGCGAGTTCGAATCGGCAAAGAACTCCTGGCGCAGGAAATCGAGCCGCTCCGCAGGGTCGTAGGCGCCCGAGCCGCTCATGCCGCACGTGGCCCAGTCGTGCTCGCCGGGCACGAAAACGAGCGGCACACGTGACGCGTCGAGGATGTCATGACGCCGCTCATAGAGTTGATCGGCGCAGCTCTCGTGCGCGCCTTTGAGATTGCCGTCGTAGACGGTGAACGCGATTTGCGGATCGCGCCCGATGGCGTCGACGAGGCGCTGCGCCGACGCTTCGTCCGGCTGCGAAGTCAGTGCGTTCGCCACGACCGCGAAGGCATAGCGCGCCGGCTGGGCATGTGCCGCGAGTGGCGAGCCAAGCGAGGACACCAGCATCAACGCGCATGCCACACGGCGCATCATTTTCAGATAGCGCGAACGGCGACAGCCGCGGCCCGCCGGTTGCAGTGGCCGCGGCGGCGTCGCGAGGCGACGCTCAGCGTTTCGCGTCCGGCGCGGTGGCCAGTTCATGCAGTTCGTACAACAGATCGAGCGCATCGCGGGGACGCAGCTCGTTTGGATCGAGCTCGCGCAGCCGTTGTGCGACGAGTGACGCCCCGCGATCCTCCTCGGCCGGCGCGGCGCGGTCTTCCACGTGCGGCCCTTCGTCGTCGTACACGCTGGCCGGCGCTGCAAAAAGATCGAGCTGCGGTGCGGGCTGTCCCGCCGATTGCTGCTCCAGATGCACGAGATGCCTGCGCGCGGCGCGGATCACGGCGGCCGGCACACCGGCGAGCTGCGCGACCTGCAGGCCATAGCTCTGGTTGGCCGGCCCTTCCTGCACCGCGTGCAGAAAGACGATGCCGTGACCATGCTCGACGGCCGACAGATGCACGTTCGCCGCCTGCGCGAATTCGGCGGGCAGTTGCGTGAGCTCGAAATAGTGGGTGGCGAAGAGCGTGTGGCAGCCGTTGTTCGCGAGCAGGTGCCGCGCGATGGCCCACGCGAGCGCGAGGCCGTCGAACGTCGACGTGCCGCGTCCTATCTCGTCCATCAGCACGAGGCTTTGCGGCGTGGCGTCGTTGAGAATGGCCGCGGCTTCGGTCATTTCGACCATGAAGGTCGAACGGCCGCCCGCGAGGTCGTCGGCGGCACCGATGCGCGTGAAGATGCGATCGATCGGCCCGAAACGCGCACGTTTCGCCGGCACGTAGCTGCCTACGTAGGCCAGCAGCGCGATGAGCGCGGTCTGTCGCATGAAGGTCGATTTGCCGCCCATGTTCGGGCCGGTGATGAGCAGCAGCTTGCGTTCCGGGGCAAGCAGGCAGTCATTGGCGATGAACTGCTCGACCTGAGCCTCGACGACCGGATGGCGGCCTTGCTCGATCTCGATGCCGGGCGTCTCCGAAAACGTGGGCGCGTTCCAGTCGAGCGCCCGCGCGCGTTCCGCGAATGCAGCCAGCAGGTCCAGTTCCGCGAGCGCCGAGGCCACGCGCTGGCAATCGGGAATGAACGGCAGCAGCGCCTGCAGCAGCGCGTCATAGAGTGCCTTCTCGCGTGAGAGCGCGCGCTCCTGCGCCGAGAGCGCCTTGTCCTCGAATGTCTTGAGTTCGGGCGTGATGTAGCGCTCGGCGTTCTTGAGCGTCTGTCGGCGGCGATAGTCGTCGGGGACCTTGTCGGTCTGGCCGCGCGTGACTTCGATATAGAAGCCGTGCACCTTGTTGTACTCGACGCGCAGATTGCCGATGCCGGTGCGCGCGCGCTCGCGCGTTTCGAGGTCGAGCAGGAACTGGCCGCAGTTTTCGGAGATATCGCGCAGTTCGTCGAGTTCCGCATCGTAGCCGCGTGCAATCACGCCGCCGTCACGCACCATTGCCGCGGGTTCGGGCGCGACCGCGCGCTGCAGCAGCGCTGCGCACTCGGGGGGCGGTTCGAGCGCCGCGGCGATGTGCGCGAGCGACGTCGCTGAGCCGCTTGCGGCCGCGACCTGTTCGCGCAGCGCGGGCAGCGCGGCGAAGGTGTCGCGCAGGCTGGAAAGATCGCGCGGGCGCGCGGAAAGCAGCGCTAGCCGCCCGGTGATGCGCTCGACGTCGGCGATCTGGCGCAAGGCGGCGCGCAAGGTGTCGACGCTCGCTTGCGGCGGCGCTTCGAGCAGCGCGCCGATGGCTTGCTGGCGCAATTGCGCGATTGCCGCTGCGCGCGGCGGGTGGTGGAGCCAGTGCCGCAGCAGGCGGCTGCCCATGGCCGTGCTGCAAGTGTCGAGCAGCGAGCAGAGCGTGGGCGATTCGGTGCCGCGCAGCGTTTCGGTGAGTTCGAGGTTGCGCCGGGTAGCCGGATCGAGCCCGATGTATTCCGATTCGACTTCGACCTTGAGGCTGCGCACGTGGCGCAGTTGCTGGCCCTGCGTGGCCGCCGCATAGAGCAGCAGCGCGCCCGCCGCGCCGCATGCGCTCGTGAGCGTTTGCGCGCCGAAGCCATCCAGGCTTGCCACATCGAGTTGATCGCACAGACGTTGCTTGCCCGAGCTGACATCGAAGTGCCATGCGGGCACACGCGTGAGCGCGCCGATGCCGGCAGGCGGAGCCCACGCGGCCGTTTCCGCAGGCATTTCCGCAACGAGAATTTCGGCCGGACGAATGCGTTCGAATGCCGTGGCGACCTGTTCCGGCGCGAGTTCCGCGAGGCGCAGCGCGCCGCTTGCGAGATTGAGCCATGCGAGCCCGACGTTGACGGTCGCGCCGCGCCGGTTGTGACCGGGGCAGACGGCCATCAGGTAGACGTCGTTCTTGTCGGAAAGCAGGGCGGCGTCCGTCAGCGTGCCGGGCGTGACGACGCGCACCACCTTGCGCTCGACCGGGCCCTTCGAGGTGGCCGGATCGCCGATCTGCTCGCAGATCGCCACCGACTCGCCCAGTTTCACGAGCTTCGCGAGATATTGCTCGACCGCGTGATGCGGCACGCCGGCCATCTTGATCGGATTACCCGCCGAGGCGCCACGCTGCGTGAGCGCGAGGTCGAGCAGGCGCGCGGCTTTCTCGGCGTCTTCGAAGAACAGTTCGTAGAAGTCACCCATCCGGTAGAACAGGAGCGTGCCCGGATGGTCGGCCTTGATGCGCAGGTACTGCTGCATCATGGGGGTGTGTTGCGCGATGTCGGCTGCGCCGGCGGTGTCTGTAGCCATCCTCGGTGTCTTGCTAGGGGTTCAGGGCGTGAGTTTAACGCGCGCCGATTGCATGTAAAGCCAGCCTTTCGGCTAACGCCATCGCAGGTGATGCCGCAGGCGCTTGCGTCATTCGTCGACCAGCGCCTGAAGGTTCACGGCGCGCGCGTTTGCCGCACTGCGCCGCATGGCGAGCCAGATCATCGTGCCGACGAACACGCCGAAGACGACGATGATCCATTGCACGGGCACCTTTGCGGTGAGCAGCAGCGCATACGCACCGAGCATGAGCAGCACCGCGAGGTTCTGGTTGAAGTTCTGCACAGCGATGGAATGGCCCGCCGAAAGGAGCGTCGCGCCCCGATGCTGAAGCAAGGCGTTCATCGGCACAATGAAGAAACCCGCGAGTACGCCGAGCAGCACCATCAATGGATACGCGAAAAGCAGATAGAACGGCACGAAGAGTGTGCCGAAGCGCACGCCGACACCGTGTGGAAAGAGGCCCTTGCTATAGAACGCCATGCCCACCGCCACCGCGCCGCAGAGCACGCCCACGGGCAGCACGCGCAGCGAAGCGCGCAGCGACACCCACGCGGCCGCGGCGCCCGCGCCGAGCGCAATGCCGAGGCCTGTTACGCCCTGCATCACGGCGGCTTTGGAGAGCGAGAGGCCGAGGTTCGCATCGGCCCATTTCAGCACGAGCAGTTGCAGCGTGACTGCCGCACCCCACATCAGCGTGGTGACCCAGAGCGCGATCTGCGCGAGCTTGTCCGCCCAGAGCACGTTGAAGCAGCGGGTGAACTCCCCTACGAGCCGCGCGGGCTCCTTGAGCCGGTTCTCGTAGCGCGCGCCCGTGTCGGGAATACCGATGTTGATGAACGCGGCGAGCGCATACGTGATCATGACGGCGATCATCGCCAGACCGGCGGCGGAATGGACGAATGGCAGCGGATGGCGCGTCACGAAGCGGTCGGCGTAAGTCGACACGAGCGCGCCGCCCAGCATCGTGCCGACGATGGTGGAGAGCACCGTGGCCGATTCGAGCCACGCATTCGCGGCGATCAGCTTTTCTGCCGGCAGCAATTCAGTCAGGATTCCATACTTTGCGGGCGAGTACGCAGCCGCGCCGAAACCGACCACGCCGTAGGCGATCATCGGATGCACGCCCGCAACCATCAGCAGGCAGCCGCCTGCCTTCAGCGCGTTCGAGATGAACATCACGTGGCGCTTTTGCAGGGCGTCGGCGAACGCGCCGACGAAGGGCGCGAGTAGTACGTAGGAGATCGTGAAAAAGATCTGCAGCAGCGGTGTGACCCAGGCGGGCGACGAGATGACCGTGAGCAGCGCAATCGCCGCGATGAGGAGCGCGTTGTCGGCGAGCGACGACACGAACTGCGCGGCGATGATCGTATAGAAGCCTTTCTTCATCGGATGCGTGCGGGGTTCGCTCGCGGCGCAGCGCAAGCGGCGCAAACAAAAAAGCGGCCGGAGCCGCTCGATGCGCATGCGAAGCGCGGGGTGGACCCGGCGCGTGCCCTGGCCGCGACGCTCATGGGCGCTTATGCAGCCTTGTTGACGCGCGTGTACTTCGAGAGGATCGGCACCATCTGCGCGTAGATCTTCGGATTGCCCGCGACGATTTCACCCTCGTGCAGGAAGTCGGAATCGCCCGTGTAGTTGCCGATCAGACCGCCGGCTTCGGTGACGAGCAGGGCGCCCGCTGCGACATCCCACGGGTTGAGGCCTTGCTCGAAGAAGCCGTCCATGCGGCCCGCGGCGACGTTCGCCAGATCGAGCGCGGCGGCGCCCGGGCGGCGCAGGCCCGCGCATGCGTTGGTCATCTCGGCGAACAGGTCGCAGTAGCTCGCGAGGCCGTCCTTCTCGCGGAACGGGAAGCCGGTGCCGATCAGGCCGTCGGCGAGACGGTCGCGGCGGCCCACGCGGATGCGGCGGTCGTTGAGGAACGCACCGCGGCCGCGCGAGGCGGTAAAGAGATCGTTGCGGGTCGGATCGTAGACGACGGCCTGCGTGACGATGCCCTTGTGCACGAGCGCGATCGAGACACAGTAGTACTGGAAGCCGTGGATGAAATTGGTGGTGCCGTCGAGCGGATCGATGATCCACTGGTATTCGGACTCGTTCACCGATTCGCCCGATTCCTCGGCCAGGATGGCGTGGTCGGGGTAGGCGGTCCTGAGCGTTTCGATGATGGCGGATTCGGCCGCCTTGTCGACTTCCGTGACGAAATCGTTGTGCTGCTTCTTCGCGACCTGCACGAGGTCGAGGTCGAGCGACGCGCGGTTGATGATCTGTCCGGCGCGGCGCGCGGCCTTGACAGCGATGTTGAGCATGGGATGCATGAGCCAGGATCCTTGTTGTCCGGCACTCGCGCTCGAATAGCCTCGAACGTGCGGCGCGCCGGTGGTGCAGAAGATAAAAGCGTCTAACGATTGGACAGGGCGCGGGCCCTGGGTAGCGCCTGCGGAACCTGTCCCGCCAACGGAGACGAATTGGATAAGAGCGGGGCGCGGCGGCGCTCGCTGATTGTGAACGTGTCAGCTTGCCAGTTGCCTGCCGGACGCTACGCAAGCCATAAAGCGGCTCGGCGCTGCGCCCAGCGCGCGCGAAACCGCCATTTTACCCGAGACCGGCCCGCTTCGGCTGGCGGCGCACCGCTTTCCCGTGGCTACTGGGGAACGAGGCGCGCTAACATAGAGCCTTTCCTTACGTTCGCGTCAGAGACTCATCTTGGTGCACCCCGATTCACCCGTTGCCCGCGCCGGTGCGGCAACCGCGGCCGCCGCCGGCGACGCTCACGAGCCGCTGCGCGGCGGTTTCACGTCCACCCGCTTCGTCCTCGTCGAGCCGAGCCACCCCGGAAATGTCGGCGCGGCCGCGCGCGCGCTCAAGACAATGGGCTTCTCGCGTCTCGTGCTGGTGGCGCCGCGTGTGCCCCAGGTCCATTGCGACCCCGAGGCGGTGGCGATGGCGAGTGGCGCCGACGACGTGCTCGCGGCCGCCCACATCGTGCCGACGCTCGCCGACGCGCTGGCCGGCGTCCAGTGGTCGCTCGCGCTCACGGCGCGCACGCGCGAGTACGGACCGCCCCCCAGCGCGCCACGCGTTGCGGTGCAGGACGCCTGCCGCCAGGTGGCGCACGGCGGCGATATCGCGCTCGTCTTCGGAAACGAGCGCACCGGTCTCGCGAACGATGACGTCGAGCGCTGCAGCGCACTCGCGCATATCCCGGCAAATCCGGCCTATAGCTCGCTCAACCTCGCCCAGGCGGTGCAGGTGCTCGCCTACGAACTCCGTCTTGCCTACCTGGGCGAGAGCGCGCCGGCCGCGGCATTTCCGGCGGCGGCCGCCGTTGCGCCGGGCGCCGGTTCGCCTCTCGCGACGAGCGACGACATCGAACGCATGTACGTGCACCTCGAGAACGCGCTCATTGCGCTCGACTTTCTCGACCCCGCCAATCCGAAGAAACTGATGTCGCGCCTGCGACGGCTCTTCGCGCGCTCGGGGCTCGAGCGCGAGGAAGTCAATATCGTGCGCGGCATTGCGAAGCACATCCTGATGCTCAAGGGCAAAGGCGGCGAAAAAAGCTGAGCCGCGCGGCGGCGCTAGCCCGCGCACCAACCTTGCCGCCGACGAGGGCATCCCGCCTCAAAGCGGCTTTGCGCCTACAATCGCCTGAAAACCGGCCAAAACATCATAAGCAAATGCGCGTGGCTGCAAAGGCCGCCCGGCGGGTGCCTCATGTCGCCGCGGCGTATGGCCTTCCTCCCATGTTTCATCCGTTTTTTTAGCGTGACTGCCATGTTCAAGAGACTTCGCGAAGACATCGCCACGATCCGCGAGCGCGATCCCGCCGCCCGCAGCGCGTGGGAAGTCCTGACCTGTTATCCGGGTCTGCATGCGCTCGTGCTGCATCGCTTCGCGCATGCATGCTGGCGTGCGAAACGTCGCTGGCTTGCGCGTTATGTCTCGCAGGTCGCGCGATTTCTCACCGGTATCGAGATCCATCCGGGCGCGACCATCGGGCGGCGCGTGTTCATCGATCACGGGATGGGCGTCGTGATCGGCGAGACGGCCGAGGTCGGCGACGACTGCACCATCTACCAGGGCGTCACGCTCGGCGGCACCTCGCTCACGCGCGGCGCGAAGCGCCACCCGACGCTCGGCCCCGGTGTAATCGTGGGTGCTGGCGCCAAAGTGCTCGGCGGTTTCACCGTGGGCGCAGGGGCGAAGATCGGCTCCAACGCCGTGGTCGTGAAGCCGGTGCCCGAAGGGGCGACGGCGGTGGGCAACCCCGCGCGCATCGTTGCGCCCGCGAAGCGTTCGCCGGTACAGGAAAAACCGGCCTCGGCGCGCGAGGGCTTCTGCGCATACGGCATCACGCCCAACGCCGACGATCCGGTTTCGCTCGCCATCCATGGCCTGATCGATCACGCGGCTACGCAAACGCAGCGCGTCGATGCCATCGTCGTGGCGTTGGAGCGGCTCGGGACGCGGCTCGAGGCGCTGCATGGCGCCGATGCCGCACTCGCGCAATTGCGGCGCCTCTCGGAGGGGCTGGAGTGCGACGCGCCGCAGGGCGAGGGCGCGATCCACGAAGAGAGCGCGCCTGCGCGTGCTTGATGCGCGGTGTTACGACGACGCAAGCCAGGCGGCGCTGGCTGCTGGATGCGTTCGCATCGCGCCACGCGCGGGGCGCTTCTTTAGCACCGCGCTTTCAGTCCAGCGGCAATGACCTGAATCCCTCGGCATCCACCCGCAGGTAGCCGCCGCGCGGCTTGCCGTGATCGAGATCCCAGTCGGGCAAGACCCAGCGTGTGCCGCCAGGCTCCTGGTGGCGCGCGGGCCGGTGCGTGTGGCCGTGCACGATGGTGTTCGCGCGTGCCCGCTTGAAGAGCGTTGCGACGCCTTTCGCGGTGACGTCGTACTTCGGCAGGCGCGGCCCGCCGCGCTTGTCCTCGCTCGCGCGGCGCGCCCGCTCGGCGATGGCGCGGCGCCAGCGAAACGGCCACGCGAGAAAGAGCAGCTGGACGAGGCGGTTGCGCGCGAGCTTGCGAAAGAGCTGATAGCCGCGATCGTCGGTGCACAGCGCGTCGCCGTGCGCGAGCGCAAGGCGCGTGCCGAACGCGGTGATGGCGATGGGGTCGGGCAGCCAGATTGCGCCCGCCGCTTTCATGAAGCGCTTGCCCATCAGGAAGTCGCGGTTGCCATGCATGATGTAGAGCGCGATGCCGCGCTCGGAGAGCGTATGCATCAGCGCGGTCATGCGCGCGACGAACGGATCGGCGAGCATGTCGTCGCCGATCCAGTATTCGAAGAGGTCGCCGAGTATGAACACCGAGTCGGCCTGATCGGCCGTGACCCGGATGAATCGTTCGAACGCGGCGACCGTACGCGGAATGCCTTCATTCAGATGCACATCGGAAACGAACAGGAACGGGCGCGCCGCGTGCGGGCGCTTGCCCTCGCCGGGTACGCCCGCAGCAGCGTGTCGTAAAGCCTTTTCCTGCAGCATCGATGAAGTTCGCGCGTGATGGTTGTGAAACTTATTCGACGACGACGGCCTTCTCGATCACGACGTCGTCGACCGGCACGTCCTGATGGAAGCCCTTCGAGCCGGTCTTGACCTTCTTGATCTTGTCGACCACTTCGAGGCCCTCGGCGACCTTGCCGAACACGGCGTAGCCCCAGCCTTGCGGCGTGGGCGACGAGTGGTTCAGGAAGTCGTTGTCGGCGACGTTGATGAAGAACTGCGCGCTCGCCGAATGCGGGTCGTTGGTGCGCGCCATGGCGATCGAGCCGCGCTCGTTCTTCAGGCCGTTGTTCGCTTCGTTCTCGATCGGCGCTTCCGTGGGCTTTTGCTTCATGCCGGCTTCGAAGCCGCCGCCCTGGATCATGAACCCGTCGATGACGCGGTGGAACACCGTGCCGTCATAGTGGCCGTTCTTCACATAGTTGAGGAAGTTTGCGACCGTCTTCGGGGCCTTCTCGGCGTTCAGTTCGAGCTTGATGACGCCGTGGTTCGTGTGCAGTTCGACCATGATGGAATCCTTTGCCATGTGGCTGGGGGAGTGAACGTCGCCGCCACGGCACGAGGCGAGGCGTGCTGTCTCGCGTGTGCCGGCGCCGCGACGCGCGACGGGAATGAGGGCGGCGTTGCCGCCCGGCTAGTCGATGACGACCTTCGTGCTGCTGTCGCCGTATTGTGGACGCTTCTCGCGGCCGCTTACTTGCCGACGACCGTGGCCGACTGGATCACGATTTCCTTTTGCGGCACATCGCTCATCGGGCCGCGCGAGGTGGTGGGCGCCGCTTCGATCTTCTTCACGACATCCATGCCCTGGGTGACCTTGCCGAACACGGCATAGCCGTTGCCGTCCGGATTCGGATAGTCGAGGCCGGCGTTGTCGACGGTGTTGATGAAGAATTGCGCGGTGGCCGAGTTCGGGTCGCTCGTGCGCGCCATCGCGATGGTGCCCGTGAGGTTCTTGAGGCCATTGCGGCTTTCGAGCGCAATGGGCGCGCGCGTGGGCTTCTCGACGAAGCTTTGCGTATAGCCGCCGCCCTGGATCATGAAGCCGCGGATCACGCGATGAAAGATCGTGCCGTTGTACTGGCCGGCTTTCACGTACTGGAGGAAGTTGTCGACGGTCTTCGGCGCCTTCTCGGGATAGAGTTCGACGCGAATGTCGCCTTCACTGGTCTTGAAGAGTACCTGCGGATGCGCGGCGGCCGGCTGGCCGTTTTGCGCAAAGGCGGGTGCGTTCGCGATCAGGGCGGCGCTGCCGAGCGCCAACATCAACCATTTCATGAGTATCCTCGGAAGTGCGGGAAATACGTGTCGCGGCGCGCTAGGCTTCGCGCGCCGCGGCTTAGTTCGACGGCGCCACGAACGGCGGCATCGCCAGCGAACCGGTCGGGCCGCCGAACTGGTACGCGGGGTTGGTGAGCGCGGGCACGAGATGCGACGAGTTCGCTTCGGACCCGGCTTCGGCCGACGCGGCGCGCGGCTTCTTTTGCGCGGGCGGCGGCGAAATGATCTTCTCGATGTCGGCGAGACGCTGCGGCGTGGTGCCGCTCGCGTGGCCGAGCGTTTGCGCGCGGCGGTATGACGTGTCGGCGAGGCGCAGGTACAGGTCGCCGAGATTCTCCCAAGCGAGCCCGTACGAAGGGTTCGCCTTCACGGCCGTTTCGAGCGCGACACGCGCCTCGTCGTAGCGGCCGTGCTTCGCATAGAGTGCGGCAAGATTGTTGTAGGGCTCGGGCAGTTCGGGGTAGAGCTGCGTGAGTTCGGTGAAGGCCTCGATCGCGTCGTCGTCGCGGTTCAGGCGCGCGAGAATGGTCGCCCGCTTGAATTTGGCCTGCACGTCTCGCGGATTCGTCTTGATGCGCTCGTCGAGCTGCGTGAGCGCCGACGCCCAGTCGTGCTGGCTGATCGCCGCGTCTGCGCCGGGCGTGCCGTCAGCCGTCGCCGGAGGGGGCGCGGCATGCGCGATGCTCACGCTGCACAGCACGATCGCGGCGCTCGCAAGCGCCGACGCGGCAAGGGTCGCAGCACGAGGCGTGCGGCCGCTGGAAGGTTTCATAGGGTGAGGTCGCGGTGTTATACTCCGAGCCATTCTAACAAAAGGTCTGTGCGTTTTCGTCGCGCGCTTTGTCCCTCGCTCGTTATAGTCGAATTGCAATTGCAGTGCGGGGCATTCGGGGCGCGCCGCTTGAATCGCCGGGCTTTCTTTCGCCACTCGTGGTCGTCTCCGCTCCGGTAGCAATCTGTTTGCAGGCCGGGCGCCGACAGACAGCAGCCTGAACAACGCGGGCCAACGCGCCCGCCGGCTGCCGTCGGCGTCGCCGCGGATTTCCTTCGACCCACGTATCCATCGTCTTTATGGAATCACTGCGCATCTACAACACGCTCGCGCGTGACAAACAGAATTTCGTGCCCCTCGTGCCCGGCGTCGTGCGTATGTATGTCTGTGGGATGACGGTGTACGACTATTGTCACGTCGGGCATGCGCGTGTGATGGTGGTGTTCGACGTCGTGCAGCGGTGGCTGCGCGCGCTCGGCTACAACGTGACCTACGTGCGCAACATTACCGACATCGACGACAAGATCATTCGTCGCGCGGTGGAAAACGGCGAGACGATCAAGCAGCTCACCGACCGTTTCATCGCGGCGCTTCACGAAGACGCGGACGCGCTCGGCATCGAGCGTCCCGACCTCGAGCCGCGCGCGACGCAGTTCATCCCGCAGATGCTCGACATGATCGGCAAGCTCGAGCAACACGGCTATGCCTACCAGGGTTCGGACGGCGACGTGAACTACACGGTGCGCAAGTTCGCGAACTACGGTGCGCTTTCGGGCAAGTCGATCGAGGACCTGCGCGCGGGCGAGCGTGTGGCGACGAACGATGCCAAGCAGGATCCGCTTGACTTCGTGCTGTGGAAGCAGGCAAAACCGCAGGAGCCGGCCGACACGAGCTGGGACTCGAAGTACGGGCGCGGGCGTCCTGGCTGGCACATCGAATGCTCTGCCATGAGCTGCGCGCTGCTCGGCGAGCACTTCGACATTCATGGCGGCGGCCAGGATCTGCAGTTTCCGCACCACGAGAACGAGATTGCGCAGAGCGAGGGTGCAACCGGCAAGACGTTCGTCAATACCTGGATGCATAACGGCTTCGTGAATATCGACAACGAGAAGATGTCGAAATCGCTTGGCAACTTTTTCACGATCCGCGAAGTGCTGGCGAAGTACGATGCTGAAGTGGTGCGCTTCTTCATGGTGCGCGCGCATTACCGCTCGCCGCTGAACTACAGCGACGTGCATCTCGACGACGCGCGCAACGCGCTCACGCGTCTTTACACGGCGTTGAAGGACGTGACGCCCGACGCGGGGGAGCTCGACTGGAATGAGCCTTATGCACAGCGTTTTCGTGCGGCAATGAACGACGACTTCAACACGCCGGTGGCGATTGCCGTGCTGTTCGAACTGGCGAGCGAGGTGAATCGCACGCGCGATGCGGTGCTCGCGCGTCAGCTGCAGCGCCTCGCACGCTTGATCGGACTGCTCGTGCGCGAGCCGCGCGTGTTCCTGCAGCAAGCCGCGGGCGCGCAAGATGCGGATGCGCTCGACGTGGCTGCGATCGAAGCGAAGATCGCGGCACGCACGGCGGCCAAGCAGGCGAAGCAATATGCGGAGGCAGACCGGATTCGGGCCGAACTGCTCGATGCCGGTGTCGCGCTCGAAGACAAACCGGGCGGGTTGACCGAGTGGCGCCGCGTGTAAGCGGGCTGTCCAGTTTCCACTGATCGATTCGCGAGGCAGGAGGCAGGATGGTAACGGCCACGAAGACGCAGACCAGGCGGTCTGCGTCGCTAACGGGCGGGACGACGGGCGCAAAGGCCGGCGTGAGGCGCGCGCTCAACGGTGCAGGCGGGAAAGCAACGCTCAAGCCGGGCGCAAAGGCGACTGCAAAGCGCCCGCGCGCGAAGGCCAACGGCTCGGCCGCGCAGCGCGAGGCGCTCGACGGCGCGGCGATCGACGCCGTGCTCGCCAATGGTCCGGCGGCGCTCGAGGCTGTGGAGCCCGCGGCGAACGCGCTCGGCGATCTCGAATTCGAAGTGCAGCGCCCCGGCTATTGGGACAAGGCCTGCGCCGACCTCGTCAAGCGCGACCGCATTCTCAAGAAACTGATTCCGAAGTTCGGGCCGGTGCATCTGCTGAGCCGCGACGATCCGTTCGTCACACTCGCGCGCTCCGTGGTCGGTCAGCAGATCTCGACGGCGGCGGCGCAGGCGCTCTGGCAGCGCGTGGAAGCCGCGTGCCCGAAGCTCGTGCCGCAGCAGTTCATCAAGCTCGGTCACGAGAAGCTCGCCGCCTGTGGGCTCTCCAAACGCAAGACGGAATACATCCTCGATCTCGCGCAGCATTTCGTCTCGGGTGCGCTGCATGTCGGCAAATGGACCTCGATGGAAGACGAGGACGTGATCGCCGAGTTGACGGCGATTCGCGGCATCGGGCGCTGGACCGCCGAGATGTTCCTGATCTTCAATCTTGCGCGCCCCAACGTGCTGCCGCTCGACGATCTCGGCCTGATTCGCGCAATCAGCGTCAACTATTTCAGTGGCGAGCCGGTCACGCGCAGCGAGGCGCGCGAAGTCGCGGCCAACTGGGAGCCGTGGCGTACTGTCGCGACCTGGTATATGTGGCGCAGCCTCGAACCGTCGTGATCGACTGGCGCTTCGTCTGTTAGTGAAGATAATGCTATCGATCAAAGAAATCGATAGTTCTTGGCCGATTTCGGCGCGGGCTGGCGCGGTTAGAATACGCGCTGCCGCAAAGTGAAGGATTCCCACACATGAAGACCACGTTTCTGGATTTCGAACAGCCGATCGCTGAACTGGAAGCGAAGATCGAAGAACTGCGCTTCGTTCAGGACGACTCGGCCGTCGATATTTCGGAAGAAATCGAGCGGCTGTCGAAGAAGAGTCAGCAGCTCACGAAGGATCTCTACGCGAACCTGAGCCCGTGGCAGGTTTCGCAGATCGCGCGTCATCCGCAGCGTCCCTACACGCTCGATTACGTGCACGAGCTTTTCACCGATTTTCACGAACTCCACGGCGATCGCTCGTTTGCGGACGACCTCTCCGTCGTCGGCGGCCTCGCGCGCTTCAACGGCCAGGCGTGCATGGTGATCGGGCATCAGAAGGGCCGCGACACGAAGGAGCGCGCCGCGCGCAACTTCGGCATGCCGCGCCCGGAAGGCTATCGCAAGGCCGAGCGCCTGATGCGCCTTGCCGAGAAGTTCGGTCTGCCCATCTTCACGTTCGTCGACACGCCGGGTGCTTACCCGGGCATCGGCGCCGAAGAGCGCGGCCAGTCGGAGGCGATCGGCCGCAATCTCTACGTGATGGCCGAGCTCAAGACGCCCATCATCACGACGATCATCGGTGAGGGCGGTTCGGGCGGCGCGCTCGCCGTCGCGGTGGCCGACACGGTCATGATGCTGCAGTTCTCGACCTATTCCGTGATTTCGCCGGAAGGCTGCGCGTCGATCCTCTGGAAGAGCGCCGCGAAGGCCCCGGAAGCCGCCGAAGCGCTGGGCCTCACGGCGCATCGCCTGAAGGCGCTCGGTCTGATCGACAAGATCGTGAACGAGCCGCTCGGCGGCGCGCATCGCGATCCGAAGGGCATGGCCGCGCTTCTGCGCCGCGCGCTTGCCGATTCGCTGCGCCAGTTCCAGGGCATGAGCATCGCCGACCTCAAGGAGCGCCGCTTCGAGCGCCTGATGGCCTACGGCAAGTTCAAGGAAACGACGCCGGGCGCGTAAGGCGCGCGACGTCATCGCGTTTAATGTCTGCCGGCGCATTCGTGCCGTGACCGACCATCCCGAATCCGACGCCGGGCGCATCGTTCTCGATGCGCTCGGCGTTGTGCTTTCCACGCTTCCCGTCGATGCCCGTATCGCGATTGCGTATAGCGGCGGCCTCGACTCGTCGGTGCTGCTCGATGCCGCCGTGCGCGCGGCGGGAGCAGCGCGTCTCGTCGCCCTGCACGTCCATCACGGGCTCAGTCCGAACGCAGACGCGTGGCTCGCGCATTGCGAGACGACGGCACGCGCATACGGCGTGACGTTCGACGCGCGGCGCGTCGAGGTCGCGCGCGACGACGCGGCGGGCGTCGAAGCCGCAGCCCGCGATGCCCGCTACCGCGCACTCGACGCGATGTGCGAGGCGCACGGCGCGCAGGCGCTCTGGCTCGCCCAGCATGCGGACGACCAGGCGGAGACGGTCCTGCTGCAATTGCTACGCGGCGCCGGTCTCGCTGGGCTCGCGGCGATGGCGCCGGCGCGCATGAGCGCGAACGGCGTGGCGCGCATGCGGCCCTTGCTGCCTTTGTTGCGCGCGCAACTGGAGCGCTATGCGCGCGCGCATGGCCTGAACTGGATCGACGACGAGTCGAACGACGATACGCGCTACGCGCGCAACGCCTTGCGTCACGACGTGATGCCGGCGCTCTCCGCGCATTTTCCAGGTTATCGCGACGCGCTCGCGCGCACGGCGGCGCATGCGGCCGCGTCGCAGCGTTTGCTCGACGAGCTTGCCCATATCGATTTACGCGAGATTGGGAGAGAAGGCGGCAGCGCGCTTTCCCACGCCGCGCTGATCATGCGCGACGACGCGCGCGCGCTCAACCTGCTGCGCTACTGGATGCGAACGCTCGGCATGCCGGCGGCCTCGGCTGGACGGCTTGCGGACATGCTGCGGCAGTTACGCGAAGTCGCGCGCGACGACGGAAACGGGCACGCGTTGCGCGTCGATCATGCGGGACGCCGGCTGCGCGCGTATCGCGGACGCGTGTTCTGGGAAATGGCACACGCGGACGACAAGCATGCGCGCGCCGGGGGGCAAGGCGAGGGCACGGGGAAACGCGCATCGCGCGCGCCGGTGTCGTTGAACTGGAGCGGCGAGGAAATCTGGCGCCTGCCAGCGTGGCGCGGAACCTACGTCTTTGCCCCCGCGACTGCCGACGATCCCGATTCCGTTCCCGAGCACGTGCTGGCGGGCGCCCCGCTGATCGCGCGCGAGCGCAGCGGTGGCGAGCGCCTGCGCGACGAAGCGGCGAAGTCGAGCCGCACGCTCAAGAATCTGTTTCAGTTGCGCGGCGTGCCGGCGTGGGAGCGCGACGTGCCGCTCCTCTTCGCGGGCGAGACGTTGCTGTTCGTTCCCGGTATCGGCGTGAACAGGTCGGCGTTCGGTGCTTTGCCGATCGATCAGGGCGCGAGGTGGCGCCGCATCGAATGGCGCGAGGACTTGCTGGTCGCATGATCCTGCTGGCAGTCGCGCACTTTTTTTCGCAGCGCGAGTGGCCTTGTCCGGTTAAATCGTGCCGCAACGGTCGATCTTTCCCCCGCAAATGCTTGCCGCGCAAGCCTTTTTCGTCTTCGGCGAGCCCGTTGCGTCTTGTAATTTTGAGCCCGATCGGGTAGTGTAAGTCGTTTGTCCAGCCCGCTTTTTTCGCGCGCTTTTTCGCATTCACGGACGCCGCCAAAAGCGGCTGTGCACGGACGCCGCCAAAAGCGGCTTGTGCACCAACGCCGCCAACAGCGGCCCGTGTCGTGAAGGTGCGATTTTTCCTTCGAGCGGTACCCGACGGTTGCAGGGACGTCATAGCGGCATGCGGGCAGGGCGCGAGAGCCAGGGACAACCTGGGCCATGCGCGCATCGATACGATGCGCCGGGCTTCGCGCCCCTGAGGCAAAACCCGCGCGTGCTGCACGCGCTGCATGAAGCCGTCGCCACGGCCGTGAATCTCCGGGCGGCGCGGTCTTCCAGTGCGCCAGCGCGGTAACATCTCCAGTTCAGAACGACAATGGCACTCATCGTACACAAATACGGCGGCACCTCGATGGGCTCGGTGGAGCGCATCAAGAACGTCGCCAGGCGCGTCGCCAAGTGGCACAAGGCTGGCCACAAGATGGTCGTCGTGCCTTCGGCAATGTCCGGCGAAACGAATCGTCTGCTCGGTCTCGCGAAAGAACTTTCGCCGCAGCCGAACCCGCGCGAACTCGACATGATCGCGTCGACCGGTGAGCAGGTGAGCGTCGGCCTTCTGTCGATCGCCCTCCAGGAAGCCGGCGTCGACGCCATCAGCTACACCGGCTGGCAAGTCCCGGTCAAAACCGACAGCTCGTTCACCAAGGCGCGCATCAACGACATCGACGGCGACCGCGTGCTGGCCGATCTCGACGCTGGCAAGGTGGTCGTGATCACGGGCTTCCAGGGTATCGACCCGGAAGGCCACATCACCACGCTCGGCCGCGGCGGCTCGGACACGTCGGCGGTGGCGGTCGCAGCCGCGCTGAAGGCCGATGAATGCCTCATCTACACCGACGTCGACGGCGTTTATACGACCGATCCGCGTGTGGTCGACGACGCACGCCGGCTCGACCGCATTACGTTCGAAGAAATGCTGGAAATGGCCAGCCTCGGCTCGAAGGTGCTGCAGATCCGCTCGGTGGAATTCGCGGGTAAGTATCAGGTAAAGACGCGTGTGCTCTCCAGCCTGACCGACCCGATGATGAACCTCGACGAGGAAATGAAATCGGGCACCCTGATTACTTTTGAAGAAGACGAGACCATGGAAAAAGCAGTCATCTCGGGTATCGCGTTCCAGCGCGACGAGGCCCGCATCATCGTGATGGGCGTGCCCGATAAGCCGGGCATCGCGTACCAGATCCTCGGCCCGGTGGCGGACGCGAACATCGACGTCGACATGATCATCCAGAACCAGAGCGTGGCCGGCAAGACCGACTTCACGTTCACGGTGGGCCGCGGCGACTACCAGCGCGCGATGGACATCCTCACCAACCAGGTGAAGGGGCACGTGAGCGCCGAGCAGGTACTGGGCGACCCGAAGGTGTCGAAGGTCTCGGTGGTCGGCGTGGGCATGCGCTCGCACGTGGGTGTGGCGAGCAAGATGTTCCGCACGCTCTCGGAAGAGGGCATCAACATCCAGATGATTTCGACCTCCGAAATCAAGATCTCGGTGCTGATCGACGAGAAATACATGGAGCTGGCGGTCCGCGCACTGCATAAGGCGTTCGATCTCGAGCACGCGTAATTCGCGCTTTTTCGTGTCCGGCTTTTGGTGTTCTGTCAGGCGCCTTGCGTGTCTGCGTAGTCTTGACGCCACGAGCGTCATCCGTTGCGCGCCTGCAGAAAAAACTTCGCAAAAAAAGCGTCGTATGAATTGACCGGGACGCGCTAACCCGCTATTATCTTGGCTTCGTTGCGCTGCCTCCCTGGCGCGAACGAAGTTTTCGGGAGACGTGGCCGAGAGGTCGAAGGCACTCCCCTGCTAAGGGAGCATCTGGGCCAAAACCTGGATCGAGGGTTCGAATCCCTCCGTCTCCGCCAGTCATGGCGGCGAAACCCCGCAGAATTCAGGTTCTGCGGGGTTTTTTGTTTGTGGGTACTCGCAAACCGACTAGCAAATGTTTGGCGCCAGGCGCGGTGTTTTCCATCGCAAACGTCCATGAATCTCGATGGATTCCAGTGGCCAATAGCGTGAATTTGCGAGGCTGGATTCTGCCATCGTAAAGCTCCTGGGTCCGCTGCACCCAAATCCTGTAGTTGTCCTTCGGAGTTTCTTCTGTGGGGGGATACCTCGCCTCGCTGTCCGCATCCCGGATGTTGGCGTGCCTCTGACGCGTGCCACGGCAGAGCTTGCCAGTCGTGCCAGAACCTGTCGTCGTCGCGGTGGATGCCCATAGACTCCCTGCCTTGCAGCGCGGCGTCCAGATAGCCGCCGTGGTCTTCGAGCCAGGTGCCGTACGGAGTCCCAGGCAGTAGCCGGTGAAGTTGATGTTGTCGGCGCGCGTCGTGGTGCCGGTGGCGTCGATATGATCGGCCGCGCCGTGACTGTGGCCCATCGCGCCATAGATGCCGATGCTGGCACCGTCGAGTTCGCTGCGATGAAGATCGATTCCGGCTTGCAGTGCGGCAAGGATGGGGCTACCACCTGCGTTGCGGTTCGTGCCCGTGTTGCGGTCGTTGTGGCCGACGAGGCGCGCCCAGGCGTAGCGGTCTGGAGCGAACGCGAACGTTGAATGTGCCGGGCAATGAGTTTCGATAGGGTGTCAAAAAACAAAAAAGCCCGCAATTTGCGGGCTTTTTCAATGACTTGAAGACTCCGATGGAAGTTTATGGAACTTCACATGGTGCCCAGGAGAGGACTCGAACCTCCACAGTGTTGCCACCGCCAGGACCTGAACCTGGTGCGTCTACCAATTCCGCCACCTGGGCACGTCTTCAAGCTAGAAAAAAATTATGACGCGTTTGAATTCGGTTGTCAATAATTCTTTTCAAAATATCTTCATCGCGGGAAGATGACCACTGCGCTTCGGGCGATATCGGCGCAGTCGTCCTCGAGCGCATCGCCATAAAGCGCCGACACGAATGAAAAAGGCCGGCGCTAAGCCGGCCTTTGAATCTGGTGCCCAAGAGAGGACTCGAACCTCCACAGTGTTGCCACCGCCAGGACCTGAACCTGGTGCGTCTACCAATTCCGCCACCTGGGCAAGGTGTCGTTTGCTGTTCAACGTGTGTCGTGCAGCAAAGACCGCCATTATAGCGGGCCGAATGTGTCTGTCAAGCGTTTTGTGTTGCGCTACGGAATGCGGTTTCCGATGCTTCGTCGGTCGCACGGCGTGGCCGGTTCGGCACGCCGCGACGCCGCTCGCGCGGCTCTTAGGGTGCGATGCGAGTGTTAGAATGCCTCGCAGCAGTTCCGCCGGCGAACGTAAGCGGTCTCCCGGGTTTGCGCGGGCGCATCGCGGTGCGAGTGGATGTCCTCGCGCGGGCCGGCGGATTGCAGCACTCGAAGACCGGGGCGCCGCCCGGATGGATTGCACATATTGCACATTCGTATCTCAAATTTGGGTCGCGCGAAATCCGACGTCCACGCAACGAGAACAACCATCGACAAGCCCTTGAGCAAATATCCGTACCCGATTCCCAGCCGCGAAGAAATCCTGGGCGTGCTGCGGACCAGCGACTCGCCGTGCACCGCGAACGATATCGCCGAGGCGCTTTCCATCAAGCGCCAGGAGCGCGAAGGATTCTTCAGGCGGCTCGCCGCCATGGAGCGCGACGGGCAGATCCGGCTCGATTCGCGCGGCCATTACCAGCTCGCCCATCCCTCCAGTTTCGTCGCGGGACGCGTGCAGGGCCATCGTGACGGCTACGGTTTCCTGGTACGCGACGACGGACAGGACGACCTGTTCCTGCCGCAAGGCGAAATGCAAAAGGTCATGCACAACGATCGCGTGCTCGCGCGCATCGTCGGCTATGACCGGCGCGGCCGCCCGGAAGGGCATATCGTCGAAGTCACCGACCGCGCGAATCGCAGCGTGATCGGGCGTCTGCTCAACGAGAACGGCGCGCTGATCGTCGCGCCCGAGGACAAGCGCATCGGCCACGACATTCTCGTCACGCAGAATCCCAAGAAGGCCAAGGTCGGCCAGGTCGTGGTCGTCGAGCTGACCGACTTCCCCAGCCGCCATTCGCAGCCGCTCGGTCGCGTCATGGAAGTGCTGGGCGACATCGACGATCCCGGCATGGAGATCGAGATCGCCGTGCGCAAGTACGGCGTGCCGCACGAATTCAGCAGGCCCGCGCTCGACGAAGCCGCAAAGCTGCCCGACGCCGTGCGTCCCGCCGACATCCGCTATCGGGTGGACCTGCGCGACGTGCCGCTCGTCACCATCGACGGCGAAGATGCGCGCGACTTTGACGACGCCGTCTATTGCGAGCCGATCCAGGTCGGCCGCGGCGAGGGCTTCCGCCTGATCGTCGCGATCGCCGACGTTTCGCATTACGTGCTGCCCGGCACGGGCCTCGACATCGACGCGATCGAGCGCAGCACCTCGGTGTATTTCCCGCGCCGCGTGATTCCCATGCTGCCCGAGAAGCTCTCCAACGGGCTGTGTTCGCTCAATCCGCACGTCGATCGCTGCGTGCTCGTGTGCGACATGGTGATCACCGCGCGCGGCGAGATCAAGGCGTACCAGTTCTATCCGGGTGTCATGCACTCGGCCGCGCGCCTCACGTATACCGAAGTCGCGGCGGTGCTCACGAACACCAAGGGACCGGAGGCGACACGCCGCGCGGCGCTGCTGCCGCAACTGCAGAACCTCTACGGCGTGTACAAGTCGCTCTTCGCCGCGCGCCAGAAACGCGGCGCGATCGACTTCGATACGACGGAGACGTATATCGTCTGCAACGCGCAGGGCAAGATCGAGCAAATCGTGCCGCGTCAGCGCAACGACGCACACAAGCTGATCGAGGAGTGCATGCTCGCCGCGAACGTCTGCGCGGCGGACTTCATGAAGCGCCACAAGCACCCCGGCCTTTATCGGGTGCACGCGGGACCGACCGCCGAAAAGCTCGAGAATCTGCGCACCTTCCTGCGCGGCATGGGGCTCTCGCTCGGTGGCGGCGACACGCCGCACGCGAGCGATTACGCCGCGCTGATGGCGCACATCCGCGACCGGCCCGACGCGCAGATGCTGCAGACCATGCTGCTGCGCTCGATGCAGCAGGCCGTCTACAGCCCGGACAACATCGGGCACTTCGGGCTCGCGTACGAGGCCTATGCGCACTTCACGAGCCCGATTCGCCGCTATCCCGATCTGCTCACGCACCGCGCGATCTACGCGATCCTGCAGGGCAAGAAGTATCAGCCGCACGCGCCCGAGGGCGTCGAGCTCAACACCGCGCTTTCGCCGCGCGCGCGCGCGTTGCAGGCCGAGGACGAAGAGAAGCGCGGCCGGCGCGCCCGGGGGAGCAACACGGCGATCTGGGAAGAACTGGGCCTGCACTGCTCGGCAAACGAGCGCCGCGCCGACGAAGCCTCGCGCGACGTCGAGGCGTGGCTCAAGTGCTACTTCATGCGCGACAAGCTCGGCGAGGAATACGGCGGGATGGTGAGCGGCGTGACGTCGTTCGGCATTTTCGTGCAGCTCGACGCGCTCTTCATCGAAGGTCTCGTGCACGTGACGGAGCTGGGCTCCGACTACTTCCAGTACGACGAGATCAAGAACGAGCTGCGCGGCGAACGCACCGGTATTCGCTATCGCCTCTCGGATCGCGTACGCGTGCAGGTGAGCCGCGTGGATCTCGATGCCCGCAAGATCGACTTCCGTCTCGTGCGCGATACGCCCGTGAAGGCGGGTGGCAGCCGGCCGATGCCGGCCGAGAAGGGCGGTATGGAAGGCGGTCCGCGCGTGCGCGCGATAGCGGGCGGCGACGCCGCGCGGCAGAAGCGAGCCGCGCCGGCGCCGAGCGCCGCGGTCAAGGAGGCGCGCGCGGCGCGCGGCGCAGCCAAGACCGCGAAGAAGCGTTCGGCCGCCAAGTCGACGGCCAAAAAACAGCCGTCGCGCAAGAAGCGCTGAGCGTTAAGCGGGGCGCCTGCCGCGCTCCGCCGCCGTTTCATGTCCGGGCCGCGCCGCCGAGCGCGTGCCCGGTTTTTTCACTTGCGTGCCACGCCTCGCTTGCCAGTTGCGGGCGTGACGCGCAAGCGCCGAACGCATCGCGCGGCCGGCTGTATCAGGGTTGTCGGCGGCGCAGTGTCTGCGCCGCGAACCGTTCATCAGGGGTTGTCTCAGTCATGTCACGTCTCAAGGTTCTTTACGGGTTTCATGCGGTGACCGCGCGTTTGCGGCACGACGCGTCCACGGTCGAGGATGTCTACTACGATCCGACGCGCCGCGACCGCCGCATGCAGGACTTCCTGCACGCCGCGAAGGAAGCCGGCGTGCGCGTGATCGCAGCCGACGAAACGCGCCTCTGGGGCCTCGCTCATACGGAACGTCACCAGGGCGTGGTGGCCCGCGTGCGCGATCTGGCGCTCGCCCAGAACCTCGCGGAGCTGCTCGACGGCATCCAGGGCTCGCCGCTGCTGCTCGTGCTCGACGGCGTGACCGATCCGCACAATCTCGGCGCGTGTCTGCGCGTAGCCGACGCGGCCGGCGCGCACGCGGTAATCGCGCCGCGCGACCGCGCCGTCGGGCTGAACGCCACGGCCGCGAAGGTGGCGAGCGGCGCGGCGGACACCGTGCCGTACATCACCGTCACGAACCTCGCGCGCGCCCTGCGCGAACTCAAGGACGCGGGCGTGTGGGTGGTCGGCACCGCCGGCGACGCGAGCGCGAACCTCTATGAGACGAAGCTCGATGGCCCGGTGGCAATCGTGCTCGGCGCCGAAGGCGAGGGCATGCGCCGCCTCACCCGTGAAACCTGCGACGAAGTCATGCAGATTCCGATGGCGGGCACGGTCGAGAGCCTGAACGTGTCCGTCGCTTCGGGCGTCTGTTTGTTCGAAGCGGTGCGGCAGCGCTCGGCCGCGCGCTGATCGCCTTACGCGTGATCCGCGAGATGCGGGCAGCCCGTGCCCGCATCTCCGGTAAACTACGCAGATTCCCCGTTTTTCCCCTCCTCGGGCTGTACTCCCATGACTCAAGACGAACTCAAGCAACTGGTCGGCCAGGCCGCCGCCGACTATGTCAACGCGAACGTGCCGGAAGGCGCCGTGATCGGCGTCGGCACGGGCTCCACCGCGAACTGTTTCATCGACGCGCTCGCCGCGAGCAAGAGCCGCTATCGCGGCGCCGTGTCCAGTTCCGTCGCCACCACCGCGCGCCTCGAAGCGCATGGCTTCAAGATTTTCGATCTCAACGAGATCGAATCGCTGCCCGTATATGTGGATGGCGCCGATGAAATCGACGGCGCTGGCGCCATGATCAAGGGCGGCGGCGGCGCGCTCACGCGCGAGAAGATCGTCGCATCGGTGTCGGACGTATTCGTCTGCATCGCGGACGCGAGCAAGCGCGTCGACGTGCTCGGGCAGTTCCCGCTGCCCATCGAAGTCGTGCCGATGGCGCGCACGGCGATCGGCCGCCGCGTCACGGCGCTCGGCGGCGTGCCGGTGCTGCGCGTCCAGAAGGACGGCTCGCCCTTCATCACTGACAACGGCAACGAGATCCTCGATGTCAAAGGCTTGCACATCAATGACCCGCGCACGCTCGAGGCGCATGTCAATGCATGGCCGGGCGTAGTGACGGTGGGTCTGTTCGCTGCGCGCGGCGCCGACCTTTGCCTGCTCGGCGGCGCAGCCGGCGTCGAGCGCATCGAATACCGCAAGGCCTGAGCGACCTCGCGCGGGCGGTAGCTGCGGCAGGTTTTGCCTGTACGCTGCCGCTCTTTTTTCCGGCAGGCCTGGCTGGCCTGCCGAACGCAATGTCGCGCCTAGCTGCTGCGGAGGTGTCGTTGTTTGCAGGCGCAGCGTGGGTGTGGACGACTTCCGCGAGGCGGCTGCACTGACCGATCATCCCTGTGGCGGGAACCGCAAGGTCGTGAAGAACGACGGCGCGTCGGTGCGATTGCGCAACGCCGATACCAGGACGGATGCGAAGGTCCAGGAACCGGCCGACCCGTTCGTGCGCGAACCCGAGAACCTGCCTCCGTTGCCGCTTGCCCAGGCGCTGGCACCTTCGACACACTGAATCCCGCGAGGCCGGAGAGAAGAGGGTACTCCCTGTTCTCTCTCCGACTGAACCGGATTCGATTGTTTCGTTATCCTCTATGTTTGTGCTGCACTCGATCTCGCTCGACTGTCTTCGTCATGATGGAGACGAGGCATCCAGATGCGCAAAAGCGTGCCACGAAAGGCACGCTTTGCGCGCAGACGTCGAAGGGAGAAGCTCGCGGCGGGCAATGCCAACGCGCGCGAGCTTGATTTCACTCGACGGTTTCGGCCTGGCGCAGTCGCGGCAGCAGCCGGTCGAACTCTCGGCGAACGAGGCCGTAGCATTCGCAGGCACGGGCTTCGAGGCCCTCGCGATCGAGCACACGGATATGGCCGCGGCTGTGATGGATGAGGCCTTCGTCGTGCAACTTGCCCGCTGCTTCGGTAATGCCCTCGCGGCGCACGCCGAGCATGTCGGCGATCAGTTGCTGCGTGACGGCGAGATCGTTGGACGCCACGCGGTCCACTTCGATCAGCAGCCAGCGGCACAGCTGCTTGTTGAGCGAGTGATGACGATTGCACGCGGCGGTCTGCGCGACCTGCGTGAGCAGCGCATGCATATAAAGCAGCATGAGGCGGCGCAGGAAGTCGGAGCGTGCGAACTGCTGTTTGAGCGCTTGTGCGCTCATGCGATAGGCGAAGCCCGCGCATTGCACCTGCACGCGGTTGGGCATCGTCTCTCCGCCGGTGAGCACGGGCACGCCCGACATGCCTTCGCGGCCGATCGCGGCGATCTCGACCGAGCTCCCGTCTTCCATCGTCGAGAGCAGCGAGATGATCGCAGTGGTCGGGAAGTACACGTGATGAATGCGCTGGCCGGAATCGCAGATCAGCTGTTCGGTGCGCAGATGAACGAGTTCGAGGTGCGGGGCGAGAGCCTGCCATTCATGCGACGGGAGGGCGCCCAGCAAATGGTTGCCGTGAAGATCGGATTGAAGGGTTAACATGACTGGTCCTCGTGCGAGGCGGCTCGCGCTGCCTCCTGTTTTTTGATTCCGTCCGCGAACTGTTTTTTGTTCGCCGTTTCCCGTACGGCTCTTGTGTTCGTCGTGCCGGCCCCATAGCCCTGCGTGCTCCCGCGCGCGGTGTCGTTCGTTCGCGCCTGCGCTCGTGTGGCGATCTCTCTTTAGCAGGGTATGTGCCAGCGGCAGCGAAACCACGTCTGCATGCGGGCTGGCGCGATGCGTCCATGATGCAGCGCGGTATAACGCCGCGTTTTTGTTTCAGTTTTGTACGGCCATTTTGCGTTGCATCACTGTGCGCAGCGAATTTTTGTAAGGCGCAAGCCGCTGATTTCATTGATTTTTGCAGCGCACGGCTGGAGACGTTCAGAAATGGCTCCTTACTGAAACATCGACGCGGGAAGCTCTGGTCTGCTATTGGCGGCTACGCGGAAAATCAGGGTTTTTGATTCAGTTCTGTTGCTACGCATGCGTTCCTCGCAAAAAAACGTTCGACGGTGAAACGTCGCGCCGCGAGTGCGCTCGCCTGGGCACGTGCGATCAATGTGGGTATACGTACAGAGTGGTTCGGTGAGCTTTGGTCCAATGAAGCCCGTAAAAGGTCTCGGAGGTTAAGAGACCGCAGACGTCTGAGAGGTCCGGGAGGCGCGCGATGCTTCGGGCGAGATCGCCAACAGGAAGCGGCGCAGATCGCCTGCGCGACCCGGCGTATTTCAACGGGGAGCACACTGCATGAACCAGCTCGTGACGCCTGCCGGCCTGCTCTCGGCAGCCAATGAACGCGAAGTCGCACTGATCGTTCAGCCCGTGGTGCTGGCCGGTGGCTCGGGCACGCGCCTCTGGCCGCTTTCGCGCGAGCATTGTCCGAAACAGCTGATCGATCTGCTCGACGGCGAGTCGCTGCTCGAGGCGACCGTGCGGCGGCTCGACGGCGTGTACGCGCAGGCGGGCTCGGTGATCCGCAAGGCCGCGCCTATCGTCGTGAGCAGCGAGGAACTTCGGCTCATGACCGCCGACCGCCTCAGCCGCAGCGGCCAGCCCGCGCGCGTCGTGCTGGAGCCGGTGGCGCGCAACACGGCGCCCGCCTTGACGCTCGCGGCGCTGGTGGCGCGCAGTGCCCAGCAGACGGCGCTCACGAGCGACGACGCAGGCGCCGTTTGCGACAGCGACCCGATCCTCGTTGCGATGCCGGCGGACCACCTGATTGCCGATCGCGCGGCTTTTGCCGCCGCGCTGGAAGAAGCGGTGGCGTACGCGGCGCGCGGCGCGATCGTCACACTCGGCGTGCCGCCGCAGCGCGCCGAAACCGGATATGGATACATCGGCGCGGGCGTCGCATTGGGCGCGAGCGGCGCGCGCCGGATCGAGCGCTTCGTGGAGAAGCCCGACGCCGAGCTGGCGGCGAGCTACCTCGCCTGCGGCGATTACCTCTGGAACAGCGGCATTTTCGTCGCGCGTGCATCGGTATGGCTTGCCGCGATCGCGCATTGCCGGCCGGCCATCGCGGCGCAATGCGCGGCGGCGTTCGAGGCCGCCGTCGTCGACGCCGACGGCACCGTGCATCTCGACGCGGACGCGCTCACCGCGTGCCCGTCCGATTCGATCGACTACGCGGTGATGGAGTCGGTCGGCTCGGACGCACGGCTCGCGGGTGTGGTCGTGCCGCTGGTGGCGGGCTGGTCGGACGTCGGCGCCTGGGACGCGGTGTGGCAGGCGTCGACCAAGGACGCGAGCGGCAATGTGGCGCGCGGCCGCGTGATGCTCGAAGACGTGACGGACACCTTCGCGCATTCGGATGGGCGCCTCGTGGCTTGCGTGGGCGTGCACGGCGTCGTGGTGGTGGAAACGGCCGACGCGGTGCTGGTCGCGGCCAAAGATCGCGTACAGGACGTGAAGGCCGTCGTGAACAAGCTGCGCGTGCAACGCAGCGAGGTCGCGCAGCACCACCGCCGTGTGGAGCGGCCCTGGGGCTGCTATGACTCGCTCGATCGGGGCGAACGCTTCCAGGTCAAGCGCATCGTCGTGAAGCCGGGCGGGCGCCTGTCGCTGCAGATGCATCACCACCGCGCCGAGCACTGGACCGTGGTGCGCGGCACGGCGCGCGTCACGCGCGGCGAGGAGATTTTCCTGCTTGCGGAAAACGAGTCCACGTACATCCCGCTTGGCGTGAAGCACCGGCTGGAGAATCCGGGCAAGACGCAGCTGGAGATCATCGAGGTGCAGTCGGGCGGATACCTGGGCGAAGACGACATCGTGCGCTTCGACGACCAGTACGGTCGTGTAGAGCGCTGAGAGCGCTGAAAGCGCCGGAGGCGATAACGCGCGCGCTAAAAAGCGTGCGAAAGAGAAACATGCGTACCGGTGTCCCTGCATATGCACAGCCAGGGAGTGCCGATGGATACAGAACGATCTGTGAAGTAAGTGGGCGATGTATACGATCGCCTTACAAGAAGAGCAGCAAAGCAGCACCTTCGCACAGCACAAGGGCCGCCGCAGCAAGAGTCAATACGAACAACACGCCTGCGTAGCAAGCCACATGTCAGGAGATATCCTGGCTGGCGAATTATGCGAACAGCATGGCAACGTATGACATAAGTTCGACCACGCACGAGGGCCCGCGCAGTAACCGGCAAACATGGGCGATAACGCCACATCGGGGGGGTAGGGTCATGGAACTGGGGAACAAGGAACGCTCGCTCGTCAGCAAAGTGATGGACGGGCTGATCGCAGGCATCGTCGAGGAGCGGTATGGCGCCGTGCTGCCGCCGCAGGATATCCTCTCGAAGGAGTTCGACGTGAGCCGCACGGTGATGCGCGAGGCGCTATCCATGCTGCTCGCGCGTCACATGCTCGATGTGCGGCCGAAGATCGGCACCCGCATCCGGCCCATGCGCGACTGGCGCATGATCGACGAGGATGTCGTGAACTGGCGGTTTCGCTCGAAGCCGGACAAGACGTTCTTGCGCGACGTGATCGAGTTTCGCGGCCTGATCGAACCGGCCGCATGCGCGCTCGCGGCTACGCGTGCCAGTGCGGCGGACATCGCTGGCATTCGCGATGCGTTCGAGGCGCTGCGGCAGACGGGCACCGACGATCCGAACTTTCAGAACGCTGACGCGCTTTTGCATACGCGCATCCTCGCCGCGAGCGGGAATCAGTTTTATCAGCAGATGGCGGCGATCATTCGCGGCGCGCTCTCGCTCGTCAACCCGATTCTCAGCGCGCGGGACGGCGGCTGGCAAAACGTCCTGGCGGCGCACGAACGCGTGATCGACGCGATCGAGCGGCGCGCACCCAAAGAGGCCGAAGCGGCCGCGCTCGCGATGATCGAGTACACCGCCGACGAACTCACTCGCGCGTTCGCCCCCGAGGCACTGGAGCAGCGCTAAGGCCGCTTTCGGGATGGATTCACCGGCTCGATTCGCTACCGCTACGGGCGAACCGAGCGGGATGGCGGCGAGTGCATTGCGGCGCGGCGTGCGTGCCGGTATCGTGCGTGTCTTTGGGCGCGCCGCGAGCGACGCGGCGGCCTCGGACCTCACAGCCGGAGCACGCAGCACATGAGCGACACCAAAACCATACGTTGGGGCATCGTCGGCGCGGGCCGCATTGCGCACCGCTTCGCGCAGGGCGCCGCACACGTGCCGCATGCACGTGTCGAAGCGGTCTGGTCGCGGCGCGCGGCAACCGCGCAGGCGCTTGCCGCCACCTGCGGCGCCCAGGCGTGCGAGAGTCTGGACGCACTCTTCGCCAGCGGCATCGACGCCGTCTACATCGCCACGATGCAGGACAGCCACGCGCACTACGCCATTGCGGCGCTCGAAGCCGGCCTGCCCGTGCTGTGCGAGAAACCTGCAACGGTCAACGGCGCGCAGCTCGAACGCGTATTCGACGCGGCGCGCCGCGCGCAGCGCCTCTTCATGGAGGCGATGAAGCCGCCGTTCTATCCCCTCTATCGAACGTTGCGCGCGCAACTTGCTGCCGATCCGATCGGACCCGTCGGGCTCGTGCGCGCGGGCTGCTCGGTTGCGAACGTGCCGGCCGATCATCCGTCGTATTCGTTCGAGCAGGCGGGCGGGGCGCTGCTCGACATCGGCGTCTACGAAATGTTTCTCGCGGTGGACTGGCTCGGCGCGCCACGCGAGGTGCAGACCATCGGGCGTCTAGGTGCGACTGGCGTCGATACGTTTGCGAGCCTGAACTGCCAGCACGAGCATGGCATCGCGCAGCTATTTTGCGGGCTCGATCTCCACGGCCATGGCGACGCGCTGCTCGCCGGGCCGCTTGGCAACGTGACGATTCATGCGAACTGGTGGAATCCGTCGCGCGCGACGGTGCGTTATGCCGATGGCCGCGTCGTCGAACTCGACGAGCCGTTCGAGGGCGGCGGCCTCAACTACGAGACCGCGCACTTCTGCGAACTGCTGCGCGCGGGTGCGCTGGAAAGCCCGGTGATGACGCACGACACGTCGCGCCGCATGCTTGCCATGGCGGACGCCGCGCGCGCGGCGCTCGGACTGCGCTTTCCCTGCGAGTGAAAGCTTCGCGAGCGGGCTGGAAACGGCACGGCCCGCATGTGCGGGCCGTGTGCGAAAGCTCGGTCGGGCGCGGAGTTTCAGTGCCGCGCGGGCAGCGCAAGGCGCTTTTCGTACCAGTGCTGGATCCACTCGAGCACCTGACACAGCACCCAGTAAATGGCGGCGGCCGCGAGATAGAGCGGCAGCGGCTGATAGGTCGAGGCGATGATCTCCTGCGCACTGCGCAGCAACTCCGTCACGGTGATGACGGAGACGAGCGAAGTGTCCTTGATGAGGCTGATGAGACTGTTCGAGAGGCTCGGCACGGCAATGCGCAGCGCCTGCGGCGCGATTACGTAGCGCAGCGTCTGAGTGCGCGAGAGGCCGAGGCTGTAGGCCGCGTGCCACTGGCCGCTGTGAATGCCGAGAATCGCCCCGCGCATGCTCTCGGAGAGATACGCCGCCACGTTCGCCGAAAGCGCGATCACGCCCGCGGGCGTTGGATCCAGCGAGATGCCGATACTCGGCAGTCCATAGTACACGACGAAGATCTGCACGAGCAGCGGGGTGCCGCGCATCAGGCTCACGTACACGCGCGCGACGTACACGAGCGCGCGGTTCGAGCTGATGCCCATGAGTGCGAGCGTGGCACCGCCGATGAGCCCGAAGATCATCGAGAGCACGGCGAACTTGACCGTCAGCACAGCGCCCTGCGCGAGCACCGGCAACGACTGGATGATGAGCGTGTAAATGGGCATGGGCGTAGTTACGAGATTAAGTTGCGCGGTTTGCTTGTGGCCGCATCGATGGCCGCAGATAGACGAAGGGCGGCATCGTGCGATGCCGCCCTTCGCGTCAGCCCGGCTGTGCGGTGCTCAGGAACATGGCGAGATCAGCGCGAGAGCGGCTTGGTCACGTCGATGCCGAACCACTTGTCTGAAATCTTCGAGAACGTGCCGTCGGCTTCGAGTTGCGTCATCGCGTCGTCGATCGCCTTGGCAAACTTCGGATTGCCCTTCCTGAAAGGGATGGCCGACGGGTTGCCGTCGCCTACGATCGCGCCAGTGCGCAGCGGCAGCTGCGAGTTCTTCAGCAGATACGCGAGCATCAGGCGGTCGTTGAGCGCCGCGTCGAGACGGTTCGCGGCGAGGTCGCGCAGATATTCGGGCGCGCCCGGATAGGTCTTCACGTCGATGCCCGGCACCGACTTGGCCATGTCCATGTAGTTCGTGCCGAGACCGACGCCTAGCTTCTTGCCCTTGAGGTCCTCGAGCGACTTGAACTGGCGTGTGTCGTCCTTGCGCTGGATGAGTTGCGCGGCCGAGTAGGTGTATGCCGGCGAGAAGTCGAGCGCAGCCTTGCGCTGATCGGTGACGCCGACCTGGTTCACGATCACGTCGAACTTGCCCGCCTGGAGGCCGGCGATGATGCCGCTCCACTCGGTCGTGACGAACTCGGGTTTCAGGCCCATCTTCGCTGCCACGGCTTTGGCGATGTCGACGTCATAGCCGACCAGCTCGCCATTGGGCGCCTTCGAATTGAACGGGGGGAACGTGCCTTCGAGACCCACGCGCAGCGTGCCGCGTGCCTTGACCTGATCGAGCAGGTCTTCGGCGTGGGCGCCGGCCGCGGCGAACGATGCGCCGACGACGGCGAGTGCAAGGAGTTTTTTCAGCAAACCGGATTTCATGTTTTCCTCTTGTTCTGCTGCTGCGATTCTTTGGTGCTAGTGCACGGCGCCTTCGATGCGCCATGACCAGCCTGCCACTATAGCTTCACGCGCGGCCCGAGGCCAGCGCCCGCGCGCATTCGGCGACGAGCGCCGGGCCGCGGTAGATGAAGCCCGTATAGAGCTGCACGAGCGAGGCGCCGGCCGCGATCTTCGCGCGCGCGTCGTCGCCCGAAAAAATGCCGCCCACGCCGATGATCGGCACTTGATCGCCCAGCTCGGCCCGCAGCTTGCGGATGACGTTGTTCGACGCATCGAACACGGGGCGCCCGGAGAGGCCGCCCGCTTCGTTCGCATTGGGCATGCCTTCCACCGCCGCGCGCGAGAGCGTGGTGTTGGTCGCGATCACGCCTTCGATCTTGTGGCGCAGGAGCGTGTCGGCGATCTCCTTGATCTGCTCGTCGTCGAGATCGGGCGCGATCTTCAGCGCGAGCGGCACGAGCTTGCCGTGCATGTCGGCAAGGCGCTGCTGCTTGTCCTTGAGCGCCGCGAGGAGGGCATCGAGTTCACCCGCGCCCTGCAACTGGCGCAGATTCTTCGTATTCGGCGACGAGATGTTGATCGTCACGTAGCTCGCGAACGGATAGACGCGCTCGAGGCAGAAGAGATAATCGTCGGCGGCGCGCTCGATCGGCGTATCGGCGTTCTTGCCGATGTTCAGGCCGAGAATGCCGCGATAACGCGCGGCCTGCACGTTCTTCACGAACTGCTCGACGCCGTGATTGTTGAACCCCATCCGGTTGATGATGCCGCCCGCCTGGGGCAGCCGGAAGATGCGCGGCCGCGGATTGCCCGGCTGCGGACGCGGCGTCACGGTGCCCACTTCGATGAAGCCGAAGCCCAGCGCGGCGAAGCCGTCGATGGCGGCGCCTTCCTTGTCGAGGCCCGCGGCGAGGCCCACGGGATTGCGGAACGTGAGGCCCATGACGGTGCGCGGCGAATCGGGCACGCGCGGCGCGAGGAGCCCGGCCATGCCGGTGCGCCCGGCGGCGCCTATCATGCGCAGGGAAAGGTGGTGGGCATCTTCGGCGTCCATGCGAAAGAGCTGGTCGCGGACGAACGGATAAAGGGTGCTGAACACGGAAGGGAAAGGCGCGGGCGCCGGAAAATGGGAACCCGGTATTTTAGCGGTAACGCCGCCCGAGGGCGATGCGGGGGCGGCCCGATTCGACCGGCCGGACGCTCAGGCTCCGGGTGGGAGCGTGGTCCATGCGCCGTCGAAGAGGCCTTCGAGCGGCTGAAAGCGGGCCTTGTACGCCATCTTCGGGCTCTCGCGGATCCAGTAGCCGAGATAGACGTAAGGCAGTTGAAGGCTGCGCGCCTGTTCGATCTGCCAGAGGATGTTGTAGGTGCCGTAGCTCGTATGCGGCGTATCGGGGTCGAAGAACGTGTAGACCGAGGAGAGCCCGTCGCCGAGGATGTCGATCATGCTCACCATGCGCAGCGTGCCGGGCTCGTCGGGATGCGCGGGATCGGGCTCGCGGAATTCGACGAGCCGCGAGTTGATCCGGCTTTGCAGCAGGAACTGCTCGTACTGGTCGCGGCTGTCGCGGTCCATGCCGCCGCCCGCGTGGCGCGCGGACTGGTAGCGCATATAGAGCGCGTAGTGCGCCTCGTCATAGTGCAGTGGCGCGACCGTTGCGACGAGCGCGGCGTGGCGCTTCCACGCGCGGCGTTGCGTGCGGCCAGGCGCGAAGCGCTCGACCGGCACGCGCACCGGCACGCACGCGCGGCAACCGTCGCAGTAGGGCCGATAGGTGAATACGCCGGAACGCCGGAAGCCCGCCTTCACGAGATCGGTATAGACGTCGGAGTTGATGAGATGGCTCGGCGTGGCCACCTGCGAGCGTGCGATGCGCCCCTCCAGGTAGCTGCAAGGGTAGGGCGCCGTTGCATAGAATTGCAGCGCGGAAAGCGGTGAAAGCGGCAGCTCGTTTGGATGCGTCACGTTGGCAGCTCTCGTAGCAGTTCGGATCGTCCCTCAGGCGCGCATCGCGCACCCGGCCTCGCGCGTGACGTTCGCCAGCCTGAACGGCGCTGGGCGGAGGGGGCGACGGGTTCGCTTTTTAGTCTAACATCGACGCCGAGCAGGGATCCATCGAATTGCGCGCGCCGTCGCGCGTGCGCAAGCGGGGCGCTTTCGCCGCGCATGCGCGGCTCGCTCGCCCTTCATGCGGCGGGCAGGAACTCGTCGGGCGCGCCGCTGCCGCCGAGCAGATCGGCGAGCACGGCTTTGTCGAATTTCCAGGGAATGGGTGCCGCGTTCACGTGCGTGCGCACGTGGGCGATGAACACCTTGCGCGAGATTTCGCGTCCGCCGAGCGAGGCGAGATGCGCGGTGTTCTGCTGGCAGTCGATCATCTCGACGCCGTGGCGGCGCAGGTGCGCGACGAGCGCCGCGAGCGCGATCTTCGAGGCGTCGGTGACCGAGGCGAACATCGACTCGCCGAAGAACATCGTGCCGAGCGCCACGCCGTAAAGACCGCCTACACGCTCGCCGTTGCACCATGCCTCGACGCTGTGCGCATCGCCCACGCGGTGCAGGGTGGAGTAGGCATCGATCACGTCGCCCGTAATCCAGGTGCCGCGCTGTCCGCGCCGGGGCGCGCTCGCGCATGCGCGCATCACGGCGGCGAAATTGTTGTCGACGCGAATCTCCCACGCGTTCTCGCGCAGCACGCGCTTGAGCGTCTTCCTGAACGAAGGCGAGACCTTGAACTCGTCGGGCCGCAGGATCATGCGCGGGTCGGGGCTCCACCAGAGGACCGGCTGGCCGTCGGAGTACCAGGGGAAGATGCCGCGCCGATAGGCGTCGACGAGGCGCGAGGGCAGCAGGTCCGCGCTCGCGGCGAGCAGGCCCGGCGCGCCGCTCGACGCGCCGAGCGCGCGCTCGACGGCGGGAAAGGGGTCGTCGGGCGAAAGCCAGGGGACCATCGTCGCGGGGACTCGCGGGACTGTCAGCCGTCGCGCAGCGAGCGCAGGACGTCGCCGGTGTGCAGCCCGTAGCTGCCGGACTGGCGATCGGCAAAGAAAAAGCGCAGGGTCTGGCCGACGGTGGGGAACGCAATGTCGTCCCAGGGAATCTCGTGCTCTTCGAAAAGCCTCACTTCGAGGCTTTCCTCACCGGCTTCGATTTCGATGTCGAGCAGGCGCGCGAGATAGAACAGATGCACCTGGTGCACGCGCGGCACGTTCAGCAGCGAAAAGAGATTCTGCACCTCGACGCGTGCGCCGGCTTCCTCGAGTGTTTCGCGCGCCGCGGCTTCGGCGGTTGTCTCGCCCATTTCCATGAAGCCTGCTGGCAGTGTCCAGTAGCCGTAGCGCGGCTCGATCGCGCGGCGGCACAAGAGCACCTTGTCTTCCCAGACCGGCACCGTGCCGACCACGTTGCGTGGATTCTGGTAGTGGACGGTGCCGCAGTGCGAGCAGACATAGCGTTCGCGATTGTCGCCGGGCGGAATGAGCAGGCTGACCGCCTGACCGCAAGTCGAGCAGAATTTCATGGGCACGATAGGGGGATGGGTGATGCGAGTTTATCACCGCTGCACATCGCTGCCGGATGTTGCTCGAAGACGGCTCGAAGAAGAGGGGGAAATCCGCGCTCGATTGCACTTCCCGGCGTGGGAGACCGTAAACGGGAAAAGGGTTACAAGACCCTTGCCTTGTAACCCTTTCGAATTCTGCTGGTTGCGGGGGTAGGATTTGAACCTACGACCTTCGGGTTATGAGCCCGACGAGCTGCCAGACTGCTCCACCCCGCGTCCGTCGAAGAAAAAATTATATGACAGATCGCGCGGCGTTGCAACAATAAATGACGAGTGCCTTTCCGTGCGTTTGCAGAACGATTGCACGACGCCGGCGGACGGCCTGTCCATCCTTCGGGATAGAATCGGGGCTCGGTCGCAGGAGTGCTCGTCGTGGCTCGGACATAGACTTGCGCGGACTTGCGCGCTCGCCCCGGCATCTTGCGCCCCCAACGCTCCCTTCATACGCCTCATTCATGGACATTCCCCTCGATCTGCAATCGATAGCCGCGCAGGAGCATGCGCTGGTATTTCCCCGTTTCGACGCCGATCGCGCCTGGCAGCTCGGTTCGCATCTGCACGAGCTTGCCCGAGCCCGCGCGCTTCCCGTTGCCATCGACGTGCGCATGTTCGGGCAACCGCTCTTCTTCTGCGCGCTCGAAGGCGCCACGCCCGATAACGCCGACTGGGTGCGCCGCAAGTCACGCGTGGTCGAGCACTTTCGCCGCAGCTCCTATGCGATCGGCCTACGCATGCAGCAAACCGGCTCGACGCTCGCAGAAAAGCACGGCTTGCCCATCGCCGATTTCGCGCCGCACGGCGGCTCGTTTCCGCTGACCGTGGCCGGTGCGGGCGTGATCGGCTCGGTGACGGTCTCGGGCATGCCGCAACGCGCCGATCACGAACTGGTGGTCGAGGCGCTTTGCGCGCAGCTCGACGTCGAGTACGCGCAGCTCGCGCTCGCGAAGGTCTGACGCGATGCGCTTCCCAGTCTTGTCTGCGTGGACCTGGCTCGTCATCTCGATCGTCGCGGAAGTCATCGCGACCTCTGCGCTGCGCGCCTCGGACGGCTTTACGCGGCTCGTGCCGTCGGCGATCGTCGTGGCGGGATACGGCGTCGCGTTTTACGGGCTCTCGCTCACCTTGCGCAGCTTGCCGGTCGGCATCGTCTATGCGGTGTGGTCCGGCGTGGGTATCGTGCTCATCACGCTCGTTGCGATGGCGCTCTATCGGCAGGTGCCCGATCTGCCGGCCGTATTCGGGCTTGGCCTCATCGTGGCCGGCGTGGTCGTGCTCAATCTGTTCTCGAAGATGCAGGCGCACTGAAAACCCTTGGCGCGCAGCACGACGTCAAGGCCCCGGGCGGCCTGGCCATAGCGTCGGCAAGGGCGTCGGTCACGTTCGCCCCAGGCTTTTTCTCCCGCGCGTAACATGGCCGGTTACCGCCGTGCACCGCGTCGTTGGCTGGCGGGAGGGCTATTCGCTGAATTTCCCCATTGGGGCAGGACATGATCATTCGTTTCCCCGCCGATGCGCCGCTCTATCGCGACTCCAATCTCACGGTGGTCTTTCCCGCGCTCGTTGACGGCGCGCGCGTACCGTGCGCGATTTCCGTCGAGGCTCTCGAGGACCATTTCGGCGCGCTGCCCGCGACTCGCGATGCATGGATGCAGGCTTTCGATGCCGGCCGTCCGCGTATCGAGGCGGTGGCCCGCGCCCATCTCGAACTCAGCAACGGCACGCCCGTGCTGCTCAAGAGCGGTCATTTTCCGCCCGGTCGCCTGGACTCGTAGCCCAGGGCGCGCGGCCCGGAGGTAATGACGTCCCGGCCGCCGCGACCCGCTCGCGCTGCCATGAGTATCGCCGAACGCAAAGAGGCTGGAGCGCGCGGCGCACGGTCCGATGATCGACGCCGCGCTCGATGCCTGGTTCGGCGTTCGCGCTGCGCCGGGCGAGCCGCCGGCGGTGCGGACGGCTGGCGCAGCGTCGTGATAGCCTCGGAAGCGGTATCGATTCACCGTCCATCGTTTCGTCCTGCCGATCACCATGTCACACGAAGCCACTGCAAGTCCGACCGCTTCCCACGCCGATCCGCACGTGCTCACGCGCGTGGCAAACCGCATCGGCTATATCGAACTCGAGCGTCCGCAGGCGCTCAACGCGCTGACGACCGCAATGGTACGCACCATGCACGCAGCGCTCGATCGCTGGCGCAACGACCCTGGCGTGCTGGCGGTGATCGTGCGCACGCGCCACGCGCGTGCGTTCTGCGCGGGCGGTGATGTCCGCTTTCTCTATGAGGCGTATCGCGCCGGCGACCAGGCGGCGCTCGACACGTTCTTTGCCGACGAATATCGCCTCAATCACGCCATCTTCACTTACCCGAAGCCGTATATCGCGATGCTCAACGGCGTGGTCATGGGCGGCGGCATGGGCATTTCGCAGGGCGCGTATCGCACGGGCGGCCTGCGCCTCGTTGGCGCGACCACGCGCATGGCGATGCCGGAGACGCGCATCGGCCTTTTTCCCGACGTCGGCATGGGCTGGTTTCTCGCACGCACGCCTGGCGCGATCGGCAGGTATCTCGCGGTGACGGGCGAGACGCTCGATCAGGCGAGCGCGCTATATGCAGGGCTCGCCGATGCGTCGCTCGACGAAACCGCATGGCCGGGGCTGCTTGACGCGCTCGAGAGCGAGCCGTTTGCGACCGGCGCCGAGGTGGTGGCGCGCATCAGGCAGGCAGCGCTGCCCGAACACGAGGCGCGGCGCCTCGCCGAGGGTTCGTCGCTGGCGGCGGTTCGTCGCTGGCTCGATCGGCATTTCTCGCTGGCCGATGTGCCCGCCATGCTGGCTTCGCTAGAAGCTGCCCGGCTTGCGGGCGAGCGTGAGCATGCCGAATGGGCCGAGCAGATCGTGGGCGTTTTGCGCGCGCGCTCGCCGCTCTCGATGGCGGTGTCGCTCGAAGTCGTGTCGCGCGCGGAGGGAACGATGGCCGACTGCCTGCGCCGCGATCTCGATCTCACGCGATCGAGCTTCGCGACCGGCGACGTGATGGAAGGCATCCGCGCACGCATCGTCGACAAGGACGATCACCCGCAGTGGCGCTTCGCGAATATAGAAGACGTGCCCCGGGAAGCGGTCGAGCAGATGTTCGAGAGTCCCTGGAGCGTGACTGAGCATCCGTTACGCGAGCTGATCGGCTGATCCGACTGGAGAAGAGGAAGAGGGGACGCAGGCGCAAGTACAGACCGTGCTTCGCGCGCGGCCTGTAGATCTTGCAGTCGTGGGTCAGTCTTCTACGGTTTCGCTCATGAACGCGCGCATGAATACGAGCGCACCCCAGCCCCACATCGCGTTCGAGGCGAAGCCCGTCGCGAGCCGCGGCAGCATGTTGCCGCTCGGCCAGATACCGCGCAGCGGATTGGCGACGAACACCGTTGCGGCCGTGAGGACGATGCCGCCGAAAACAAAGGCTTGAACCCACGGTGCGGGCCGTGACGGCGACACGCGCAGCAGCCACGCCATCAGCACGGCCCAGACGGCGCTCCAGATCGCGTTGGCGAGGAACTCGGGCAGCCCGAGGGGCAGGAACGGGGCCGTCGAAAATCCAGCCACGTCGATGACCTGCGCGGCGTGCAGTAACGCGAGCGTCGCCTCGCGAAAGAAGAGCGACGCCAGAAAGCCGGATACGAACGGCAGAATCAGTTTTTGCATGGAATCGTGCGAGGGCTTGCGTGGCCTCGCCGCGTCTTGCGCATTCTCGCGCGGCGTGCCGGTGTATTTGTGGGTGCGTGCGCCATTATATCGGCGCGCGACGCAGCGGGGCTGCACCGTATGCTAAAGCGTCGGGCAAAGCACGAAAGTGGAAAACCTAAGCTCAAAAAAATCGTTCTAAAGCGCGAGGCCCCTCCCTAGACTGGTCCCCCATGAAGACGGCGCCGCTGTCGTCGCGCGCTGCGCGAGGCGCTGGCGCATCCCGTCCGCTATCCAATCCTTTTTTTGAGCCGGCCTCGAGCGGCGCGCTCGTTGCGCGGCGCGACCCCGCTTGCCGCTGTTGTTCACCCGATTCGCATTTCGAAATGACAGGCAGGAGTAACGCATGAATGTGTTCTGGTTCATCCCGACTCATGGTGACAGCCGCTATCTGGGCACGACCGAGGGCGCACGCGCTGCCGACCTCGCGTACTTCCAGCAGATCGCCGTCGCCGCCGATACGCTCGGCTACGAGGGCGTGCTGCTGCCCACGGGCCGCTCGTGCGAGGACGCCTGGGTCGTGGCGTCGAGCCTCATTGCCGCGACGCGGCGCCTGAAGTTTCTCGTGGCGATCCGCCCGGGCCTCTCGTCGCCGGCGCTCTCCGCGCGCATGGCCGCGACGTTCGACCGGCTCTCGAACGGGCGTCTGCTCATCAACGTCGTGACCGGCGGCGATACGGCCGAACTCGAAGGCGACGGCCTCTTCGTCGATCACGACACCCGCTATGCCATCACCGACGAGTTCCTGCACATCTGGCGCAACTTGCTCGCGGCTTCGCACACGAACGAGGCCATCGACTTCGAAGGACGCCATTTGCGTTCGGTGGGCGGCAAGGTGCTTTATCCGCCGGCGCAGCGTCCGCATCCGCCGCTGTGGTTCGGCGGCTCGTCGCCGGCCGCGCACGCCATGGCGGGCGCGCATATCGACACCTATCTGACCTGGGGGGAGCCGCCCGAAGCCGTCGCGCGCAAGATCGCCGACATTCGCGCGCGTGCCGCGGAGCATGGCCGCACGATCCGCTTCGGCATCCGTTTGCACGTGATCGTGCGCGAGACCGAAGACGAAGCGTGGGCCGCCGCAGACAAGCTCATCAGCCACCTCGACGACGACACCGTGGCGCGCGCCCAGGCCGCGTTCGCGAAGATGGATTCGGAAGGCCAGCGCCGCATGGCCGCGCTGCACGGCGGCAAGCGTGGCACGCGCAAGGACCTCGAGGTCTATCCGAACCTGTGGGCCGGCGTGGGCCTCGTGCGGGGCGGCGCGGGCACGGCGCTCGTCGGGAATCCTGAGCAAGTGGCCGCACGCATGAAGGAGTATGCGGAACTCGGCATCGAGACGTTCATTCTGTCCGGTTACCCCCATCTGGAGGAGTCTTACCGGTTTGCGGAACTCGTGTTTCCGCTGCTGCCCGGGCGTGCCGGGAAGCGCGCGGGCGGCCCGCTTTCCGGTCCATTCGGCGAAGTGGTCGGCAATCACTTTCTGCCGAAGGCTAGCCAGAGCTGAGAGGGCGGACGAATGCAGCAACCGTGGAGGACGCGACGATGGCGCAATCGGCAGTGACGGAAGTGAAAGAAGTGACAGTCGCACCCGCAAGCGGCGCGGTCGGTGACGCTGGTGCGCGCGCCGTGCTGGCGTTCGCGCGCGCGAGCCGGCGCCGGCTCGCGCCCTGGCTCGTGCCGCTGGCGATTCTCGTGAGCTGGGAAATTGCGGCGAAAAGCGGCGCCCTCTCGACGCGTGTGCTGCCCGAGCCGTTCGCCGTGGTGCGGGCAGCATGGTCGCTGATCGAATCGGGAGAAATGTGGCAGGACGTGCGCGTGAGCACCTGGCGGGCGCTCTCGGGCTTCGCGATCGGCGGGGGCATCGGTCTCGTGCTCGGGCTCGCTACCGGCCTCTTCAAGCGCGTGGAAACCGCGCTGGATTCGACGGTTCAGATGGTGCGCAACATCCCGGCGCTCGCCATGATTCCGTTAGTGATCCTCTGGTTTGGCATCGGCGAAGAGGCGAAGGTGTTTCTCGTCTCGCTGGGCGTTTTCTTTCCCGTCTACGTGAACACGTTCCACGGCATACGCTCGGTGGACGCCAATCTCGTCGAGATGGCGCGCAGCTATGGGCTCGAGGGTTTCGCGCTCTATCGGGAAGTGATCTTGCCGGGGGCATTGCCGTCGATTCTCGTCGGCGTGCGCTTTGCGCTCGGCCTGATGTGGGTGACGCTGATCGTCGCGGAGACGATCTCTGCACAGTCGGGCATCGGCTACATGACGATGAACGCGCGAGAGTTCCTGCAGACCGATGTGGTGGTCGTCGGCATCCTGCTTTATGCGGGGCTCGGCAAGCTCGCCGACTGGCTCGCGAAGTGGCTGGAGCGCGTGGCGCTGCGCTGGCATCCTGCATATCAAGAGGAGGGCGAAGCATGAGCGCAAGCCAGTTGGCACCACGCTATGGTGCAGGGCGCGAGCGCGTGCATGCACGTGCGCGAAGCGACACGCGAGAAGGCACGGGTGAGGCTGTGGCGTTGCGCACGACTTCGCGCTCAGGGGACGCTGCCGTTGAACTGCGCGGCGTGGGAAAACGCTATGGCGAGCGCGTCGTGCTGAACGGCTTCGATCTTGCAATCGAGCGCGGCAGTTTCGTCTCGATCGTCGGACGCAGCGGATGCGGCAAGTCCACGTTGCTGCGCTTGATCGCCGGCCTCGAAATCGCGGACGAGGGCGCCGTGGAACGGCGCGGCGCAAATGGCGCGGTCCTCGATACGCGCATCATGTTTCAGGATGCGCGCCTTTTGCCGTGGAAAACCGTGCTGCAGAACGTGATGCTCGGGCTCGGGCGCGGCGCACGCGAGGACGCCCGCGCGGTGCTGAACGAGGTGGGTCTTCTCGAGCGCGCCGACGAGTGGCCCGCGCGTCTTTCGGGCGGCCAGAAGCAACGCGTCGCGCTCGCACGTGCGCTCGTGCACCGGCCGAGCCTGCTGCTCCTCGACGAACCGCTCGGGGCGCTCGACGCGCTCACTCGCATCGAGATGCATGCGCTCATCGAGCGCCTGTGGCGCGAGCATCGCTTCACCTCGCTGCTGGTGACGCACGATGTGCATGAGGCCGTCGCGCTCGGCGACCGGATCTTGCTCGTGGAGTCCGGGCGCATCGCGCTCGATGAGGCCGTGGCGCTAGAACGCCCACGCGCCCGCGTCGATGCGCGTTTCGCCGCGCTCGAAGGGAACGTGCTGCAGTACCTGCTCAATCCGGGCTCGCAGCCAACGAGCGGGCGGCCTGCCTGAGTATTCATTCCAATCCTCACTTTTTCATTCGAATTCACGGAGACGAATCCATGAGCATTACCGCCATCAACGTGCGCAACCAGTTTCGCGGCAAGATCAAGGAGATCATTCGCGGGCCCGTCGTTTCGGAAGTCGATGTCGACACGGCATTCGGGATCGTGACCTCGGTGATCACCACGCGCTCGATCGACGAACTCGCGTTGAAGGTGGGCTCGGAAGTGGTCGCACTGGTGAAGTCCACGGAGGTGTCGATCGCGCGCCTTTGACACGAGATGCGCGCGCTCGAAGTGCTACGATGAACCGTCAGCATACGGACGGAGTGGCGATCATGGAGCCGAAGGGCATCGACATGGGCGACTACCAGGAGCACTACAAGGACTACGACATCGAAGTCGCGGTCGAACAGGTGCTCACGGGGGTCAAGGCGCACTATCGCGTGCTGAAGGGCGATACGGTCGTGGAGGACTGGCAGCTCGTGCCTATCACGCGCCTCTGGTCCACCGAGCATGCGGCCGCGCAGGCCGGCTTCGATGCGGCTCGCGCGTGGATCGATTCGCGTGATGGCGCGCAGGCGCGCTAGCGCTTGTCGTGCGAGCCGCCGGGCGGCGAGATCTTCGCTCGCCGCTCTGCCGCAGCGAAGATCTCGCGCAGATGTTGCCGATCGGCGTCGGTGAGGTGCGCGGCGGCGGCTGGCATGGTGAGCAACAGCTTCAGCGTCAGGCTGCCGCGCGTGCCGTTACGGTCCGATAGCCCGAGATCCGGAAGACGGATTGGCGTACCCGAACTCGCATTGGCGGGAATCTTCACTTCGATTGTGCGGCCCAGGATCTTCGCGTGAATGGCGCCGCCCAACATGGCCGTCACGAAGTCGATCTGAATCTCGCAAGCGAGATCGAGCCCGTTGCGCGTGAAGCCGGGGCCACAGACGATGGTAATCGAGAACGTTGCGTCTCCCGGCGGACCGCCGCTCACGCCGGGATGACCGCCGCCTTCCACGACCAGCCGTTGACCGTCCCACGCGCCGCGAGGAATCTCGACGACATGGGACTTGCGCGAGGTCTGCACGCCTGTGCCGTGACACTGCTCGCAAAGCACGCCGCGATCTTCTTTCTGGCACGCGACACACGGTCCTTTGACAGCGTAGTGGGCTTCGACGCCGCCGCCATCGATCGCGACTTCGAGCGGCACGAAAAGCTCGACGAGGCAATTCGCGCCGCGCATGGGCGGCGGCGCGCGGCGCTGGCGCAGCGGGGCTTGGCTGCCGCGTGTCGGGTTGACTGACGCGGTTGCGCTGGCTGACCTGGCCGACGGCGCGACACGCCTGCCGGTCAGAATCTCGAACGCTTCCTGGATGCGCTTGAACACCGGCTCGACGGCCGCTTCACTTCCCTTGTTGCGGTCGGGATGATATTTCGCCCTCAGCTGACGGTAGGCGCGTTTGATCTCTGCCGGCGATGCAGTCTCCGGCAGTTGCAGTCGCCTGTAGTATTCCTCGAAGTTCAAACGCGTTCCCGGGTGTGCCTGCGGGTTGTCCTGGAATTTTCCTCGGGTCTTCCTCGAATTTTCCTGGAAGGTAGACGCAAAAAAGCCCGCAACCAGTGCGGGCTCGTTTGTTCACTGCGGATACCGGTGCAGATGCCGGGAATACACAGTACACAGCTGAATTCTTTGGGGTGGCTGATGGGACTCGAACCCACGACAACAGGAATCACAATCGAGTCGTCAAACCGCCAATTCCGCTTACAAATCAAGGCCCTGTGATTTCGATTTCGGAATATAGTCCTCTTTATCGACCCAGCAGTTGCGCGGCTTTGCGACGAGGCGTTCCGAAATTTCGGGCCTATTTTAGCCGCTGCCGTCGCCTCCGTCGCACTGTGTACTTATACAGTATTCTGAGAAGTCACACGCAGCTGGTTTGAAGGCACTGCTGACCTTCGATGGGCATCGGGGGCCCGCTGCATCTCCCCATGATTGCGGGCGCATGGTCACTCAATTCCGAAGCGCCTCGGTCTACTCGGCTTGGTTGACCAACCGTATGGACTGCGCGAATTAAGCGAGCCTTGGCGACGCATTGACGCATACAAATTGCTTTCAGATTCCTATAGAGTTGCTTTCCAAGATTGCAAGATGCTAATCACTTGGCAACGCCACTATCATTTAATAATACATATTACATAAGAAGAATTCTGGGCAGCGCCGCGAACTTCTCGTAATGGGACGTATTGAATGAACGTGCTCGTCGTTGACGACAATGAGTCTGTCGCGGACAGTCTCGCTTTCCTGCTGGACTGCTATGGCCATCATGCTGCTGTGGCCTACGATGGCGAAACTGCGCTCAGGCTCCTTCATGCCGGCGCATTTGAAATCGTTTTCCTTGACGAGAACCTGCCCGACATAAAAGGCAGTGCTGTCGCACGGTCGCTGAGCGAAACGCCGATTCGCTCAGCGGCTTTCCTCGTTTCAATGACTGGAGACGCTGTCAGTCAGGCAGACATTGCCCGGCTCTTCGATGTCTATCTGCAGAAGCCGTTCTCCTGCGAGGCACTCATGCTCGTCATGGAAGACGCGCGCTGCAGCAGCGATGCGAATACTCGCCAAGCCAATTCGTCCAAAGCGGACCGTTTGAAATTCACACTGATGAAGCCATAAGGCGCTGGTGGCGCGCTGGTTCTGCGCCATGATGGCCGCAAGGTGACCGGTCGAGCGCAAGCGATCCCGTGGTAGACCACGGGGCTACTCCGTCGCGCTTGCGCGCTTGACTTTGCGCCGGTCGTAGTGCTTGTGTGTGGTGGTTGGATTCGCGTGAGCGGCGAAGTCATAGGCATCGGCGTCGCGCGCCTCGAGCTTCGCGGTAATGGCGGCGGGGCGAACGTCAGACAGTGCGAAATAAGCTGGGTGCTCAACCAGCTTGAGCTCGACGTTGTCCACCTTTTCGCCGCGGCGTTGTGCGGCCTCTCGCTTGCACTTCGCCTCGAATTCGCGCGCGATCGCTGGATCGAATTCGCCGATGTATGCGTACATGGCGTCCTGCCAGACCGATGTCCAACCACTTTTCGAATAAGCCTGGCCTCGGCGGTTCGGGAAAAGGTAAATGCTGGCGACCTTGCGATCGCGCTTCGCACGCTCGACGACGACGCGAAGGCGCCGGGACCACTCGCGTAGCTTGACCGTTTGCGCTTCGCCTCTCTTCCGCTTCGCCGAAATGACGCGCACGCCGGCTTCGGTGAGGCCCGACATATGGAACGGTCGCACTTCTGCCGCGCGAAAGCCGGTGAGGTAGGTGAACATGGCTGCGACGCCCATCGTGCGATACGCCTGCTGCTGGCGCACTGCCCACAAGTAGAACGGGACGATTTCCGCTTTCGTGACGGTGCGGACGTCTGGGTCGCTTTGGTTGAGCATCATGCCGATGAACGGATTGATTTTGATAAGCCCCCAACGGATCCAGTAGTTGCACATGGTCTGCATCAGCGCCAGTTCTTTGTTGGCGCCCATCGGTGCGCCGGCGGCGGCACGCGCGTCGAGATACTGGTATCCGTGGATCGTCTCCAAGCGGGCCGGCGCCATCTTGCCGAAGAAGCGCGTCAGCTTCTCGTAGTACGAGTCGCGCACGTACTTGCCGTCGCGCGACTGGTCCCTGAAATGGTTCACGTCATATTCAGTCTTGAAACGGTCGATCGCGTCCGCTACCGAGCCTGCGATGATCTGGCCTTCCTGCACGTCCACGGCGCGCCGCTTCGCACGGCGCTCAGCTTCGTGGATAGCCGTGCGATCGCCGCGCGCCGCGGTTTCGAATGTCTCGCTGCGGCCGTCGGGGAACTTGTACCAGAACGACACTTTGCGCACGCCGGTGCGCTTGTACAGCCGGTCGATCCCGGTGGGTTCGTTCTTGCAGGCGATTTTAGGCGAATGCCTGGAGGTTCGGCCCATTGTCATATTTCGTTGCTTTGGTGTCAGTGCTGAGTCCAAGCTTCAAATCACGGAATGCACGTGCGACCTTTGGAATGCCGTTGCGATCGATGACGAACTTCCATCGGTTGTCCGAAAGCCAGTTGATCATGCTCGTTCGCTGGTTCGGCTTGCAGCCGATCAGATCGGCGAGTTCGCTCGTGGTCAGGTAGTCGCTCATCGTTTGCTCCATCCGCTACTTGCCTTCTATGTTTCGGTCCCCGCCTATGGGAGTGCGGTTACCTTCGGCTCTCCAAGGAATAAGCTGCGTTTTGTAGCTAAGCATGAGCGGGTGTTTCGGATCGCCGCCCTTCGTCAGTCCGAACGTCACGACGGGCTTGCCACTCGCGCGCAGCACGGCCAGCACGGCATCGAAGCGTTCGCGCAGGTGAGTCGGCACCTTGCCACGGTCACCCCAGCACGGCACCAGGATGTCAGCCTCGGCGATGATCTGCGCGAGATAGCGGTCATTCTCGGGGCCGACGGCCTGCACGGTAGCGAGCGCGCGGACATCTGTGGCGCGATACGCGAACGCGTTGCCGACGATGAAACGGGTCGCTCCCCAGCGCTTGCCAAAACCGCGCCACTTGCGCACTGTGGCATCGTCGATCGATGCATCGGCGGTGCTCGGGTTGACGCCAAAGTAGGCGAACACGAGCGAGCCTTTCACGGGCCGATCGCGCGGCACCTCGCGGTCGAGGCGGTATCGGTACTGACCGCGCGGGCTGATGATTGCGCTCATACCTCACCCCCAGCGCGGTCGATGCGCTCAATCTCGGCGACGGTAGGCGTAGGGGCGGCTGCGCGAGCTTGCCACGCTTCCCACTGACCGCCGAAGCGCTCGACCGGATAGGAGTTCTCGTAGCCATCGCGCACGACGTATTTCGTCCCGTCCCAATGGACGCCGCCTGGGAGGGGAAACTTCGCTTCGAACGCTGCGCGCTCGTCTACCGGCGCTACCGCAGCAGGGGCGACGGGAGTAGACTGAGCGCGCTCGACGAGTGCTTTCGGACTTGCCTCCGATTCGTCGCTCCCCTGGGCGCTTGTCGGCGTGAGGTAGAGCGGCGGCAGCTCGTCGAGCCACGCTTGCACCTCGCCACCCGACCACATTTTGCGGAGCACGGTTGGAAACCGCAGCGCATACGGTTGCGCGTACGTCGCAGCAGGGGCGACGGGAGCGGCGTAGAGCGGCTTGGCAATCAGCGTGATCGAATCGCTGCTCTGGTGGACTTGATCGATGTACTGATTGATCTGATCTTCCGTATCGCAGGTGCTGTAGACCTTCCCGTCGTGCTTGCCGCCGAAATGAACGGCAGCCCATGTGATCGGCGCTCCCGCCGCATCGGAAGGGGCGAGAGCGGCGAGTCGGTTCCAAGCGGCGATAGCCTCGTCGTCATCTTCTCCCGTGGGGCCAGACGCTTCGCAGGAGTTGCACAACACCTGGCGCTTTCCGAGCGCGGAGTCGGTGTAGGTATCTTCGCTCCCGCAGAACGGGCACGGTTTCAGTTGATTCGTATCCATCGTTTCCTCATAAGAATTCATGCGTATCGGATACTTGCGGTTTCTGTCGCTCGTACTAAATTTATGTCCAGACGCGAATACTCGATGGGGCAAAGCAATGAGTTACTCGCTTGATTACCGGGACTTCCTAATTGACCACACACCGTTTGAGGTCGACGCAGGCGTTTTCGGAGCTCAGTGGACCATCTGGAAATGCGATGCGCGGAGCGGTGGGGTACCGTACTCGAGCGGGGACCTTGGTCTTCGCGGCACTGCGGAGTCGATGGCCGAAGTCGGAAAGCGCCAGGCGTTGGACTGGATAGATCACAACACGCGCGATTCGGTGAACGCGGAGGCGCGCTTTGCGGATGTTTCTAGCCAAGCCGAGCATCAGCATTCGATCGCGGTAATCTGACTGAATTGCTCCGGCTGCGAATGACTTCGGCTTCAGTTTTAATTCGGCCATCGTTTCCTCTATTCGTTATGCGGCGCCACGCTGCTGCATGTAGCCGGCCGGGTTTTCGTTGTCGTACTTCGCGCGCTCTTCGTCGGTCCAGTGATGAGCCGCACCATGCTTGCGGGCATCGGCAATCGGCACCCATTCGTAACGCTGCCGCCCACCTGTGCAGTCGTAGCCGAGCACGCGCCCTCGGAAGTCGCGCACCATCGAGAACACGCGGATTTGCTCGCCATGCTTCTTCGTGACGCGCCGGTCGCCTACGCGCGGCTTCGGCCGCGTCGGGCCGTAGGAGATGTGAATGCGCATGTTTCTATGCCGCTTGCGCGGGCGAGGCCGCTTCTTCCGGTTTCGCCGACTTCCCGCAAAACGGGCAGAAGCTCGCCATCACCGGAACGAGCTTGCCGCGGGCATAGCCCTTCGTCGGCGCAGTGATCTTGAATTCGGTTTTGTGCCAGAGCGTCACGCCCGAATCGGACATCCCAAATGCGACCGCTTGGCACTGCGCTTCGACCGGCACGCCGAGATCGGCCGAAAACTTCGCGGCCACTTTGTCTTCCATTTCGTTGAGGCAGTTACAGTTCATGGTCGTCTCAGGTTTGGAGTTCAAGCTGCTTGCGGACTGCTGCGGCGCGTGACTGCGAGCAGCCCAAAAATTTCCGGATCTCGGTCACGGTCGCGCGCAACTGGCCGGCTGCTACTGCGGTCATGACTCGCGTCACGTCGTCGTGCTGCTCGACTACTGGCAGTCGCAGCACCGGGGCGGACTCGACCGCGACCGGCTCCGCGACAGGCGCGGCGGCGTTACTTTCTGGCGTGACTGGCGTTACCGCGACTGCGTGACTGCCTTGTGTGGCGGGCGTTACCGGGATTTCAGTCACGGCAGCCGGGCGCAGCGCGAGCAGCCAGCAGAAGCACGCGACGGCTTCGAGCACGGCGGCGAAGGCGAGGCCGCTCACGAGCTCGGCACGCGGCGCAGCCACGCCGAAGGCGGTGAGGGCGCCGGTCACCGGATCAGCCAGGGCGGCGGCGCGCGCTGCGCTGGCTCGGTCCTGTGCTGCCTCGGCGCGGAGCGCTTCGGCATTCTCGACGTCGAGAGCTTCGACGCGCGCGGCGAGGGCGGTGCGGTCAGCACGCAGGCTCGTACACGGCTCGACGCAGCGGCGTGCCGTGGCGCGGGCGAGTCGCGTTACTGCGTCTGCGCGGTCACGTGCGATCACGCTCAAGTCACGACCATGCGTAGTCACGACCGGCACCGCGGCGGCGCGCAGCTCGCCCGCATGCTTCTGCGCCATCAGGAAGAAGACTGCGTGCCCGTAGCAGGTCGCGGCGACGCAGCCGATCCAGAGCAGGGCGCCGACGGCGCGCACGCGCAAACCGTGCGGCCGGCAGAGGGCAGGCAACAGGTGAGCCGCGACGACGAGCACGGCGCCGACGGCGATCCACAGCACGCGTTCGGCGAGGAATCCGCCACGCTGCCAGCCAGCCATGATCGAGAGGCACGCTGCAGTCACGGTAGCCGAGACTGCCAGAAGCACCGGTAGCGCTTTCATTGGCATCGTGAGCCCTCTACTGTCGCGCTGGAATATATGCCTTGTGCGTGTGCAGCATTTGGCGCACTATGGGCTCGGGAATCGTACTTTCGATCTCGCGACGGTCTTCCCGGTGCTCGATGGGAGGACTTATGGAAACGCGCCTTGACACATTCAATGGCTGGAAAATGAGGGTGACGGTCGAAAGTAGGCTGACGCCCGCGGGTGAGGCGAAGTACTACATAGTCGAGCCCGTTACATACAGCGAATACTCCAGAATCGCTCCTCGAACCGAAGCGGAGGCTCGCGGTGTGCGCGGCCCATTTGATTGCTCTGATGACGCTTTTAGTGCCGCCTTCGAAAGCTGTCGACGCGCTATTGGGAACGTCGTCAGATTGCGGGGGGGGCGACACGTCAAGTGACGTTGCCATTGTTGCGAGACGATGACTCATTGGCATGCTTGGATTTCCTCGTTACCTTGGAGGTCGCCATGTCCGATCCGGACGTTGAAGGATCTATGGAAACGCGCCTTGACACATTCAATGGCTGGCAAATGAGAGCAACAGTCGAAGGCAGGCCTTGTTCTATTGGCGGCTTCGAGTACTACATTGTTGAGCCGATCACATACAAGGAATTTTCGACCGTCGCCGGCGTTCAGGCGGATCCACGTGGCTCGTATGGACCGTTTGGTAGTTCGGACGCAGCTTTCGAGGCTGCGTTCAAGAGCTGTCAATTCGCCATCAGCTGCGAGATCAAATTGCGCGGCTTCCAGAATCTTCGCTAGGTCGTCACCGTTTTCTGAATCTCTCAAAGCGTGGCCATGGATCGAGTAATCCCCTATCGAGGTTTCGAAATTCGCGTCACGCTTCGCCTCGTCGAAGAGGACATGTATAGCGTCACGTTTCAGATAACCGGACATAACGTAGGCCGCACGAGTGTGGACGGAGCAATCGTTGACGTGCGCCGTGGGCCCTTCAGCCAAAGATGGGGTTACCTCATTGGAGAGATTGCCGGTCAGGCTGCAATCGATTTGATCCTCGGCCCTGACAGCTGATTTCAAGGTCGGCTGCCATGCTGGATGAGGCGACCTGAACGGCAAACCGTGAATGTCCACTTGCTGTTGTCCTTCAAAAAGGACCGGCCCATACGGGCGCCGGCCAAACACGCCACAACGCAGGAGCCTCCCTGCGCCATGGAAACTGTTCTACGCGGCTGCGAGGCAGTCGTAATTTCGGTCGGCGAAGTCGGGATCGCCGGGATAGCGCTGCGTGCCGTCGGCGCGGCTCCAGCAGAACAGCGAGCCTTGCCGGTGCGGGAACCAGTAGCCCGCACACGTGCACGTCATGCGCGTCGTGTTGCGGCGATTCATCCAGCGGTCGACGCGGTAATCACGTTTGCCGCAGACTTCGCACGCAGGCACGCGCAGGTATTCGGACAGCTTCCGCTTCAGGCAGCGGCGCGTGGCGCAGTGGCGGCATCGGACATGACAGCGCATCAGCAACCTCAATTTAAGTAGGACACCTAATTGCAAGACTGCGAAGTGTCCAATGGTGAGCATTTACGGGATCAGGTGCAGCTACGCACGTGGCAGACGACAAGTGGATCTGCGCCGCGCTCATCGAGCGTCGCCTGCAGGGCCAGAAGCGCGAAAACCAGAGCCATTGCGAGCGTCGATGCGGCCGCGTATTTGATGAATGACATCACAGAGCTCCAGCGCGAATCGCGACGATCAGCCACCAGCTCGCGCCGATAGCGAGCCCGGTTCCGACGACCTTGCACACCCTCAGCACGCGGACCGATAAGTCGTCGCATGCTAGAAGCAGGGCGTTGTCGCAGGAAACTCGATTCATCTCTCAGCTCCAATTAGTTCGCAGCACTGAGCGGGAGCGCCTCGTTCACACAACCTGAAGGAGACCATACGGGCTATTTAGAGCCGCCGCGACGGCTTGAAGCGCCCCCGCTCAGTGTTGATTGAAATTCATTAGCCGATAGAATTCGGGTTGACGTACACCGTCACCACACGACCCGAGAATGATTTAAAAAACCAAGGTGAAAAATGAAGGCGACTAGCAGGCTCGTGCAGAGAGGCACCGACAGCATCATCCTGAACACTCAAATCCCTAGCGGAACCATTGACGCGACCGTTGTCCTGGGATCCAGCGTCGATGCCATCCCCGAGAGGGACTACCCGGACGGTGACGGCAAGATTCATGTCTCGCTTATCCAGAAAGCGAGCAAAGCTGCGAAGGAGGTCGCCGAAGTATTGCAGGGGGCGCGGAATGGCGACATCGTGATCTTCATTTGCCAGACAGCGAAAACCTACGATATGGCCTGCCTCGCGCTGGGGTACGACAACAGTCGAACCGTATTTGATGCTCAGTAGTTGAAGGCTTTGACCGCTCATTGATCCATCTCCGGTTGACCGAGCATCGCAGTGATCTGTGGTGTTTCGGTGAGTGCGTGAGGTGAATATTACTGAATGGTAAATTGCGGTGTCAATACCAAACGGTAATTTTTTTGATCGCGTGCTGCCTGGGGCGCAGTTCGCCCCGGCCAGCTTTGCGGCGGAAAAGCAAAAGCCCCGCGAGGGCGGGGCTTGCAGGGTGATGCGCGGCTCTAGCCTCGGTGAACTATCGCGTCGGATATTGCTGACACGATTTTCCGCGTCTCAGGTCGCTAGTGCGCTGCGTCGGCAGTCTTCGGGGCTGCAGTTCCAGAGGCTGGGGCAGGCGCATTGGCCTTTAGCGCTGCATCAATGTCCGCGGCGGGTGTATCTTTGCTCGCGAATGTTTGCGTCGCATTTTCACTAGCGGCGCGCACTGCTTTTAGGGACGTGACCAGATCGTTCTGAGCATCGGTAAGTTCACTGGCGCTCTTCTTCGCGCGCTCAAGGGCCTTGTCTGCGCGCTCGCGGGCGTACTTGAATGAATAAGGGTTGTCAGAGGTCGATGCGCTGGTCATCTCGGCGATTGCATCATCGGTCTGCGAGAATGCAAACTTGACATCGCTCTTTTTGTGGTAGAGCGCGGATTCGCCGCGTATTGCCTCCTGTGCGCTAGCCATGTATGCCAGCGCAGTAGCCCGTTCATCTACCGCATATTTAATGTCCTGGCTCTTGAGCTCAATTTCCTTTTTATCGATCTCCTCGAGGGCCTGATTGGTTTTTGAGAAAAACTCGCCAAAGGTCATCGAACTCGGCTTTGTATCTGCCTGCAGCACCTGTGAAACATATGCGCTGGTGAGATTCACGGCCGGCCTCATGGAGTCAATCTCGGCTGTTCGCGCATGAGACCGATATGCAAAAGCCCCGCCAATGCTGGCTGCAATAACGGCAACCACGACTGCCGACAAGGTCGTTTTCTTCATTGCTTCCCCGGTTGTGGTGCCCTTGGTTTAGAGTCGATTGTCATTCCACACTGCGCGGCCGGCGATCATGGTGCGGTCGTCTGGCGGCAGCACCTTGTCAGGGTGCGCGATCTTGTCTGGGTTGTCGCTGCGCATGATCCACGCTTGGCCGCCCACGCTAGGGTGGTAGTCACGAATTAGCCGCTTGAGCACCAGGCCACCGTCTGGCTTGCAGATCAGGTAGACCTTTCCGTCGAGCGGGCTTCTGTCGGCCGTGTTGATGAGCACGACACATCCATCTTGAATCGTCGGCTGCATACTTCCGCCGGCGGCATAGATGATGCGGGCGGCTTTCTCTGGAACGCCGAAATCTCTCAGGCTGCTTCGCTTGAAGGCCAGTCCGCCTTTGACCACCACGTGATCTTGGAACCGGCCTTCCCCGCAAGCGGCAGCAACGTCTAATTGGGGCACGAATGCAAACTCTTCTTCGGTAGGTTGCGGAAGGCTGTTCGCGAGTCTACCAAGAGCCTCGTCAGTTGACTGTCCAATTACACCAGCCTTTCCCGCCGACTTCGATCCTTTGCCTGTGCTTTCAAGTTGGTAAGCAAAGAAAGGCGCGCCTACCTCGGCGTCCAAGCTTCCCTTCAGTAGCCCGGCTTGCTCCTCGAGGTTCCGCGCCTTCACGGCGCCAAACGATTTTTTCGGGTCGCGCAGAAGGGCGGAGATCTCGCCCTGATTCCCATCGACGCGCGCAACAAACTCAGACTGCTTATCCGAAAAATGGAGACGGATGAGTTCTGCCAGCCGACGCCGGCGGCGGTCGGCTTCCTGTTTCCGAATTTCGGTGATTGTGCTCATGGCGCACATTCTCCCTTCGAATTACCTAAAGGTAAAACACCGAACGGTATTGACTTTGAATTACCATTCGGTAATATATGGGTATGGACAAGCTTCTCGCATACCTGAACTCACTCAGTCCCGCCGCACAGCGCGACTACGCGCGCCGCAGCGGGACCACCATCGGCTATCTGCGCAAGGCGATTAGCGCGGGGCAGCGCCTCGGCGAATCGTTGTGCATCAACCTCGATCGCGAGAGTTCGGGGAAGGTGCGATGCGAGGACCTTGCCCCATACGTCGACTGGGCCTATGTCCGAAACTCCGCTCAGTCTATCGCTGACAGCACAGGGCCGGATGTTGCCGACCGAGCTCAAACCAGCGACGACACCCAGCCGCCCACTGGCGGCAGTACCAATAACGGGGAGTCCTGATATGTCACGAGTAACGATTCAGCTTTTCTACGACGGCGCCACATCGAAGGCGTTGATCGCCCGGATTTCACAGCTTGTTGAAGAGTCCCCTGAGTTCGCCAATGTCTTTCGCAATACGTTCTGCGACGTCTCGGAGGCTTTCCGCCTGAACGTGGCAGCAGCTGGGGCACACGAGCTTCGGATCTGTCTTGAGCCGACCGATCGTCTCCGAGATTTGATGGCCGCATTCGGCGCAGCCAATATCGATTGTTTGATTATCCAAGTTTTCCATGAGGACCAGTTAAATGAAGAATCTGTCTGCGCGATTCCTGCTGTGGCTGATACGCCCCGCGGTACAGCGCGCCCTGCGTGAAGAAGCGCGACAGGGCGCCGCTATTTGGCGGATGCGCACATCAAGCGATTCGCTTACCGCCGCCTTGGACCACGAATTCAGATGTCGCGAAGTGGCTGAGGCAGCAATGAGTTCAAGGCCTTCTTGAATGCTGCGATGCCCTCGTCGGACATGGTGCTGTTCAGTTGACGAATGTTGCGTGCTTCTACGAGCGTATTGAGAGCAGCCTGAAACGTGGGGTTTCCGGTGTTGGCTTCGACGAGCGCACGGATGATTGCTGCCATAGCGGCGTTCTCGGCAATCAGATATGCCAGTTGAGATTGCATGCCCTGCGCGACGCCGATGAGTGCCTTGATTTCTTCTTCCATGAGGATCCCCGTAGAGATTGGTTGTGTGAGAGCTGCCAATTCTACAGACGAAAGTCGGGATCCTCACCCACATACTTAAGGAGCATAAATGCACCTCCCGCACCACCAAGAAATGCTGCGCAACGCGACCAAGCACGGCGGCATCAACGCGGTGATAAGCATCATCGAAAAAGAAAACGGCACTGCGCTGCACGTTGAGACTGGCGATAACGAGACACTGTCGCAGCGCGTTTTCTTCCATCAGCCCGTGCGCGACATCCCGATGAAGGGCTTCGTCAAGCATGTGGACTGGGCAACGGTCGAGAAGGCCACGCGCATCTCTCAGGCCAGCGGCGGTACGAGCGCGGCGAGCAACAGCAGCGAGAACACGAATGAAGCTTGCGAACTGGCTGCTGACATTGTTTGAGTTCGCGCAGCTCCATCGAGCGGAGCGCGCGAAAGAGATACGAGGCGAATCCCCGCGCCTCGATCGTAAAAGGCCGCACTGGCACGGCCCGAAGCAGTACCGGCTCTAACCGGCAGCAACGTTTTCATTTTTATCCTTCCCCCGTTTCTTGTTGTTGAGTTGCACTTTAGTAGTCCTCAACGCAGCGAACAACGTTCAATTGGAGCCAACGTGCACATCACCGACGCAGCCTACGCAGTAGCGCATGACTATCCGGGCGGCACGGAATCGCTTGCACCGCGCCTCGGAATGTCGGGCGCTGTGTTGCGCAACAAGGTCAACCCGAACAACACCACGCATCACCTGACGCTGGCCGAAGCTGTGCGTATGTCGCAGATCACCGGCGATGTGCGTATCGCGGAGGCCATCGCGAACGAGCTCGGCTTCGCGCTCGTGAAAACGCCGTCGATGGAAGAGTGCAACGACGCAGCGATTGTCGAGTTGATGGGCGCGGCTTGGGCCACGCACGGCGAAGTCGGCAAAGAGATCTGCAAGACGCTCGAGGATGGTCGCGTTGAATTCGGCGAAGTTGATCGCGTCGAGCAGCGCATCTACGCCCACGCGCAGGTCCTGTTCAACATTTCCGCGCGCCTGCGCGGCATGGCGGAGTAACCCATATGCGAACCACAGCAACCCAACTTGCGGCATTCGACGCGCTCGACCCAGAGACGCGTCGCACGCAAAAGCAAATGATCGTCGACCTGTTCACGGCGCCCGACATGCGGCTGACGCGTCAGGACATCGCAGACCGCACGAATATGCGCCTGTCGAGCGTCTGTGGTCGAGTACGCGCGCTGATCGACGCTGGAAAGCTCGCGGTGTTCGGCACGCGTAAGTGCGCCGCTACGGGCCACGAAAACGAAACGCTCGGCCTGCCGGCGGCGAACTGAGGATCACATGAGCACGATGATCATGTCGGCGTGCTGGCCGCTGCAGAAGATGTCGCCGGTGCAAAAGTCGGTGCTCATCTCGCTCGCGGATAACGCGAACGATCAGGGCGTCTGCTGGCCGTCAATCTCGACGATCGGAAAGCGGACGTGTGTGTCTGAGCGTGCGGTGCAAAACGCCATCAAGTGGCTTGAACAACACGGCGCGCTTACGGCAAATCGCGCGAATGGTCGGCACACGAGCTACACCATTACCCCCGCATCCTATGCACCCCCGCAGGAAATGCACCCCCGCACGAAATGCACCGGCGCAGGAGATGCACCAACCACCGCAGCAAATGCGGGGGACCCCCGCACGGGATGCGTCGCACCCCCGCACCAGATGCCGTCTAACCGTAAAGAACCATCAGAAGAACCGTCATTGAACCGTCAACCTGCGCGGCGTGCGCCGCGAGTTGCGTTGCATGGCCAGATTCTGAACCTCGAACTGCCCGACTGGCTGCCGTACGAGTCGTGGGATGCATGGTGCGAGCACCGCGAGGCGAAAGCAAAAGACGCTCCATGGACGTTGGCGGCGGCGAAGGTGTCGATCAAGCGGCTTAAGAAGCTGCTCGATGCAGGCCAGTCGGTGGAGACGACCATCGACGAAGCTGTGCTGCGCGGCTGGACGGGGCTGTTTCCGGTGAAGGCCGATGCGGCGCAGACCACCGCAGCCACCGCGGTGCCCGCCGACTGGCACAAGACGGTCGCCGGCGTCACGGAGCGCGGCAAGCAGCTTGGCGTTACGCAGCTCGACGGCGAGGTGTTCATGCGCTTCAAGGCGCGCGTCGTCAAGGCGGCGGGCCCCGGCGAATGGATGGAGGAAATGCTCCGCGACGCGGCGCGCTTTGGCGACGAGCAATACGAAGCGCTCTACGGCTACTTCAACGACATTCCGCGCGACAAGAGCGGCAACACGGAGGCCGCATGAGCAAAAGAACCGTCCGCTCATATGCCGATGTAGCGATCACGATCCGCGTGCGCGTTGGCGGGTTCACCGGAGACACGCCGACACGCGAAGTCTACGAATCTGCCGAACGCGCCGCTCGCGAGAAAGTGGACCGATGGTGCGATTCGACTCGCGGCGTAGACATCGTCAGCGTGGACGGGATCAAGCAGGTCATCTGGGAGGCCTCGTGAGCGCCTGCCGCGACTGCAAACACGCGACGACGAAGCCCGGCCACGAAAAGATGTATCGGCTCGGCTATCGCAACTGCGCGCAAAAACCTGAATACGTGTTCGTGCCCGGCCACCAGGCATGCACCGTGAAGCCGCAACGCTGGGAGCAAAAGCAATGAACGGATTCGAATTCATGGGTGAGCATCCGATCCTGACGGTGATCATCGCGTTTCTCATCGGCGACTCCGCGGTGACGGTCGCGAAGGTCTTCGCAATCGCGCTCATTCGGAGGCGCGGATGACGAAGCGCACCACATCATGGCCGATGGTAGTGCCGCCCGGCACGAAGACGGTCGGCACGGCGCGCGTGCGCGACGAGGCGCCAATGCCGTACGCGCAGAAAAAGCTGGCTGAGAAATTCGGCACGCAGCCGGCGCACGGTTTCGACGAGATCGCCGACGGCGACGGCGCGCGCGCGATGCTGACGCCGTCATATCGCCGCGACGCGGTACCTCCGCTTGGCATGGTGAAGACGAAGAAGGGCCCGAAGTACGGCAACCGTAGGTGCGAGCACAACGGCATCAAGTTCGACAGCGAGAAAGAGCGCTCACGCTGGTTTCACCTGATCCAGCTGCAGGCGGCCGGCGCGATTCGCGATCTGCAGCTGCAGGTGGCGTTCGTCCTGACGCCTCGCAAGCAGCGCGACGACGGCACATGGGAGCGCGCCTCGAAATACGTGGCGGACTTCGTCTACGTCGACGCAGCGACGGGCAAGCAGGTCGTCGAAGACGTGAAGTCCGAAGCGACGCGCAAAAACACTACGTATGTGCAGAAGCGCAAGCAAATGCTGGCCGTGCACGACATCACGATCAAGGAGATTTGAGATGGCAGGAAGCAAGCCGCGGGCGCAGAGCCTGATTTTGATCGTACTCGACGCGATCAATCGCCTTGGCCCGCTCACCTCTGCCGAGATCGCGAAGGAGATTGGCGAATCGTACGACACGGTTCGTCGCGCCATCTCGCGCGCACACATCGGGCCGAATCAGCTGCTGTACATCAAGGATTGGGGCGAAGTGCAGGGGCAAGGCTACAAGCGCCCGGCGATTTACGCGCTGGGCAAGCGTAAGGATGCGCCGTATCCGCATCTCGGCCTCCACCAGAAGTACGCACGCCACTGGCAGCGACGCAAGCTGAAAAAGCAGATCCGCGAGACTGGCATCGCCAATCCTTTCGCCTCGCTCATGGTGCAGGTAGCTCGATGACCGAACGCGAAGAGTACGAAGCATGGTTCGCGCGCCGGTTTGGGGGTCTGGACGTGCCCGAATGGCTTCGGGCTGTCGGATTCGAATTCTGGCGGCATGGTCGTCTATCGCTGATCGAGGCGGCCGGCGCGCCGGTCGAGATTCGCGCACTGCAGGAGCCGCGATGAAGCGTTCGGCGCCGATGAAGCGCACCGGTTTCGCGCGCAAGCTGGGTTCGCCGTTCAGCAGTCTGGCGAATCGCGGCACGGCACTGCGCCGCACGGCGATGAAGAAGCGTGCGAAGAAGCCGACCGTCGCGGAAGGCTCGAAGTATCTGGCGGCGTGCCGCGGCGAACCGTGCTACCTGCGCGTGCCGGGCGTCTGCCGTCGCAACCCGAACGACGAAACGGTCGTGCCGTGCCACGAGAACAGCCTGGCAGCCGGGAAGGGCATGGGATTGAAGGCAAACCACGCTCGCACGGTGCCGGGCTGCTACTGGTGTCACGTTTGGCTCGATCAGGGCCCGGCGCCACGAGCTGAGAAACAGTCGGTGTTTTTGCCGGCGTTCGACGAATGGGCGCCAGTGCGCGCACGAAAGATGGGATTGCAGGAGGTGATCGCTTGAGGCTGCTGATTGATGTGGAAGTCGAGACGAGGCGCGGCACGCAGGTTCAGTCATTCGAGACGACCGTGTTTGTGGTGCGTCGCTCGGTCACGAAGGGCGTTGCCAGCGAAGACGTCGTGCTCGTGGAAGCCTATATCCCGCCGCACTACCGCAAAGGGATTTCGCAGCGCGATCACACGTGGAAATCCGGAAGCGTGCTGCAGTGCACCGCGCGCGTCGCGATGAACAAGAGGTCGCTTACGGAGTTCATCGCGAGCGGTGAGCAGAAGTGGACGTGCAAGGAGACTGGCGAATGATTCTAGAGGTTGAGTTGAGCCTGCCGGCGGACCATTCGAAGCACATCGGCCGCATGGGCGCCTGCCCGCCACCGTCGTACTTCTTCAGCGCCACGGTGCGAGCAGTGCGGCGCATCACGTCACGGTATCCGCCGAACTGGATCAATCCGTGGGCAGTCTCGGCGCTTGTGCTGGTGCCCGACCACCTGAATCGCTTTCTCGGGAAGGCGGACAAGCGACGGGCGGATGATGGTTATGCGTGGTTGCCGGCGGACATCAAGCGGCACGAAGGAAACAAGGCGGCGCTTGGCGAGTTCATCGCTAGCGGCGCACTCGAATTGTCACTGGAGGAAGCAACGTGAGCGAAATCAAAATCGATACGAGCCGAACCAACACGACGACGCACCGCGCAGTGCTTCGCTCCGCGGAGATCAAGCGCCTTGTCTGGGAGGAGGTTTGTCGGCAGGCCGGCGTTGATCCGCTCGACGCGAGCGTTGGCGTGCGTGTCGAACTGAGCAGCCGGTCCGGTGGCGACATCGAGGCATTGGCGACGATCACGGTGCACCACGAAACGTCTGGCGAGGTCGCTGGCGAATGAGCGCACACGCCTATATCCAATACGCCGACGTGCCCGAGCAGCTTGTCGACTCGGCGCTGCGCCACCACGACACGGTCACCGGCGCGCAGCTCATAGCGTTCGACGACTGCCCGTTCAGCGGTGAGATCAGCGAAACGTCGGCAGGCGAAACACAGATTGAATACGCGTGGCCGAACAGCCTCGACTTGCGGCACGCGCTGGGCGATTGGTTCACGCATCACGGCATTGCGTTCGTGGTCGTCCCCTAAACAACAATTCCAACAAGGTGAACATGGAAGCAACCAAAAACGGCATTTTCAAGAGCGCGCAAGAGGCGATCATGTTCGCTTGCAACTTCTCCAGCCAGCAGTATGCAATGTCGCCGATGGCGAAGCTGCTGCAAGGCCCGTCGCGCGGCAGCGGTCGCGGACTGGTTGGCCTGGACGGCGCAGGGCAGGCGGGCATGGTGTTCGCCGAGCTGCAGCGCATCGATTACTGGCAGCTCGCCGCGCTCGTCACTGGGAAGCTCGCGCGCAGTGAGCGCTGCGACTGCCGACGCTCATGCTGCCGCGGCTGGAAGCTGAATCCGATTTTTGAAGAGGCAGTGAATCAGCTTGCGGATTACGTTGCGCTCACGCTGACGCCTGTCCCACCGGTCAAGGAATTCCGAGTCGCTGTGATCATGAAGTACTTTGGCGAGAAGACCGACCCGCTCGAAGTGGCGAAACACCTCGAAATCAAGAAGAACGCCGCCGAGCGGCACATCACGGCGATCCGAAAGTGCATTCGCGATCTGGAAAAGAATGGCTTGACGGCGTTCAGCGAGCGCCTCGACGAAATCGGGATGCTTTTGAGGACTACTTGACATGCGGGAAACGCCCGCATAAACTGCGTTTTCATATACCGTACCAATCGTGCGTACAGCGAACCCGCAAGGCGAAAAGCCCTGCGGGTTTTTTTACGTCAATCCGCGTGGCCGCGCGCTTTGATCATGGCGTCCGCCATGCGGTAGTAAAGCCGAGCGCGCTTTTCCAAGCCCTCGGACGTCGCGTCCGTATTCCAGGATTGGTCATCAGCGGAGTTAGCGGCATCGCCCGCGAGCATCTGCGCTGCAAAGTAGTCGCGCAATGTCATGCCGGTTGCATCTGCGTGTCTGACTTGCCCGTTTACGAGAACAACTTCTGGGGTCGGGAAAGCTGGTCCGCCGTGTGACATTTGATTCTCCTTTTTGTGTGCCGGCCCTTCCGGCGCAACGATTCTACCCTCTCTATATGAACCTCAAAGCCATCATTCAAACGATCGTCTCGTGGTTCAAGAGCGAGGCGCAAGCAGTCGAGCAGAAAGCCGAGGCAGTTGTCTCGGAAATCAAAACGGACCTCACGACCGACGCGAGCAAGACGCTCGCCGATCTCGTGACGCCCGCAACCAACCTTGTGACAGCCGTCATTGGAGCTTATATGAACCCCAGCATCAACACCGCAATCCAGATCGCTCTCGCACTGAAGGCGATCGACGCCACGCTGAGCGCCGACGCCGTGCAGGCCGCGACGAACGCCGCGCTCGCTGCTGCGTACCCAGCGCCGGCTACGGCACCCGCTGCACCCGCCGCAGCGTAACGTCGTGCATTCGTGCTTGCTAGCACCGAATGAGTCGCAAGCTAACGACGCTCAAGCCGCGCGTGCAGTCGCTGGTAGCCACGCGCGTGCCGATGCTGGAAGCGAAGGCAGGCACAACGCCGCGCATTCGCGGTAGTCGCTGGGTCAAGACACGCCAGCGCGTCGCAGTCAACCAGCAGTTCAAGTGCCAGCGCTGCGGTTGTGTGTGGCTTCCGTGGCGCGATCAAGTCGATCACGACGTGCCGCTCGAGCAGGGCGGCAGCAACGACGACAGCAATCTGAAGCTGCTGTGCGACGACTGCCACAAGCTGAAGACTGCGGACGAGGCGAGCGCTCGCGCACGCTGACAGGCAAACGCGAATCGTTTGCATTCGCAACGATCAGCAGTCAGGCGCGGCTGGGATAAATACGGCTGATTCGCATTTGTGGGTGGGGGTGCGAAAGTCTGACGTTTCGCATGCCGGGACACCGCGCGTTCCCGCACGCGGAGAAAATTTCCCCGTTTGGAGATTTTGTTAATGGCTTTAACAGCAAAAAAGCGCGCGTTCGCCGATGCTGTTTTGGCCGGCAAGTCCAATAGGGACGCGGCAATCGCCGCCGGGTACAGCGCAGCGACGGCGTCGGCCGCCGGATCTCGCCTTGTTAAAGACAAGGATGTCGTCGGCTATCTGGCACAGCGCAAAAAGAAGGGCGCAGGGAAGCCAGCGCCGCTTGCGCCGCCGACCGACGACGAGAGCGCGGCGATCACGAAGGCCGCAGTGTCGGCCGGGTTCGATCTCGACGCGATCCTGACGTTTTCGGACCCGAAGCAGTTCCTGCTCGCGGCGATGAATGACCAGAACACCGAGCCGAAGCTTCGCGTGACGGCGGCGCAGACGCTCATGCCGTTCTTCCATCAGAAGCTCGGCGAGGGCGGCAAAAAGGACGCGCAAGCGGAGGCGGCAAAGAAGGCCGCGAGTAAGTTCGGCGCGCTGACGCCGCCGAAGCTGGTCGTGAACAACAGGAAGTGACGCATGGAATGGTCGACTGCATGCCCCGACTGGGCCGAGCGGCTCAAGGCTGGCGAGTCGATCATCCCGCCGCCGATCTTTCCCGAGCAGGCCGAGCACGCGCTCGCCGTGTTCAAACAGCTCAAGATCGTCGACGCGCCGGGCAGCCCGACGTTCGGCGAGTCGTCTGCGCAATGGGTCTTCGATCTCGTCGCCTCGATCTTCGGCGCCTACGATGCAGAGAGCGGGCGCCGCCTGATCACTGAATGGTTCGTTTGCATCCCCAAGAAGAACAGCAAATCGACGCTGGCCGCGGGGATCATGATGACGGCCATGATCCTGAACTGGCGCATGTCGGCGGAATACGCGATTCTCGCGCCGACGATTGAGGTCGCCGGCAACAGCTTCGCGCCGAGCCGCGACATGGTGAAGCACGAAGACGAGCTCGACGACCTGTTTCAGGTGCAGACCCACATCAAGACGATCACGCACCGCACGACGGGTGCGACGCTCAAGGTTGTGGCCGCCGACTCCAATACGGTAGGCGGGAAAAAGAGCGTCGGCACGCTCGTTGATGAAGTCTGGCTCTTCGGCAAGCAGCCGAACGCCGAAAACATGCTGCGTGAGGCGATCGGCGGGCTTGCTTCGCGGCCTGAAGGCTTCGTGATCTACCTCACGACGCAATCCGACGATCCGCCGGCGGGCGTGTTCCTGCAAAAGCTGCGCTACGCGCGCGACGTGCGCGACGGCAAGGTTCACGACCCGTGCTTTGTGCCGGTGATCTTTGAGCACCCGCCCGAGATGGTCGCGCGCAAAGAGCACCTGCTGGCCGAGAACCTCGGGATGGTGAATCCGAATCTGGGCTACTCGGTCGACCAGGCGTTCCTGGAGCGTGAATTCAGGAAGGCGAAGGAGGGCGGCGAAGAGTCGTTCCGGGGTTTTCTCGCAAAGCACGCCAACGTCGAGATTGGCCTCGCCCTGCGTAGTGATCGATGGGCGGGTGCGGAGTTTTGGGAACAACAGGCCGCCGAGGGCCTGTCGCTTGACGATCTGATAGCCCGATCCGAGGTGATCGACGTCGGTATCGACGGCGGCGGCCTCGACGACTTGCTCGGGCTCGCGGTAACTGGCCGCGAAGCTGGCACTGGCAAGTGGTTGCTGTGGACGCATGCGTGGGCTCATCCGTCCGTGCTTGAGCGGCGCAAGGCAGAAGCGGCACGCTTTGAGGATTTCGCCCGCGACGGCCATCTGACGCTGGTCGAGGCGATCGGTGACGACGTTGACGAACTCGCTGGCTATGTCGCGCAGTGTGAGCAGTCTGGAAAGCTCGATCGCGTCGGCGTGGACCCTGCTGGTATTGGCGCGATTCTCGACGCGCTCGTCGACGGAGGCGTGCCCGAAGACAAGGTGATCGCGATCTCCCAGGGCTGGAAGCTCGGCGGCGCGATCAAGACAACCGAGCGGAAGCTCGCCGAAGGCGTGCTCGTGCACGGCGGGCAGCGCCTGATGGCCTGGTGTGTCGGGAACGCGCGCGTTGAGCCTCGCGGCAATGCGATCCTGATCACGAAGCAGGCGAGCGGATCCGCAAAGATCGACCCGCTGATGGCGACGTTTAATGCGGTGTCGCTGATCAGCCTGAACCCGCAGTCTGCTGCACAACCAGGAATCTACATCCTATGAGCGAAGAGGCATTCAAAGCAGCGCAGGCGAAAGCTCGGACGCCGGGCTCGTCTGTGCTGAATGCCTGGCGCGCGAACCATGGGCCCGAGGCCACCGGCCGCATCAACAATATCAATGAGACGCGGCAGAGCCTGACTGTTCAGGAGTTGGCGAATATCATTGGCGGCGGGGCGATCAGCAACGCCGGTCCGGTCGTCAACGAGACGACCGCGATGAAGGTGTCGGCGGTCTATGCGTGCGTGGCGCTCATCGCTGGCGCGATCTCGACGCTGCCGATGCAGATCTACGAGCGAACGCCGACGGGTCGATCAAGCGTCGAGCATCCATACTGGTGGCTGCTGAACGAGCAGCCGGAGCCTGACGTGTCGGCGGCCGTGTTCTGGGAGTATATGGTCGCGGCGCGGCTCTTCTACGGCGACTGCTTTGCCGAGATCGTGCGCCCATCGTTCCGCAGCAGTTCTGTATCGGCGTTTAAGGCTCATCATCCGCTGCGCGTGTTTCCGTTTCGCGATAGCAAAGGTGATCTCTGGTACCGCGTGCAGCCGTTGGTCGGTGCCGAGTATGTGCTGCATCCCGCGGACATCATCCATATACCGAGTCTCGGTTACGACGGCATCCGCAGCCCGAGCCCGATCACCTACGCGGCGCGGCAGGCTGTCGGAACGTCGATCGCAGCGGCCGAGTACAGTGCGCGCTTCTTTTCTAACGGGGCGCGCCCTGACTTTGCGCTGACGACCGACGGCAATATGACGGAAGAGCAGGCGCGACTGCTGCGCGCCACGTGGGGCGAGCGTCACAGCGGTGTCGCTAACTCTCACCTTCCGGCCATCCTTACCGGCGGCCTGCAGGTCAAGGAATTGACCATGACACCGGTCGATGCGCAGATCCTCGAGACATCGAAGTGGGATCTCGAAGAGATCTGCCGCATCCTCGGCGTGCCGCCGTTCATGGTTGGCTCGACAGAGAAGACGACATCGTGGGGCAGCGGCGTCGAGAACATGAGCCGCGGATTCGTGAAGTTCACGTTGCTGCGCGATCTGGTGAAGTTCAATCAGGAATTCAATCGCAAGCTCTGGCCAACGCGGCAGCGAATATTTTGCGAGTTCGATGTTTCCGGCATGGAGCGCGGCGACCTGAAGACAGAAAACGATGCATTTCGCGTCGCGCTGGGTCGCGCTGGCGAGCCGGGGTGGATGTCTGTCAACGAAGTGCGCCACATCAAGCTGCTGCCTCCGATCGCAGGCGGCGATGTGATCAATCAGGGCGTCACGCAGACGGCGGCAGTCACCGAACCCGCGCCGGCGAGCGAAACGGCGCCGGAGCCATCTGGCCAACCTGACCAGGGAGCAACATGAGCAAGCTGATTAAGTTGCTGGCGAGCAATCGCCGGCCGACGGCGCGTCCGCGCGCGCTCGAAATGAGCGGCGGCGATGCGACGCTGTACATCTATGACGCGATCGTCGCGGATGACGACACCGCATACTGGTGCGGCGGTGTTTCCGCGCAATCGATCGTGCCGGAGATTCGCAACATCACGGGCGGAACGCTCAACCTGCGTATCAATTCGCCCGGCGGCGACGTGTTTGCCGCGCAGTCGATCGTTGCCGCAATCCGCGACACGGGTGCGAAGGTAATCGCGCACATCGACGGCTTCGCGGCCAGTGCAGCCACGGTGATCGCCTCGGCGGCCGACGAAGTCATCATGTCCGATGGCGCGATGTACATGATCCACTGCGGCTGGACGATGGCAATCGGTAACTCGAAAGACATGACCGACACTGCGGCGCTGCTCGACAAGGTCGACGGCGTGATTGCGGGCCAGTATGCGAAGCGCAGCGGCAAGAGCGTCGACGAAATGAAGGCGTTCATGGAGGCCGAAACGTGGTTCACCGCGCAGGAGGCCGTCGATGTCGGCCTAGCTGACAGCATCGCCGAGAGCGCAACGCAGGCACAGGCCTCGTGGGATCTGAGCGCCTACGCCAACGCACCGAAGATCGCCGCGTCGGCCTCTGCGCCCGAGCCGATCGACGCTATCACTGCCGAACACCGCGAACGTCAGCATCAGCGCCTGCGCATGCTGAACCGCATCAATCATCAGTGACGCGCCTCGCGCAACTGAGAACTGCCGCCGCAAGGCGGTTTTTTTTCGTCCAAACGACCTGCGCGAGCGGTCAACTCTTAACGGAGAGAGTCACATGAAGCTGCAACAACTGCGCGAGCTGCGCAATTCGAAGGCGCGCGAAGCCAACGAGCTGAACAACAGGTATCCGGCTGACCAACGCATGCCGGCGGCCGAAGCCGAGCGCATGGACGCGATCCTCGCCGAAATCGAGGCAATCGACGGTGACATCGCGCGCGAGAATCGCCGTGCGCAACTGGCCGCCGAAGACCCGGCTGTCCAGGCCGCTGCGCTGCTGAACGCAGCGACGCGCGATCCGGCGCAGCAGGGTGACGAAGCGAAGGCGCTCCGCGCGTTCCTCGCGGGCGGTGTGGCGAACATGGCCGATGGCGATCGCGCGCGCATGCTTGCGCGTCAGACGCCTGACATTCGCAACGCGATGTCGACGACGACCTCGACGGAAGGCGGTTTCACTGTGGCGACGGAATACCAGCGCTCGCTCGAAATCGCGATGAAGGCATACGGCGGTATGCGCGCAGTTGCGCACGCCATCCGTACGGCGACGGGCGCCGCGATGAACTTCCCGACGACGGATCCGACGGCGGAAGTCGGTGAAATCGTTGGTCAGAACGCCCCTGTCACTGGCCAGGACACCACGTTCGGCAACATCGTGCTGAACGTGTTCAAGTACAGCTCGAAGAAGATCGCTCTGCCGTTCGAACTGGTGCAAGACTCGTTCATCGACATCGAGGCCTACATTCAAGGGCTGCTCGCGATGCGCCTCGGCCGCATCCAGAACACGCACTTCACGACCGGTAACGGCACGACGCAGCCGAATGGCCTCATCACGGCTGCCAGCACCGGCCGCACCGGTGCGACTGGCCAAACGCTGACGGTCATCTACGACGACCTGGTCGAGCTGGAGCATTCGGTCGATCCGGCATACCGCAGCCAGCCGGGCGTCGGTTACATGATGCACGACTCGTCGGTCAAGGTGATCCGCAAGATCAAGGACTCGCAAGGCCGTCCGATCTTCGTGCCGGGCTATGAAGCCGATGCGATGGTGAACGGCGGCGCGCCCGACCGTCTGATGGGCCGACCGATCTACATCAATCAGGACATGCCTGTGATGGCGGCGAATGCGGAATCGATCGCGTTCGGCCAGCTTTCGAAGTATGTGATCCGCGACGTCATGGATCTGACGATCTTCCGCATGACGGACAGCGCATTCACGCTGAACGGCCAGATCGGTTTCGTCGGCTTCCTGCGCACGGGCGGCAACCTGATCGACGTTGGCGGCGCCGTCAAGACCTACGCGAACTCGGCGACGTAATCCGGAAGCGAGGCTCTCGGTTGGGCAAGTGGCGAGTCTAGGCTCGCCACATCACATCACAGAGGAAGTTCACCATGGCAAAGGTTCAAACCGCGCGCGCGCGCGTTCTGTCGGATCACGTTGGCCTCGGTCTCAAGCACGGCCAGATCGTGGAGGGTCCCGAGGGTGTCATCAAGGCGCTCACCGCGGCGGGCGCGGTGGACGATCACGAGGATGCTGTGTCGTATGCATCCAAGAATGGTGCCGAAGTAGTCGGGCTCCAAGACCCGGATGCAGCCGCTGAAATTGCGGCGGCCGTGACCGACGCGAAGCAGGCCGACGGCGCGCAGTCCGCAGCGGCGCAATAAATATGGGGATCAGGCTCACTCAGGCGCCTGCCGAAGAGCCGGTCACGCTCGACGAGGCGAAGCTGCACCTACGCGTCATCGACTCCAGTGAGGACACGCTGATCTCGATGCTGATCACCGCGGCGCGCATCCATGCGGAGAACGTCTGCAGGCGCGTGTTCGTCACGCAAAAGTGGGACCTCTTCCTCGACGCGTTTCCGTTCTACACGTATTACGGCGTGATCCCCGGCTATGTGCCAGTCGATCAGTTGCCGGCGGCGTGGATGACGATGCGCAACTACTCGGTACGGTTTCGGGGCAGCAAGATCGAGATCCCGTTTCCGCGCCTGCAGTCGGTCGATGCGGTGCAGTACACCGACGCGCTCGGCAATCAGCAGACGCTCGATCCGTCGCTGTACGTGGTCGACAACGTGAGCGAGCCGGGCGTGCTCACGCCGAAGACTGGCACGTACTGGCCCGCCACGCTGAACACCACGAACGCCGTGCAGATCAGTTTCACCGCGGGCTACGGTGCCGCTGCAGACGTGCCGGCCGGCATCAAGTCGTGGATTCTCATCCGGCTTGCGACGCTCTACGAGAATCGGGAAGAGGTCGCGGTGCTCGGTCGCGGACAGGTTCACGACCTTCCATATGTCGATCAGTTGCTCGATCCGTACCGGATCATGGGGTATGCGTAATGCGATCTGGCGACTTCAACCGGCGCATCACGATCCAGGCGAAGCAGGACGGCGAGGACGAACTCGGGCAACCGTTCACCTCATGGGTTGCCGTTGCCGTTGGCGTCCCCGCGAACCTGCTCGCCACGACCGGCAAGGAATATGTAGCCTCTAGCGAAGAGGTGAGCAAGGCCCAGGTGAGCATGCGCATTCGGTGGCGCACCGACATCACGGCTGCTATGCGCGTTCTCTACGACGGCGGCATATTCAACATCGAGGCGGTGCTTCCGGACTACGCTGGCCGTCGCTTCGTCGATCTGGCGTGCAGCGTGGGGGCGAACAATGGCTAATTCCGCCGAGGCGATCGTCTTTGGTGCGATCAAGGCGCTGGTTGGCGGTCGCTGCTTTCCTGACGTCGCGCCCGCCGGTACGTTGCGGCCATATGCGACATACCAGGCGGTCGGCGGGCAGTCGCCGAACTACCTAAGCAACACCATCGCGCTCCAAAACGCGCGCATGCAGGTCAACGTGTGGGCGGACACGCGCGCATCGGCTACTTCCGTCATGCAGAGCGTTATCGCTTCGCTGACTGGCGGTCCGGTGAATGCGACGACCATTGGGGCGCCGGTCAGCACCTATGAGGCCGACACGAAGCTGTTCGGGTCGCGCGAAGACTTCTCGATCTGGTTCACGCCGTAACCGTCACCGCTTTACTTTCAACCGTGCGCCCGCCCTGAGCGGGCATTTTTCATTGAGGGGTTTGGAATGACATCGACTGCGATTTCCGCTCAGGGCTCGAAGCTGGAAGTGTCCGGCGGCTCGGGTGCTGCGAAGAACATCACCGGGCTCGCGCTCGGCTTCCCGACGATTCTGAAGGCCGTTGCTCACGGCATGGCCAACGGCGACATCGTGACGTTCGCAGCGCTCACCGGCAATACCACGCTGAACGGCGTTACCGCCGTCGTGAAGAACGTCACGACGGATACGTTCGCTGTCGAGGTGGATACGACGGGCGGCGCGGCGTATGTGAATGGCGGTACGGCAACGCCGGCGCAATGGGCGCCGATCGCCAACCTGAAGAGCTTCAAGGGCTTCGACGGCCAGGCAAACGAAATCGACAAGACGAACCTGTCGAGCACCGCGAAGGAATACATGCTCGGCCTGCAGGACTTCGGTCACTTCACCTTCGACGTCGACAAGGACTTCGCGGACCCGGGCCAACTTGCCTGCAGCGCCGCGAAGCGCGCTGGCACGCTCAAGAATTTCCGCCTGACGCTGCCGAACGGCACCACGGCGACGTGGGCCGCCTACGTTAAGAACGACCCGCTCGACGGCGGCGTCGATCAGCTGCTCGCCACGACCGGCGTCTCGCTGCGCATCAGCGGCGACGTCACGTTCGCATAACGCGAGCCGATCAGGACCCTCCAACAGATCAAGGATAGAACGTGCAGATCTTCTCGAAGGAAACCAAGGCGGCTATTCTCGCCGCCGCTCGCCTCAAGACCGAGAGCGTGCCCGTGCCCGAATGGGGCGACGGCGTTGTCGTGATCGTCACCGAAATGTCAGGCGTCGCGCGCGACGCGTACTACGCCAAGCACAAGGGCGAGAAGGACGTGCCGATCAGCATCGTGCAGGCAGACCTGCTGATTTCGACGGTCGTCGATGAGTCGGGTACTCCGGTGTTCGACGAAAGCGACGTCGAGACGCTGCGCGCCCAGGGTAGCGCGGCACTCGATCGAGTGGCCGACGCTGCGATGCGTCTCAACGGCATGCGCCCGAATGCTGTGGAGGAAGCGGCAAAAAACTCCGCAGCCGCCCCGAGCGGCGATTCTGGCTCCAACTCTCCTGCGACTTCGGAATCCCAGTAAGAGAGCTGCAGGACCGCGTCACGAGTTCGGAGTTCGTCGAGTACATGGCGCTCTACGAGATCGACGGGCGCGGGCCGCACTACGACGATTTGCGCGCCGGCGCGATTGCGTCAGTGATCGCCAACGTGCACCGCAATACGAAGGTGCGCGACAAGCCGTTCAGCCCGCTGGACTTCATGTCGTGGAACGAGCACTCGCAAGCTGGCGCGGCAGCGCCTGCACCGGTGCTGCTGGACGATCCCGAAGCCCAGTCGAAGCTCATGCTCACGATGCTGTTTCCGAACAAGGTGGCCTGATGGCGTTCAAGCTGGCGATCGACAATCCGGACGGCTTGACCGGCGCGATAGAAGCGCTAACGCAGGTCGCGAGCGAGTCTGTCTTGCGACAGGCGACCGTCGCGGGCGCGCGCGTAATCTTCGAAGAGGTGAAGCTGCGCACGCCGGTGGGCATTACCTCGTGGGAAAGCCGGGACGGCAAGCAAAAGCGCTATCCCGGCTTCCTGCGCGACAACATTCTGCTGGCGTTCGACAAAGAGCGCTCTGCGGAGGGCATTCGCGCGACCTATCTCGTGACGTGGAGTAAAGAGGCGTTCTATGGACGCTGGGTTGAGTACGGCAACTCGAAGATGGCCGCGCAAGCTTTTTTGCGACCAGCCTACGAGGCGACGCGCGAGGCGGCCGCACAGAAGTTCAGCGATGTGATTGACGAGAAGGTGAGGGAGTTGACGAGTGTCCAATGAAACCGTCGTACGATTGACCGGTGATGCCTCGGGCTATGTGTCCGAGATGGACCGGGCGCGCAAGAGCGCTGCCGATTTCGTGACGAGCCAGGACACGCTTCGCCAGCGCCTCACGAACTCAGCCAGTGCGATCGATGCATCGCGTAAAGCGCTCCAGGATCAAGGGCAGGCCGCCGTCGACGCGTTCAATAAGTCGGCACGCTCTGCAGAAACGTGGCTCACGTCGCTTCAGAAGCAGGCCGATCAGGCTGGCAAATCCCGCGCGCAATTGATGGAGCTGCGTGCTGCCGAGCTGGGCGTATCCGACGCGGCGCAGCCCTATATCGACAAGATCAAAGCCGCAGAGGCCGCGCTGAATAGCGGCGGGCACGCTGCGCACGGCTTCAACCTTGAAACAGCAGCAGCGCGCCGGGAATTGCTGGTGCTGGCGCACGAGGCGGCGCAAGGTAGCTGGAAAAATTTCGGTGGCTCGTTGCTCGTGCTCGGCGAGCGCACGGACGCGCTTAGTGCGGCGCTGAGCGCTTCGGGCCTGTCGGTCGGGTTGGTGCTCGCGGGATTCGCTGCGCTCGGCTATGCGGCCGTGAAGGGCGCCGAAGACGTCAAGCGCTTCAATGCTGCATTGGTGCTGACTAGCAACTATGCTGGACTGACGCGCGACGCGCTTGACGCCATGGCTGCGCGGGTATCCGATTCGTCGGGCGCTTCGCTGAGCAAGTCGACCGACGTGTTGCTCGGCCTCGCGAGCAGTGGCAAATACACGTCGCAAGAGATGAGCGGACTCGCCGACGTGATCGTGCGCACAGCGCAGATCTCCGGCCAAGCGCTCGAAGACGTAAGCAAGGAATACGCGAAGCTCGCGGACGACCCGGCGAAGTGGGCCGCTGAGCACAACGCGTCGATGCATTTCATGGACGTTGCGACGTACGAGCATATTCGAGCGTTGCAGGAGGCTGGCGACAAGCATCAGGCGATTCAGGCGGTAATTGATGCGACGGCAGCGCAGGTCGAGCAGTCGTCGCAAACGCACTTGTCAGCAGCCGCGCAAGCGTGGCGCAGCCTATCGCAGGAAATCGACACGTTCTGGGCAAAGCTGAAGCAGGGGGCCAGCTCTGGGCCCAGCCTGCAGGATCAGATCGATACGCTGTCGCGTGAGCGCGAGGAAATCTCCAGCGCTCCGATGCTTCCATTCGGCACGAGCCGAGAAGACGTCGCAGGCCGCATTGCTGAGATCAACCGTCAAATCGAGGCCCTCGGCGCCAAGCAAAAGGCCGAGAACGACGCGGCAGATGCAGCAGGAAAGGCAGCGCAGCAACAGCAAGCGGCCATCGACGCTGAAACCCGCATCGACAAGATGCGCGATCAGATCATGTCGAATGCGCAGAAGCGGCAGAAGGAGCTGAAGCAGCTCGCCGCGGACCGCGCGTCGATCCTCGGCGCCGGCGGCAAGTTCTCGGACACCGACTATGCCAGCATGGTCGCTGACATCAACGACAAATATAAGGATCCGAAGCAGCCGAAGCCAAAGGCCTATACCGACGACGCAGCGACGAAGTTCCTGCAACAGTTGCACGACCAATCTGCCGAGTTGCAGTCGCAGCTTTCGACCACTGACAAACTGACGAACGCCCAAAAGGAGCTTGCCAAGTTCAACCAGCAGGTCAACGACTGGCAGGGAAAGACGCTCACCGCGGACCAGAAGAGCCTGTTGGCTCATCAGGACCAGATCCGCGCGCAGTTGCAGACGAACGTCGAGCTCGAGAAAGAGGTTGCGCATCGTCAGGACGTGCAGAAGTTGCTCGAGCGCTCGCAGCAGATCAGCGCGTCGATGGCGAGCTACCAGAAGGGCCAGACGGAGCAGTACGCGCGCCAACTTGACGCGTTTGGAATGGGCTCCGATGCGGTCAAGAATGCCCAGGCCGTCAAGTCGATCTACGCGGAGTATCAGCACCTTCAGGAGCAGCTCGACAAGGCAACGCCGAAGGATCTCATCGGCGGCGACGACTACCAGAAGGCGACGGCGAACATCAAGGCCGGGCTCGACCAATCGCTGAAGGACTACGACGCCTACTACGCGGCACTGAAGACGAAGCAGGGCGATTGGGTTAACGGCTTCACGGCCGGCGTCGCGAACTACCTCGATTCTGCTCACAACATGGCAGCGCAGACTGAATCGGCGTTCACCAACGTGATGAAGGGCATGGAAGATTCGCTCACCTCATTCGTGACGACCGGCAAGTTCAATTTCAGCAGTTTCGCGACGAGCGTGATTGCCGACATTGCGCGCATCCAGGCGCGCGCCGCGATTTCCGGCCTGCTTGGTACTGCAATCAGCGCATTGGGCAGCATGTTCGGCAATACCGGAGCAACGATCACCGCGAACGTTCAGGGCACCGGTCTCGACGGGCTGATCGGCTCGACCGGCGGATGGGGGACGGTGCCGGCACGCGCGGCAGGCGGCCCGGTGGATGGCGGGTCAGCGTATCTCATCGGCGAGAAAGGCCCCGAGCTGTTTGTTCCTGGTGCGTCGGGTGCTGTCGTTCCGAACCATGCGCTGTCATCGATTGCGGGCAGCGGTGGCGGCACCTCGAACCAGTTCAACATCACGCTCGGCGATTCCGGTGGCGGGGGGTGGTCGCAACAGGACCTTGCGTCTCTCCAGCAGGTGCTTGGGGGCTGGATGGATCAGCGGATGGACAAGCGGATGAAGGGCCAGGGCGGGTACGCCTGGCAGATCAGGAACCGGAGCGTCTAGCCTGAAAGGCGTACCGAGATGGCCACTACGCCCCTAGATGTATTCGGGGCGTTTTTTATTGAGTCCATGAATGGCTGACACCTTCAACTGGAACCCGACGACTGCTCAGTCGACGGGGACGGCAACGCAGCGCGTGCGCAAGGCGCAATTCGGCGACGGATACACGCAGCGCACGGCGGACGGCATTAACAGCCGCGTGTCGTCGTTTCAGCTTCAGTTCGTCGACGACGAGGCGACGATTTCGGCAATCGTCGCGTTCCTCGACGCTCACGCGGGCGCGACGGCTTTCCTGTGGACGCCTCCGCTGCGAACACAGGCGTTGCTCTTCACATGCGAGACCTACACGGAGCCGACGAAAGACGGCCCGGCGTACACGATCACAGCGACATTCAACCAAACCTTTGCACCGTAACGCACCATGACGGCACTCCAGAAAGTAAATCTTGGCACTGCGCCGACGGGCACCGATGGTGATACCGTTCGCACTGCCAATGTGAAGGCAAACGCGAATGTCGATGTGCTCAGCACGCAGGCCACGCTCACGAGCTCGTCGCCGAATGCAGTGCGCGACCTGACGGTCGCCGACATGGGCAAGCGCATCAACTTCACGCCTACTGCAGCCGCGACGGTGCATTTCCCGGCGGCGGCCACGACAGGCGCGGATCAGCTTGTTGCGGTCCACAACCTCGCGACAGCCTATGACATCACGATGGCTATCGCAACGGGAAGTGGCGATGCGTCACCGGTGATCGTGGTGGTGAAGCCCGGAGAGATGTTGACGTGGGAAACCGACGGCGTTTCGGTGTGGCGCACGATTGGCCGCAAGAAAGCTCTCGATGAGGTTGTGCAGGGAAAGCTGACCGTGGCGGGCGCGTTCACTGCCTCCGGTACGGTGAACGTTACAGGTGCTGTCACTGCTTCGGGCACGCTGAACGTTACGGGGGCGATCACTGCTGCGGGCACGTTGACTGCCGGGGGCGCTACAAAGGTGTCGTACGCGGGTGCTACCTCATGGATCAATGACACATCCGGTAATAGTCAGGGAGGCTACGGTTATCAATCCAACGGTAGCGCTGCTTGGGCTACGTGGCTGATGGCGTCGCGTGATTGGGGACTACAACGCTATGTTAACGGGGCACCTGTAGATAACCCTATCTACGTCTCTAACGCTACGGGGCTTGTGACTATCGGGACGCTCTCCGTTGCAAACAATGCTACGGTGGCCGGCACACTCGGCGTTACAGGGCAGACGACGCTGTCCGCCGCGCTCAACTTCGCTACTGCCGCTGTTGCGCAATCAAGTCTTGGTGCTCTTGGTGCACAGCGCATTATCGCGGTGGCTACTCACTCCGGATCCTACACAGTACCTACGACAACGGCTCTGCTCCAGGCGTACGACGCCCCAACGCGAAATGTTGGGGGCGGCTGGAATTCGTCCAACGGGGTATTTACCGCACCTGTAGCCGGTATGTATTTGGTGACCGGTAGGGCATTCTGGAATACATCTGGAGGCTCCGGAGTCGCAGCGCTCCGCGTGTTTCTAAACGGTGGGGAATTCCAGTCCGACATTAAGACAATTGCCACAGGCCAGTACAGCCTCTCCGTCTGTGCAGTGGTCTACGTGGCGGCTGGGACAACAATTGATTTCCGCGTTAGCTGTTCTACGTCTACCACATCCGTCGCTGACGGTCCAACCAATCAAATTGCTATTGTGCAACTATGACCATCACAGCGGACGTTCAGCAGCTTGAGCCCGGCCGTCTGATCGAGATGTTCGAGGTGGACTGCACGGGGATCGGCGGTGACATGCTGCGATTCCATGGACACCTGCAATCGACGTCGATATGGTGGCAGGGCAACGAGTACAAGCCGTGGCCGATTCAGGCCTCTGGCTTCAAGCGCACGAACGATTCGCAGCAGCCGACGCCGACGCTCACGGTGGGCGACATCAACGGCACGATCTCGGCGCTGTGCGTCTATCTGGCAGATCTGGTAGGCGCGACGGTGCGCCGCCGCCGTACGCTCGGGAAGTATCTCGACGCGGTCAACTTCCCCGACGGCAACCTGACGGCGGATCCGACTGCCGAGATGCCGGCGGAAATCTGGCGCGTGGAGCAAAAGACCAACGAGCAGCCCGGTCTGCAAGTCGAATTCACTGTCGCTTCTCCGCTTGACTTTGGCGGGCAGCAGCTTCCCGCGCGCCAGATCGTGAGCATCTGTCAGTGGAAGTATCGCGACGCGAACTGCGGCTATACGGGCACCGCGTATTTCGATGCGAGTGACCGAGCAGTGACCGACCCGGCGCTCGACCGCTGCAGCATGCGAACGAGCGGCTGCCAGTGCCGATTCGGCGCGAACAATCCGCTGCCTTTCGGTGGCTTCTTGAGCGACACGCTTTCCTGAATGAACGAAACGACGAAGGCCGCGATCGCCGCGCATGCGATCGCGGAATACCCGCGCGAGTGCGTCGGGCTTGTGGCGCTCGTCCTGGGCACGGAAACGTACATGCCGTGCGCGAACTGGGCGGCCACGCCGAGCGAGCAATTCGTGCTGTCAGGCGAGGACTATGCGCGCACTGAGGACGCAGGCGAGATCGTCGCGCTTGTGCACTCGCATCCGGGCGCGCCAGCGCGACCCAGCGCTGCCGACAGGGCAATGTGTGAGCAGAGCGGCATTGCGCGCTGGGTGATCGTCTCGCTGGGCGTGCAGGCCGACGGATCGCTCGCCGTCGATGATTGGTGCGAGTTCGGGCCGAGCGGATATGTCGCGCCGCTCATCGGGCGCCAGTTCGCGCACGGCGTGCACGACTGCTTCGCGATTGTGCGCGACTGGTATCGGCTTGAGCGCGGCGTCGAGCTGCCGGACTTCGAGCGCCGCGACGATTGGTGGGACGATGGTCACTCGTCGCTCTACCTCGACAACTATCGCGCCGCGGGCTTCGAAGACGTCGGGCCCGCCGGCGAGCTGCAGCCCGGCGACGTGCTGCTGATGCAGATCCGCAGTCGCAACGGCGTGCCGAATCACGCGGGCGTCTATCTCGGCGACGGGCAGTTTCTACACCACATGCATGGACGCCTTTCCGGTCGCGCCGTATGGGGCGGCATGTGGGCGCAATGCCTTCGCACGGTGCTGCGATACAAGGGGAGTGTATGAGCGAGCAACTGCGCACGATCAGGCTGTACGGAGTGCTCGGCGCGCGCTTCGGGCGCGTGCACCGCCTCGCTGTCAACTCCTCATCGGAGGCGATGCGCGCGCTTGGCGTGGTGCTGCCCGGCTTTCGTCAATTCATGGCGCGGTCGCGTGAGCGGGGCCTGACGTTCGCCGTATTCGTCGGCAAACAGAACCTGACGCGAGATGAGCTTGAGTATCCAGTCGGCGCCGATGAGATCCGCGTGGCGCCGGTGCTGCTCGGCAGCAAGCGCGGCGGCCTGTTCCAGACCATTTTCGGCGCCGCTCTCGTTGTGGTGGGCGCGGTTGCATCGGCGTACGGCCAGGCGTGGGGCGCGCAACTGATCGGGCTCGGCGTCTCGATGGCGCTCGGCGGCGTCGTGCAGATGCTCAGCCCGCAGACGGGCGGGCTCGCAGGTGTCACGAACAACGGCACCTCGTATTACTTCAATGGTCCGGTGAACAGCTCTGCACAGGGCGAGCCAGTGCCCATTGTGTACGGGCGCATGGTGGTGGGTTCGAAGGTGATCAGTTCTGGCATTTATGCCGAGGATCAAAGCTGATGCGAATTTCAGGTGCAAAGGGCAGCAGTAGCGGCGGCTCGCCGTCGGAATCGCCGGATAGCCTGCATTCGATCGCCTACGCGAAGGTGCTCGACCTCATCTCGGAAGGGCCGATTGTCGGCCTGGTCAACGGCCTGCAATCCGTCTTTCTCGACGGCACGCCGATCCAGAACGGCGACGGCTCGACCAACTTCTCGAACTATTCGGTTGACACGCGCGTTGGCACGCAGGATCAGGAATTTCTGAGCGGCTTTCCGTCGGTCGAGAACGAGACGGCCATCGGCGTCGCGCTCACGAGCGACACGCCGTGGGTGCGTCAGGTGGAGAATACGCAACTGACTGCGGTGCGCATTCGCTTCGGCGTGCCCGCGCTCGAGCAGACGAACACCTCGACCGGTGACGTGACCGGCTATCGCATTGCATATGCGATCGACATCGCTGTCGATGGCGGCTCGTATGCGCAGGTACTGACCGGCGCCTTCGACGGCAAGACGACGTCGCTGTACGAGCGTAGCGCGCGCATTGAGCTTCCTGCCGCGACGACCGGGTGGCTGGTGCGCGTGCGGCGCATCACCGCGAACGCGCACAACACCTATATTCAGGACACGGTCAACATCGAGGCGATCACCGAAATCATCGATCGCAAGTTGCGCTATCCGATGAGCGCGCTCGTCGGCATGCAGTTCGATGCGCGGTCATTCAGCTCGGTGCCGACGCGTTCGTTTGACGTGAAAGGCCGCATCATCAGCGTGCCGTCGAACTACGACCCGGAAACGCGCACGTATTCGGGCGCGTGGGATGGAACGTTCAAGCAGGCGTGGACCAATTGCCCGCCGTGGATCTTCTACGACCTCGTGCAAAACGATCGATACGGCGCGGGCAAGTTCGTCGACGCGTCGTCGCTCGACAAGTGGTCGCTGTACGAGATCGCGCAGTACTGCGACGCCATGGTGTCGGATGGCAAGGGCGGCCAGGAGCCCCGCTTCACGTGCAATTGCGTGATCCAGTCGCAAGCAGACGCCTTCAAGGTGCTGCAGGACATTGCCAGCATCTTTCGCGGGCAGGCGTATTGGGGCGCGGGCAATGTCGTCGCGACGGCTGACATGCCGTCAGATCCGGTCCATGTGTACACGCAGGCGAACGTCGTTGGCGGCCAATTCTCGTACACCGGCTCGGAGCGCAAGTCTCGTTACACCGTCGCGCAGGTAAGCTGGAATGACCCGGCAAACAAGTATCAGCAGGCCGTCGAATATGTGGCTGACGATGACGGCCTCGCGCGCTACGGCGTCGTCAAGGCGCAGATCACGGCTTTCGGCACCACGTCGCAGGCGCAGGCGCACCGGCTTGGCTTGTGGACGCTGCTAACGAGCCGCTACGAGACGAACACTGTGTCGTTTCAGGTTGGTCTAGATGGCACGCTCTGCACGCCTGGCGAGGTGATCGCCGTCGCCGATTCGAACAAGGCGGGCCGACGCATCGGCGGTCGCATCCGCTCGATGAGCGGGCGCACGGTAGTGCTCGACAAGGCGCCGACGGCGGCGGCCGGTGACATCCTCACCGTGATCATGCCAGACGGCATCGCGCAGGCGCGTAGCGTGCAGTCGGTGGACGGCGACACGTTCACAATGACGACGGCATTCGACAAGGATGCTGTGGCCGGTGCCGTGTGGATGCTGGAGAGCGCCGACCTAGTGTCGCAGCTTTTCCGGGTAACGGGCGTCGAAGAGAGCTCGGACAACGGGCAGATCACCTACACGATCACAGCAGCCCAGCACGAGCCTGGCAAGTACGCAGCGATCGACAACGGAGCGCAAATCCAGCAGCGACCGACGACGATCATTCCGCCGTCAGTGCAAACGCCGCCGACGAACGTGCGCGTCTCGACGTATTCGTTTACTGATCAGGGCATCGCCAAGACGAACATGGTGATCGCGTGGGATGCCGCCGACAAGGCGGTGAACTACATACCTGAGTGGCAGAAGGACAACGGCGAGTGGGTCTCGGCTAACCAGACGGGCGGCCTGCAGGTCGAGGTTGCGGGCATCTACGAGGGCAGCTATATCGCCCGCGTGCGAGCGCAGAACGCGCTTGGCGTGACGTCAATACCGGCATACAGCGTGCAAACGGCGCTCACCGGCAAGACGAGCCCGCCGCCGGCGGTGACGTCGCTGACGACCACGACGCAGGTTTTCGCGATCGAGCTTGATTGGACGTTCCCGGCCGACGGCTCGGCCAACGATACGCAGCGCACCGAGATCTGGTACAGCAAGACGCCGGTTCGCGACGATGCCGTGAAGCTGTCCGATTACGCGTATCCGCAGGCGCGCGCGAACCTGATGGGCCTCGCCGCGGGGCAGTCGTTCTACTTCTGGGCTCGCCTCGTCGACACGTCGGGCAACATCGGGCCGTGGTATCCGGACGGTGCGGGCGTCAACGGGCAGAGCAGCAGTGATGCCGATGAGATCCTGTCGTACCTCACCGGCGTGATCACGAAGACGCAGCTCGCAAGTGATGTGCTCGATCCGATCAACGCGATTCCGGGACTGCAGCAGAACGTCGAGGCGAACGCTGCAGCGATCACAACCGAGCAGCAGGCGCGCGTTGCAGGCGACACCGCGCTCTCCAACCGGCTCGACCAGGTGAGCGCCCAGGTGCTCGTGCCGAACATGGCGGGCGACGATGGCGGCTATGCTGGTTCGACGCAGGTGTATGCGGGCGTTTGGTCGGAGCAGTCGGCGCGCGCTGAAGCCGACATGGCGCTTGCGAAGAACATCGAGACGACCACGGCGCAGATGAGTTCGACAAAGGCGACACTGCTTGCGGCGGTGCAAACGGAGACTCAGGCCCGAGTCGATGGTGATAGCGCGCTGGCAACGCAGGTCACGACGGTGCAGGCGCAGGCGGACTCGAACACGGCGGCAGTGCAAACCGTGGCGCAGTCGTATGCGAACCTGAATGGCCAGTTGTCGGCCTCCTACACCATCAAGACACAGATCACGACGGGCGGCCGCACGTACGTCGCTGGGATCGGCATCGGGATCGACAACAGCAGCGGCGTGGTCGAGTCGCAGGTGCTTGTCGCGGCGCAGCGTTTCGCGATCCTCGACAACACCGGGTCGGCTGTGTCGTCGCCGTTCATCGTGCAGGGCGGTCAGGTGTTCATCAGCCAGGCTTTCATTGGCACGGGCTGGATCCAGAACGCCATGATCGGCGACGTGATCCAGTCGACGGCAGTCGGTGCGAACGGGCAGCCGCGCTGGAAGCTCGATAAGAACGGCACGCTGACGCTCAACGGCGCGAACGGCGGCAGCGGGTATATGACGCTGAACGATTCGACGCTGCTGGTCTACGACAACAACGGCACGCTGCGCGTGCGGCTGGGGCTCTGGTAATGACGGCGGGACTTCAGATATGGAATGCGAACGGTCAGCTTGTGCTTGATGCGACCAGCAGGCTTGGTCGCATCAAGGGGATTAAGCGCATCGAGGGTTCAAACGGCTCCTATCCCGTTGATCTTTCGGACGGCACGCCGTTCTGGTCGTTTCAGCCTGACCAACTCTACTTCCACATTTCTAACGAGACGGCCTCGCCAATCATCACGATCGACGCGAACGGAGTGTATTGGGCGTACAGCTCGCTATCTGGGCTCACGTACGGGAAGCCGGTCAAGGGAACCTTGATTGTGGGGGTGTATTGATGACGGCAGGGTTTCAGGCTTTCACCGATACCGGGCTCGTGCAGATCGATGGGCTGAATCCAAATTTCCAGCTGATTTCGTCGCTCGCTCAGACGTTGCAGTCTCAGTCGTTGCCCACGGTCTACAACAATGTCGGCACGCAGTTCAACGCAACGTATTGGCACACCACGTTCACATTCACAGCGAACAACCCGCTGTTTGCCTTCACGGCTGATGGAGGGGTAATGGTGACGCCGTGGAGGTTTTCCCAGTCGGGGAACACGTACACGGCGGAATTCATCGGGGCGGCTCAGACGGTCGTGAGGCTCTATGTCTTTGACAATGTGCCCGTCACGGCTTCGAACTTCGGCTTGCAGGTGTTCAGCGCGTCGGGTGTCCTGATCGCCGACGCTGCGAAGCCGTTTGCGCGCGTGATCGATGTGAAGTCGGGCCAGTATCTAAGTGGGTCGGGCTGGGACGCGAGCGGCACGACGATGCCTGGCACGAACACGCAGAGTCAGACGTACGGCGCCAATGTCGCAATCGCGGGATGCTGGCCGGCGCATTACATGTTCAACTCGGGCGACAACAACGGCGGCCAAGGTGAAACGACGATGAGCGGAATTGCCGTCTCGGGCGGCACCGTCACGTGGGAATTCCACACATTCAACGGCACGCGTGGCAATCAATTCGTTGGGTTTCGCGAGGCGACTGCATACCGATTCATGGTGCTCGACATGACCGGCATTATCTAGGAGGGAGCATGCCACTTCAGCAAGACTACGTTACCCCGTCCACCGGCGCCGTTGCGTCGTATCACGTCGTGCAGCAGGTGTCGCTCGACTATGTATCGAATCTCGTTGGCGCGACTGTCGCATCGTTTCTTTCGAAGGATGCGAAGGACGCCGGCAGGTTCGCGATGTATACGCAACAGATTCAGCTTCATGGCATTCCGGCGCCCGGGGAGAACACGCTCGCGTATGTTGAGGCGCAGCTCGCGGAAGCGGAGCCGACCGATGGCAGTGTGGTTCCGGGTTTCCCGAATCGGTACGCCTTTGCGGGCGCAACGATCGTCGAATGATGCGCGGCGGGTATTTTTCGCACGAACCTTTCAGCGTGGAAATATATCTGTAAACTTAATGCCGCAGCGAAACGAGAACTACCAATCCGGGGAAAAAAAATGAAGAAGAGATTGAGCGCTCTGCTCTTGGGGTGCGTCGCACTTGCCGCGTGCGGCGGTGGCGGCAGCGGTAGCAGCAGCAACGATACCGGCGCCACCACGAAGAAGCAGCTCACAGTTTCCATGTACGGCAACCCGCTCGCGACCGGCACAACTGCGAAAGTGGCGCGAACCCAATTCAGCTTTATTTCGTCCGCAGTGGCCGATGTGGTTTCGAGTCCCGCATCGGATGCGCAGGCTACTGTGCAGACGCTTCAGGATGCGCTTACGTCGCGCGGCGTGCCCGCGCAGGTCACTCCTGGCGTCATGGACGGCACGACGCTACACCAGATCGTGATGGGCGAGAACAATGGACTTCCGCCGACGAATGATCAGTTCAAGACTGAGCCCAGCGAGTGGATTGTCGTGAATTTTCAGCTAGACGACATGTTCACAAAGGCTGACGATCCTGCCCAGCTCGCGGCAGAAGCGCAGTTTGCGCAGGATTTGTATGTCTTCAACCAACGTGCAATGGTGTCGGGAAAACGTGTGTTCGCGATCATGCCGATCGTGACATGCGACGTGGCGAACCAAAATACCGCGTCCGATGGCCTCGTGACTGCGATTAACAAGGCGGCGCAATCATCGTTGACGCCGGTGGGGCTTCTTGCGTATTCGGACCAGGTTACAGCCGGGCACATGGGCACGGACTGCCGAACGCCGGACGCTTACGTCCAAAACCTCCACATTCAAAAGATCGCTGACGATCTAGCGGACCGGTACAAAGGGTATCTGAACGGCACCTGAAGCCGTCGAGTAGGAGTAGCCACGCCAGCTATTCAGCTGGCTTTTTTTATGGCCGCGCGAGCGGCCTTTTTCATTTCCGGGGGAATGGATGCGAGTCAGTGCAAGCGAGGCAACGAGTTATGCGGGGAGCGCTGTATCGCTGGGCTCCGCACTCACGCTGACGGACGTTGGCGTGATCGTCGGTATCGCCACTGCGATTCTGACGTTCGGGCTCAACGCCTACTTCATGTGGCGCAAGGATCAGCGCGATCAGCGCGAGTCGGACGCGCGCCTGCACGAGCTGGAGGAACACGGTGGCTAGTGCATCGAGGAAAACACTGGTTGGAGTCGTTGGGGCCGCGTCTGCGGCCCTTTTGCTGTCTGTCGTGCCGCGCTTCGAGGGTGTCGTCTATCAGGGCTATCGCGACCCGGTAGGCATCCCGACGAAGTGCATGGGCGATACGCATGACGTCGTGGTCGGAAAGCGATACAGCGAGGCCGAGTGCCGCGAGTCGCTCGAAACGCAGCTCATCGCGCACGCCGAGCCAGTGCTTAAGTGCACTCCGACTCTCGCGGGCCACGCGTACCAGCTCGCGGCTGCAGTGAGCTTCGCCTACAACATCGGCGCCAACGCGTACTGCGGCAGCTCGACGGCGCGCCGCTTCAATGCGGGCGACTGGCGCGGCGCATGCCGGGCGATCAACGAATCGGACGCGGGGCATCCGCAGTGGGTGACGTCGGGCGGCAGGGTGCTGCCCGGTCTGGTGAAACGGCGCGCCGACGAGCGCGCGCTCTGCGAAAGGGGGCTGTGATGCTGAAGGCTTTGATTCCGTACCTGATCGCTGCGCTGCTGGGCGCGGCGGCCGGCGCCGAGGTGGCGCACTTGATCGGTGCCCGGCAACTCGCTGCCGAGCAGGCCGCTCGAGCGAAGGACAACGAGCAGCACGCGAACGACATGCTGAACGTGTCGCGCGCGGCGCTGGAGGGCGAGCAACGCGCGATCGACGCGCACAACGTGGCGCAGGACGCGCTAGCCGCGGCGGATGCCGCAATCACACAGGAGAAGGATGCTCATGAAGCTGATAACCGCAACTATCGCAGTGCTCTCGCTGCTGGCACTGAGCGCGTGCGCGTCGCAGTGCGAAACTGCGCTGCAGTCGGTGGCAACGCCGTCACCAGATCTCCCGGCGCCGCCGGCGTGGGCGATGGTGGCGCCGCCGTCGCAGACCTCGACCCAGCGGTTGCAGAACGCGTTTTCCGGGTCGCTGGAGACGACCAGCACGAAATCGACAAAGTGAAGGCGCTGCAGGCGTATGTGTGCGCGGTCAGGCCGAAGACGCCTGGCTGTGCCACACAATCGGCAGCGCGGTGATGAAAGAACCGCCAAGCAGTCAGCGCATCACTGGCAAGATGAAAAAGAGCTGCTGCTTCCGGGGGAAAGCAGCAGCCGTAAAACGCGCTTCGGCCAGCGCGGGAGTCCCCCGCAGCTGAGAACCAGTCTTCCAAGCCACCCGGGACGGCGCGCATTGACCATGCCGTCGAATCTCAATCGTCTCGACTGTGCGGCAAACCGCCATGGTTCCATGTGTTCAGCGAGCCCGTGCTGCTCGCGCGCCAGTCAGCCTTGACTGCGCTCCGGTCGCGCTGCGTTTCGTCCAAGCGCTCAAGCGAGCAGGGGCAGGGTCTCATCGCGCGCGCCGGCTCCAGCGGCTGATGGTGACTATGAAAAGAGGCCGCCCTGGAGTGCGGCGGCCTAAAGCATTGTCTTCCAGCTGGGAGGTTGCTGGAGGTTGCGGAGTGTCGACGCAACCGATACGTAAGGTATCAGACAATGTGCTTTCAGTCCACGCCGTCTGAAAACTCTGCGGCGCAATACGCCGCGCGTTTAGTTCTCTTGCGCACAGTGCCGCAAGCATCAAGCCTGAGCTGACGCGCCGATCATTTTTCATCGTCCTCCCGGTCGTACAGATCCAGGCCGCGAGGCGAGCGATCAATGAGCCTGTCGACGAGCGCCCGCTGTCGTGCGGTCAGTGGATCCGTCAGGCACGGTTCGGCGTCGAGCTCGCGGTTAAAGCATTCCCACACCGGCCCGGGCACGCTGTGCAGGCCGTGCGGCCCCATGAACTTGCGCACTTGGTCTGCTCGGGCGATCGTCGCGCGCAGCCGGTGGATCTCCCACAGAAGCTCGAGCACCACAGGCTCGGGGTGCGCGTCCCATATCTGGGCGAGGCGCTCTGCAGTGAGTGGAGGGCGATGCGGCATGCTAGCTATACCACTGTATAAACATACAGTAGTCTAGCGCGTTTCCGGATTCGAAATCGCCGCAGTCTATGCGGAGAATGTGGTCTGGATTCGCCGCATTCCCGATGCGTCAAGGGCTTCCGGCCGCTGCGCGAATCACCCAAAACAAAAAGGCTCCCTAGCCGGGAGCCTTATATATTCGGTGGCGGAAGTCACCGACTGTAGCCATTCAGATGAGGGTCTTGTCGGTTCACAGGACTTTTCCGGTCTGCTTCGACCAATGCATCGAGATATTTCTTTCGTTTTCGTTCGTTTGCTTGCGCCGCGAGGAGCGACAGACGGCTTTCGTCTGCCGCGACCCAGCACCGATAGGCCTGAAAAAAACCAACCAGCCAAACGCAAAAGCTGGCTGCGACAAGATAGAGCACGGGAGCTGAGCTAGCGGAGAAAAACAGGCCAAGCGCACACGCTATCGCGGTGAGTGCATTGACGAAAATGCTTTGGATGATAAAGCGACGCATTGATCGGGCCCGCCCGATCGCGATGTCCTGCTGCTTGGATGTTAGATCGTCCAGCTTTTCAAACACGCTAAGTCGCGCGAGTGCGACCGCCCATGGGGCGGTCAGCGTCGTTGCGATCCCAGCGAGCACAGCCCCCGCGCTGGCGGTTAATGGCACTGCGGCGAGCTTGTCCGGAAAAAAACGAAACAGCGCCCAGACCACCGCTAATCCAACCACCGCGCCTAGGAGCTTCATTTTAGTCAGTCCAATTCGATGGTATGTTGGCCTATCAGGTCCACCAGCCACTTTCGCATCACTTCAAACGCGTGGCTTGTGTCAAGAACGCCTTCTGAGCTGTCGATGCCTTTTTCGACCTGCACTCGGAGCTCGCCGCCATGCAGATGGCCGCCGCCCTCGGTCTCAATATGCAGGAAATCTACGTCTTCGACGTTTCTCAACTCCCGCATCAGGGCTCCCATCAGGCGATTTTCCGACTCGCCTTGCTCTCGAATCTGCTCGTCCTTGCTCGCCTTCTTGCGGCGACCGACGACCCGGATTTCAACGTTTACCTCAATGTCATGCGCCTGCGCTAGATCATCAAATTTTAGCGCTTCGAGAGCCTTTGGTGCCAAGAAACCCTTCAGCACGTCGATGCCTTTGCCAAGTGCCACCTTGCTCACAGAAGCGACCTTATCTTTGATCGCAAGCGAAGTCGGCGCATCTGCACTCAGTACGGTAGCAGCTTGAGCCGTTGACTGTTCTACCAGTGGCACGCCTATCTGGATCTTTCGAACAGGCTCTTTCTCAAGCCGCTTGCGGGTCGACTGCGGAATAGCGTCCGAGAGGACTATGTGCTGCTCCGGTTCCATGACACCGGCGATCTCGAAAAGCCAGTTGAGATGGCGCTCCAAATCTGGTGCGCGGAGTGCCTTGGATTGGATCAAGACGATGTGGTTATCTTTGATCGCGAAATAGAGCGGCGTCTCCATAAATTGCTTGCCTGTCGGCGGAGGAAATTTTGAGACATCGAGCTCATCCTTGCCTTCGGCAGCAGCGAGGTTGATGACCATATGGTGAATGCCCGGCGAGTACAGCACGAGCACGCCAAATGAGAAATCAGCGTAGTGGCGCGGCGAGTTCACTAGGCGCACCCACGCGCCCCCGGTGCCGGTAGGGGTGACGGACGAACTTGACTCACCGCGTTGCGCGATAGGAACAGCCGAAATCGCTTTAGTGAACATTACCTGCAGCGTCTGCTGCTCTGGTGTCAAAAACTGCGCGTGTTTATAGAACAGCTGCTTTTGAATTTTCTTGCCCAAAGCTTCGCTCCGCTACGGTGGATTCGCTACTTCCAATGATTTGTTATTCGACCGCGCCCAATGAATTCTCGACCACTGTACGTATGCACAGGCAAATGTGCTTTTGCGCACTTCGAACCGGCGTAAAAAAGCCCGCAACTGTGTGCGGGCTCAATTCCGAAATCTCAAATTTCGTTCCGAATTTTGCTATGTGCAATCATCGGCAGCGGCTAAGCGCTTGATCTTGCTGAATTCTTTGGGGTGGCTGATGGGACTCGAACCCACGACAACAGGAATCACAATCCTGGACTCTACCAACTGAGCTACAGCCACCGCTGTTTCCCCAATCGGCGCTGCTTCGAAAGCGGCGTCAATCAAGAAGCAAGATTATATACATACCAAAGCTGGCTTGCCTAGCCCTTTATTCAAGAATTTCATCGGGAAGGCGCAGATGTTCGCGGGCCTCGTCAAAGATGGCGAGGTCGCCCTTTGCGAGCTTGCGGCTGTCCGAGAGAACGCGGCGCCATCCGCGCGCTCCGGCTTCGCCGCGATAGAGGCCCAACGCATGGCGCACGATTGCGCCCAGGTAGGTGCCGCGTGCGATTTCGCCCGCACAGTAATCAATGAGCCTGGCTTCCACCTCTTCGCGCGTGAGCGCTGCATCGGTCGCGCCGTAGAAGCGCCCATCGACGTCGGCGAGCACATAGGGGTTGTGATAGGCCTCGCGGCCGAGCATCACGCCATCCACGTGCTGCAAATGCTGTTCGACTTCGTCGAGCGTCTTGATGCCGCCGTTGATCACGATTTCGAGTTGCGGGAAGTCGCGCTTGAGCTGATACGCGTAGTCGTACTTGAGCGGCGGAATTTCGCGGTTCTCCTTCGGGCTCAAGCCCTTCAGGATCGCGTTGCGCGCATGGACGATGAAGACTTCGCAGCCCGCCTCGGCAATCGTGCCGACGAAGTCGCGCACGAACGCGTAGTTCTCGACCGCATCGACGCCAATTCGGTGCTTGACCGTGACCGGCACCGACACGACGTCGCGCATGGCCTTGACGCAGTCCGCCACGAGTTGCGGCTCGTTCATCAGGCACGCGCCGAAGGCGCCGCGCTGCACGCGCTCGGAAGGGCAGCCGCAGTTCAGATTGATTTCGTCGTAGCCCCACTGTTCCCCGAGCTTCGCGGCACGCGCGAGATCATCGGGCTCGCTGCCGCCCAGCTGAAGCGCAACCGGCGCCTCCGCCGGCGTGAAGGCGAGGTGGCGCGGCACGTCGCCGTGAAGGAGGGCGCCCGTCGTCACCATCTCCGTATACAGCCACGTATGCCGGGAAATGAAACGATGCAGCGATCGGCAGTGGCGATCGGTCCAGTCCATCATCGGCGCGACACAGACGCGACGGGGGCTGGCTTGACGGTTGGCGGACATGGGGACGGGAGACGGCTGGCGTGGATCAACCTTGCATTTTAGCGCATGTTGGCGTTACTGCTTCTGCCCCTTGCGGGTTGTGCCAAGTTCGCTTGTTGCGCGTTGGGAAGCGTTTCCAGTGGGTTTCCGCCGCAGAAAGACCCTGCCAGTGGTATGTCATCTGCCTGGAAATCTGATGCGTCGCACCAATTTTTAGAGCCGACTTTTAGGGTCTGTTCGTCGCTCACCCCCGCCGGTATTGCCTCCCGCGATTGTTTCCGAAGCCAGAATAGTAAATTCGGATTATCGCGATTATTTTCCGATAGTAGGTGTATACACTGGGTTCCGTTGACGCAGCTCATGGGCACAGACCTCCCAGGCGAGGCGCCATCCCGATCCGCAACTGAACCTGAATATGGAGTCCACCATGAAGACCAAACTGATCGCAGCGCTGCTGGTCGCAGCTACCGCTTCTGTCGCCGCTCCCGCCTTCGCCAGCGGCTACGGCCCGGCACCGTTCTATCGCCCTGACGTCGGCGCGCCTGCTTCGCAGCGCGGCCAGAGCGTGCAGACCGTCGCCGCTGAGCGCGTCCAGGCACAAGGCGCCGAAACGGCCTACGGCGGTGTGGCCGGCTCGGCTTCGCAGTCGGGCGGCCACGTCAAGGCCCCGGCGTCGCAATCGGTCTATTTTGGCCAGTAAGTCGAGCTGAAGTTGCCGAGCCGCTCGCGAGCCGGGCGGCAAGAAAGCCGGATGTCGTTTCGACATCCGGCTTTTCGCATTTGAGGTGCGCCTGCGGTGTCGTCAGGTGCGTCCCGTGGCACTCGTACGACTCAGGACGCGTCGCGCACGCGCTTGTCGATAGCTTCGCGAATGCGGTCGAAGGCGGCATCGAACGCGTTGTCCTGAGTGGGGAATCGGCCCGCAGCGACGCCGTCGACGGGCACGTTGCCGGTTTCACTGCTCGTGAGGCTCTGGATGATTTGCGTCGAGACGAAGAAGCCGGCTTCATGGTCGCCGTCCACGCCGGCTGTCATGTCGAAACCCATGTACTCGTAGCTGCGTCGGTGTTCCATGCCGAATCCTCCTCGTGGGCGCATGTGCCGATTCTGGCACGTCTCCTCGCGCCACGGCGCGCTGCGGTTCATTCGGCGTCTCCTTAAAAAAATTCCGGTGCCGTGGTAGTTTCACCGTTTCCCCAACCGCACTGATGGACAAGGTTTCCATGGAATACCGCACACTCGGCAATACCGGCGTCAAGGTAAGTCTGATCGGCCTCGGCACGATGACCTGGGGCGAGCAGAACACCGAGCGCGAGGCGCACGAGCAGATCGACTATGCGCTCGACCAGGGTGTCACGCTGATCGACGCGGCGGAAATGTACCCTGTGCCGCCGCGCCCGGAGACCCAGGGGCAGACCGAGCGATTCATCGGAAGCTGGCTCGCCAGACATCGCTCGGCGCGCGAACGCATCGTGCTTGCCACCAAGATAGCGGGCCCCGCACGCCAGCCGCACAATCCCCAGCATATTCGCGGACCCGGGAACCAGTTCGACCGCAAGAACCTGACCGAAGCGCTCGACGGCAGCCTCGAGCGCCTGCAGACCGACTATGTCGACCTGTATCAGTTGCACTGGCCCGACCGCAGCACGATGACGTTCGGCCGAAACGCCTATCCGTATATCGACGATACCTACACGGTGCCGATCGAGGAGACGCTGAGCGTGCTCGCCGATTTTGTGAAGGCGGGCAAAGTCCGCCACATCGGCGTGTCGAACGAGACGCCGTGGGGCGTCGCGCAATTCCTGCGCGCTGCCGAAACGCTCGGGCTGCCGCGCATCGTCAGCATCCAGAATCCGTACAGCCTGCTCAACCGCACGTTCGAGAGCGGCCTCTCCGAATTCACGCATCGCGAAGGCGTGGGTTTGCTCGCGTACTCGCCCCTCGCGTTCGGCTGGCTCTCGGGCAAGTACGAGGGCGGTGCGCGTCCGGAAGGCGCGCGCATCACGCGCTTCGAGCGATTCAAGCGTTACAGCAAGCCGGAATCGGTGGCCGCGACCACGCGCTACGTCGAGCTCGCGAGAGCGCACGGCTATACGCCCGCGCAGTTCGCGCTGGCTTTCGTCAACAGCCGGCCGTTCCTCACCAGCAACCTGATCGGTGCCACGTCGCTCGAACAGCTGAAGGAAAACATCGCGAGCGTGGACGTCAAACTCACGCCCGAGCTGCTCTCGCATATCGATGCGCTGCATGAGCAGCAGCCGAATCCCGCCCCTTGACGGGAAGCTCCCGAACAGGCCGCGACACGCGCGGCGCTTGAACGACGCGCGCAGCGCCAGGCCGATGCGATAGCGAACGCTGATACACCAAAATCGTTGGCGATTCGCAGGGCATACACTACGATCCAGCATGCGCCGATCGGGGCACCATCACGCGATGCGCACGCACTGCGCTTCGTGCGATGACGCCCCGCCGGCCGTCCGTACGCTCAATCCGGGAGAGACTTCACAATGACGAGCGCACGTCCAGCGCAATCGCCGCCGTCTTACGGCTGGCCCATTTTCATTTTGCTGGCGGTGGCCGGCTTGTTCTACGTGAAGTGGTTCCCCTACTATCACCGCGCGTTCACGGCCGAGGAGACGCACTCCATCGGCAAATCGATTCTCACGGGCGGCGCGGCCAGCGCCCCCGCGCCGTCGTTTGCCGCCGCGCTCGATTACGCTTACGCCTACGGCAAGGCGATCTGGCAGGCCATGGTGCTCGGCCTGCTGCTCGGCTCCGCGGTGCAGGCGCTGTTGCCCGTGCAATGGGTCGCGCGCGTGCTCGGCCGGCGGGGCTTCGGCAGCGTGGCGGCAGGCGGCCTGCTCGCGGTGCCCGGCATGATGTGCACCTGCTGCGCCGCGCCCGTGGTAGTGGGCCTGCGCGCGCGCAATGCATCGGCGGGCGGCGCGATTGCGTTCTGGCTCGGCAATTCCGTGCTCAACCCGGCGACGCTCGTCTTCATGGGCTTCGTGCTCGGCTGGCATTGGAGCGCACTGCGTCTCGCGCTGGGCCTCTTGATGGTGTTCGGACTCGGCTGGCTCTGCAACCGCCTCGTCACGCCCGAGGAAACGCGTGCCGCCGACGACCGCCTCGCGCAGCTCGCCCGGCAGCAGGCGGAAGGCGGCAACGTCTTCGTGCGCTGGCTGCGCATTTTCGCGCGCATGGCCGTGCGCCTCGTGCCGGAGTACATCGTGCTGGTGCTGCTGCTTGGCGCCGCGCGCGCGTGGCTTTTCCCGCACATCGGCCCGGAGGTGACGAGCAGCCTCGGCTGGATCGTCACGTTCGCCTTTGTCGGCATGCTGTTCGTGATCCCTACGGCCGGCGAGGTCCCCATCATCCAGGCGATGCTCGCGCTCGGCATGGGCGTGGGGCCCGCGGGCGCGCTCCTGATGACGCTGCCGCCGGTGAGCGTGCCGTCGTTCGCGATGCTGGCGGGTTCGTTCCGGCCGCGCATGCTCGCGATCGTGGGCACCACGGTGGTGTGCTTCGGCATCGCCGCGGGGCTCGCGGCGGTGGCACTCGGTTTCTAGCGACGCTTCCAGGGACATGGGACGAGGAACGTGCGATGCGTCCAGCGTCTGCCTACCAGTCAATACGCGGACGGTTCGCCGTCCGCCACGGAGCGGGCCACAGCCCGAAAAACAGCATGGCACAGCAAAAAACCAATCCGAAACTCGAGCAGGCGCTCACGCGCGGCGATCTCGCCATTCGCCAGGCGAATTCGGCCCGCGCCACGGCAGTGCTGCGTGCGCTCGGCAAAATGATCGTCGAGGCGTCGGCCACCATTGGCGTCGAGGCGCACACGTCGATTCCCGATGGCGATCGCATTTACGACCCGGCCGATGGTCTCTGGCCGCAGTCGCTGCTCGTCTCGCTCGATGGTCCGGTGGAGGAGTCCGATCCTGAAGAGATCCGCACGGTCCGCCTGCTCGCCCAGACCCAGTCGACGATGTTCCGCGTGGAATGGCATCGCGCCGACGGCAAGATCGGCCGCCAGGAAGGCGGACCGTTTGCGACGGTCGCGTTTATTTCGGACGTCGATATTCCCTGGGGCGATGACGAGGACTGAATGCCTCGCGGTGTCCTAGCGCATCATGCGCCGGCGGAACAGTATCGAAGCGATCGCGAACGGCACGACGACGTAAATCGCGAGCACCAGCAGATGCAGGCCGGCGTCTTCGACAGGCCGGTCGAGCATGGCGGGCCGGATCAGCGCAACGGCGTGAGCGAGCGGCAGCATCAGCGTGATGTGCTGGGCGGCCGCGGGCAACTGCGCGATTGGGAAGAACACGCCGGAGAGCAGCAGCATCGGGGTGAGCACGAGCGTCTGATAGAACATGAAGAAGTCGTAGGACGGCGCGAGCGCCGTCACGATCATCGCGCAGCTCGCGAAGGCGAGGCCGGCCAATGCGATCACGGGCAGCGCGAGCAGCATGGAAGGAAAGCTCGCATAACCGAGCATGCCGGCCACCACCATGATCGCCGCGCCCGAAAGCATCGACTTGCTCGCGGCCCACATGACCTCGCCGAGCACGACGTCGCCAAGCGTGAGCGGCGTGTGCATGATCGCCTCCCATGTGCGCTGCACGTGCATGCGCGAAAAGCCCGAATACATCGACTCGAAGCTCGCCGACATCATCACCGAGGACGACACCGTGCCCGCCGCGAGAAAGGCGATGTACGAGACGCCGTCGATGCGGCCGACCATCAGCCCGAGCCCGAAGCCGAGGCCGAACAGATAGATCATCGGATCGGCGAGATTGCCGAACATCGAGGCGATGGCGAGCTTGCGCCAGACCAGATAGTTGCGCCGCCACACGGCAATCCAGTGCGTGGCGTTCGAAGGCAGGGCGGCGCGGGGCTCGCGCACCGGCGAATGGGCCGGGCGCGCGGGTGCGGGGGGGCTGGTGCGTGTCTCCATGGTGTCCCTGGCGATCCTGGATTTTGACGCCGTCAATCCTGCATCTCGCGGCCCGTGAGCCGCAAGAACACGTCTTCGAGATTCGCGGGCCGGTGCAGGTAGCGCAGGTCCGATCGATGGCGCAGTTTCGCATGCACGGGCGCGGGGTCGTCGACGTAGCAGAACAGCGTCTCGCCGCTGATCTCGGTACGCTTTGCGTCGGCGGCGAGTTCGTCGCGCAGTGCAACCGGGTCCGGTCCGTAGACCTCGATCACATCGCAGCCGATTTCCGCTTCGATCAGCGCCTTGGGCGCGCCTTCGGCAATCTTGCGGCCTTCTTCGATCACGCACACGCGATTGCAAAGCCGTTCGGCCTCCTCCATGAAATGCGTGGTGAGGAGAATCGTCTTGCCGCGCGCGAGCAGCGAGCGCAGGCGCTCCCAGATCAGGTGACGCGCCTGCGGGTCGAGGCCCGTGGTGGGCTCGTCCATCACGAGCACGTCGGGGTCGTTCACGAGCGCGCGCGCGAGTGTGAGACGACGGCGCATGCCGCCCGAAAGCTCGCCCACGCGCGCGTCGGCCTTGCTTTCGAGGCGCGCGAACTCGAGCAGCGGCGCGACGAGCGCTTTCGTTTCACGCGCGGATAAACCAAAGTAACGGCCGAACACGAGCAGGTTCTCGCGTACGGTGAAGTCGGGATCGAGATTGTCGAACTGCGGGACGACGCCGACGCGCTGACGAGCATGGCGCGCCCGCGCCGGCACGGGTTCCCCGCACAGGCTGATGCGCCCGGCATCGGGCGAAACGATGCCAAGGAGCATGCGCAGCGTCGTGGTTTTCCCCGCGCCGTTGGGGCCGAGCAGCCCGAAGCATTCGCCCGGGAGGACATCGAACGACAGGCCGTTGACGACCGTCCTGTCTCCGTAATGTTTGAAGACCTGCTCGAATTCGATGGCGGGTGCGGGCATGGACCGGTTGAACGTGAGTCGAACGGGCGGCGCGCGAGTCGAACAAAAAACGAACGAAGAGCTGAACGAACAATCGCACGAAACAAGGCGGCCTATTCTAGTGCATTGCGGCGCAGCGAGTGGGCGGCCGCTCTCGGCCCTTTGCGCTGTTCGAGGTTAATGCATGCCGCGACAAGTATTCGGCTCGCCCAAGGCGCATCTGGCGTTTTCCGATGCTGACCTGGCGTTTTCCAGCCCTTGCACGCGCAATTGCGGCGCACCATGATGAGCATCGCACAGCCGGCAATCATGCGGGCACGGAGAAGCGATCATGGCGAGCTACAAAAAAATTCTGCTCTGTTACGACGGCTCGCGCGAAGGCCGCAAGGCGCTGCGTTGCGGCGCTGATCTTGCGCTCGATCTGCAGGCGGAAACGCATTTGCTGTCGGTCGTCGACATGCGTTCGACGATCGCGCAGAGTGCCGGCCTCCTCACCGATGTGGCCTGCGGCCGCTTCGAGGAAACGGCGCGAGAAATCCTTCAGGAAGGCGTGGACTGGCTGACCGAGCGCGGCGTGCGCGCGCAGGGGCATTTCGCGTTCGGGCATCCGATCGACGAGATTGCGAATCTGGCCAACGAACTGCATGTCGACCTCGTGGTTGTGGGCCATCGCTGCCGTACCGGGCTCTCGCGCTGGTGGATGGGGGCGGGCAACACGCCGCTGCTCGATCGCGTGTCGTGCAGCATTCTGGTGGCGTGTTCGTCGGCTGCCGAGGACAAGCAGCAAGCCGCCGCGTAGTGCGCTGGGAGCGCGCCCGGTTCCCCTGGAACGGACCTGTTCCGGCATCGTTTCACAAACGCCTCAATTCGAGGCGTTTCCTTCATTGAGCTCCACTGCCGAGAGCTTCCACCCAAAGAGCCCGTGACGCTGCAGGATGGCGGCATAGTGCTCGCCCGTACTGCCGCGGTCCCATGTGAGCGCGAACTCGTTGAGGCCGCGATAGGCAGCCGTGGTAACTGGCCGTGCCCCGGGCGCGGGATTCCCGGACGCCGGCGCGGGCGGCGCGGCAGGCGGCGCTGCGGGGGCGGGTGCCGATTGCGCCGGTTGCGCCGATTGTGCCGATTGTGCTGCCTGCGCGCCTGATTCCTCTGGCGATGGCGCGTGCGGCCGGTCGCCGGGCTTGCCCGTCGGCGGCATGCCATCGAGCAGCGCGGCGACGCCCTCAGGCGTAGCGTACGCATCCACGAGCGGGCCAATCAGCGCCGCGCCGATCACGGCGCCGAGGATCACCAGCGGGTTACTGCTGTGTTCCGCATGAATGCGCCGCTGCAGCATCTCGCCAACCTGCTGCTTGAGGCTCAAGCGCAGCGCAGGGTAATCGACGTACTGGTCGAGCGTGGCGGCGTCGCGCGCGTCGGCCGCGGCTTTCATGCGATTCACCGCGATATAGGGCGACGCGTAGGCGTAGCCGACCGCGGCAACGACCATGGCGATCGCAACCGTGATCGCAACGGTTTTTTTCCAGCCGTGCGTCTTACGTGGAGTCGTGAGGGATTCCGTCATCGGGATAGGGTAAATCGTTCAAACGTGGTGTTGACCGCAAACCAGCGAAAAGAATCCCCACGTGATCCCGAGCGCGACCTCTTGAGCGGAAAACCGGCTCGCGACCTTACTTCGCGAGCGCCGCCGGGAGGTCGGTGGACTGTTCGGCGATGCAGCGGTCGATCGCGCGGCAAACCGCATCCACCGTGCCGACGAGGATGAGCCGCGACGGGCCCTGGTAGACGCGCACCGGCGCCCGGCGCATGGGCTGCTCGGTGTTGAGCGTGCTGTTGAGCGAAACGCGCGCAAACGCCGGCTGTGCCGAGGGCAGCGCCGGGAGATCGGCGGTGCTGGCCGCCACCATGCCTGGCGTCTCTTCGAAAAGCGAGCGGTTCAGCGCTGCGGCGGGGACGCGGACTTCGCGAAGCGCGCATGACGCGATTCCACGAAGATGGCGCAGACGGCCGAATTGACGGAAGGGCAGCAAGCGGGCAAGGCGTTCCATGACTCTCTCCAGAGATCGCGCAAACGGGGCGCAACGGGGGCGCAAATGAGCGCAAGCGGATTGCTTAGAATTCGGTAGGCCGGATCAGGCCGACCGCAATGCCTTCGAGCGCGAAATCCGCGCTGCCGGCCTCGACAAAAATATTGTCGTAGTCGGGATTCTCGGCGATCAACTCGACGCCGTTCGGGCGGCGCTTCAGGCGCTTGACGGTCACGTCGTCGCCTAGGCGCGCCACGATGATCTGGCCGTCTTTCGCCTCGGCCTTCTTCTGCACCGCGAGCAGGTCGCCGTCGAGAATGCCGGCGTCGCGCATCGAGAGGCCGCGCACCTTCAACAGATAGTCGGGACGGCTCGAGAAGAGCGCAGGGTCGCACATGTAGTTCTGCGAGATGTGCTCCTGCGCGAGGATCGGACTACCCGCCGCGACGCGGCCTACGAGCGGCAGCGAGAGCTGCATGATGCCCGGATGCGGCAGCGTGAACTGGTGCGGCAGGTCGTCGGGCCCAGGCACGAGCCGGATGCCGCGCGAGGCGCCTGCAGCCAGTTCGATCACGCCCTTGCGCGCGAGGGCGCGCAGATGCTCCTCCGCAGAGTTGGCCGAGCTGAAACCGAGTTCCGCGGCGATTTCCGCGCGCGTGGGCGGAAAGCCCGTGCGCTCGATTGCCCGGCGAACGAGATCGAAAACCTGCTGCTGTCGTGCGGTGAGTTTGGTCATGGCGCCACTGTATGTTTGAACAGGTAACTGTATTTTTATACAGTATCCGTCGCTTTTCAAGTATTACTTGAAGTTCGACAACCGGGCGTTGCCATAGCGCCGCTTCGAGGCGCTTCGGTAGCCGAAAACGTGTTGCGGCAGCGACTTCCTCCGCCTTTACCACTTTTGCGTATTAAAGAATGAGGAAACATTATTTTTAATGATGTAAGCGGATCGCTAGACTGGCCTCCATCAGTGGTTGTCACTACGCAGGACAAAAATGGAGAACAGATAGATGGGCACCAGGAACACGGGGAACGCCGGTTGGCTGAAGACGCTGGCGGCAAAACTGGTCATCGGCATTGCACCGCTCGTTGGCCTCGCGGCTATGGCGCCGGCGGCTCATGCGGATACGTCGCTGCTCAACGTGTCCTACGATCCGACGCGCGAGCTGTACCAGGACATCAACGACGCGTTCATCAAGCAATGGAAGGCGAAGTCGGGCGAGACGCTCGCCATCAAGCAGTCGCACGGCGGCTCGGGCGCGCAGGCGCGCTCGGTGCTCGACGGCCTGCAAGCCGACGTCGTGACGCTCGCGCTTGCCTGGGACATCGACGCGCTCGCCAACAAGGGCATCGTCGCGAAGGACTGGCAAAAGCGGCTGCCCGACAATGCCTCGCCGTACACGTCGACGATCGTGTTCCTCGTGAGGAAGGGCAATCCGAAGCACATCAAGGACTGGGACGACCTCGTGAAGCCCGGCGTCTCGATCGTCACGCCGAATCCCAAGACCTCGGGCGGCGCGCGCTGGAACTATCTCGCCGCGTGGGCGTACGCGTCGCACCAGCCGGGCGGGAATGAGCAAAAGGCGAAGGACTTCATTTCGAAGCTCTACAAGAACGCCGGGGTGCTCGACTCGGGCGCGCGCGGCGCGACGACGAGCTTCGTGCAGCGCGGCATCGGCGACGTGCTGATCGCATGGGAGAACGAAGCGTTCCTCTCGCTCAAGGAGTTCGGCCCGGACAAGTTCGAGATCGTGGTGCCTTCGGTGAGCATTCTCGCGGAGCCGCCGGTGGCCGTGGTGGACAAGGTCGTCGACAAGCGCGGCACGCGCAAGGAGGCCGAAGCGTACCTGCAGTTCCTCTATAGCGAAGAGGGCCAGGAGATCGCCGCGAAGAACTTCTATCGTCCGCGTTCGGACAAGGTCCCCGCGGCGCTCACGGCGAAGTTTCCGAAGCTCAAGCTCTACACGGTCGACGACACGTTCGGTGGCTGGACCAACGCGCAGAAGACGCATTTCGCCGATGGCGGCGTGTTCGACTCGATTTATCAGCCGCAGTAAGACTATGCAGCACCGGTCGGGATTCGATCACGATCCCACCGCATAACAACGAAGCGCGCCCACGGGCGCGCTTTTCGGCGCAGCGTTGGAACACGCGCGCAACCCATGTCTGGACGATGAGCATGACGACGTTTCGATCGACGTTTCGATTACGCAAGCCCAGTGCGCTGCCGGGATTCGGCATCACGCTCGGCATCACGGTGGCGTATCTGAGCCTCGTGGTGCTCATTCCGCTTGCCGCCACCTTCCTGAAGACCGCGACGCTCGACTGGAGCCAGTTCGTGCGCGCCGTGTGGTCGCCGCGCGTGATCGCGTCGTACCGGCTCACCTTTACGGCTGCGCTCGGCGCCGCGCTGATCAACGCGGTGTTCGGCTTTCTGCTCGCGTGGGTGCTGGTGCGCTATACGTTCCCGTTCAAGCGTTTGATCGATGCGCTCGTCGACCTGCCGTTCGCGTTGCCGACCTCCGTGGCCGGCATTTCGCTTGCCGCCGTTTATGCGGGCAATGGCTGGATCGGCCAGTTCCTGGAACCGCTCGGGCTCAAAGTCGCGTTCACGCCGCTCGGCGTGCTCGTGGCGCTGACCTTCATCGGCCTGCCGTTCGTCGTGCGCACGGTGCAACCGGTGCTCGAGGACTTCGAGCGCGAACAGGAGGAGGCCGCGGCGTGCCTCGGCGCGTCGCGCTGGCTCACGTTCCGCCGCGTCGTGCTGCCCGCGCTGGTGCCGGCGCTGCTCACCGGCTTCGCGCTCGCCTTCGCGCGTGCGCTGGGCGAGTACGGCTCGGTCATCTTCATCGCGGGCAACGTGCCGATGAAGTCGGAGATCACGTCGCTCCTCATCATCACGAAGCTCGAACAATACGATTACGCGGGCGCGACGGCGCTCGCCGTGGTCATGCTGTGCGTCTCCTTCGTCATGCTGCTCCTCATCAATTCGTTGCAGTGGTATCTGCAACGCCGCACGAGCCGGGGTATCACCTCGGGCGGCGCGCCGCATGCCGTTGCGGGCGCAACGATCGCGGGAGGTGCGCAATGAGCACGCTGCCGCAACAACGAAGCACACGCCGGCTGGATCCGGTCACCGAAGCCGCCTGGGTGCGCTGGCTGCTCACGGGCGTCGCGCTCGTGTTTCTGGCGCTGTTTCTGGTGGTGCCGCTCGTCGCGGTGTTCTGGCAGGCGCTTTCGAAAGGCGTTGGTTTCTATTTCGAATCGCTAGCCGACCCCGACGCGCTCTCGGCGATCAAGCTCACGCTCATCACGGCGGCGATCGCGGTGCCGCTCAATCTGGCGTTCGGCCTTGCCGCTTCGTGGGCGATCGCGAAGTTCGAGTTTCGCGGCAAGGCGCTGCTCACCACGTTGATCGATTTGCCGTTCTCGGTCTCGCCCGTGATCTCGGGTCTCATCTATGTGCTGCTGTTCGGCGCGCAGGGCTGGCTCGGCCCGTGGCTCGCGGACCACGACGTGCAGATCATCTTCGCCGTGCCGGGCATCGTGCTCGCGACGATCTTCGTGACGTTCCCGTTCGTCGCACGCGAGCTGATCCCGCTCATGCAGGCGCAAGGCAGCGACGAGGAAGAGGCCGCGCACGTGCTGGGCGCCTCGGGCTGGCAGATGTTCCGCCGCGTCACGCTGCCCAACATTCGCTGGGGCTTGTTGTACGGCGTAATTCTTTGCAATGCGCGCGCGATGGGCGAGTTCGGCGCCGTCTCGGTGGTGTCGGGACATATTCGCGGACAGACCGACACGATGCCGCTGCATGTCGAGATCCTTTACAACGAGTACAACTTCGCGGCGGCGTTTGCCGTGGCCTCGCTGCTCGCGTTGCTCGCGCTCGTCACGCTTGGTCTGAAGCTGCTCGCGGAGCGCCGTCTTTCGGCCGAGCTGCGCGGCGCGCACGACGTTCCCGCGTACGCCGGCCCCCCGGCCGCAGCGTTGCAACAACCCTCGAAGCATGCCGCTGCGCCTCGCGTGGTGCGTCAACCGGTACATTTGGGAGAGCAATAAAGATGGCCATCACCGTCACCAATCTGCAAAAGCGCTTCGGCAACTTCACCGCGCTCGACAACGTGTCGCTCGACTTTCCGGCGGGCGAGCTCGTCGCGTTGCTCGGCCCGTCCGGCTGCGGCAAGACCACGCTCCTGCGCGTGATCGCGGGCCTCGAATACGCGGACGCGGGCCAGGTCGTGCTGCAAGGCCAGGACGTAGGCGAGGTGGGGGCGCGCGAGCGCCAGGTGGGCTTCGTGTTCCAGCACTACGCACTCTTTCGCCACATGACGGTGTTCGAGAACGTGGCGTTCGGCCTGCGCGTGAAGCCACGCGGCGAGCGGCCCTCGGAGGCCGTGATTCGCGAAAAGGTGCACGAGCTGCTCAAGCTCGTGCAGCTCGACTGGCTTGCGCAGCGCTACCCGTCCGAGCTGTCGGGCGGCCAGCGTCAGCGCATTGCGCTCGCCCGCGCGCTCGCCGTGGAGCCGAAGGTGCTGCTGCTCGACGAGCCATTCGGCGCGCTCGACGCCAAGGTGCGCAAGGAGTTGCGCTCATGGCTGCGCCGCCTGCACGACGACCTGCACATCTCGACGATCTTCGTCACGCACGATCAGGAAGAAGCGCTCGAAGTGGCCGATCGCATCGTCGTGATGAACCATGGACGCGTGGAGCAGGTAGGAAGCCCGCAGGACGTCTACGATCATCCGCAGTCGGCGTTCGTCTACGAATTCCTCGGCGCGGCGAACCGTCTGCGCGGCAACGTGGACGCGCGCGGCTTCGTGGCCGACGGCGCGGACCAGCCGATCTCAGTACGTGCCGGCTTCGAGGGCCCGGCGCTCGCCTACGTGCGGCCTCACGATCTCGTGCTGCATCGCGAAGCGAGCGATCATCGCGACGGCATCGTCGTCGACGTGCGCCGCGTGGTGACGCTGGGCGGCTCGGTGCGCGTGGAGCTGGAGAGCCGCACGGGCGGGGCGCTCGAAGCCGAGCTCGACCGCGAGTCGTGGCGCGCGCTGGGGCTCGCGGTGGGCGAGGGCGTCACGGCGGTGCCACGCGGCCTGCGCGTTTTCCCCGCGCAATGAGCGCATGATTCGCGCGAAAGCGCTCGCATCGAATAAAACGAATAAACGGTCAGCAGTATCGGAGAAAAGACGATGAATTTTCAGCAGTTGCGTTTCGTGCGCGAAGCCGTACGGCAGAACATGAACCTGACCGAAGTGGCGAACGTGCTGTATACGTCGCAGTCGGGCGTTTCGAAGCAGATCAAGGATCTCGAAGACGAACTCGGCGTGGACATCTTCATTCGCCGCGGCAAGCGCCTCACGGGCCTCACGGAGCCGGGCAAGGCGGTGCATCAGCTGATCGAGCGCATGCTGCTCGACGCCGAGAACCTGCGCCGCGTGGCGCGTCAGTTCGCGGATCAGGACAGCGGCCACCTCGTCGTCGCCACCACGCACACGCAGGCGCGCTACGCGCTGCCCAAGGTCGTGCACCAGTTCCGCGAAGTGTTTCCGAAGGTTCACCTCGCGCTGCGCCAGGGCAACCCGCAGCAGATCGCCCAGATGATCATCAACGGCGAGGCCGACATCGGCATCTCGACCGAGGCGCTCGACCGCTACGCGGACATCGTCACCTTTCCGTGCTATTCGTGGCATCACGTGGTGGTCGTGCCGAAGAGCCATCCGCTCGTGGGCCGCGAGAATCTCACGCTCGAAGACGTGGCCGAATATCCGGTCATCACCTACGATCAGGACTTCACGGGCCGCTCGCATATCGACCAGGCCTTCGCCAAGGCGGGCGTGGTGCCCGACGTCGTGCTGACCGCCATCGACGCCGACGTGATCAAAACCTACGTCGAACTCGGCATGGGCGTGGGCATCGTCGCGGCGATGGCCTACGACCCGAAGCGTGACAGCGAACTCGTCGCACTCGACACGGAGCATCTGTTCGATGCGAGCACGACGCGGGTGGGCCTGCGCAAGGGCGCGTTCCTGCGCCAATATGCATACCGGCTCATCGAGATGTTCGCGCCGCAGCTCAACGAGCAGCAGATCGCCAGCCAGTTGCGCGAGCCGGGCTGAAGTCCGGTTTTCCCGGCGGCCGGCGGATCGCTTAAAATCGCCGCCATGAACACATCCACTTCCTCTTCTGCGGCGGCCCGTGGGCTGCCGCGCATTGCGGTGCTCGCCACGGGCGGCACGATCGCCGGCTCCGCGGCGGACGCGGCGAACACCGCCGGCTACCAGGCCGGTGTAATCGGTGTCGCCCAGCTGCTCGCGGCCGTGCCGGGCCTCGACGCCATCGCGCAGATCCATGCCGAGCAGGTCGCGAGCATCGACAGCAAGGACATGTCGCTCGCGTTGTGGACGACGCTCGTTCAGCGCGTGAACGATGTGCTGGCAAGCGACGAGATCGACGGCGTGGTGATCACGCACGGCACCGATACGCTCGAAGAAACCGCGTATCTGCTGCACCTCACGGTGAAGAGCGCGAAGCCGTGCATCTTGACGGCCGCCATGCGCCCCGCCACGGCGCTTTCGGCCGACGGCCCGCTCAATCTGCTCAACGCCGTCACGCTTGCCGCGAGCGAAGCGGCGACAGGGCAGGGCGTGCTGGTGGCGTTCAACAACCGCATCCATTGCGCGCGCGACGTCGCGAAGATCAGCACCTACGCGGTGGATGCATTCCAGTCGCCCGAAATCGGCGCGCTGGGCTGGGTACAGGATGGGCGCGTCGAATTTCAGCGCCGCGCGCTGCGCCCGCATACGGTGGACGCACCGTTCAGCGCCACTGCGCAATGGCCGCAGGTCGAGATCGTGACGAGCTACGCGGGCGTCTCGCGCGCGGCAGTGGAGGCGCTCGTGGCCGCGGGTGTGGATGGTTTCGTCGTGGCCGGCACCGGTAACGGCTCGATTCACGCCGGCTTGCAGCAGTCGCTGGCCGAGGCGGCCGCAAGGGGTGTCGCAGTCGTGCGCGCCTCGCGCGTAGGCTCGGGCCATGTGATGCACAACGGCGCGGCGAAGGACGATGCGCTCGGGTTCGTCTCCGCTGGCTCGCTCAGCCCTTACAAGGCGCGTGTGCTGCTACTGCTCGCGCTTGCCGCGGGCGCAGTCGACAAAGAGGCGTTGCAGAACGCATTCGATACATACTGAGCGAACGCGCGTTCAGAACACAAGCATCGCACGAAAGACAAACAGGCCTGGCGAGTTCGCCAGGCCTGTTGCTTTTGCAGCCGCGACTTACTGCAGCGGCGGAATCACGAGCACCTGACCCGGATAGATTTTGTCCGGGCTCTTGAGCATCGGCGTGTTCGCCTGGAAGATCAGGTCGTTCTTCGCGCCACTGCCGTAGTACTTCTCGGCCATCTTCCAGAGGTTGTCGCCGGAGACCACGGTGTGGTGCTGCGCTTCGGGCGCTGGGTTCGTCACGGTCATCTGGTCGTCGACCTTGTCGACGTTCTGCACGTTGCCCGCCGCGACGAGGATTTTCTCCTTCGTTGGCTGGTCGGCGGCGTTGCCTGTCACCGTGACGGTGTGCGAGGCGCCGTCATAGGTCACGCCGAGGTTATCGGCGTCGAGACCTTGCGAGCGGATATAGGCGACGATCGCGTCGGCCGCCTTCTGGTTCTGGTCGGCGGGCGCCGCGTCTGATTGCGCGGCGGCGGCCGGCGCAGCGGCCGTGCCAAACAGTTTTTCGCCGGCTTCCTTGATGAAATTGATAATGCCCATCGATCACACTCCTCACGTGCTGGAAATGACTGGGTGGTGACGTACTACATCCACCTTGATCCGTCCGCATGACAGACGGATGAAAGCACGATTCTAGAAACGCGGCCGCGCAGGGTCCATCGGGGCAGCGTCAAAGAGTGTGAAACGTGGGGGGAAAAGGGAAGCGAAACAAAAAAGGGCATCCGACAGGCGGACACCCGATGACGACGTCTGACCGACCAAGGCTTCCCCGTCGTCACCAGGTGCCGCTTTCGGACCCCACTGGCCGCCCTCAGCCCAGAGCGGCACCGATTTGCTCCGCGACGGTTGCCGCCGCCGCGAAGCGCCCCTCGGGAGGCTCGTGTGCTAACAGCCACTGCCGCTGCGCACGAGCCGGTATGCGTGATCCGGTTCTGGGGGCGGTGCGCGCTTAACCTCGCGCGAACCGCCTTCATGCAACCGGTAAACCAGCTCAAGCCGCCTTGACTTGCGCTTGCGGCTCGGCGATCTCGAAGTTCGCCATGATCTCGAGCGCGCGGATCATCGCCGAGTGGTCCCACGCCTTGCCGCCGTTCGCCACGCACACGCTGAAGAGTTGCTGCGCGCTGGCCGTGTGGGGCAGGGCGATGCCGAGCTTGCGGGCGCCATCGATCGCCAGGTTCAGATCCTTCTGGTGCAGCTCGATGCGAAAGCCCGGGTTGAACGTGCGCTTCGTCATGCGCTCGCCGTGCACTTCGAGAATGCGCGACGAAGCGAAGCCTCCCATCAGCGCCTTGCGCACACGCTCGGGGTCGGCGCCCGAACGTGCCGCGAACAGCAGCGCTTCGGCAACGGCCTCGATGTTGAGCGCGACGATGATCTGGTTCGCCACCTTGCAGGTCTGACCCGCGCCGTTGTCGCCGATGAGCGAGATGTTCTTGCCCACCAGTTCGAAGAGCGGCTTCGCGAGATCGAACGACTTCTGCGGGCCGCCCACCATGATCGTGAGCGTGGCTTCCCGCGCGCCGACTTCGCCGCCAGAAACCGGCGCGTCGAGATAGTCGCAGCCGAGCGCGTTGATCTGCTTCGCGAACTGCTGCGTTTCGATCGGCGAGATCGAACTCATGTCGATCACGAGTTTGCCGGCCGAGAGACCTTTGGCGACACCATCGTCGGCGAACAGGACGTTGGCGACATCGGGCGTGTCGGGCACCATCACGATGACGATGTCCGAGGCCCTCGCGACAGCCGTCGAATCGGCGACGACTTCCGTTTGCGCGCGCAGGTCGTCGGGCACCGGATACTTGCCGTTCACGGCGAGCGTGTGGCCGCCCTTGATGAGGTTGCGCGCCATGTGCGCGCCCATGATGCCCAGTCCAATAAAGCCAATCTTTGCCATCTTCGTGTCTCCGATAAAGCGAATGCGGTTGTCTCTCGATATTCAGGCGAGTTCGGCGGTGCGCAGCCGCGCGTTGCGCAGCCAGCCGAGACCTTCCGTGGTCGTCGTGCGCGGCTTGTACTCGCAGCCGATGTAACCCTCGTAGCCGAGCGTGTCGAGCAGATCGAAGAGGAACGGGTAGTGGATTTCACCCGTGCCCGGTTCGTTGCGGCCGGGGTTGTCGGCGAGCTGGATGTGGGCGATCTTCGCGAAGTGCTTCTTGATCGTCGCGGCGAGTTCGCCTTCCATGCGCTGCATGTGATAGATGTCGTACTGCAGGAATACGTTGTCCGAGCCCGTCTGTGCGATGACGTCGAGCGCTTCGCCGGAGCGGTTCAGCGCGAAGCCGGGGATATCGTAAGAGTTGCAGGGTTCCACTAGCAGACGGATGCCTTCGCGCTTGAGTTCGCTGGCAGCGTAGCGCAGGTTCTCGACGATCGTGGCGAGCGCTGTCTCGCGATCGACGCCAGCCGTCGGAATGCCGACGAGGCAATTGAGCTGCGGCACCTTCAGCGCCTTGGCATACTCGATTGCGCGGCCAACGCCTTCCTGGAACTCGCCGCGGCGATCGGGCAGGCAGGCAATGCCGCGCTCTCCCGCCTCCCAGTTGCCGGCCGGCAGATTGTGGAGCACGAGCTTCAGTCCGTTGATTTCGAGGCGCTCGGCCAGTTCGGCAGCTTTGTACGGATACGGGAAGAGGAATTCCACGGCGTCGAAGCCCGCAAGCGCGGCCGCGGCGAAGCGGTCGAGGAAGGGCATCTCGTTGAACAGCATGGTGAGATTCGCGGCAAATTTCGGCATGGGTTCGTCTCTCGGGGCAATGAGTGTGGGTGAGAGTCCGCTTTTCGCACATCAGGGCTGGGTGCGAAAAGCGGGGGAATGCAAGTTGCGTTGCAGCGGCGTCGGATGATCAGGATTGCAAAGCGATCGCTGTCGGCGCGTGCTCGGGCTTCTCGGCCAGCTCCTCGAACTCGTTGATCGCGTCGATTTCCGTGCCCATCGAGATGTTGGTCACGCGCTCCAGAATCACTTCGACGACGACCGGCACGCTGAACTCCGCAGCCATCGATTGCGCCTGCTTGAGCGCCGGGGCGATCTCCTCGGGCTTGAACACGCGCAGCGCCTTGCAGCCCAGGCCTTCGGCCACTGTTACGTGGTCGACGCCATAGCCGTTCACTTCGGGCGCGTTGATGTTCTCGAACGCGAGCTGCACGCAGAAGTCCATGTCGAACTGACGCTGCGCCTGACGGATCAGGCCGAGGTACGAGTTGTTCACCACCACGTGAACGTACGGCAGCTTGAACTGCGCGCCCACGGCCAGCTCTTCGACCATGAACTGGAAGTCGTAGTCGCCCGAGAGCGCCACGATGGGGCGGGTCGGATCGGCCGCGCGCACGCCGAGCGCCGCTGGAATCGTCCAGCCGAGCGGGCCCGCCTGGCCGCAGTTGATCCAGTTGCGTGCCTTGTACACGTGCAGGAACTGCGCGCCCGCGATCTGCGAAAGGCCGATCGTGCTCACGTAGCAGGTGTCGCGGCCAAACGCCTTGTTCATCTCTTCGTACACGCGCTGCGGCTTGATCGGCGTGTTCTCGAAATGCGTCTTGCGGTGCATCGTGCGTTTGCGCGCCTGGCAGTCGGCCACCCACGCGCTGCGGTCCTTCAACTTGCCCGCGGCCTTCCATTGCTGCGCGACTTCGACGAAGAGCTCGAGCGCGGCCTTCGCATCGGACACGATGCCGAGATCGGGGCCGAACACGCGGCCGATTTGCGTCGGTTCGATGTCGACGTGCACGAACTTGCGGCCCTTCGTGTAGACCTCGACGCTGCCCGTATGGCGGTTGGCCCAGCGGTTGCCCACGCCCAGCACGAAGTCCGAGGCGAGCATCGTGGCGTTGCCGTAGCGGTGCGAGGTCTGCAGGCCGACCATGCCGGCCATGAGCGGGTGGTCGTCGGCAATGGCGCCCCACGACATGAGCGTCGGGATGACCGGCACGCCCACCGTTTCGGCAAACTTGACGAGCAGGTCTTCGGCCGCCGCGTTGATCACGCCGCCGCCGGAAACGATCAGCGGCCTCTCGCTCGCGTTGAGCAGTTCGAGCGCGGCTTCGATCTGCTTGCGCGTGGCCTTCGGCTTGTAGACGGGCAGCGGCTCGTAGGTGTCGATGTCGAACTCGATTTCGGCGAGCTGCACGTCGATGGGCAGATCGATCAACACCGGCCCGGGACGGCCCGAGCGCATGAGATGGAATGCCTGCTGGAATGCGCGCGGCACGAGCGCCGGCTCGCGCACGGTCACGGCCCACTTGGTGACGGGCTTGGCGATCGACTCGATGTCGACGGCCTGGAAGTCTTCCTTGTAGAGGCGGGCGCGCGGCGCCTGGCCCGTGATCGCGAGAATAGGAATCGAGTCGGCCTGGGCGGAATAGAGGCCCGTGATCATGTCGGTGCCCGCGGGGCCCGAGGTGCCGATGCACACGCCGATGTTGCCGGGTGCGGCGCGCGTATAACCCTCGGCCATGTGCGAAGCGCCCTCGACGTGGCGCGCCAGCACGTGGGTGATGCCGCCGGCCTTCTTCATCGCCGAGTAGAACGGATTGATGGCTGCGCCCGGCACGCCGAAAGCGGTATCGATGCCTTCTTTTTCGAGCACCAGCACGGCGGCGTCGACGGCTCTCATTTTGGCCATGAATGTCTCCTGAATGTCTCGTATGCAAGGAATGGCGAAGCGGTTGAGGCCCACTGTAGTGGCGCAGGAAAGGTTTGATAAGATCAGTCTGGGTCGCTTATTTCGAAACAAAAAGTATGGAATGCTGGCGCGACGGGGCTTTGGGACATCCCGTTCAGCGCCAGGGGTGGCGTCGGCGCCTTCGGCGCGCGGCATGGGGCAGCAAGAGGCGCTCAAGCGCAACCTGCTGCCGACAGGAGACATGCAATGGACCGCTTCAAGCAGATCGAAACCTTCGTGCGCGTCGCGGACGCGGGCAGCCTCGCAGCGGCGGCGCTCGAGGAAGGCGTCTCGCCGGTGATCCTCGGGCGGCGTATCGATGCGCTCGAAAAGCGTCTCGGCGTGAAGCTCATATACCGCTCGACGCGGCGGCTCGTGGTGAGCGAGGAGGGCGCGGCGTTCCTCGAGCGCTGCCGCGGCCTGCTCGCCGACTGGGACCAGGCCGAAAACGAGCTTTCGGCGGGGCGCCAGGTGGTGAACGGCCATTTGATCGTCTCGGCGCCGGCCGCCTTCGGGCGCAAGCACGTCGCGCCGCTCGCGCCCGAGTTTCTCGTCGACAAGCCCGGTTTGCAGGTGTCGTTCAATCTCACCGACCGTGTGGTCGATCTGGTGCGCGAGGGTTACGACCTGTCGATTCGTATCGGCGGCGCCGTGGATCCGAACTTCGTCGCCGTCAAGCTCGCGACGAACCGGCGCGTGGTGTGCGGCACGCCCGAGTACTTCCGCAAGCACGGGCGCCCGAAAACGCTGGAAGACCTGCCGAGCCACAATTGCCTCGCGTTCAACCTCCAGGGCGGGCAGAACCGCGGCTGGTACTTCAGCCGCAACGGCAAGCTCGTGACCGTGCGCGTGGGCGGCACGCTCGACTGCAACGACGGCGAGCTGCTGCACCGCTGGGTGACCGAGGGGCTCGGGCTCGGCTGGCGTTCGACCTGGGAGATCGATGCCCAGCTCGCGCGCGGCGAACTCGAAACGGTGCTCGACGAGTACGCGCTGCCCGATTACGACATTCTCGCGGTGTACCCGCAACAGCGTTACGTCCCGGCGCGAGTCCGTTATTTCATCGATTTCCTCAAAGAGGTTTATGCGCGGCCCGGTTACTGGAGCGACGCGTAGCACGCGACCGGCGACGGATCACGCCGCGCTCGCCGATTTATTTTCGTTTTCGCGCGCAGTCAGCGGGAATAAACTGGGCCCGGCATCGGTAGTGCGTCTATGGCGGCCAGGGCCGCGCGAGCCAGACGAAGAGGCGAGGGGACGACGTGGGCGAAACCGCGTACGAGCAGGATGAGGCAGGACGCAGCCGCCGCTTCCAGGCGCTGGCGCTGCCGCATCTCGACGCAGCCTATAACCTCGCGCGCTGGCTCTCGCGCAATCCCGGCGACGCCGAAGACATCGTCCAGGAGGCGTTTCTGCGCGCGTTTCGCTTCTTCGACGCGTTTCGCGGCGACGAGGCGCGCCCCTGGCTGCTCGCGATCGTGCGGCGCGTCTGGTACGACGAGTGGCGGCGGCGCGCGGGCGCGGAAGAGGTGGCACCGTTCGACGAGTTGCGCGACGACACGCCGCTCGAAGGCTGGGAGACGGGCGGCGTCGATCCCGAGACGCTGGCGATCCGCGCCGAGGATACGCGCCACGTTCAGGACGCGTTGCGGCGCCTGCCGGTGGAGTACCGGGAAGTGCTGGTGCTGCGCGAACTGGAGGAGCTGGGCTACCGCGAGATTGCGGCCATCGCGGACTTGCCGCTGGGAACCGTGATGTCGCGGCTCGCACGCGGCCGGCGGCGCCTCGCGACGCTGCTGGCGTCGTATCGGGGCGAGCCTCGCGGGGCATCGGCAGGGGAAGCAACAAACGATTCGGTCGTCCGCGCGCAAGGATGCGCGGACGGCGCAGCAGGAGTCGGGGGAAGCAGTCAAGCCAGGAGACCATCCGTCCGGGAGACCGGCGGCCGGTTCCGCGAGGAGCCGGCCGCCGACGGCGGAGCGTCGTTGCGGCGACTCCCGCACGCCGAAGGCCGCACGAAGGAGGCGCCCGATGAACTGTAACGAAGCGCGCCCGCTGGTCGACGCCAGCGTCGATCGTGAACTTTCCCCCGCCGACGAATGGCGCATGCGCGAGCATCTGGCAGGCTGCGAGCAGTGCCGCCGCGCCGCCGACGACGCGCAGGCCATCTCTCGCATGATTCGCTCGGCGCCCTATCATCGGGCGCCCGCCGGGCTTGCCGCACGCGTCGTCGCAGCGCTGCCGGCGACGGTCGCGGAATCCGCAACGGTGCCGCCTCCGCCTTCGCGAGGGCGCGCCGCGGGCGGCTGGCGCGACTGGGTGCGGAGCTGGTGGCCATCCAGTGGCGGCGGGGCGCGGGGCGATGCGGGGTGGAGTGTGCCGATCCCAAACGCCGGCCCGCGCGCGGCGACGTTCGCGTGGTTCGGCGGCGCCCTGCTGATGCTCTGCGCGCTCGCCGTGATCGCCACGCTGCATCTGCGCGGGCCTGCTGCGCAAGCCGCTTTCGTCGACGATCTCGTTTCTAGCCACGTGCGCGCCCAGATCTCGGGCCGCGACCTCGACGTGATCTCGACGGACCGCCACACCGTGAAACCATGGTTCAACGGCCGCATCGACTATGCGCCGCCCGTCTTCGATCTGGCGCAGGAGGGCTTTGCGCTCGCGGGCGGCCGCCTCGATTATGTGGGGCGCGAGCGGGTGGCGGTCCTCGTCTATCACTATCGCAAGCACGTGATCGACGTCTACGTGTTCCCGCCGGGCGCGAGCGGCCCGGCCGTCTCGGGCGCCGCGCCGCCGCCTTCGAGCGAAGGCTACGCACTCCAGCGCTGGCAGGCGGCGGGCATGACCTGGTGGGCAGTGACGGATGCCGGCGCAGACGCGATTGACGGCCTGCGCGCGGCGCTCGACGCGCGGCTCGCGGCAGGCGCGGGCGAGGCGCACGGCAGCTAGGCGGCATTAGGCTTTCGCGTCTTTCGTTTCCAACGGGCGCACTGCGGGGGCGCCCCCGGCGCGCCAGGCGCCGCGCAAGTCATTGAAAACACGCCCGAATCATCGCGCCAAGGCCCGATCTAGCTTGCGCGCGCAACCCATCCGCGCTACAATCTTCGGCTTCTCACTTGCCGCACCGGTTCCGACGCCCGGGTGGCTTTAATCCAAAAGGAGTGATACATGCGTCATTACGAAATCGTCTTCATCGTGCATCCCGATCAGAGCGAGCAGGTGCCCGCCATGATCGAGCGCTACAAGAGCACGATCACGTCGCACGGTGGCCAGGTCCACCGCATCGAAGACTGGGGCCGTCGTCAACTGGCCTACATGATCGAGAAACTCGCGAAGGCTCACTACGTCTGCATGAACATCGAATGCGACCAGAGCACGCTCGACGAACTGGAACACGCGTTCAAGTTCAACGACGCTGTCCTGCGTCACCTCATCGTCAAGATGAAGAAGGCCGAAACCGGCCCGTCGCCGATGATGAAGGAAGTGCAGCGCGAAGAAGCCAAGAAGGCGGCTGCCCAGCCGACCGAAGCGCAGGCTTAATGGCACAAGCCATCAGGATTTAACGCATTTGCCCGAAATTGCCCCGTGAACAGGCTGCAACTCACGGCTAGCGTCGTGGAGCGCGAACCGGTGCGCTATACGCCCGCCGGCGTTCCGATCGCTAGCGTCACGTTGCAGCATCGCACGGAGGTCGTCGAAGCCGGCATTCCCCGCTTCGTCGAACTCACGATGCCCGCGGTGGCGGCCGGCAAAGCCTGCGGTCTCGTCGAAAGCTGCGAGATGGGCGTGGAAGCGCTCTTCACCGGCTTTCTGGCGAAGAAGCACCGCAATGCGCGAACCCTGGTGTTTCACATCACCGAAATGCAAGGTACAGGAAAGGACTAATCATGGCCCGCCCGACTGGTAAAAAATTCGACAAGCGTCGTCAGCAACAAAACCCGCTCTTCAAGCGCAAGAAGTTCTGCCGCTTCACGGCTGCAGGCGTCGAGCAGATCGACTACAAGGACATCGAAACGCTGAAGGACTTCATCGGCGAAAACGGCAAGATCACGCCGGCTCGCCTGACGGGTACGAAGGCCCACTATCAGCGTCAGCTGGACACGGCTATCAAGCGCGCGCGTTTCCTCGCGCTGATGCCGTACACCGACCAGCACAAGGCCTAACAAGACGACGCGATAAGGAGCAATAGAATGCAGATCATTCTTCTGGAAAAAGTCGTCAACCTGGGCAACCTCGGCGACATCGTCAAGGTGAAGGACGGTTACGCACGTAACTTCCTGATCCCGAACAAGAAGGCACGCCGTGCAACGAAGGACGCAATCGCCGAATTCGAAGTTCGCCGCGCTGAACTCGAAAAGGCCGCCGCTGAGAAGCTGGCAGCTGCACAAGCCGAAGGCGAGAAGCTCAACGGCCTGACCGTTCAGATCGGCCAGAAGGCCGGCGTGGACGGCCGTCTGTTCGGTTCGGTCACCAACGCGGACATCGCCGTTGCGCTGACGAAGCAAGGCTTCGCAGTGGAAAAGGCGCAAGTGCGTCTGCCGGAAGGCCCGCTGAAGATGGTGGGCGACCACCCGGTGCACGTTTCGCTGCACACCGACGTCCTCGTCGACGTCACGGTGTCGGTGCTGGGCGAGCACGCCTAAGCACTCAGCGCTTGCCGTGCACGCCCGCTCGGGCTGCACGGTTTGACGCAAAATTCAGGAAGGGCAGGAGCCGCAGGGCTTCTGCCTTTTTTGTTGCGTGCTCATTGCGTGTTTTCAAGCTTGTTCCGCGCGCCCCGATTGCCCGATAATTGCCCTCCATGAACGCTCCGAAAGATCCCCAACTCGACTCGCTGAAAGTCCCGCCGCACTCGATCGAAGCCGAACAATCGGTGCTCGGCGGCCTGTTGCTGGATAACGGCGCCTGGGACCGGATTGCCGACTTCCTCTCACAAAGCGACTTCTACCGCTACGATCACCGCATCATCTTCGAGCATATTGGCCGCCTGATCGCGGCTACGCGCCCGGCCGACGTGGTGACGGTGTACGAGGCGCTCGGCACCTCGGGCAAGGCCGACGACGTGGGCGGCCTCGCGTACCTGAACGCCCTCGCGCAGAACACGCCGAGCGCGGCGAACATCCGCCGCTATGCGGAAATCGTGCGCGACCGCGCGGTGCTGCGCCGCCTCGTCTCCGTCGCCGATGAAATCTCGGCCGATGCGTTCAACCCGCAGGGCAAGGAAGTGCGTCAGTTGCTCGACGAGGCGGAATCGAAGGTGTTCTCGATCGCCGAAGATGGCGCACGCGGCACCCAAGGCTTCCTCGAGATCGGGCCGCTGCTCACGCAGGTCGTGGAACGCATCGACACGCTTTATCACACGGCCAATCCCAGCGACGTGACGGGCACGCCAACGGGCTTCATGGATCTCGACCGCATGACGTCGGGCATGCACGGCGGCGAACTGATCATCGTGGCGGGACGCCCGTCGATGGGTAAGACCGCGTTCTCGATGAATATCGGCGAGTACGTGGCCGTGGAGTACGGCCTGCCCGTCGCGGTGTTCTCGATGGAAATGCCGGGCACGCAGCTGATCATGCGTATGCTCGGCTCCGTGGGTCGTCTCGACCAGCACCGCATGCGCACCGGGCGCCTGACCGACGAGGACTGGCCGAAGCTCACGCACGCGGTGCAGAAAATGAGCGAGGCGCAGATCTTCATCGACGAAACGGGCGGGCTGAACCCGATGGAACTGCGCTCGCGCGCGCGGCGCCTGTCGCGTCAATGCGGCAAACTCGGGCTCATCATCATCGACTATCTGCAGCTCATGAGCGGATCGTCGACGGGGGAGAACCGCGCCACCGAGATTTCAGAAATCTCGCGCTCGCTCAAGAGCTTGGCGAAGGAGCTGGATGTGCCCGTGATCGCGCTGTCGCAGCTGAACCGCGGTCTCGAGCAGCGTCCGAACAAACGCCCCGTGATGTCGGACCTGCGCGAGTCAGGCGCTATCGAACAGGACGCGGACGTCATCCTGTTCATCTACCGCGACGAAGTCTACAACCCGGACAGCCCCGACAAGGGCACCGCGGAGATCATCATCGGCAAGCAGCGTAACGGCCCGATCGGTCCCGTTCGGCTCACGTTCCACGGTCAATACACGAAGTTCGATAATTTTGCGGGCGCGCAGACCTTCTACGGCGAGTGACTTGCAGGCGGCGGTTGCGCCATAGTGGCGCAAAAGCCGCTGTTGCGCCCGTCATTCAATGCGGCCGTTCTCTGCTGACGATACAATATTGCCGTTTTGTGACGGCTATTTTGCTGTTTTGTGACGGCAATTCGAGACCAATTTCCGGGATACCAATGTTCGGTCGCTTCATGCCCACCGAGGGCAAATTCTTCGAGATCTTCAATGCGCACGCGAAGTGCATCGTTTCCGCGAGCCGCGAGCTCGAACTCCTGATCGATAACCTCGCGGATGCCGAGGTCCACAAGCAGAACGTGCAGGCGGCCGAAAAGCAGGCCGACAAGCTCACGCACGAGGCGATCGATCTCCTTCACAAGACGTTCATTACACCGCTCGACCGCGACGAGATCCACAAGCTGATCACGACGATGGACGACTGCCTGGATCTGATGGAAGACGTCGCCACCGCGATTTCGCTCTACGACGTGCAGTCGGTGACCGCCGAGGCGAGCCAGCTCGCGCACGTGGTGGCGGCTTCGGCGCAGCGCGTGCAGCTTGCGGTGGGAATGCTCTCCGACATGAAACAGGCGCGCGAGATCCTGAAGGCCTGCGAGGACATTGACCGACTCGAGTCCGACGCGGACCGCCTGCTGCGCGGGGCCATGTCGAAGCTCTTCCGCGAGGAAGACAACGTCAAGACGCTGATCAAGCTGAAAGCGATCTACGAGCTGCTCGAAACGATCACGGACAAGTGCGAGGATGTCGCGAACATCATCGAAGGCATCGTGCTGGAAAACGCCTGAGCGGACTGCGATGCAATCGATACAACTCGCCCTCTGGGCGGTCGCTACGCTGATCGCCATCGCCCTCGTTTTCGACTTCATGAACGGCTTTCACGATGCGGCGAATTCGATCGCCACGGTCGTGTCGACGGGGGTGCTCAAGCCGCAGCAGGCGGTTGCATTCGCCGCCATGTTCAACGTGATCGCCTATTTCGTGTTCCATCTGAAGGTCGCGCAGACGGTGGGCAAGGGCACCATCGACCCCGATATCGTCGACCACTATGTGGTGTTCGGCGCACTGATGGGCGCGATCGGCTGGAACGTGCTGACCTGGTACTACGGCATTCCGTCGAGTTCCTCGCATGCGCTGATCGGCGGCCTGGTGGGCGCGGCGCTCGCGAAGTCGGGCTGGGGCTCACTGAATTTCGACGGCCTCATGAAGACCGTGGCGTTCATCTTCGTCTCGCCGCTGCTCGGCTTCGTGCTGGGATCATTCTTCATGCTCACGGTGTCGTGGCTCTATTTCCGCACGCCGCCCAGCAAGGTCGACCGCCGGTTCCGGCGTCTGCAGCTTGTGTCGGCGGGGCTCTATAGCCTTGGTCACGGCGGCAACGATGCGCAGAAGACCATCGGCATCATCTGGATGCTGCTGATCGCAACGGGCTACTCGGCAATCGGCTCGGATGCGCCGCCCATCTGGGTGATTGGCGGCTGCTATCTGTCGATGGGTCTGGGCACGCTGTTTGGCGGCTGGCGCATCGTGCGAACGATGGGTCAGAAAATCACCAGGCTCAAGCCGGTCGGCGGCTTCTGTGCGGAGGCAGGCGGGGCGCTCACGCTCTTCACGGCTTCATGGATGGGCATTCCCGTGTCGACCACGCACACGATCACGGGCGCCATCGTCGGAGTTGGCGCGACGCAGAAGCTCAGCGCCGTGCGCTGGGGCGTTGCCGGCAACATCGTCTGGGCGTGGGTGCTGACCATCCCGGCCTCGGCCACGCTGGCCGCGGCCGCCTGGTGGCTCGGTCACCGCTTCATGTAAAACCTGCGGCGCCTTCGGGCGCCGCGGTGCTTTTCGGGGCTTGCCCGCGCTGCCGCGCGCCTCAGATGAGCGGTGTGCTGGCGCCGTCCATGGGGATGAGGGCACCGGTCACGTAGCTCGCGCGGCGGCTTGCGAGGAAAAGCGCGACATCGGCAATTTCCTCCGGTTTCGCGTAGCGCCCGAGCGGAATCTTCGCTTCGCCGCTTGCGAGTGCCTGGGCGGCGTCGACGCCTGCCCTCTGAGCTTCGAGCTGAACGGCTTCCTGCAGACGTTCCGTGAGCGTGGCGCCCGGGTTGATCGCGTTGATGCGGATACCGTAGCGCGCGTGGTAGTGAGCAAGACCAACCGTGGCGAGCATCAGGGCCGCGTTGGCCGCGCCGCCGGCGATATGGATGTCGCTCGCGAACTTGCCGCCCATGCCGATGATATTGACGATCGCGCCGGGCTCCATGCTCTCGCCTGCCTTGATCCGCTGCACCATGCGGCGCAGCACTTCCTGCTGCGGGTAGATATAAGGGAAATACTTCGCCTCCATCGTGGCCCTGAAAGCGTCGGCGTCGAGCGCTTCCGGGTCGTAGCGGCGTGCCGCGCCCGCGCTGTTGATGAGGATATCGATGGGGCCGACCGCCGTAGAGACTTCCTCGACCACGTCGGCGGCGCTGTGCGCTTCGTGCAGGTCCGCACGCGTGAGATGCACGTGCAGGCCTTCGCTCGTCAGTTGCTCGCGGGCGCGCGCGAGATTAGCCGGGTCGCGCGAGACGATCGCCACGCGCGCGCCTTCCTTCGCAAACGCGCGCGCGCAGGCGAGGCCAATGCCTTTGCTGCCGCCCGTTACGAGCACCACCTTCTTGCTGAGTCCGAGATCCATCGTCGCCTCGCTGCGCGAAAGTATCGAAAACGGTACCAAAACGATAGCAGACGCGACCGGCGCCGCAAACCCGCCTCGCCGTTCGGCCAGGGGCGAGATTGCGCCCTCCCGCGCCGCGGTCGGCGTTTCAGTCGCCGCCGTTGGCGAAGCGCGCGATCGGGTCGTCGCTGGACTGGGTCGGGGCGGGGGAGACTGCGCCAGCCGTCGAGGCGCGCATGATCTGCGCGCTGCCTACGGGCAGTGAGGACGCCTGGATCGGCGTCGAACCCGCGAGGCCTGCCTGGCGCGCCGCTGCTGCGGCGTTGGGCGGCGGGGGCTCGAAGGCATCGGCTGCGGCCTCGATGGGGTCGCGCTCAGCGCTGACGGCGGCACCTACCGTAGCGCCGGCGGCGAGGCTGGTGACGGGGCGCGCGGCATAGACAGGCGCCTCATTGACGGGCGCAACGGCGCCCGCTTCTCGCGCCTGCGCTTGTGCGCTGCCGAGCGAGGCTGGCGGCGGCTCGAACGCGTCGGCGGATGCGTCGGCAGCCGTCGAAGCAACCGGCACAGCAGGCGGCACAGCAGCATAAGGCGAGGGCGGCGCCGCCGCCGCGGCGCGGTTCCGGCTGCCGCCAGGCGCGCGTGCGGGCTCGGGCGCCGGCGCAGGCGATGCGCTCGCCATCGCGGAAGCTCCTCGCGCATTGCTCGAACCGGCGGCGCTTTCGGCAGGCGCAGACGCTTGCAGGGTCGGCGCATCGAAAGGCGTGCGCCTGGGCGGCGCCATGCGGCGGATGCCGTCGAAGCGCTTGGCCCAGTAAGGATTGGTCAGATAGTCGAGGCGCACCGTGCCGCCGGTCGAGGGCGCGTTGACGAACCGCAGCTTGCCGACGTAAATCCCGACATGCGAATGGGGCCGACCCGTCGTATTGAAAAAGACGAGGTCGCCTGGCGCGATCTCCCCGGGTTCGATCGTTTCGCCGCGTGTGCTCATCTCGATGGTGGTGCGCGGCAAATCGACGGAGGCCGAGCGCACGAGCACGTATTTCACGAGGCCGCTGCAATCGAAGCCGCTGTCGGGCGTATTGCCGCCCCATCGATACGGAATGCCGACGAGAGCCATCGCCTGGATCGAGATTTCCTCGCGGCCTATGCTGTGATCGACAAAATCCGGCAACTCCGGGGGGCGCGTGCGCCACGCGTTTTCGCTCGAGGACGATGCTCCGCGCGACACCTTTTGCGGCGCGCTCGAACACGCGGCAAGCAACACGGCGATCAGAAGCGGGAGCCAGAGTCGGCGCATGAAGCGGGCGAGGCGCGTGCGACGCAGGCGCCATCGGAATAACGGTCGGTCATGGGCGGATAGTAGCCGGTCCGTCAGTGCTTTCGCAAGAATTCTTCATAACTTACTTGAAGTTCGTGCGCCAACTGTTGCGCTCGGGGAACGCGCCCAAGAAAAAAGGACCGTATCGGGTTACCCCGCTACGGTCCTCACTTGCGCGTGAACGCCCGGTAAAAGGGCGTCCGGCGAACGGCTTACAGAATGTCCGACGCGTAATCGGCAAGCCGCGAACGCTCACCGCGGGCGAGTGTCACGTGGCCGCTATGCGCCCAGCCCTTGAAACGGTCCACCACATAGGTGAGGCCCGAGCTGCCTTCCGTCAGATACGGCGTGTCGATCTGGGCGATGTTGCCAAGACACACGATCTTCGTGCCCGGACCCGCACGGGTGACGAGCGTCTTCATCTGCTTGGGCGTGAGATTCTGCGCCTCGTCGATGATCAGATACTTGTCCACGAACGTGCGCCCGCGCATGAAGTTCATGCTCTTGACCTTCAGACGCGAACGGATCAGTTCCTGGGTCGCGGCGCGGCCCCATTCGCCGGCGGCGTCGTCGGTCTTCTGGAGCACTTCGAGGTTATCGTCGAAGGCGCCCATCCACGGTTGCATCTTTTCTTCTTCGGTGCCCGGCAGGAAGCCGATGTCCTCGCCTACCGGCACCGTCGCGCGCGTCACGATGATCTCGTTGTAACGCTTCTCGTCGAGCACCTGCGCGAGGCCCGCCGCGAGCGCGACGAGCGTCTTGCCCGTGCCGGCCTGGCCGAGCAGGGTGACGAAGTCGATTTCCGGGTTCATCAGCAGGTTCAGCGCGAAGTTCTGCTCGCGGTTGCGCGCCGTGATGCCCCACACGTTGTTCTTGTGGTGGCCGTAGTCGCGCAGCGTTTGCAGCAGCGCCGTCTTGCCGTTGAGCTCGCGCACGATCGCATGAAACGCGGGCTCGCCGTTCTGCGGCTCCAGATAGACGAACTCGTTCACGAGCATCGAGAGGCATTCGGGACCCGTCACGCGGTAATACGTCGTGCCGGTCTTGGTCTCCTGCCAGGACTCCATGCCCTTGGCGTGCTTCGTCCAGAAGTCCTGCGGCAGCGCGCGCACGCCCGAGTAGAGCAGATCCTTGTCTTCGAGAACCTGGTCGTTGAAGTAGTCTTCCGCGGGCAGGCCCAGCGCATGGGCCTTGATGCGCATGTTGATGTCTTTCGACACCAGCACGACGAGGCGGTCTGGGCGGTCGCGCTGCAGCGCGCGCACGACGCCGAGGATCTGGTTGTCGGCCTTGCCTTGGGGCAGGCCATCGACCGGATCGATGTGTGTGAGCGTGGTCTGGAAGTACAGGCGTCCGAGCGCCTCGCGGCTGCCGAGGCGGCCGAGCGAAATGCCTTCGGAGATGGGGCCGGCATTGGCGACCAGCTGGTCGAGCGTGCGGCTCACCTGGCGCGCGTTGCGCGCGACTTCCGACATGCCCTTCTTGTGGTTGTCGAGTTCTTCCAACGTCATCATCGGCAGATAGACGTCGTGTTCCTCGAAGCGGAAAAGGCAGGTCGGGTCGTGCATGAGCACGTTCGTGTCGAGCACGAAAAGCTTCTGGACTTCCGTGCTCTCTTCCGGATGCACGCGCTTTTTCGTGCCGGGACGCGTGGCCGGTGCAGCAGCGCCGCCGGACGCTTTGGTCGAGACGGGTTTGCCGCCGCGTGCAACCGGTGCCTCGTCGCCGCCGGTGCGCGCTTCGAGCGGCTGCAACAGCACAGGCGTGGCCTGTTTGCGTTTGTTGCGTGCGGGCGCCGGGGCGACGGGCTCGAGCGCGGCCAGTTCGGCACTCGCGCTCGAGAGCGGGACCGTGCGCAACGTGGTCGCGGCGTTGGCCGCCGGCGTCATCGGCTCGGCGACGCTGGCCGGGCCGTATTCGCCAACGTCGGCAGCGTCGTTCTCGCTCGCGGCTTTGCGTGTGCTCCGCGTCGTGCGGGCGCGCGCCTTGTATTCTTCGGGCGGCAGCAGGTTGCCGAGCTTGCTGGGGGGAGTAGGCAAAGGCATGGTGTCCCTCGAAAAAATCGGGTCGAGTGGTCGCGGGGTTACCCAGTAAGGCGCGCTTTCGGGCGGTGCGTGCGGATGCCGGGTAGGCGCCCGCCGTTACTGCGCAAGGTGCGCGCTCAGGTCAGAAAATGCCGGTTCGCCTGGTTTTCGATCAGCTCCTTGACGTTTGCGCATGCCGGGTCGCAGAGCCGGCATGGACGGAAAGAAAAGCGGTAGGGAACAGCGTAGGACAAACAAAAAAGCCGCCGCCCCGGATGACGAGGCAAGCGGCTTCACTTCGGTGTTGACCCGTTGCCTCCGATGCGCATTTCCGGTCATCCCATGACCGGCAGCGACACCGACGCAACGCGACGTAAAAAGGGTTGGACAGGCACTCATTGCAGCCCAATATAACGCTCCTCAAAGCGCTTGTACAGCCTCCAGAATTTCCTCGACATGGCCCGGCACCTTGATTCCGCGCCACTCCTGGCGCAGTACCCCGTCGGCGTCGATGAGGAAGGTCGAGCGTTCGATACCTCGAACCTGTTTGCCATACATTTTCTTCAATTTGATGACGTCGAAGAGCGTGCAGAGCGCTTCGTCGGCATCCGATACCAAGGTAAACGGCAGTTCGAGCTTGGCCTTGAAGTTATCGTGCGAGCGCACGCTGTCACGCGACACGCCCACGATCTGCGCGCCGGCCTTCCTGAACTTCGGAGAGAGGTCGCGGAACTGCAGGCCTTCGGTCGTGCAGCCCGGCGTGTTGTCTTTCGGATAGAAGTACAGCACCACCTTGCTGCCCCTCAGGCTCGAGAGCGTGAAGTCGCCGCCGGTGGCGGGCGCGGTGAAGTCGGGAACGGGTTGATCGACTGCGATGGTCACGTCAGGCACGTGGCTCTCCCTTTGTTATTGGCGGGCGCTGCCGCAGCGCCTTCAGGCTGGACGCGCTGCGGTGCCGGTCCGCCGGAACGGCGTGCCGCCCGCGGTGCGGGGCGTTGGACGGGCACGGATCCTGGCGGGCGCCCCGCGGGCGGCGGATTCAGTCGGGCTGAACGATCAACTGGCCCGAGCGGCCGGCGATCTCGCCCCAGGTGACAGGGTACGATGGCAGCGAATCCGGGTCCAGCGTCGCATGGTAATCGCCCATCGTGGCAAACGTGTGGCCTTGTGCGCGCCAGCCGGCCAGCAGTTGCTCGAACACGCCCGCGAGCTTCTGGCCTTCGAGTTCGGCATGCAACGTGAAGACCTGGTCGTGCGGATTGTTCTCCGTGCGCTTGAGCAGCCACGCCGCGACCGTGCCGGTATCGACACCGTCCACGCCGAGCACTTCGTCGAGCGTGGGCAAGGTGGTGGGCATTTGCACGTGGTTCAGCGTGCGGCCTGCCACCACGGGGCGATAGGGCGAATGCCCGCGCCCGTCGGAAGCGTACTTCATGCCCCAGGCGTCGATCTGCTCGAAGGCGGCCTCGTTCATCTGCCAGCCTGCCGCACCGTGCGTGACGGGCGGCGTGCCGAAGATCCGCGTGAAGCGGTCATGGCTCTTCTGCATCTGGCGCGCGGTCCATCGCGCATCGCGTGTGCGAACGTTGTCCTGCCAGTACACGTGATCCCACGTATGGATGCCGCACTCGAAGCCGGCTTCGTGTATCGCGCGCATTTGCGCAGCCGCCTCCACGCCGATGTCGGGGCCAGGCAGCAGCACGCCGTACATCAGCTGCCTCAAGCCGTAATGCTCGACCACGGATGTGCGCGAGACTTTCTTGAGAAAGCCCGGCCGGAAGACGCGCCGCAGCGCCCAGCCCGTGTGATCGGGACCGAGGCTGAACAGAAACGTGGCGCGCGCCTTGTAGCGGTCGAAGATGCGCGCGAGGTTCGGCACGCCTTCGCGCGTGCCGCGCAGCGTGTCGACGTCGATTTTCAGGACGATGCGGGCCAAGTGACTGGGACCTTTGTCTGAAGCTTAGTGTTGCTCGACGAGCGCACGGGCTTCGGCCACATGGCCACGGTACGCTTCGAAGATCTTGCGCAGCGCTTCGTCGAAGGTCGACTTCGGCGCCCAGCCGAGTTCCTGCTTCGTGTTGTCGATCTTCGGCACGCGATTCTGCACGTCCTGATAGCCCGCGCCGTAGTAGGCGCCCGACGACGTTTCGACGAGTTGCACCTTCCTGGCCGACTCCGCGTATTCGGGGAACTCGGCCGCGAGCGCGAGCATCTTGTGCGCGAGTTCGCGCACCGAGAAGTTGTTGGTCGGGTTGCCGATGTTGTAGATCTTGCCCGTGGCGACGCCGTCCTTGTTCTCGATGATCTTCATGAGCGCTTCGATGCCGTCGTCGATGTCGGTGAACGCGCGCTTTTGCGCGCCGCCATCCACGAGGCTGATGTTCTCGCCGCGCACGATGTGGCCGAGGAACTGCGTGACGACGCGCGACGAACCTTCCTTCGGCGTGTAGATCGAGTCGAGGCCCGGGCCGATCCAGTTGAACGGACGGAACAGCGTGAAGTTCAGGCCTTCCATGCCGTAGCCCCAGATCACGCGGTCCATGAGCTGCTTCGAGCACGCATAGATCCAGCGCGGCTTGTTGATCGGGCCGTAGGTGAGGGCGGATGCATCGGGGTCGAACTGCTCGTCGCTGCACATGCCGTAGACCTCGGAGGTCGACGGGAAGACGAGGTGCTTGCGGTACTTCACGGCCGAACGCACGATGGGCAGATTCGCCTCGAAGTCGAGCTCGAACACGCGCAGCGGTTGCTGCACGTAGGTAGCGGGCGTGGCGATGGCGACGAGCGGCAGGATTACGTCGCACTTCTTGACGTGATACTCGACCCACTCCTTGTTGATCGTGATGTCGCCTTCGAAGAAGTGCATACGCTCATGCTTGACGAGGTCGCCGAGGCGCTCCGTCTGCATGTCCATGCCGAACACTTCCCAGTTCGTGGTTTCGAGGATGCGCTTGGACAGGTGGTGGCCGATGAAGCCGTTCACACCCAGGATCAGAACTTTTTTGGTCATGGACGGGGGACAGATGAAATGAGTTCGGAGAACGCGGCGGGGCGGATGACGGTCTCCTGACCGCCATGGCTCGGCGCATGCCGCAGTTCGTGGATCGCGATGGCGCGGCCGTCGCCGCAGACGGCGAAAAACGCATTATCGCTTACGTGGATGCCGACGGGCAATCGGGCGAGGGTGCGGACCCTTTCGGCGTCTTGCGAGCCGGGGCGCACGAGGCGCGCGCGGGCGATCACGAACCGCGCGTTGCCGACATCCGTGAACGCGCCCGGATAGGGCGGCGCGACGGCGCGAATCAGGTTGTACACCTGCTGCGCGCTCTGGCCGAAGTCGATGCGGCCGTCCTCGGGCTTGCGCCCGCCGTAGTAGCTGCCCTTGGCGAGATCGTTCGGAAGATGCGGCGCTTCGCCCGCGATCAGCGCGGGCAGCACGCGCCAGAGGGTTTGCTCGGCGGCCACCGTCACCTTGTCGAAGACCTGTGCCGCGGTGTCGTCGGGGAGGATCGGCACAGGCGTCTGCGCGACGATGGCGCCGGCATCGGGCTTCGCGGCCATTTCGTGCAGCGTGGCGCCGGTTTCGGTCTCGCCGTTGAGCACGGCCCAGTTCGTGGGTACGCGTCCGCGGTACTTAGGCAGCAGCGAGCCGTGCATGTTGTACGCGCCGCGCGCTGCGAGCGCGAGCAGGTCCACGGGCAGCATGTGCCGGTAGTAGAACGAGAAGATGAAGTCCGGACGCGCCGCGGAAACGGCGGCGCGCAGCTCGGCACTCCTCGGATCGGCAGGCGTGACGACTTCGATGCCATGCTCCTCGGCCACCGACTTCACGCTGCCGAACCAGATGTTCTCGGTCGGGCTGTCCTCGTGCGTGACGACGAGCGCGACGTCGACGCCGCCCGCGAGCAGCACCTGCAGGCAGCGCACGCCCACGTTGTGATACGCGAAGACGACGGCGCGCGGCTTCATTGACGGGCTCCTTCGTTGGCCGGGTTGGTCCCGACGTTGGCCGGTCGTGCGAACGCGGCGGCCTGCATGACGTCCTGGCGCGGCGTATCGGCGACGGCGCGGTCGTTGCGCTCCTCGAGGATCGTCTGGATCAGATAGCGGGGGCGTGCACGCACCTGCTGGTAGATGCGGCCGATGTACTCGCCGAGCAGACCGAGCGCGAAGATGATCACGCCGAGCAGGAAGAACGTGATGGCGAAGAGCGTGAATACGCCTTGCACTTCCGCGCCGAGGATGAAGCGGCGAATCAGCAGCAGCACGAAGAGGCCGGCCGAGCCGAGCGACAGGATCACGCCGATGAACGAGAGCCACTGCAGCGGCACGACGGAGAAACCCGTCACGAGGTCGAAATTCAGCCGGATCAGGCTATAGAGCGAATACTTCGACTCGCCCGCGAAGCGCTCCTCGTGCGCGACCTCCACCTCGACGGGGTTTTGCGAGAACGTGTACGCGAGCGCGGGGATGAACGTGTTGATTTCGCCGCAGCGGTTGATCGTGTCGATGATGCGGCGGTCGTACGCGCGCAGCATGCAGCCCTGATCGGTCATCTTGATGCGCGTGATGCGCTCGCGCAGCCGGTTCATGGCCTGCGACGCCTTGCGCCGCCACAGGCTGTCCTGGCGTTGCTTGCGGATCGTCCCGACGTAGTCGTAGCCTTCGCGCATCTTCTCGACGAGCTTGCCGATCTCCTCGGGCGGATTTTGCAGGTCGGCGTCGAGCGTGATGACGATCTCGCCGCGCGCCTGCTCGAAGCCCGCGAGAATCGCCATGTGCTGCCCGTAGTTGCCGTTGAGCAGGATCGCGCGGGTGGCGTCGGGGCGTGCGCGGAACTGCTCGGCGAGCATCGCGGCCGAGCGGTCGCGGCTGCCGTCGTTGATGAAGATCACTTCGTACGAGGTGCCTAGCTTGTCGAGCGCCGGGTACAGGCGCGCGAACAGCGCGGGAAGGCCTGCTTCCTCGTTGTAGACCGGAATGATGACCGAGACTTCCGGCGTGTCCGGGGTCAAGGTGCGTTGTTCCGTTTGACTCATGTGTGCGTCGATTCCGTTATTGATGCTGCGGTTTACTGCGTGCGCAGACCGGTAGCGCATGAGCTGCACCGTCTGTCTGCGTTTCCCCTGATGCTTCCCGGCCGACTCTTTCCGCGGCTTACTTCGCGAACTTCGTACAGATTTCGTTCACCGCGTGGCATACGCGCGCCACATCGGCTTCGGTCATCTGCGTGAAGAGCGGCAGCGTGACCGTGCTCGCGCCGAAGCGCTCCGCGTGCGGGAACATACCCGCCTTGAAACCACGCTCGCGGTAGAGCGTGAAAAGGTGGATGGCCGGGTAGTGCACGCCCGAGCCGATGCCGCGTTCCTTGAGCTCGCCCATGAAGCCGCCGCGCGTGATGGCGAGCTTCTCCAGCGGCAGCGTGATCTGGAACATATGCCAGTTGCTGTTGGTGAAATCGGCGAGCGGCAGGCCCACGCCGAGCTTGACCGCCGCGCCGCCCTCCAGCCCCGCGAAGTAGGCGCGCGCGAGCGCGATGCGCTGACGGGTGAAGCGCTCGATGTGCTTGAGCTGGCCGAGCCCGACGCGCGCGGCGACATCGGTGAGATTGTACTTGCCGCCGAGCACGTCGCAGTCCATGCCGTCGAAGCCGGTGCGCGTGATGCCTTGCAGGCGGTACTTCTGCGCGAGGACGGCCTCGGCCTCGTCGTTGAGGACGAGCGCGCCGCCCTCGATCGAGGTGAGGTTCTTGTTGGGGTGGAAGCTGAACGACACGAGGTCGCCGATCGAGCCAATTCGCTTGCCATTCCACTGCGAGCCGAACGCCTGCGCGGCGTCCTCGATCACGCGCAGCTTGTGCTGGCGGGCGATCGCGTAAAGGCGGTCCATGTCGACGGGCAGGCCCGCGAGGTAGACGGGGATGAGCGCTTTCGTCTTCGGCGTGATGGCGGCCTCGAGCTTGTCGAGGTCGATGTTGCGCGTGAGCGGATCGATGTCGGCGAACACCGGCGTCGCGCCCACTTCATAGATCACGTTGCTCGTGGCGACCCACGACGCGGGCGTGGTGATGACCTCGTCGCCGGGACCGACGCCGGCGATGCGCAGGCCGATTTCGAGCGTGGCCGTGCCCGAGTTGAACGTGCGCACGGGCCGGCCGCCGCAATACGCGGAGAGCGCGGCCTCGAACGCCTGGTTCTGCGGACCGGTCGTGATCCAGCCCGAGCGCAGCACATCGGCGACGCCCTGGATGGTTTCCTCGTCGATTTCGGGGCGCACGAACGGCAGGAAAGGGAGAGACTGCGAGGATGACTGGGACATGGGTGTGGGAGTCGTTGCTCGTCAGAAAGTGGGCCAGGCGAAAGAATCTGCACGCCTTACGAATTCCTTATATGGGGCGGGGCATGCAGCGCGACAAGCGAGAATACGGGGCGCCGCGGCGTTCTAGCTGCGCGCCAGCACGAACACGCCGATCAGGATGATGCCGATGCCGACGAGCCGCTGCACGCTCATGACCTCGCCGAACAGATACCACGCCGCGAACGCATTGACCACGTAGCCGAGCGAGAGCATCGGGTAGGCGATCGAGACGTCCACGCGCGAGAGCCCGACGATCCACACGACCACGCTGAACACGTAGCAGGCGAGGCCGCCCAGAATCGGCACTTGCGTTGCAAGCTTCCAGCCGATGGGCAGGATGTTCGCACGGGTGAATTCGAAGTGTCCAACGGCATTGACACCGGCTTTCAGCAACAGTTGCGCACAGGCATTGAGGCCGACGCCGGCGAGGATGCAGATCAGGGAAATCGGATTCATCGGAAAGGGTGGTTCAACGGGTTATGGGGGTGCGGCGGGATCGTGGCCGTTGGCCGCTGGCGCAGGCGGGACGTTACCGGCCGCGCCTGGCCGGCCGCGCCTCGCCGGCCGCGCCTCGCCGGCCGCGCCAATTATCGCGCATGCGCCACGGGGGGCCGGAAGTGGTCAGGATTGGGGCTTCTCGACGATCACGCGGCGCGCGTCGCGGGCAATGACCTGCATCGGCAAGCCCTGCGCGGCGAGCTCTTCGTAGCGCTTCACGGGAATCAGCGCGAGCGCATAGCGGTCGGCCTTCCAGCGGGTTTCCCATTCGGCGATGGTCGGCACCCATTTTTGTGGTTCCTCGGAGATGCCGAAGGCAAGCTCGTCGGTGACCTCGACCATCGTCATCGAGTGGCGCACGTAGAACGGCATGGTGTGGTCGAGCACGCCCACCGAGTAGAACGGCGTGTCGGGCGGCAGCTTCGCGATGGCGGCGCGCACCGCGGGTGCGAGCGGCGCCCCCGAGCTCAGCGTGCCGAATACGTCGTGGCCCGTGCCGGCGATGGTGGCGAGCAGCAGCCACGCGGTACCGAGCGCGAGCGCCGGCGCTCGCGCGCCGGTGTCCGGCGTGCGCTTCGCGCGGTTCAGGCGCAGGCCGACCATGGTCACGACGAAGGCCACCGCGGCGGCGGCGAACACCCATACCTGGAACGCCCGGTAGAGCGCGTTGGGGTTGCGCGCATCGCCGAAGCGGGTGAGCACGAAGGAGCCGGCCATCAGCGCGGCGGCGAGGAGCGCGTAGCCTGCGAGGTGCCGGTTCCACTGCGCGCGCGTCATGAGCGGCAGATACATGCCGATGATGAGCGCGACGGGCGGCGCGATGGGCAGCACGTAGGAGACCAGCTTCGAGTGGGAAACGCTGAAGAACAGGAAAATGAACACCGTCCACACGAACATCAGCGTGACGGGCGAGAAGCCGTTGGGCTGGCGCGGCGCGCGCAGCGCGTGGCGCACGCTCTGCACGCTCACCGAGAGCCACGGCAGAAAGCCGACCAGCATGACCGGCACGAAGTAGTAGAACGGGCCGGGGCGGTTCTGCTCCGGCGTGAGGTAGCGCCGGAACTGCTGGACGATGAAGAAGAAGTTGAAGAACTCGGGATTGCGCTGCTGCACGAGGATGAACCACGGCGCAACGATCGCGAAGAACACGATCAGGCCGCTCACGAGATAGAGGCGCTTCCAGAGCGCCCAGTCGCGCGAAATCCCCGTGTAGAGGACGAGCACCGCGCCCGGCAGGATCAGCCCGACCAGACCTTTGGAGAGCACTGCCATTGCCATGGCCGCCCAGCACACCCACATCCAGAGCCGCGCGCTTGCCTTGGGCAGGTCGGGGCGCTGCGCGAGCAAGAGCGCGCACAGCGTGAGCTGCATCCAGAACGACAGGCCCATGTCGAGCGTGTTGAAGTGGCCCATCAGGTTCCAGTACGGCGCGCACGCGAGCACGACCGCAGCGAAGAAGCCCGTGGCGGCGTTGAACACGCGCGCGCCCGTGAAGCCGATGAGCAGCACGCCCGCGAAGCCGGTGAGCGCCGTATAAAGGCGCGCCTGCCACTCGCCAATGCCGAACCACGCGAATGTGAGCGCGTTCATCCAGGTCTGCAGCGGCGGCTTCTCGAAGTACTTGTAGTCGTTGTAGCGCGGCGTGATCCAGTCGCCGGAGGCGAGCATCTCGCGCGCCATTTCGGCGTAGCGGCCTTCGTCGCTCGGCAACAGATGGCGCCAGCCGAGCGGCAGGAACCAGATCACGGCGAGGGCGAGGATCAGGAGCAGGATCGCGCTGCGGTTGAGCGGTAGCCTCGATGGCGTATCGTTCATGGGTTTCAGCCTGTTCTTGTTGCAGTCGTTGCGGTCGAGGTTCGGATGGCGCGGGCTCGCCCCGTCCGCACCCCGTGTGTGCGGCGGCGCGCGCCATCACGCGGCGCGCAAGTGTACTACGGCGCTGCGCGGCTACCTGATGACAAGCTTAAGCTGCGTCACCTTTCGAGCAGGAGTGCGGCCGCCACGCGGCGGCCTTCGGCCATGAGAATGTTGTAGGTGCGGCAGGCGGCCTTGAAGTCCATCGCCTCGACGCCGATGCGCCGGGCAGCCAGCGCCGCGGTCAGGCGCGGGTGCGGAAAGCGCAGGCGCTCGCCGCTGCCGAACACCACCACCTCGGGGTTGAGCGGAAGCAGCATTTCGAAGAGTTCGGGCGTCAGGGCGTCGAACGCTTGCACCGGCCAGGGGGTGACCGGCGACTCGGGCATCATGATGATGCTGCCTGTATGGCGTTCGAGATTCACTTCGACATAATCGGCGCCGTAACCGGTAACGGTATTCAGCGCGCCGCTGGAGTCCTGGTGTAGTTTCAAAACGGGGTTCCGGGGTAATGGCGGTTCGGATGCGGCGGTTCGGATGCGCAGGCAAGGGGCGCACATCCTGTGCCGATGCTGGCCGGGGCGGCCGGCGCTACCGGCTTCGCGATCCGCCTCCGGGTCCGCTTCCCGGCCCGCATCTTGACAGATTGCGCATTGCGGAAGTTGGTCAAAATCCGCTAAATTATAGCTTTTTAGCCGCCGCCGCAGCGGTGCCTGCGGGCAAACCAGCTCGGCAGACCCCGCTGGAAGACCCGCTCGCGCCTATCCGCGCATCGGGCGAGGGCAGCCATAAGCTGCCGTGCGGTTGGTCAAGGATCCCTCCTGTGGCGTCGCATGTGCGCCGACCCCTGCACACAAAGCGCGGCGCAACCGGGCGCAGCCAGGCCGAAGCGAGGCCGAAGGGGGGCGCGGCAGGTGTCCTTCAGGGTAGGCCGCGCTGCCCGGAATGCTCAGCTCGCTGCCCTGCATGTCACGTCCGCCCTGGCGCCATCCGCTGCCTGGTCAACTGTCGTTCAACCCGCGGTCGATCAACCCGCGGTCAACCCCGTTCCAGCCCTTTTACAGCTTTTTACTCGCCTCTGACTGATAGCCCGCCGTGAAACCGATTCTCAAATCCAACAAGCTGCAGAACGTCTGCTACGACATCCGCGGGCCGGTGCTCGAGCATGCGAAGCGCCTCGAAGAAGAAGGCCACCGCATCATCAAGCTGAACATCGGCAATCTCGCGCCATTCGGTTTCGACGCGCCCGACGAGGTCATTCAGGACATGATCCTGAACCTGCCGGGCTCGTCGGGCTACTCGGATTCGAAGGGGGTGTTCGCCGCGCGCAAGGCGATCATGCATTACGCGCAGCAAAAGGGCGTCAAGGGTGTGGAACTCGACGACATCTACATCGGCAACGGCGCCTCCGAGCTGATCGTGATGGCCATGCAGGCGCTCCTGAACGACGGTGACGAGGTGCTGCTGCCCGCGCCCGACTATCCGCTGTGGACGGCGGCCGTGAGCCTTTCGGGCGGCACGCCGGTGCACTACATCTGCGACGAATCGAACGCGTGGATGCCCGACCTCGACGACATTCGCTCGAAGATCACGCCGAACACGCGCGCGATCGTCGTTATCAACCCGAACAACCCCACTGGCGCGCTGTATTCGGACGAACTGCTGCACGGCATCGTGGCCATCGCGCGCGAGCACGGCCTGATCCTCTTCGCCGACGAGGTCTACGACAAGATCATCTACGACGGCAAGACGCACACGGCGCTTGGCTCGCTCTCCGAAGACGTGATCACCGTCACCCTGAACAGCCTCTCGAAGAGCTATCGTGCCTGCGGCTATCGCGCGGGCTGGATGTTCCTCTCGGGCATGACGGGCGAAAACCGGCGCCGCTCGAAGGACTACACGGAAGGCCTCGGCATTCTCGCCTCGATGCGCCTGTGCGCGAACGTCCCGGGCCAGTATGCGATCCAGACGGCACTGGGCGGCTACCAGAGCATCAACGAGCTGATCCAGCCGGGCGGGCGTCTCTATCGTCAGCGCGAGCTTGCGTACAACCTGCTCACGGCCATTCCCGGCGTGACCTGCGTGAAGCCCGAGGCGGCGCTCTACATGTTCCCGCGCCTCGACCCGAAGCTCTACCCGATCGAGGACGACCAGCAGTTCATCCTCGACCTGCTCCTGCAGGAGCGCGTGCTGCTCGTTCAAGGCACGGGCTTCAACTGGAAGCAGTCGGACCACTTCCGCGTGGTGTTCCTGCCGAACGTCGACGACCTGACCGATTCGATCAACCGCATTGCGCGCTTCCTCGACGGTTATCGCCAGCGGCACGGCAACTGACGAGCCCATGGGTCCGGCCACTGAGCCGCGCGCGCAAACGCACTCCCTTTCACATCTCTAGACGAACACACGCTGCATGGATCCGATCAAAGTAGGTCTCTTGGGCTTCGGCACGGTGGGCAGCGGCACCTTCACGGTACTGCGGCGCAACCAGGAAGAAATCAAACGTCGCGCGGGCCGCGGCATCGAGGTGGCGCGCATTGCCGTGCGCAACCCCGCCAAGGCCACCGCGGCGCTCGGCGCACAAGCCGGCACCGTCGATCTGACGACTGACTTCAACGCCGTCGTCGACGACCCGTCGATTTCGATCGTCGCCGAAATGATCGGCGGCACGACGCTCGCGAAAGACCTCGTGCTGCGGGCGATCGCCAACGGCAAGCACGTGGTGACGGCGAACAAGGCGCTGCTGGCGGTGCACGGCACCGAAATCTTCGAAGCGGCGCGCGCGAAGGGCGTGATGGTCGCGTTCGAGGCGGCGGTGGCGGGCGGCATTCCCATCATCAAGGCGCTGCGCGAAGGGCTCACGGCCAACCGCATCGAATACATCGCGGGCATCATCAACGGCACGACGAACTACATCCTCTCGGAAATGCGTGAGCGCGGACTCGACTTCGCGACCGCGCTGAAGGCTGCGCAGGAGCTGGGCTACGCAGAAGCCGATCCGACCTTCGACATCGAAGGCGTGGACGCCGCGCACAAGGCCACGATCATGAGCGCGATCGCGTTCGGCGTGCCCGTGCAGTTCGACAAGGCCTACGTGGAAGGCATCAGCAAGCTCGACGCCATCGACATCAAGTACGCGGAAGAGCTCGGCTATCGCATCAAGCTGCTCGGCATCGCGCGCCGCACCGAGAAGGGCATCGAGCTGCGCACCCATCCCACGCTGATCCCGGCCAAGCGCCTGCTGGCCAACGTGGAAGGCGCGATGAACGCCGTGGTCGTGCATGGCGACGCGGTGGGGACGACGCTCTACTACGGCAAGGGCGCGGGCGCGGAGCCGACGGCCTCGGCCGTGGTGGCCGATCTCGTGGACGTGACGCGCCTGCACACGGCCGACCCCGAGCACCGCGTGCCGCACCTCGCGTTCCAGCCGGACAGCCTCTCGAACACGCCGATCCTGCCGATCGACGAAGTCACGAGCGGCTATTACCTGCGCCTGCGCGTGGCCGACCAGACCGGTGTCATGGCCGCCATCACGCGCATCCTCGCCGATAGCGGCATCTCGATCGACGCGCTGCTGCAAAAGGAATCGGAAGAGGTCGACGCGCAGGGCAAGGCGGAAACCGACATCATCCTGATCACGCATGAAACGGTCGAAAAGAACGTGAACGCGGCGATCGCGCAGATCGAGAAACTCGCGACGGTGAAGTCGCAGGTCACGAAGCTGCGCATGGAAGGACTGAACTAAGGCGCATTTGAGGCAAGGGCTATGAATTACGTATCAACGCGCGGCGCGGGCGCCGGCGAGCATCATTCGTTTTCCGACATCCTGCTGGGCGGCCTCGCGCGCGACGGCGGTCTCTATCTGCCGGCCGAGTACCCGCAGATCAGCCAGCAAGAGCTCGCGCGCTGGCGCGGCCTTCCGTACGCGGATCTCGCGTTCGAGATTCTCTCGAAGTTCGCGGGCGACATTCCCGCCGAAGACCTGCGGGACATCACGCGCCGCACCTACACGGGCGAGACGTACCGCAACGTGCGCCACGGCGAAGACGCGAGCAGGATCACGCCGCTGACCACGCTCGGCGAGGAAAACGGCGCGCAGCTCTCGCTGCTCGAACTTTCGAACGGCCCGACGCTGGCGTTCAAGGACATGGCGATGCAGCTGCTCGGCAACCTGTTCGAGTACGCGCTCGCGAAGGCCGGTCAGGAGCTGAACATTCTCGGCGCGACGTCGGGCGACACGGGTAGCGCCGCCGAGTACGCGATGCGCGGCAAGCAGGGCGTGCGCGTGTTCATGCTCTCGCCGCACAGGAAGATGAGCGCGTTCCAGACGGCCCAGATGTTCAGCCTGCAAGACCCGAACATCTTCAATCTGGCCGTGGAAGGCGTGTTCGACGACTGCCAGGACATCGTCAAGGCCGTCTCGAACGATCACGCGTTCAAGGCGCAGTACAAGATCGGCACGGTCAACTCGATCAACTGGGCGCGCGTCGTGGCCCAGGTCGTGTACTACTTCGCCGGCTATTTCGCGGCGACGAAGTCGAACGACGAGCGTGTTTCGTTCACGGTGCCGTCGGGCAATTTCGGCAACGTCTGCGCGGGGCATATCGCGCGCATGATGGGCCTGCCCATCGAAAAGCTCGTGGTCGCGACCAACGAGAACGACGTGCTCGACGAGTTCTTCCGCACCGGCATTTACCGCGTGCGCGGCTCCGCGGAGACGTATCACACGACGAGCCCCAGCATGGACATCTCGAAGGCGTCGAACTTCGAGCGCTTCGTCTACGACCTGCTGGGCCGCGATCCCGCACGCGTCACGCAACTGTTCCGCGATGTGGAGGAGAAGGGCGGCTTCGATCTCGTCGCGAGCGGCGACTTCGGGCGCGTGAAGCAGTTCGGCTTCGTGTCGGGCCGCAGCAGCCATGACGATCGCATCGCGACGATTCGCGACATCTATGCTCGCTACAAGACGATGATCGACACTCACACGGCCGACGGCGTGAAGGTCGCACGCGAACACCTGCAGCCGGGCGTGCCGATGATCGTGCTCGAAACCGCGCAGCCGGTGAAGTTCGGCGAGACGATTCGCGAAGCGCTCGACCGCGAGCCGGAGCGCCCCGCGGCGTTCGAGGGACTGGAGGCGCTGCCGCAGCGCTTCGAAGTCGTGCCCGCTGACGCTCAGCGCGTGAAGGACTACATCGCCGCTCACACTGCGGACTGACGTACCACCTGGGGGCCGGATCCGCTTCCGGCCCTGGCGCTTCGAGCTGTCGGGCGCTCCTTCCTGGCCGTACGCCCGGGCTCTCCCGAACCGGGCGCTGCAAGACTCCAGCCGATCCACAGCACTCGCACGCGATCCGCGCGAGGCCCGGCCACGCCCCAGGGCGCCGCGCGACCGTCGCGCCGCTACAATAACGACAGACCAACCGTTGCCGGCGGCCCGCCCGCCGAGTCCGAGACGACCTCGATGTCCACGCCTACGTCCCCGTCTTCCGCTGCGCCGGCGCCCGCGCCGCGCGCGCCGATGCTCTCCACTGCCGACGCGCTCGCGGCGTTGCTTGCTGCCGCGAAGCCGCTCGCCGGCATCGAAACGATTTCGACGTTCGATTCACTCAATCGCGTGCTTGCCGAGGACGTCGTTTCGCCGCTCGATGTGCCGCCGATGAACACGAGCGCCATGGATGGCTACGCGGTGCGCGTGGCCGATCTGGCGCAGGGCAGCCGCCATCTGCCGTTGTCGCAGCGCATTCCGGCGGGACATGCGCCCCAACCGCTCGCGGTGGGCACGGCGGCGCGCATTTTCACGGGCGCGACCGTGCCGCCGGGCGCGGACGCCGTCGTCATGCAGGAGCAGGCCGAGGCTGCCGAAGGCGCCGTCACCTTCCTGCATACGCCGAAGGCGGGCGAGTGGATCACGGCGCAGGGCGCGGACATCCGCAAAAATACGGTCATCCTGCCAGCGGGTACGCGCCTCACGCCGGCGGCCCTCGGGCTGGCGGCATCGGTGGGCTGCGCCGCGCTCACCGTCTTGCGCCGCGTGAAGGTGGCGGTGTTCTTCACCGGCGACGAGTTGACCATGCCGGGCGAGCCGCTCAAACCCGGCGCGATCTACAACTCGAACCGCTTCACGCTCACGGGTCTGCTACGCAACCTGGGCTGCGAGGTTACCGACTACGGCATCGTGCCCGACCAGCTCGACGTTACGCGCGCGACGCTGCGCGAAGCGGCCGCCGCGCACGACCTGATCCTCACCTCGGGCGGCGTGTCGGTGGGCGAGGAAGATCACGTGCGGCCCGCCGTGGAGGCCGAAGGCCGCATCAACCTGTGGCAGATCGCCATGAAGCCGGGCAAGCCGCTCGCGTTCGGCGCGGTACGTCGCCCGCAAGGGCCGGGCGACACTGCGGCTCAAGCCGGCGAGGCGTTCTTCATCGGGCTACCGGGCAACCCGGTGTCGAGCTTCGTCACGTTCCTGCTGTTCGTGCGCCCGTTCCTGCTGCGTCTCGCGGGCGCGACGCACGTAAGCCCGCGGGCGCTGTCACTGCGCGCCGACTTCACCCAGACGAAGAGCGACCGTCGCAACGAATTCCTGCGCGCGCGCGTGAATCCGGCGGGCGGCCTCGACCTGTTCCCCAATCAGAGTTCGGCCGTGCTGACCTCGACGGTCTGGGCCGACGGCCTCATCGACAATCCGCCTAACCATGCGATCAGCGCGGGCGAGACCGTGCGTTTCATCCCGTTCACCGAATTGCTGTATTGAAGCCTGAATGAAGTCTCAAGCGATGAAGATCCAGTTGAAGTTTTTTGCGAGTGTGCGCGAGGCGCTGGGCGTCGCGGATGAAACGGTCACGCTGCCCGATGGCGTCGTGACGGTCGGCGACGTGCGCGGCTGGCTGCGCGCGCGCGGCGGCGTGTGGGCCGAAACGCTGGCGGAAGGCCGCGCGCTTCGCATGGCCTGCAATCACGTGATGACCGATCCGCGCACGCGGATCACCGAGGGTTGCGAGGTCGCGTTTTTCCCACCCGTGACGGGCGGCTGAGCGCCACAGGAGACTCGCGATGCCCGTGCGCGTACAAACGGAAGATTTCGACCTCACCACCGAGGTGGCGCAGTTGCGCGCGCGCAATCCGGCGATCGGAGCGGTCGCATGCTTCGTCGGCACGGTGCGCGACCTCAACGACGGCAGCACGATCGCGTCGATGGAGCTGGAGCACTATCCCGGCATGACGGAAAAGGCGCTGGAGGCGATTGTCGGCGAGGCGCAGCGACGCTGGGCGGGTATCGAGGTGTTGATCGTCCACAGGGTGGGCAGGCTCGCGCCGCTCGATCAGATCGTGCTCGTCGCGACGACCTCGAAACATCGCGGTGACGCCTTTGCGTCCTGCGAGTTCGTGATGGATTTCCTCAAGACCGAGGCCCCGTTCTGGAAGAAGGAAGAGACGGAGCAGGGCGCGCGCTGGGTCGACGCCCGCGAGAGCGACGATGCCGCGCTGGCGCGCTGGGGTGTGGCGTCGGGGAATGCCTCGCGCGGTGACGGTTAAGCGCCCGAGCGCCGTGCGGGAGCGGCAGCTTTGCCAGGCATGAGCTTCGCTTTAATGCAACTAACCGCCTGTTCCGCCTCGCGACCGGACGCGAAAGCCGTTACGCGGACGGCGTAGTTTCGTCGATATCCAGCGGACGACCAATGAAGCGGGCCGGGAAGGGCTCGCCAGTGGAGCGCGTGGGGAGATCGTGTCCGTGACCGGGGCGCCGGCGCGGCGCGATGCGATCGAGGATGGCCTGCTGCTCGGGCGGAATCGTATAGTCCCAGCCAAAGCGGCTCAGTTGCAGGCTCTGCGCGATGCGCAGCGCCGGCTCCATGAACTGCACGGCTGCCGCGGGTTCGTAGCGCGCTTGTACCGTATCGAGGAAGAGATAGAGCCAGCGGCTGAAATGCCGGGGCTCGACGCCGGGCACCGGATCGTGCGCCTGCTGCACATTGCCGCGGTAAGTTCGCGTGCCGAGCACGAGGCTCGACCAGAACCGGCACATCTTCGGCAGATGCTCGTCCCAACGCCCGGCGAGCACGCCGTCGAACACCGGGCCGAGCGTCGCGTCGTCGCGCACGCGGTCGTAGAACGCGTAGACGAGTTCGCGGATGTTGTCTTCGGTGGGCTGGACGTGCAGCATGGCAGCAGGGCTGGAGTCGGGGCGAGTCATTTCGGGGTCCGGATGATGCGTGAGAGCCTGGAGTCTAGCGGGCGGGGCTCTCCCTGCACGATGCGGCCCTGAGCCGCATTCAGCCGCAATGAGCCGCCAGGCAATACGAAGTGACCATGATACCGAGTCCAGACAAAACCTGCATGACCCCTGCATGTTATTGTATGGTTTCTGCTGCCCGAACTGCCCCTTTGATGGCGCCGCTATGAGACTGACCGACTACACCGACTATTCGTTGCGCGTGATGCTCTATCTCGCGCTCCGTCGCGAGAGCATGGCAACGATTCAGGAGATCTCGGAGGCCTACGGCGTTTCGAAGAATCATCTGATGAAAGTCGTCCAGCGTCTTGGTGAGCTAGGCTGGGTCGATACCGTTCGTGGGCGCAATGGCGGCTTGCGGCTCGCGCCGGCTTCGCTCGATCTGACCGTTGGCGCGGTCGTGCGCGAAACCGAGAGCGATTTTTCTCTCGTTGGCTGTTTTCCGGACGAACATGGCGAGCGGCGCGGCTGCGTCATCGAGCCGCAGTGCCGGCTCAAGCATGCGCTGGCGGCCGCGCGCGACGCGTTCCTCGCGGAGCTCGACCGCCACACGATCGGCGAACTGGCGCAGCCGGCGGACGAACTGACGGGCTTGCTGGGCCTGGCTCCGATCCAGCTCATGCCGCGTGTGCAGGTGCCGCGGCCGGCGCCTTCGCGAGAGCATTGAGCGGCGCCTCTGCCTGCCTGTTTCCAGACTGGCGTTTTGCTCACTCGCGCCCGGCGCGGTGGGTCTCCGAGACGAAATCCGGCGCCTGACTGCCGATCATCCCTCTCCCGTCGTCGCACGCCCCGGCATCGTGCGCCGGCGGCCGCGGTGCGCGCCACGATTGCGGAAATCGGAAAAAATGACGCTAGCGCGCTTGAAACCGGCGTCTCCCCCCTCAAATTTGGTGACAGTCTAGAAATCTGGAGGCCTCGTTTCAAATGAGAATCGACAAACTCACCACCAAGTTCCAGGAAGCCATCGCCGATGCACAAAGCCTCGCCGTTGGCCACGATAACCAGTACATCGAACCCGTTCACCTGCTGGCCGCGCTCGTCGCGCAGCAGGACGGCTCGGCGCGCTCGCTCATGTCGCGTGCGGGCGTGCAGGTGCAGGCGCTGCAGAACGCGCTCAACGACGCCATCAACCGCTTGCCGCAAGTGCGGGGCACCGACGGCAACGTGCAGATCGGCCGCGAGCTCACGGGTCTGCTCAATCAGGCCGACAAGGAAGCGCAGAAGCTCAACGATACGTACATCGCGAGCGAGATGTTCCTGCTGGCCGTCGCCGACGACAAGGGCGAGGCGGGCCGCCTCGCGCGGCAGCATGGCTTGACGCGCAAGGCGCTCGAAGCTGCCATCGTCGCGGTGCGCGGCGGTGCGCAGGTGCACAGCCAGGACGCCGAGAGCCAGCGCGAAGCGCTCAAGAAGTACACCGTCGATCTGACCGAGCGTGCGCGCTCGGGCAAGCTCGACCCCGTGATCGGCCGCGACGACGAAATCCGCCGCTCGATCCAGATCCTGCAACGCCGCACCAAGAACAATCCGGTGCTGATCGGCGAGCCGGGCGTGGGCAAGACGGCGATCGTCGAGGGCCTCGCGCAGCGCATCGTCAACGGCGAAGTGCCCGAGACGCTCAAGGGCAAGCGCGTGCTGTCGCTCGACATGGCGGCGCTGCTCGCGGGCGCCAAGTATCGCGGCGAGTTCGAGGAGCGCCTGAAGGCCGTGCTCAACGACATCGCGAAGGACGAAGGGCAGACCATCGTCTTCATCGACGAGATCCATACGATGGTCGGCGCAGGCAAGGCCGAAGGCGCGATGGATGCAGGCAACATGCTCAAGCCCGCGCTCTCGCGCGGCGAGCTGCACTGCATCGGCGCGACCACGCTCGACGAATATCGCAAGTACATCGAGAAGGACGCCGCGCTCGAACGCCGCTTCCAGAAGGTGCTCGTCGACGAACCGACGGTCGAGGCGACCATCGCGATCCTGCGTGGCCTGAAGGAGAAGTACGAGCTGCACCACGGCGTGGAAATCACCGACCCGGCGATCGTCGCGGCGGCGGAGCTCTCGCATCGCTACATCACCGACCGCTTCTTGCCGGACAAGGCCATCGACCTGATCGACGAAGCCGCTTCGAAGATCAAGATGGAAATCGATTCGAAGCCCGAAGCGATGGACAAGCTCGATCGCCGGTTGATCCAGCTGAAGATCGAGCGCGAGGCCGTCAAGAAGGAGAAGGACGAGGCGTCGCAAAAGCGTCTGCAGCTGATCGAGGAGGAGATCGACCGGCTGAGCCTCGAATATAAGGACCTCGAAGAGATCTGGACCACCGAGAAGGCCGCGGTGCAGGGCGGCGCGCAGATCAAGGAAGAGATCGACCGCGTGCGCGCGGAAATCAACCGCTTCCAGCGCGAAGGCAAGCTCGAGAAGGTCGCGGAGCTGCAATACGGCAAGCTGCCGGAACTCGAGGCGCAGCTCAAGCAGGTCGCGCTGGCCGAGGCGAACGAGCAGAACAATCCCACGCGCCCGCGCTTGCTGCGCACGCTCGTGGGCGCCGAGGAAATCGCGGAAGTCGTGTCGCGTTCGACCGGCATTCCCGTGTCGCGCATGATGCAGGGCGAGCGCGAAAAGCTGCTGCAGATCGAAGAGAAGCTGCACGAGCGTGTGGTGGGCCAGGACGAGGCGATCACCGCCGTTGCCGACGCGATCCGTCGCTCGCGCGCCGGTCTCGCGGACCCGAACCGGCCGTACGGCTCGTTCCTGTTCCTCGGACCGACGGGCGTGGGCAAGACCGAGCTCTGCAAGGCGCTGGCCGGCTTCCTGTTCGATGCGGAGGATCATCTCATCCGCATCGACATGAGCGAGTTCATGGAGAAGCACAGCGTGGCTCGCCTGATCGGCGCGCCGCCGGGCTACGTGGGCTACGAGGAGGGCGGTTATCTGACCGAGGCCGTGCGGCGCAAGCCGTATAGCGTGATCCTGCTCGACGAAGTCGAAAAGGCGCACCCGGATGTGTTCAACGTGCTGCTGCAGGTGCTCGACGACGGCCGCATGACCGACGGCCAGGGCCGTACCGTCGACTTCAAGAACACCGTGATCGTGATGACGTCGAACCTCGGTTCGCACCTCATCCAGTCGATGGCGGGCGAGCCGCAGGAAGCGGTGAAGGACGCGGTGTGGAACGAAGTGAAGCAGCAGTTCCGCCCCGAATTCCTGAACCGCATCGACGAGGTCGTCGTGTTCCATGCGCTCGATCGCACGAATATCGAGGCCATTGCGAAGATCCAGTTGCAGCGTCTGCGCGAGCGTCTGGAGAAGCTCGACATGGAGCTCATGGTGTCCGACGAAGCGCTCGGGCAGATCGCCAAGGTCGGCTACGACCCGCTGTTCGGCGCACGGCCGCTCAAGCGCGCGATCCAGCAGGAGATCGAGAATCCTGTCGCCAAGCTGATTCTCGCGGGCAAGTTCGGGCCGAAGGACGTGATTCCGGTCGATGTGAACGACGGCAAGTTCGTGTTCGAGCGCGTGGTGCACTAAAGCCGCGCATCGAAACACGGGTCAGGCGCGTACCGTGAGGTGCGCTCGCCTGGCTGAAACGGAAAAGGGGCAGCGGAGTGATCCGCTGCCCCTTTTCTTTGCCGCAGAAGCGCTGATTTCAGAGCGCGAGCACCGTTATGCCTGCTTGTTGCCGCCACCAAAGAGCGAAGCCAGCCCGCCAAGCGTGCCAAGCACGCTTTCGGCGTTGATCTGGCCGCCTTGTGGAACTTCTCCGTTCGGTGTGCCCGCGTTGACCACGTGCGGCAGCACCTGGGCGAGCAGGCCGCTCACCTGGTCGGGCTGCATGCCGACTTTCTGCGCGAGGCCCGAAACGACGTCGGAGCCGAGCGCGTTTTGCAGTTGATCGGGCGAGACGGGCTGGTTCTCGCCGTTGCCGACCCACGACTGCACGATGTCGCCGAGGCCGCCTTGCTTGAACTTCTCGATGAGGCCGTTCAGGCCGCCGGGCTGGTTGTTGACCAACTCCATCGCCGCGGCGAGGAGCTGGGCCTGGCCGCCGCCTTGCTGTTGCGACTGCGAACCGAACAGGGAACCGAGGGTATCTAGCAGACTCATGTCGATCTCTCTGGATGATGGCCGCGCCGGGGGGCGCGGCCGGTAAGTGGGACGGCGGGCGCGATGGCGGCGCCGGATCCGGGGCCGGCGCACGGTTGGTACGCCGGACGACGGCGCCGATCAGGCGCCGGAAGCGGCCGCCTCCGATGCGGCCTTGCTCTTCTTCGACTTGCCGGGCTTTTTCGCCTTCGTATCGGATGCCGTGGCCGGCGCCGAAGCCGCGGCGCCCGCTTCTGGCGCGCTCGCGGCAATGGCCGTCTTCTCCTTCGCGCTCTTGTGCTTCGACTTGGCCGCCACCGGGCCGGAGGCGGGCTGCGCGGCGCTAGCGGGCGCCGTCATCGGGTTCGCCGTGGTGGCAGCGGGCGCGGCGGCCGTCGCCGCGGCGCTCTTGCTGCTCTTCGTCGTGGCCGCCTTGCCCGCCGGCGGCGCCGAGGAGCCGTTGATCGTGAGCCCCGCGGCTTCGAGGTTCTGCACGGATTTCGGGCCAATGCCCTTGACGCGGTTCGCGAGGTCGTCGGCGTCCTTGAACGGGCCGTTCTTCGTGCGTTCGTCGATGATCGCCCTGGCGTGGACGGGGCCAATGCCCTTGACGGATTCGAGCGCGGTTTCGTCGGCGGTGTTGACTTCGACGGCGGCAGCGAGCGCCGCGGACAGCGACAAACCCATTGCGAGGAACAGCATCAGCAGCTTCTTGAGCATGGCAATCACTCCATTGAGGGCAATTCGGTTAGCCGGGAACGGACGACGCATCCAGCCAGGAAGGCTGCGATAAAAGAATAGGACAGTTGGCGTATCCGTGATTCGGGCGCGATCGAGTTATACCGGCCGATTCGTGGCAAGTAAATCGCGCCGCACAATATTTAATGGTTTATGCATTCCGGCGACGCGAAATCCGCTGAAAGCCGTGGCGGGCGAGACGGCGCTGTCCGCGCAATCCGTCTCAGGCGCGGTGCGGCCCGGCGATGCCGAGCTTCGCAATGCGCCGGTACAGCGTCGCGCGCGAGATGCCCAGCGCCTGCGCGGCCGCGTTGGGTCGCCAGCGGTGCGCCGTGAGCGCCGCGATGATGCGCTCACGCTCGACCTCCGGCGAGAGCGGCGCGGCGGGACGCGCGTATGCCGCGGCTGTCGGCGCGAGCGCGGGCAGGTTTTCGGCGAGATCCGCGCTCAGGTGCCGTGCCTCGACCCGCACCGTGTCGCAAACGGCGCATGCGTAGCGCATCGCATTGCGCAGTTGCCGCAGATTGCCGGGCCACGCGAACGCGGCGAGCCGCGCGGCGAGCGTGGCATCGAGTGCGAGCGGGCGGCCGGCGGCCTGTGCTTCTTCTGCGAACACGGTGTCGATGAGCGTCGCGATGTCACGGCGCTCGCGCAGCGGCGGCAGCGTGAGCACCGCGCCGCTCAAACGATAGTAGAGATCCTCGCGGAACGCCCCAGATCTGGCCATTTGCGCAAGGTCCCGGTGCGTCGCGCAGATCACGTCGACATCGACGCGCAGCGGCGCTTCGGCGCCGAGCGGAAGCACCTCGCCTTCCGCGAGCACGCGCAGGAGGCGAGTCTGCAGCGCGAGCGGCATATCGCCGATTTCGTCGAGGAAGAGCGTGCCGCCGTCGGCCATCGCGATCTTGCCGCGCGCACCGTGGCGGCGCGCGCCGGTGAAGGCGCCCGGCGCATAGCCGAACAGCTCGCTTTCGATCAGCGATTCGGGCAGCGCGCCGCAGTTCACCGCGATGAAAGCCCGGTTGCTTCGTGCGCCTGCGTCGTGCATCGCGCGTGCGAACACTTCCTTGCCCGCGCCCGTTTCGCCGAGCAGCAGGATGGGCAGGCGCTTGCCTGCCACACGTTGCGCGATGCGGGCGTTTTCGGCCACGCGTGCGTCGGCGCTGCGCAGGAAGGGGCCGAGCGCGCTGCGATCGTATTCCTGCGCGTTGGTCGCGGATTCGCGCCGCAGCGGCATCGCGGCATGTGCCGCGCCGTGCCCGCCATGTCCGCTGTGTCCACTGTGTCCGCTGTGTCCGCCAGATCCGAGCGGCGCGCGAATGCGCGCGTAAAGCATCGAGCCGTTCGCGCGCAGACGCAGCGCCGCGATGGTCTCGATGCGCCCGATGTCGCGCAAATGCACATGCGACGAATCGAAGATCTCGTCGATATGGCGAGGGCCGTCGAGGCACGGAATGCATTCGCGCGCGCGCCGGTTGGCGGCGACCACGTTGCCCATCTCATCGAAGGCGATCAGCATTTCGGGCTGCGCTTCGACGTAATTGCGGTTCTGGTGCCCAAAGAGGATCCAGCACGACGCCAGGCGATGCAGGAAATAGCCGTCCTCGATGAGCGTCGCGCTCTGTCGCACGAGCTGGTTGACGATGCGCTGGCTCTCGCGATTGTCGGGCGAGTGCACGGCCGAAGCGTCGAGCACGCCGATCAGCTCGCCGCCCGGCGCGAAGATCGGTGCGGCGCTGCAGGTGAGCGTGGTGAACGCGGCGCGGAAATGATCGGTCTTGTGCACGGTGATGGGCGCGAGATCGGTCAGCACGCTGGCGATGCCGCAGGTGCCTTCCTCGCTCTCCGACCAGCAGGAGCCGATGTAGAGCCCCGCGTGCTTGAAGTCGTTGCGGCGCTCGCGGTCGATGCGGTAGTCGATGGTCACGCCGTGACCGTCGGTCAGCATCACGCAGTAGTCGGCCTCGCGCACCATGTCGTGCAAACGCGTGAGGCATTGGCCCGAGGCGCGCAGGAAGGACTCCTCGCGATCGCGGATCTCGCGCAGCTCGGCGGCGCTCAGCACGCGCGGGCCGATCACCGAGCCGGGATCGAGCTGATAGCGCTCGAACGAGCGCTGCCACGACGAGACGAGGCGCGGTGAACCGGAAGGCGCGGGGAGCCGGCCTTCTACGGCGCCACGCACGCGCTCGGCGTGCCGGGTAGACGCAAGGGCATAGGGCATGAGCGGTTCCAGACGGTGGCTGGCGGACAACGGTCGCAAAAACGGCGAGATAACGTCACGTCGGACCGGAAAGCGTTCGGCGGGAGTCTTTTGTAGCACATCCTTTGCGCTCGATCACACCGCAGCGCAGCATGCGAGACGGTTGAGACAATCGTCTCATCCCGCGGCGTATCGCGTTCGAGCACGGGTCGGGACGCCGCTCGGGCAGGCTGCGCGGGGCTCTGCCCGTTTTCGTTCGGGTGAAGCGGCCACGGCGCATCCAGTGCTTTGCGCGCGCGAGACGGCCCGTGAGACGCACCGCGAACCTAGAGCGGTGCTGGCGCGGTCGTGCGCAGTGGCCGGTGAGCCCCGTCACGCGGACTTCTGCACGTTCACGCGTTGTCTCGAAGATCATTGGCATGACGCTTGCAGAGTCGATGGGCAAAAGCGGAGCGCGGCATCTCAGCGTGCGACGCCAAGGAGACAAACCCCGTGACGACGCCCGTGACCGTAGGCGTGATCGCGAATCCCGCATCGGGCCGCGACATCCGCCGTCTGACCTCCCATGCATCCGTCTTTCCCACGGCGGAGAAGGCGAACATGGTCGTGCGCCTGCTCGCGGGTCTGGGCGCGCTTGGCGTCGCGCGCGTGCTCGCGCTGCGCGACAACACCGGCGTGGCCGCGCTGCTGCTGCGTGCGATCGAGACCCACGCCGCCATTGCCACGCACGAGCGCTGGCCCGAGGTCGAGTTCATCGATTTGCCGGTGAGCGAGAGCGTGGCCGATACGCACGCCGGCGTCGATCACATGGTGCGCGAGGAAGTCGCGCTCATCGCGGTCCTGGGCGGCGACGGCACCCACCGCGCGGTCGCGGCGCATTGCGGCGAGACGCCGCTGCTTGCGCTTTCCACCGGCACCAACAATGCGTTTCCCGAATTGCGCGAAGCCACCGTCGCGGGGCTCGCCGGTGCGCTCGTCGCGACGGGCGCGGTGCCGGCCGAGGCGGCGCTCGCGCGCAACAAGCGGCTCGTCGCGCGTTGCGTCGACGGACCATCGCGCGGGCGCGAAGAACTCGCGCTGGTCGATATTTGCGTGGCGCGTCAGCCGTTCATCGGTGCGCGCGCGATATCGGAAAGTTCGGATATCGAATCACTTTTCCTCGCCTTCGCCCCGTCCGACGGCATCGGGCTTTCGTCGATCGGCGGGGCATGGGCACCGGTCGGGCGAGATGCGTCGCATGGGCTGCACATGACCTTCGCCGAGCCAGGTGCCCCCGCGGGGGCGACTGCGGGCGTTCCGCTGCTTGCGCCGATCGCGCCAGGACGCGTTGCGCGACTGACGATGCGCACCTGTCAGCGCCTCGAAGTCGGCGTGGCGCTGCCGCTGGAAGCCGGCCACGGCACGCTCGCGTTCGACGGCGAGCGCGAGATCGAACCGGCGCGCGGCGACCGCTACGAAGTGACACTCGACTGGCAGGGCCCATTGACCGTCGACGTCGCGCGCACGCTGCGATACGCGGCGTCGCATCAACTGTTGCGCGAGGCCGCCGCAAGCGTGTAGCGGCCGGGCGCGGTTCCCCAACGCGTAGTCAACAGAAGGAGACGAGGTGGTTTCGCTTTCCATCAGGCGCAGATGCACTTCCACCAGCAGGCATACCCACAGGAGACAACCATGTCTATTCAGTTGAACAAGGAGCAGTTGCTAACCGCGTATCGCTCGATGCGCACGATCCGCGAATTCGAGGAGCGGCTGCACGTCGAGTTCGCGACCGGCGACATTCCGGGCTTCGTGCACCTCTATGCGGGCGAGGAGGCGTCCGCCGTCGGCACTATGAGCCATCTGAACGATACCGACTACGTAGCCACCACGCACCGGGGGCACGGCCATTGCATCGCGAAGGGCGTGGACGTGCGCGAAATGATGGCCGAGATCTATGGCCGGGCCACGGGCTCATGCCGCGGCAAAGGCGGCTCGATGCACATCGCCGACCTGTCGAAAGGCATGCTGGGCGCAAACGGCATCGTCGGCGCGGGAGGTCCCCTGACCTGCGGTGCGGCGCTCGCCGCCAAACAGAAGAAGACCGGCGGCGTGGGCGTGTGCTTCTTCGGCGATGGCGCATCGAACCAGGGTGTGATCTTCGAGTCGATGAACCTGGCCTCGGTGTGGCGCCTGCCGGTGATCTTCGTCGCGGAAAACAACGGTTATGCCGAGGCGACGTCGTCCACCTGGTCGGTCGCGGCCGACAACATCGCAGACCGCGCGAACGGCTTTGGCATGCCGGGCGTGATCGTCGACGGCTTCGACTTCTTTGCCGTGCACGAGGCGCTGGGTGAAGCCATCGCGCGAGCGCGTAGCGGCGGCGGGCCGACGCTCGTGGAAATGAAGCTTTCGCGCTATTTCGGCCACTTCGAGGGCGACGCGCAGACCTATCGCGCGCCCGGCGAAGTGCAGAAACTGCGCGAGGAAAAGGATTGCCTCAAGCGTTTCGAGGAGCGAGTGATGCGCGCCGAACTCGCGAGCAGCGACGATCTGCGCAAGGTGGATGCCGAAGTGAAGCAACTGATCGATGATGCGGTCGCGCAGGCCAAGGCCGCACCGCTGCCGCCGGCCGACGCGCTGCTCACCGACGTGTACGTTTCATATCCCTGAGCGCTGCCTGCTCAGGTAATCAGGATCCCATATCAATAAGGAGACGGAAATGGCACGGAAAATCACCTATTCGCAGGCGATCAACGAAGCGCTTGCCCAGGAGATGGGGCGCGACGAGAGCGTGATCGTGATGGGCGAGGACAATGCGGGCGGCGCAGGCGCGCCGGGCGAGCAGGACGCGTGGGGCGGCGTCCTCGGCGTGACGAAGGGGCTGTACGGCAAGTTTCCGGGGCGCGTGCTCGATACGCCGCTCTCGGAGGGCGGCTTCATCGGCGCGGCCGTGGGCGCGGCGGCGTGCGGCATGCGGCCGGTGGCGGAGTTGATGTTCATCGACTTCATGGGCGTGTGCTTCGACCAGATCTTCAACCAGGCGGCGAAGTTCCGCTACATGTTCGGCGGCAAGGCGGTCACGCCGGTTGTGATCCGCACCATGTACGGTGCGGGACTGCGCGCCGCGGCACAGCATTCGCAGATGCTGACCTCGCTCTTTACGCATATTCCGGGGCTCAAGGTCGTGTGCCCGGCCACGCCCTATGACGCAAAAGGCCTCATGATCGAGGCCATTCGCGACAACGACCCGGTCATTTTCTGCGAGCATAAGCTGCTCTACACGATGGAAGGTGACGTTCCGGAGGAATCCTATTCGATTCCGTTTGGCGAAGCCAACATCGTGCGCGACGGCGACGACATCACGATCGTCACGTATGGACGAATGGTCCACTACGCGCTCGACGCCGCACAGAAGCTCGCGAAAGACGGCATCGAGGCAGACGTGATCGACCTGCGCACGACCTCACCGCTCGACGAGGAGACGATCCTCGAAAGCGCGCGCCGCACGGGCCGGGTCGTCGTCGTCGACGAAGCGAATCCGCGCTGCTCGATCGCGACGGACATTGCCGCCCTCGTCGGGCAAAAGGCGTTCAGTGCGCTCAAGGCTCCGGTCGGCATGGTCACGGCGCCGCACACGCCGGTGCCGTTCGCGGCGTCGCTCGAAGATCTCTATATCCCGTCGGCGGAAAAGATCGCCGAAGCCGCGCGCGCTGCAAGGAGCTGAAGTCATGCCGATCCACATGATCACGATGCCCAAATGGGGCCTTTCGATGGAGCAGGGCCAGGTGAACGGGTGGCTCAAGTCGCCAGGCGAGACGGTCACCAAGGGCGATGAACTGCTCGACGTCGAATCGGACAAGATCGCCTCGGGGGTCGAGTGTGCATTCGAGGGCGTGTTGCGACGGCAGATCGCCAAAGAGGGCGACACCCTCCCGGTCGGTGCGCTGCTGGGCGTGGTAGCCGATGCCGAAGCGGCCGACGCCGATATCGACGCCGCAGTGGCCGAATTCCAGCGCGACTTCGTGCCGGCGCAGGCAGGCGATGCCGACGCGGGACCGCAGCCGGAGAAGATGCAGATCGGCGGCAGGACCCTGCGCTACCTGAAGCAGGGAGAAGCCGAGGGCGTGCCCGTCGTCCTGATCCACGGCTTTGGCGGCGATCTCAACAACTGGCTCTTCAATCACACTGATCTGGCGGCGGAGCGCACCGTCTGGGCACTCGATCTGCCGGGCCACGGTGAATCGGGCAAGGCCGTCGAGAGCGGGAGCCTCGACGAGCTTGCGCAGAGCGTGATTGCATTTCTCGACGCGCAGAAGATCGACCGCGCGCATCTCGTTGGGCACTCGCTGGGCGGCGCGGTGGCCATGGCGGTGGCCGAGAGCGCGCAGCAGCGTGTGGCCTCGCTCGCGCTGATCTCGAGCGCCGGCCTTGGCGGCGAGATCGACGGGGCGTACATCGAGGGCTTCGTCACGGCGGCAAACCGCAATGCGCTCAAGCCGCATGTGACGAAACTGTTCGCCGATCCCGCGCTGGTCACGCGTCAGCTGGTCGAGGACCTCGTGAAGTACAAGCGGCTAGAAGGCGTGCAGGCCGCGCTCGGCATGATCGCGGGGCAGGCGTTCGCGGGCGGCGCGCAGCGGCATGTCTTCCGCGAGCGCCTCGCCTCGCTCGCTCCGCGCACGCTCGTGATCTGGGGGGAGGCCGACCAGATCATCCCGGCGCGCCATGCGCAGGGGCTGCCTTCGCAGGTGCACGTGGAGATGATCCCGGGCAAGGGGCACATGGTGCAGATGGAGGCTGCGCAGGAGGTCAATCGCCTGCTCAAGGCCTTCCTCGACGAAGGAGCCTGAGCATGGAGGCCGCTACGTCTCATACGTCTCGATCGTCCAGTACGGCGCTGGGCCAGGAGGGCTTGCGCAGCCGCGAGAAGCTCGCGCGGATTCCGGTGAAGATCGTGCCAACCTCCGGCACGGACGCGGTCTTGCCGAAGCCTGCCTGGCTGCGCGCCCGCCCGCTCATGAGCGAGACTGTCGCGGGCGTGGCGGCCGTCTTGCGCGAACACCGGCTTCATTCGGTGTGCGAAGAAGCGATGTGCCCGAACATCGGCGAATGCTTTGCGCAGCGCACGGCGACATTCATGATCATGGGCGGGCTGTGCACGCGGCGCTGTCCGTTCTGCGACGTCGCGCACGGGCGGCCCGCGCCGCTCGATGAGGAGGAGCCTGCGCATCTCGCGGCGGCAGTTGGGGCGCTGGGTTTGCGTCACGTGGTGATTACGTCGGTCGATCGCGACGACTTGCGCGATGGGGGCGCGGCGCATTTCGCACGTTGCATCGCACGGGTGCGCGAGTGCGTGCCGGGCATCGGCGTCGAGGTGCTGACGCCCGATTTTCGCGGCCGCATCCAGCGTGCCATCGAGGCACTTTCGCTCGCGTGGCCTGACGTGTTCAACCACAACGTCGAGACCGTGCCTTCGCTTTATCGCGCCGCGCGGCCGGGCGCAGATTATTGCGGCTCGCTCGATCTGCTGGCGCGCGCGAAAGCGGCGAACGGCGCGCTCGTCACGAAGTCAGGGTTAATGGTTGGGCTGGGCGAAACCAATGGGGAGTTGCTCGCGACGATGCGTGATTTGCGTGGCCATCGCGTAGATGTGCTAACGATTGGGCAGTATCTCGCGCCGTCCCGGTTTCACTTGCCGGTGAAACGTTACGTGCATCCCGACGAATTCGCGGCGTTGCGCAATGAGGGCCTCGCGATGGGCTTCAGCGAGGTCGTGGCCGGGCCTCTCGTGCGCTCGTCGTATCACGCGGCGCAGACGGTGCAGGCGGCGCGGCAGGCCTTGCCGCGGTGAGGGGGGATTGCAACTAACTGCCATCCTGTCTCGCGCCATCGAGTGACACCCGCCGGCTATCCGCCCCGACGCAGATGCCACGCACTCACGCGCGAGAGATAAAGCAGGAGTCCAGCACCGGCCATCAGGAGGCTCGCCAGGTTGGCGAGCCAGAAACCGCGCGCGCCCGTCGCCCAGACGGGTATCGTGCCCGTCACGTCGAAACCCAGTGCATAGCCGCCGCCGAGCCCCACGCCCCACAATGCGACCGCATAGATGAGGGTCGGCACGACCGCGACCTTGTAGGCACGCAAGGCAAAGGCCGTGGTGATCTGCAGCGCGTCGAAGACGTGATAGCAGGTGACGATGGCGACGAGCGGCATGGCCGCGGCCACCACCGTGGGGTCGGGCGTATACCCGCCGATGACGAGTGGCCGAAGCACGAACACAATCGCGCCGTAGCAGCAGGCGATCGCCACGGCCGTCGCCACGCCGTGCCTCGCGAGGGTGCGAGCCTCGGCCGGGCGATTGCCGCCCAGCGCCTGGGCGACCAGCGTCGAAGTCGCGACGCCGATGGAAAGCGGCGTCATGTAGAGCACCGCGCCGATGTTCCCGGCGATCTGATGCCCGGCGAGCGTGGTCGTTCCCATGCGCGCGATGAAGATCGCCATGAACGTGTACGAGGTCACCTCGATGAGGTACGAGAGCCCCATCGGAATGCCGAGCTTGAGCAATTCGGCCTGGCGCTTCCACTCGGGCCAGCAGAAGTGCCTGAAGATTTCGAACGGCGCGAACACGTCGAAGCGCGTGAGCGCCAGCACCGCGCAAACGGCGAGCACCCAGTTGATCGACGTGCTCGCGAGCGCGCAGCCCGGGCCGCCGAGGGCCGGCACGCCGAGACCGCCGAAGATGAGCCAGGTGTTGAGCGGCACCTTGAGCGCGAGCGCGCCGACTTGCAGGAACATCACGAGTCGCGGCCGTCCTACGGCATTGGCGAGCGAACTGTAGATCCGAAAAGCCAGCGCTGCGGGCAGCCCGAACGAGAGCAGCCGCAGATAGCCGATCGTGCGCTCGCGCAGCGCCTCTGGTGCGTGCGCGAGGTCGAGCAGCGGGCCGGGAAAGTAGAGGACCGCGAAGCCGAGCGCCATCAGCACGAGGGCTAGCCAGAATGCCTGGCGCACTTCGAGGCCGATTTCGATGTCCTTGCGCGCGCCATAGAGCTGAGCCGCGACGGGCTGCAGCGCGCTGAGAATGCCGGTGAGGGCGATATAAACCGAGACGTAGATCGACGAGCCCAGACCGAGCGCCGCGAGATCGAGCGCCGAGTACCGGCCGACCATCGCGGTGTCGATCACGCCGAAGGCGATGATCGCGAGCTGGCCGATCAGCACCGGCCACGCGAGCGCAGCGATGCGCCGGACGTCGCCGAGGAGTGAGGGTGGCACCGCGGCCTCAGTCGGGGCGCTTGCGCCAGACGTGCGGCTTCTTGAGCGGCGTCTTCGGACGGTCGATGCGCACGTACAGGCGGAAGCGCTCGTCGCGGTCGGCGGCACGGCGGCCTTCCCACACGAGCTTCCATTCGTAGTCAGGCATCGAGCTCGGCTCGCCGTAGTCCTGGGTATCCTGGCGCAGGATCACGTCGCAGTTCTCGTCGAATGCGAAATGCATCCTGCCGAAATAGGCGAAGGTGGCGATCTGCGCGTCGCCGAGGCGCACTGGGGAGATGCACTGGTAATCGGCGGGCAGGTGCGCCGCGATCTGCTCGGCGACGTCCTTGTAGGTCCGGCTGTAGTTCACGACGGGCAGCCACAGCGTCATGAGCAGCACCCACATGAGCGTGGTGCCGCCGCTCGACAGCACGACACTGCGCCACAGCACCTTCGGATGGCGCGCCACGCGCCACTGCACGAGAACCATCCAGCACACGGTGACGGCCACCGCGCACGCGAACGAGAGAATCTTGAACTGCGGCACGAAGCCGGGCGCGAGCCGCGCGAGATTGCGTGCGAGCGGTGCGGGAAATCCGGTCATGCCCGCGAGCCACACGAGCCATACGAAGGTGCCGAGAATCGTGAAGCTGAGCACCGCGAACCAGTCGATCGCATTGATCGCGCCGCGCTTGAGCGTGGGCAGCGCGAAGGTCGCGAGCACCGAAAGCGCGGGCAGCACCAGCATGAAGAGCCGGTTCGACTCGTGGCTCTGCACGATCACGAGAATGAGCAACGGCACGATCACCGAGAGCGGGATCGCGATATGCGGCTTGCGGCGCAGTCCGGCCCAGCTCACGAAGGCCCATATCGCCAGCGGCCATGCGGGCCACGTGAAGAGCGGCAGGTTCTTTGCCGCATAGCGCAGTACGTAGCCCGGCGGCCCCGCGAACGCGTTGACGTTGGTTCGCGCCCACTGGTTGAGGAACCAGGCAGCGTCGTCGGGGTACAGGTGCAGCGCGGCGACAGGCCACGAGGCCGAGATCGCGAGCGCGACGGGCAGGCCCGCCACGAGAAGCCAGCGCGAGCGCGTTTCGGGCGCGCTGGCAAGCATGGCGAGCGTGCCGATGAGGAGCGCGCCCACGAGCACGGGGCCGCTCGACAACATCACGACGCCCAGCGCGACACCCCACCAGATCGCGCCCTGGACCGGCTTGTCGATGGCGCGCACGACGCCGTACAGGAGCATGGCGATGCCCAGGAACTGCATGAGCTGCGGGGTGGTTTCGTGGCCGCGCTCAGCAAGGCCAAAGCACGCCAGCAGCACGAGCAGGGCGCCGTCGCCGAGCGTGCGACCGTAGTCGCGCGGCTCGGGCTCGCCGCCGAACGCGTACTTGAACGGCTGCACTTCGGGACGACGGCCCAGCAGATAGGCGCTGTACCAGACGAACGCGCACGCGAGACAGAACAACACGCCCGTGGCGATGCGCGAGGCGTTGCTCGCGTCGACCCACGGCGCGAACAGGCGGATGCACGCGGCGCCCAGCCAGTAGGCGAGCGGCCCGTTCTCCGTCACGTACTTGCCGACGAGGTTCGGCAGCATCCAGTCGTGCGAGGTGCCGCCCGCCATCGTCCACATCACGCCGAAGCCCGCCGCGTCCTCGTTCTTCCACGGATCGCGTCCAAAGAGCCCGAACGCCGCGAAGACGATACAGATGGTCAGCAACAGCCAGCGCGGCAAGGCGCTGGTGGCGGAGGCGGTCAGTCGAATGGCTGGCTTCATGCAGTGCGAAGGGAAACGGATAAACCCTGTATGCGCGAGCGGGTGCGCATAGAGGGGCAAGCAGGCTTGCGGGGCAGACGGCACGGCCGGCCGTACCCGCGGAGCAATCCGGCATTCTAGCCGGGCCGGCTATCGCGCGTCATCGCACGAGCAGCAGGCTAATTCGCAGAAACAGGCGAAACAGGGCAGTCAGTCGCACCCGCGAGTGGCCCGAGCCGCGCGAAGGTGGCGCGAGCAACAAAAAAGGGCAGCGTACGCTGCCCTTTTGAGTCCTGCCAATGCGGGGCCGGCAAGCAGCCGGCGCGGCGAAGCATTTACTTCGCGGCCTTGCCCGAGGCGCGTGCGCCGAACTTCTTGTTGAACTTCTCGACACGGCCGGCCGTATCCATGATCTTTTGCGTGCCCGTGTAGAACGGATGCGATTCCGACGACACTTCGATCTTGGCGAGCGGGTAGGTCTTGCCGTTGAATTCGGCGGTTTCGCGCGTCTGGATGGTCGAGCGGGTCACGAACTTGAAGTCGTTCGAAACGTCGACGAACAGGACTTCGCGGTAATCCGGGTGAATGCCTTCTTTCATGATTGTTCCTCAAATCTGGCGGTAGCCAACCCGCGTGCTCCCGGCACCATGCCGAAAAACCGTTCGCGCGAGCCACTTGCCCAAGGTCGAAAAAAGGAGATTATGCCAGAAAATCAGCCGGTTCGCGATTTTTTGCGGCGCTGCCGGCAGATGCTCAGGCTGGCTTCCCAGCGTGACTATGCGCCCAGTGCGCCCACGCGCGCCGGGTCCTGGCGGTAATAGCGCGCGAGCAGACGGTAAAGCTCGGGATATTCGGCCTCGAACGCCTTCGGCTTGACGAACAGCGCCTCGCTACACACCGCAAAGAACTCCGACGGGTGATCGGCGGCATAGGGATCGATCAGCGAGTCGCGCTCGAAACGCGCCCAGCGGCGCTCCGGCACGGCGTCCACCTTGTCGCAGAACTGGTCGTAGGCATTGTCGAACACGTCGGCCCAGGCCTGCGCGTCGAGCGGCGCATGCCAGCGCCGAAAAAGGGGCGGGTGTCCGTCCGGCTCGCCGTTGAGCATGTCGATCTTGTGTGCGAATTCGTGGATCACAACGTTGTAGGCGTCGCTGCCGTCGGTCATCTGCGCGTCTTCCCACGACAGGATGACAGGGCCGCCTTCCCACGCCTCGCCGCTTGCATCCTGCTCGACTTCGTGCACCACGCCGTCCTCGTCCTCCACGGTCTTGCGGATCACGAATTCGCCCGGATACACGATCACCCCCACCCAGCCCTTGTAGAGATCGAGCGAAAGATTGAGCACGGGCAGCGACGCCTGTGCGGCGATGGCCACCGTCATCGGGTCGGTGAGCACGAGATCGTGCGCAGTCGAGAACTCCTTCTGCGCGATGAAAAGACTCGTCATCTCGCGCAGGCGGACAAGGTCGGCTTCGTCGAGATGCGTGAGGAACGGCAGGCCGGCGAGCGTGGCCTTCCAGAGCGCGTCGTCGATCGCATAGGTGCGCAGCGCCTTCTCGCGGCGGCGCGCGCCGAACCAGTTTGAGAGTTTTGAGAGCATCGCTTCGGATAGATGTTCGGGGAGGCTTGCGGTTGTCCGCGTTGAACGAGCTCGGAAAGCTCGGCCCGTCGAACGATATCGTCAACTGCCTGACGACGTTTTTCAAGCGATAGCCGTGCATTCCTCGATCGCGAAGACGTGGAACGTGAGATGGGCAATCGGCAGGGCAATGAACAGCAGCAGGGCGCGCAGGGGCAGCGGCGGGATGAGCCACGCTTCAGTGGCGGGGGGGCGAGAGGCGCGCGGCGCCCCTCGCCGGAAAAGCAAAACGCCCGCGAACAGCGGGCGTCTTGTTGTCAATCCAGCCGGGACGACGGTATCAGCCGCCGCGGCGCATCATGTCGAAGAACTCGGAGTTGTTCTTCGTCTGGCGGATCTTGTCGAGCAGGAATTCCATGGCCTCGACTTCATCCATGTCGTGGATGAACTTGCGCAGCACCCAGATCTTCTGGAGGATATCCGGCTTGATGAGCAGTTCTTCGCGGCGCGTGCCCGACTTGTTCAGGTTGATCGACGGATAGACGCGCTTTTCCGCGAGTCGGCGCTCGAGGTGCACTTCCATGTTGCCGGTGCCCTTGAACTCTTCGTAGATCACGTCGTCCATGCGGCTGCCGGTTTCGATCAGCGCGGTGCCGATGATGGTGAGCGAGCCGCCTTCCTCGATGTTGCGCGCCGCGCCGAAGAAGCGCTTCGGACGTTGCAGCGCGTTGGCGTCCACGCCGCCCGTGAGCACCTTGCCCGATGCGGGCACAACGGTGTTGTACGCACGCGCGAGGCGCGTGATCGAGTCGAGCAGAATCACGACGTCGTGCTTCATTTCGACGAGACGCTTGGCCTTCTCGATCACCATTTCGGCGACCTGCACGTGACGCGCGGCCGGTTCGTCGAAGGTGGAGGCGATCACTTCGCCGGCCACCGAGCGCTGCATTTCCGTCACTTCTTCAGGACGCTCGTCGATCAGCAGCACGAAGAGGACCACATCGGGGTGGTTCTGCTTGATGGCGTGCGCGATGTGCTGAAGCATCACCGTCTTGCCAGACTTGGGAGAAGCGACCAGCAGGCCGCGCTGACCCTTGCCGATGGGGGCGATCATGTCGATGATGCGACCCGTCACGTTCTCCTCGCCGCGCATCTCGCGCTCGAGCAGCAGCACCTTGTTCGGGTGCAGCGGCGTGAGATTCTCGAACATGATCTTGTGCTTCGAGGCCTCGGGCGGCTGGCCGTTGACCTTGTCGACCTTCACGAGCGCGAAGTAGCGTTCGCCGTCCTTCGGCGTGCGTACCTCGCCTTCGATCGTGTCGCCGGTGTGCAGGTTGAAGCGGCGGATCTGCGACGGGCTGATGTAGATATCGTCCGTGCTGGCGAGATACGAGGTTTCCGGCGAGCGCAAAAAGCCGAAGCCGTCCGGCAGCACTTCGAGCGTGCCGTCACCGAAGATCGTTTCGCCCGTCTTGGCGCGTTTTTTGAGAATCGCGAACATGAGTTCCTGCTTGCGCAGGCGGTTCGCATTTTCGATCTCGAGGCCATTGGCCATCTCGATCAATTCGGACACGTGCAGAGACTTGAGCTCGGAAAGATGCATACGGAGAACCCGTCGGGGAGGAGTGCGACGAAAAGAAGTCTGGGGGAAAAGAAGCGAGCGGAACCGCTCAAGGACTTTTGCTTGGAACTTTGCTTGAAGCTTTATAAGAGCGCCGGTAGACGCTTTATGAATTCTAGCATAGCACACGCCAGAAACCGCCAGCGTAGACCGACAGCAAGTTTCCGCGTGTTTTCAGGGTGCGTGTTGTCGCGTGACAACACGCAGCGTTGCTCGCCTCATCGCGGACTGCGTGGACTGGCCGGGCAGTGCGCCCGGGCAGGTGAGGGCGGCAAAAACGGCCGTTACAGGTGGCTATCCAGGAACGCGGTGAGTTGCGACTTCGAGAGCGCACCGACTTTTTGTGCCGCCACGGCGCCGTTCTTGAAGAGGATCAGCGTGGGGATGCCGCGCACGCCGAACTTCACCGGAGTCGACTGATGCTCGTCGACATTGATCTTCGCAATTTGCAGGCGATCGCCGTAATCCTTCGCGACTTCATCGAGAATCGGCGCGATCATCTTGCACGGGCCGCACCATTCGGCCCAGAAGTCCAGCAGCACGGGCTTGTCGGATTTCACGACGTCCTGTTCGAACGATGCGTCGCTGATATGCTTGATTTGTTCGCTCATTGTATGAATACCTCTTTTCGATTCGAGGCCGAGCAGATTGCTCGCCACGATGCTCCAAAACTGAAAATTCATCCGGGGCCGCGAGGGCGGCCAGGCCGAAGCCGCACCCCATGCCAATCACATGCCATTCGGGCGCAAACCGCGCGGCTTAGCCGATTGCCGACGCCAGTGTAGCCTAAATCCCTATGCGTTGCCGACGGTGATAGTACTCATGCCGGAAGGAGGGTTTCCGTCCTCCAGGCCACATTCGGCGGGGCATGCGAGGGATATGACGGGCGCCTCGGCGCGACCGTTGCGCGCGAGACCGTGTGCTCCCGAACACTATCTGATGGCGCAGCCGGCCTTTGCAAGAGAGCGTCAAAGAATGCGTCCGGGCAGCGTGTGCGAGATGCGGTGACCCGCTCGGCGCGCTTTTTGGCACCGCCGGAGTCGCAATGCGGCGCGACCGATGTTAGAATGCGCCGTGACGGGCCTCCTCGCATGGAGGGGCGGTCAACCTGGTCAGGTCGGGAACGAAGCAGCCACAGCCGTTTTCCGCCAGTGCCGAGGGTCGGGCTCGTCACCTTCCTCTTTTTCTTCCGTATTTTCCCCAGCTACGACGCCGCGCAATCTGGCGCGCGACGCGATGCTTCGCTTGTCGCTTGTTTGTCGCTAGTTTGTCGCGATCGTCAGTTTCGGGCGGTCTTTCTCGCTCCCGGTCGCTCGTGCCCCCTGTTCCGCAGCCGCCACGGGCAAGCCGTTCGCCGCCTTTTGATTCATCTGGGCGCGCGGGTGTTGCTGATACAATTTCCGGATGACCTATCAAGTTCTCGCACGCAAATGGCGACCGAAGGATTTCGCTTCGCTCGTCGGACAGGAGCACGTGGTGCGCGCGCTCACGCATGCACTCGACGGCGGCCGCCTGCACCACGCGTATCTCTTCACTGGCACGCGCGGCGTGGGCAAGACGACGCTGTCGCGCATCTTCGCCAAGGCGCTCAACTGTGAGACTGGGGTGACGTCCAAGCCCTGCGGCGTATGCCGTGCGTGCCGGGAAATCGACGAAGGGCGCTTTGTCGATTATGTCGAGATGGATGCGGCGAGCAATCGCGGCGTCGACGAAATGGCGGCGCTGCTCGAGCGCGCGGTCTATGCGCCGGTCGATGCGCGCTTCAAGGTCTATATGATCGACGAAGTGCATATGCTCACGAACCACGCCTTCAACGCGATGCTGAAGACGCTGGAAGAACCGCCGCCGCACGTGAAGTTCATCCTTGCGACGACCGATCCGCAGAAGATTCCGGTTACGGTGCTTTCGCGCTGTCTGCAGTTCAACCTGAAGCAGATGCCGGCGGGCAACATCGTCGAGCATCTCACGCACATCCTGGGCGAGGAGAAGGTCGAGTTCGAGACGCAGGCGCTGCGCCTGCTCGCGCGCGCCGCAGACGGCTCGATGCGCGACGCGCTCTCGCTCACCGACCAGGCCATCGCCTATTCGGCCAACCAGGTCACTGAAGAAGCGGTCCGCGGCATGCTGGGCGCGCTCGACCAGAGCTATCTGATCCGCCTCATCGACGCGCTGGTGGCCGGCGACGGCGCGAGCGTGCTGGCCATCGCCGACGAAATGGCGCTGCGCAGCCTGTCGTTCTCCACGGCGCTGCAGGACCTCGCGAGCCTGTTCCACCGTATCGGCTGGACGCAGTTCGCGCCTTCGTCGGTGCTCGACGAGTGGCCAGAAGCCGACGACATTCGCCGCTTTGCGCAAGCCTTGAGCCCGGAGCAGGTCCAGCTTTTCTATCAGATCGCCACGCTCGGCCGCAGCGAAATAGGTCTCGCGCCCGACGAATACGCTGGTTTCACGATGACGCTTTTGCGCATGCTCGCGTTCGAGCCCTCCGTGGGCGCGGGCAGCGTGGGCAGCGCGCCCGCGTCGAAGCCTGCCGCGGCGAGTGCCGGGGCACGTGCAGCAGCTCCCGCGGTGGCATCTGCACGCACTGTGGCGCCGGCCGGCCAGGCTTTTGTCCACAGAGCCGAAGCAGCGGAGCCGCCGCGCGCCGCGAGCGTGCTCAATGCGGCGAACTCCGTCGAAACGCAGGCGGTCAAGGCGACCGTCGCCGATACGGCGGCCAATGCGACTGTGTCGCCTGCCGCGGACGCACCGGTTTCCATGGCCGTTGCTGGACCAAAGGTCGTCCCGCCTTGGGAAGACGAGGGTGAGACCGCGTCGGGCACACGCACGGAGCAAGCCGGACCCGCAATCGATGACGCGCCTGCAGCAGAGCCGCAAGCGGTTCAGGCGGAGTCTGCCGCGCCCGCGCTGCAACCCGAATCGCTCGAAGATGCAGCCGCCTCGACGTCTGTTCGTGGCGGCGCAAGCGCGGCGCTCGACGTGCTGCGCAGCAAGGGCATGCGTGTTTCCCCGAACCGCGCAGCGGGTGGCGCGGCGAGCGCGGCGGCTGCGCCCGCGTCCGCGCCGAAGGCCGCGCCGCGCGTCGAAGTGAAGGTGCCGACGCCGGATCCCGCCCGCCGCGCCGCCGCTGCGCAGCAAGCGCAGGTGCGCCAGCCGGCCCGCGAGCCGAATGCGCGGCAGGACGCCTCCGGTGCGCCGCCGTGGGACGACATCCCGCCCGACGACTACGTGCCGCTCGGCGCCGACGACGCCTACTTCGCGCCGCCCGACGACGGCTTCGTGCCCGCTTACGACGGCGAGCCGTCCGCGCCGCGCGCCAGCGCTTCGGCGCCGGTGCCTTCACCGGCCGTGGTCGACGTGAGCAAGCTGCCGCCGGGCATTGCGCTCGATCCGATCGGCTTCGCGGGCGACTGGCCCGCGCTTGCCGCGACGCTCTCGCTCAAGGGCATCTCGTACCAGCTCGCCTTCAACAGCGAACTGACGGCGCTCGAAGGCACGCTGCTCAAGCTCAGCGTACCGGTGCCGCAGTACGCGGAAGCCTCGCAGGTCGCGAAGCTCAAATCGGCGCTTGCCGAGCGCCTTGGCAAGCCGGTCGAGGTGAGCGTGGAAGTCGGTCCGGCGCGCCGCACAGCGGCCGCGCTCGACGCCGCGGCGCGCGCGCAGCGTCAACGCGAAGCCGAGCGCGAGATCGGCGCCGACCCCTTCGTGCAGCAACTGATTCGCGACTTCGGCGCGAGCATCGTGCCGGGTTCGATCCGGCCGATCGCGCCAGAAGCCGCATCGGGCGGCAGTCAATCCGCCCACTGATTTGCGCCGCGCGGCGCGAGAGGGCGTCGCGCGCTTTCGGGCGCATGGATTCGAACGACTACAGAAGGAGCAGTGACTATGTTGAAAGGCCAACTCGCCGGGCTCATGAAGCAAGCCCAGCAGATGCAGGAAAACATGAAGAAGATGCAGGAGCAGCTTGCCCAGATCGAAGTCGAGGGTCAGGCTGGCGCCGGTCTCGTCAAGGTCACGATGACCTGCCGCAACGACGTGCGTCGCGTGTCGATCGATCCGAGCCTGCTCGCCGACGACAAGGACATGCTCGAAGACCTCGTGGCCGCGGCGTTCAACGACGCGGTGCGCAAGGCCGAAGCCACGTCGCAGGAAAAGATGGGCGGCATGACCGCCGGTCTGCCGCTGCCGCCGGGCTTCAAGATGCCGTTCTGAGTCACGGTGCGGGCGCTGGCCGGCTTCGGACGGGCCAGTACCCGTTTGCGTGAATCTGGCCGCGATCGGCGCGTCGTGCACGCGCCGGCGTCGAGGCGCCAGAAGCAGATGGACCTGGCCAGAAGGCGCTTACGCGTCAAACTCATTCGCGCGTTCGGCGCTGAATCCGCATGAAACAACCTTCCGCTCTCGCTGCGCTCGTGGAGGCGCTGCGCGTGTTGCCAGGCGTCGGGCCGAAGTCGGCGCAACGCATGGCCTACCACCTGATGCAGCACGACCGCGAGGGCGCGCAAAAACTCGGCAACGCGCTCTTGTTCGCAACCGGGCACCTGAAGCATTGCGAGAAGTGCAATACCTTCACCGAAGCTCAGGTGTGCGAAACTTGCCTCGACGAGGAGCGTGATCCGACGTTGCTGTGCGTCGTCGAAACGCCGGCCGACCAGATCATGCTCGAGCAGACCATGACGTACCGCGGGCTGTATTTCGTGCTGATGGGGCATCTGAGTCCGCTCGACGGCATCGGACCGAAAGAGATCCATTTCGACCGGCTCGTGAAGCGCGCGTCGGACGGCGTCGTCAAGGAAGTGGTGCTCGCAACCAATTTCACGAACGAGGGCGAGGCGACGGCCCATTATCTCGGCCAGACGCTCAAGGCGCGCGGCCTCGCCGTCACGCGCCTCGCACGCGGCGTGCCGGTTGGCGGCGAACTCGAATACGTCGACGCGGGCACCATCGCGCGGGCCATGCTCGACCGGCGCTCGATGTAGCGTTTGCGATGCCTCGATAGCGGCGCATTGCGAGCCGCGCCGCCTCGGCAACAGAACGAAAGGAGACACCATGAGCGCAGCAGCCGCTTCCCCCGAATCCCATGCGAACGCAGCGGGCGCCAAAAGCGCGGGTCCGCTCGCGGGCGTCAAGGTCCTCGAACTCGGCACGCTGATCGCCGGCCCGTTCGCCGCGCGCTTTCTCGGCGAGTTCGGCGCCGAGGTCATCAAGATCGAAGATCCCAAGGGCGGCGACCCGCTGCGCAAGTGGCGCAAGCTCTATCCCGAGGCGGGGGGCACGTCGCTCTGGTGGGCCGTGCAGGCGCGCAACAAGAAGTCCGTCACGGTGAACCTCAAGGCCGAGGAGGGAAAGGAGATCGTCCGGCGGCTCGCGAAGGAAGCCGACATCGTCATCGAGAACTTCCGGCCCGGCCTGCTCGAAAAGCTCGGGCTCGGCTACGACGTCCTTTCGAAAGAGAATCCCGGCCTCGTGATGGTGCGGCTTTCGGGGTACGGCCAGACCGGTCCGTATCGCGACCGTCCGGGCTTCGGCGCGATCGCCGAATCGATGGGCGGCCTGCGCCACATCACCGGTTATCCCGACCTGCCGCCGCCGCGCATCGGCATTTCGATCGGCGACTCGATTGCCGCGTTGCACGGCGTGATCGGCGCGATGATGGCGCTGCATCACCGCAACATGAACGGCGGCAGCGGCCAGATCGTCGATGTCGCGCTCTACGAGGCCGTGTTCAACATGATGGAGAGCGTGGTGCCTGAGTACGGCGTGTACGGCATGGTGCGCGAGCGCACCGGCGCGTCGCTGCCGGGCATCGTGCCGTCGAACACCTATCCGTGCCGCGACGGCAGCATCGTGATCGGCGGCAACAGCGATCCGATCTTCAAGCGCCTGATGACGGCCATCGACCGCGCGGATCTCGCCAACGATGCGCAACTCGCACACAACGACGGCCGCGTGCCGCGCACGGCGGAGATCGACGGCGCGATCGCGGCATGGCTCTCCACGCGCACCATCGACGAGGCACTCGACGTGCTCAACGCGGCCGATGTGCCCGTGGGCCGCATCTACAGTGTGGCCGACATGTTCGCCGATCCGCAATTCGCGGCGCGCCAGATGATCCAGCAGTTCCGCTGGCAGGCGCCGGGTGCGAAGGACGGCGAGGGTGTGGACATCGCGCTGCCCTCGGTCACGCCCAAACTCTCCGCCACGCCGGGCGATACGCGCTGGCTCGGTCCCGCGCTCGGTGAACATACGGAAGAAGTCCTGCAGACGCTGGGATATGACGCAGACCACATCGCGCGGTTGCGCGAGCAACAAGTTATCTAAGGCGGTTCGTCTTCACGACGTTCCACTGCGGCTTCGTGCTGGTCTGCTGGGCGCGATGAGCGGGGTGTCTTCGAGGCAGTATCGTCAGCCGTACTCGCTTCGCTGCTCGACAGGCAAAACGGCTCGCACGTCGCGAGCCGTTTTGGTATCGCTGCACGCTTCGCAGTAAGGGATCAGGGCTCGATCACGATCTTGCCCGTCACCTTGCGCGACGCCATGTCCTTGAGCGCCTGCGCGGTATCGGCGAGCTTGTAGCGCTTCGAGACATAAGGCTTGAGCTTGCCTTCGCCGATCCAGCCCACCATCTGCGCGAACGCCGCCGCATTGTGCTGCGGTTCGCGGCGCGCGAAATCTCCCCAGAACACGCCGACGAGGCTCGCGCCCTTGAGCAGCGCGAGATTGAGCGGGAGTCGCGGGATCTCGCCGTTCGCGAAGCCCACGACGAGATAGCGCCCGCGCCAGCCGATGCTGCGAAAGGCAGGCTCCGCATACTCGCCGCCCACCGGGTCGTAGATCACGTCGGGGCCCTGGCCGCCGGTGAGCGCCTTGATGCGCTCGCGCAAGTCCTCGGTGCTGTAGTTGATGGTCGCATCGGCACCGAAGCGGCGGCACACCTCGAGCTTTTCCTCGCTCGACGCCGCGGCGATCACGCGCGCGCCGAGGACCTTGCCGATCTCCACTGCCGCGAGGCCCACGCCGCCCGCCGCGCCGAGCACGAGCATCGTCTCGCCTGCGCGCAACGCGGCGCGATCGACGACGGCGTGATGCGACGTGCCATAGGCCAGCGTGAAGGCGGCGGCCGTCGCGAAGTCGGCGCCCTCGGGCAGCGCCACGCATGCCGATGCATCGGCATGCGCCTGCTCGGCGAATGCGCCGGTGCCCACATAAGCCACCACGCGCGTGCCGGGTGCGAGCTTCACGCCTTCGCCCGCGGCGCGCACCACGCCCGCAAGCTCGGCGCCGGGCGTGAAGGGCAGCGGCGGCTTCATCTGATACTTGTTCTCGATGATGAGCACGTCGGGAAAATTGACGGCTGCGGCCTTCACGTCGATCACCACCTGGCCCGCGCCGGGCACGAGGTCGGGCTGCTCTTCGAGCGTGAGCGAGTCGGGCGGGCCGTACTGGTTGCAGCGGATTGCGCGCATCGTGTCTCCTTTATCTTCTGGTTCGGTTGCGTTCGGTCGTTTCGAGCCTGGGTTCGCTACAGCGGAACAGTGTACGGCAATCCGCTTCGACGCGAACGATCGTGCGATTTATGGTGCCGGGGCTGTTGCGGGTGGAGTGCATCGCTTACGCGAACGTGCCGCGGAACGGCGGGCGAACCCGATGTCCGGGGTAGCCACGCAGCCGGGGCCGGGCTGTCGTTCGCGTGCCTTCTTTCCTCGGTTACAATCGCTCGATGCGAATACTACTCAGCAACGACGACGGTTATCTCGCCCCCGGCCTTGCCGCGCTCTACGAAGCGCTCAAGCCGCTCGGCGAAGTCACCGTGATGGCGCCCGAGCAGAACTGCAGCGCTGCATCGAACTCGCTTACGCTGTGGCGCCCGCTGTCGGTGCTGCGCTCCGCGACGACCGGCTTCTACTACGTGAACGGCACGCCCACCGATTCTGTGCATATCGCGCTCACGGGCATGCTCGACCACCAACCCGACCTCGTGGTCTCCGGCATCAACAACGGCCAGAACATGGGCGAGGACACGCTCTACTCGGGCACGGTGGCCGCGGCGACCGAAGGCATCATGTTCGGCGTGCCGGCCATTGCGTTCTCGCTGGTCGACAAGGACTGGATGCATCTCGATTCCGCCGCGCGCGTCGCGGCCGGGATCGTCGCGCATTACCTCGCGAATCCGCTGCCCGGTCATCCGCTTCTGAACGTCAACATTCCGAACCTGCCGTATGACGAGCTTGGCGAATGGCGCGTCACGCGCCTCGGCAAGCGTCATCCTTCGCAGCCCGTGATCCGCGAGACCAATCCGCGAGGCGAGCCGATCTACTGGATCGGGCCGTCGGGCAGCGCGCGCGACGCAAGCGAGGGCACGGACTTCCACGCGGTATCGAACGGCCACGTGTCGATCACGCCGCTGCAACTCGATCTCACCCACACACAGATGCTCCCCGCGACGCACGACTGGGCGCGCAAGGGCGGCAGCGCTTCATGACGGGCGAGCGCACGAAGCGTTTTCCCCTTGGGCTCGCGGATCTCGTGCGTGAGACGCGCAGGCACGACACGCGGCCCGGCGACGCGCGCACGCCGCTGGCAGGCGCGGGCAACGGGAGCCCTTCGAAGCCAGGCGCTGGCGCAGGTGCGAAGCCAGGGGCAACGCTCGTTGCGAAGTCCACGGCAAACGCGCCGTTCAAAGCGTCGCCTGCGAAGCCCGTCAATGGCAAGCCGGCGAGCGCCAAGCCGGTCGCGGCGGGCGCCAAGCCGTCGACTGCCATCAAGACCACGCTCGCGGCCGGCAACGTTGGGTCGGCGCGCGCGGTTCCCTCTGGCGCTGCAACTGCGCCGCGCCCCGCGGCGTCTGTCACGGGCGCACCTGGCGTTGCGCTCAACGGCGCCCACGCATTGACTTCGGAACGCGTTCGCGAACGCATGGTCGAACGGCTGCGTGCAAACGGCATCGCCGATGCGCGCGTGCTTCAGGCACTCGCGGCCGTGCCGCGTCACATGTTCGTCGACCCGGGCCTCGCTACCCAGGCCTACGAAGACGCGGCGCTGCCGATCGGTCATCACCAGACCATCTCGAAGCCTTCGGTGGTCGCGCGGATGCTCGAACTGGCGGGCGCGGGCCGAGTGCTGGAGCGCGTGCTGGAAATCGGCACCGGTTGCGGCTATCAGGCGGCGGTGCTGAGCCAGATTGCACGCGACGTGTATTCCATTGAACGCATCAAGCCGTTATACGAGCGCGCGAAGACGAATCTTCGTCCGCTGCGTATTCCGAATATCCGCTTGCACTACGGCGACGGACGGCTCGGTTTGCCGTCGGCGGCGCCGTTCGACGCGATCGTGATCGCCGCCGCGGGCTTCGACGTGCCGCAGGCGCTGCGCGAGCAACTCGCCATCGGCGGGCGGCTCGTGGCGCCCGTCGCCGTATCGGGGGCGGCGGGCGGCGCTGGCGAAGCCACGCAGGTTCTGACGCTCGTCGAGCGCACGGGGCCGGCGCAGTGGCGTGAGTCGCGCCTCGATCGCGTTTTCTTTGTCCCCTTAAAATCTGGAGTGATCTGAATCCGATGAGTATGTTGCGCGCGATCCAAAGAAACCGCCTGACTGTCGATCTGACCGCAGCCGCTCGTGGCGCTTCGGTCATCGCGCTCTGTCTTCTGACCGCATGCGCCACGCGACTCGATCAGGCGCCCGTCGTCGACCGCACGGCGCCGCTGGGCACGGCGGCGCAGCCACCTGTGCCGCTCGGGCCGCCGCCTCCGGGATATTACCGGGTGAAGCCGGGCGACACTCTCTATAGGATTGCGCTCGAAAACGGCCAGAATTATCGCGACATCGCGACGTGGAACAATCTCACCAATCCGAACCAGATCGAGGTAGATCAGTTGCTGCGCGTGGTGCCGCCTGGTGCGGGCACGGCGTCGGCATACACGCCAGGTGTCGTGACCGCGCCGGTTCCGGGCGTGGGCGCGGCGCCGGGCGCGCCGGCAGCAGGAGGGCCGGCGCAGCCGCCGATCTACGGTTCGGGTGCGAATGCAGCGGCGCCGTCTGCCGCGGTGCCTCCCCAGCCGGCTGCGAGCGGCGGCGACATGGCCGCGGCGCCGGGCAACATCGCGCTTGCATGGCCGGTGCGTGGTCCGGTGCTCAACGGCTTCGACGATTCGAAGAACAAGGGCATCAATATCGGTGGTGCGCCGGGCGATTCCGTCAAGGCAGCAGGCGACGGACGCGTGGTTTATGCCGGAAATGGGCTGCGCGGTTACGGCAATCTCATTATCATCAAGCATGACGCGACGTTTCTGACCGCGTACGCACACAACCGGGCTTTGATGGTAAAAGAAGGGGATGCAGTCACCAAAGGTCAGAAGATCGCGGAAATGGGCAATACCGACTCAGACAGGGTGATGCTGCATTTCGAAGTACGCCGTCAGGGCAAGCCCGTCGACCCACTGAAGTACTTGCCGCCGCAATAAAGCGAGCCGACTATGCCGAAATCGAAGCGCCGTCTGCAGCAATCCGAGTCTGACAGCCAAGCCGCCCAGGTTTCGGTGGAGGACGGCGCGCAGTCGGGCGACGACGACGCGTTGCCCGAGCCTGGAAGCAGCCGTGACTATGACGAGCGCGAAGAGCGCGACGAGCCGGAAGAGCGCGATTCCGCGACCGACGAAGGCGGTGCGGGCGAGGGTGCCGAAGCCGCCGATGCCGCGCCCGATGCCGACGATTTCCGCGCCATGCTGCAGGCCGAACTCACGGCCGACACCATTCAGCATTATCTGAACCGGATCAGCGTGAAGCCGCTGCTCACCGTCGAGGAAGAGCAGCGCTACTCGCGCCTTGCCAAGGCGGGTGAGTTCGAGGCGCGCCAGGTCATGATCGAGCGCAATCTGCGCCTCGTGGTCAGCATTGCCAAGGGGTATCTCAATCGCGGCGTGCCGCTGCTCGATCTGATCGAGGAGGGCAATCTCGGTCTCATGCACGCGATAGAGAAGTTCGATCCGACACGCGGCTTCCGCTTCTCGACGTATGCCACCTGGTGGATCCGCCAGAGCATCGAACGCGCGATCATGAACCAGGCGCGCACGGTGCGTCTGCCGGTGCACGTGATTCGCGAACTGAACCAGGTGCTGCGCGCGAAGCGCCATCTGGAGAAGAACTCGCTCAACGCCGACTCGGCCTCGGAGCGGCGCGACGCGAGCATCGACGACATCGCTTACCTCACGGGCAAGACCACCGAGGAAGTCACCGACATTCTCGCGCTCAACGAGCACACGGCATCGCTCGATGCGCCGCTCGACCTCGACCCGGCCAGCAGCCTGCTGGACCTGCTCTCCGACGACCAGAGCCAGTCGCCCGATGCGGAAGTGCAGCATCGCGAACTGGAAACGCTTACACGCGCGTGGCTCGGGCGGTTATCCGACAAGCATCGCCACGTCATCGAGCGGCGCTTCGGGCTGAACCATATCGAGCCGGCCACGCTCGAAGAGCTGGCCGACGAAATGGGCCTCACCCGCGAGCGCGTGCGGCAGATCCAGCAGGAAGCGCTGGTGCGCCTCAAGCGCTTTTTCGCTTCGAACGGCGTGCGCAAAGACGCCGTTCTCTAACACCTCGCAGTCCGACTGAATGACAGTTCCCGTACTCGTATTCGACATCGAGACGATTCCCGATGTCGACGGCATTCGCCGTCTGGAAGATCTGCCCGCCTCGCTCACCGACACCGAAGTGGCCGAGCATGCCTTCGCGGCACGCCGCGAGAAGACCGGCAGCGATTTCTTGCCGCATCATCTGCAGCGCGTGGCCGCGATCTCGTGCGTGTTTCGCGACGGGCAGGGTTTCCGTGTGCGCTCGCTCGGCACGCCCGAAGACGGCGAAGCACGCCTGATCGACTCGTTCTATCGCACGATCGAAAAGTACTCGCCGCAACTCGTGTCCTGGAACGGCGGCGGCTTCGACTTGCCGGTGCTGCACTATCGTGCGCTCGTGCACGGCATTCGCGCCGTGCGCTACTGGGAAATGGGCGACGAGGACCGCGAGTTCAAGTGGAACAACTACATCAGCCGCTACCACACGCGGCATACGGACTTGATGGATCTGCTCGCGATGTACCAGCCGCGCGCGAATGCGCCGCTCGACGCGCTCGCGAAGCTCTGCGGTTTTCCCGGCAAGCTCGGCATGGATGGCGGCCAGGTGTGGACGGCGTTCCAGCAAGGCCGCATCGAGGAGATCCGCAATTATTGCGAAACCGACGTCGTCAACACCTACCTGCTCTATTGCCGGTTTCAGATGATGCGCGGTGGATTCACCGAGCGCGAATATGCGGATGAGATCGAGTTTGTGAAGCAGTCGCTCGCGGCGGAGACCGCACCGCATTGGGGCGAGTACTTGAGCGCATTCGAGCGCTGAACACCGAACGGCCGCGCGGCCCACCGACTACCGTCAATCCAGTTCGAGCACGATCGGCTGGTGATCCGAAGCCTGGGTCAGGCCGTCTATCTCGCACCGACGCAGGCGCGCTCGCAAATCCTCGGTGACAAAGACGAAATCGCACGTGAGCGGCCCATCCGACCATTGCGCCGTGTCATACACGCCCGCCGTGTGCGGCGGCGTCGCGCCGGGGTGGAGCGCCATCCACGCGTCGATGAAGGCGGGGCTGCCCGCGAGGGGCTCGAGCATGCGCGTGTACGCCTCGCTGCCCCACGCGCTGTTGAAGTCGCCGCAGACGATCGCGGCGGCAGGCCGCGCGGTGCGCGCGAACGGGCCGACGTCGTTTTCCGCGCGTGCGGGGTGCGCCGCATGATCGGCGGCTTCCTGCTGCAAGCGCCGCAGCTCGTCAACCTGCGCGAGCCGCTGTCGCAGCGAATAGAACTCCAGATGCGTGACCAGCACCCGCAGCGCGCCGCCCGGTGCATCGACTACCGCTTCGAGCGCGACGCGCTGCATCGACGGCGCAGTCGAGTCGGCAGGCCACGGCAGGGTGTGGCGAAAAACCTGCGCAACGGGCAGGCGGGTGGCGAGTGCGTTGCCGAACTGGCGGCGCGGCGCGGGCGCCGCGTTTTGACTGGAGGCCTGGGCGTTGGGCAATGCCGGTAAATCGGCGCCGATCGCCTCGATCACCGTATAACCGGGCAGCAGCGTCCGGAGTTCCGCGAACTGATCGTCGCCAGGGCCGCCCGGCAACGCGCGAAAGCCGCGCGTGACTTCCTGCAGGCACAGCACGTCGAAGTCGGCGAGGCGCTGGGCCTCCCGCACCGTGCGTGCAAGGTCGACGTTGCCCGAGGCGTCACGTCCCCATTGAACATTCCAGCTCACCAGTTTCATCTTCGTGCTCCTTGCCCGGCGCGGCGGTGGTCTACGCAGGTTCAACCCTGGCCCGTTTTTACCGGCATGCTGTTTCATATATTTTCTGGCGCGCGGCGGGAGTGTGAACGCATATGGCGCGCCCGAAGCATGCATCGCTGTAGCGATCAGTGCGAGGCCGAGGCGACGAAGTCGAAAAGGGCGTCGAGGGCGCCGGTCCCGACATCGACTACAATCTCGCCTTCGCCCACAATTCACTCATTGTCAGTCAGGAAACCGCTGGTGTCTCAAGCTGCCCCCGACCCTCAAGCCGAGCCTGTTCAGGCCCCGTCCGTGCAGGCCGAGCACGTGCCGTCCGCTCCCGCGAAGAAACGCAGCAAGCGCGAACGCCGCGCCGAAAAGCGCGCCGCGATTGAAGCCTCGGTCGCTCATGCCCCCATTCTCGAGATCGAGTCGCTCGACATGGAGGCGCGCGGCGTCGGCCGCACCGTCACCGAGACGGGCGAGCCCGGCAAGGTCATCTTCGTCGAGGGCGCGCTGCCGGGCGAGCGCGTGACCTACCTGAGCTATCGCAAGAAGCCCACGTTCGAACAGGCGCAGGTGGTGAACGTGCTGCGCGAGAGCGCGATCCGCACGAAGCCGAAGTGCGCGTTTTTCGGCACCTGCGGGGGCTGCTCGATGCAGCATCTCGACGTGCGCGCGCAGATCGCCGTCAAGCAGCGCGTGCTCGAGGACAACCTCCTGCACATCTCGAAGGTCCGTTCGGAGACGATGTTCCGGCCGATTCACGGCCCGTCGTGGGGCTACCGCTATCGCGCGCGCCTCACGGTGCGCAACGTGCCGAAGAAGGGTGGCGTGCTGGTGGGCTTCCACGAGAAGAAGAGCAGCTACGTGGTCGACATGACGAGCTGTGAAGTGCTGCCGCCGCACGTGTCGGCGATGCTCGTGCCGCTGCGCCATCTCGTGGCGGCGCTGTCGATTCGCGATCGCATGCCGCAGATCGAGCTTGCCGTCGGTTCGAGCGTGACGGCGCTCGTGCTGCGTATTCTCGAGCCGCTCACGGCAGCCGACGAAGCCCTGCTGCGCGCCTTCGCCGACGAACACAACGTGCAGTTCTGGCTGCAGCCGAAGGGCCCGGATTCCGTGTTCCCGTTCTATCCGCTCGACAAGGCACTGGACTACACGCTGCCGGAGTTCGGCATCCGCATGCCGTTCAAGCCGACGGACTTCACGCAGGTCAACCACCAGATCAACCGCGTGCTGGTGGGCCGCGCGCTGCGCCTGCTCGCGCCGGAGCCGGGCGATCGCGTGCTCGACCTGTTCTGCGGTATCGGCAACTTCACGCTGCCGCTCGCGCGTCTCGCGCGCGAAGTCGTGGGCATCGAAGGCAGCGATACGCTGACCGCCCGCGCGCTGGAGAACGCCCGTGCCAACGGCGTGGACGGTCATACGTCGTTTGCATGCCGCAACCTGTTCGAAGTCACCGCCGACGACATGCGCGCGCTGGGCCGCTTCGACAAGTTCCTCGTCGACCCGCCGCGCGAAGGCGCGCTTGCCGTTTGCCAGGCGCTCGCGGAAATCGCGCAGAGCGGCGAGGGTCCGCTGCCGAGGCGCATCGTGTACGTCTCGTGCAGCCCTGGGACGCTGGCGCGCGATGCCGGGGTGCTCGTCAACGAGGCCGGCTACCGGCTCAAGGGCGCGGGCGTCGTCAACATGTTCCCGCACACGTCGCACGTGGAGTCGATCGCGCTGTTCGAACGCGATTGAAGATGTCCACGCAGCGCAGGCGTTACGCCTGCGTTGTCGCTGAATAAAAAAACGCCACGGAAATCCGTGGCGTTTTGCGTTTCGACGCACCTCGACAACGAGGCGCGGCGATCACCAGATCTGCCACCAGGACTTGTCTTCCTTGGTGGGGCGCGCGTGGCCGGTGATGTACGGGCTGTCCGGGAAGGTGCCCGCGAGCACGCGGCGCGTGTCTTCGGCGAGCTGCGGCTGATCGAGCTTCTGGTACGACAGGATCATGATGTGCAGTGCGTCTTCGATCGCCGGCGCGCTCTTGTACTCCTGGATCGCGAGCTGCGCGCGGTTGATGGCCGCCACATAGGCGCCGCGGCGATAGTAGTAATCGGCCGCGTGCACCTCGTGCGAGGCCAGCGCGTTCACGATGTAGCGCATGCGCTGCGCTGCGTCCGGTGCGTACTTGCTTTGCGGATACTTGTCGACCACGACCTTGAATGCGTCATACGACTCGCGCAGCGACTTCGGGTCGCGCTCGCTCATGTCCTGGCCCGAGAAGCGGCCGAACAGACCGAGGTCGTCGTTGAAGTGGATCATGCCCTTGAGATAGTACGCGTAGGCGACGTCCGGGTGATCCGGGTGCAACTGTATGAAGCGGTTGATCGCCTGGTCGGCAGCGTCGTTCTCGTTGTCCTTCCAGTCGCAGTAGGCAACGTTGATCTGCGCCTGCTGGGCGAAATGGCCGAACGGGTCGCGGCCCTGCAGCGCCTCGAAGTACTTCGCGCACTTGCCCCAGTCGCCGCCGGAGAGCGCGTCCTGGGCCTCCGTATATAATTTGTTGTTGTTCCACGCAGCCGTTTCGTCGGTTTTTTCCGGCAGGCCGTGGCAGGCCGCGACGACAGCGAGCGCGGCGCCGCAGGCAGCGAGCCGAACCATGTTGCCAATCTTGCCGAGCGTCTGTGCTCGCGTCGCGCGCATTGCGTTTCGGGCCACTGCGTGTTGGGCCAGTTTCGTAATCGTGTTCAAGGCTCGCATTTATCCAGTCCAGCTTCAGGTCCACAGGTGACCCAGACTCAATGACCCGTTCAGTTATTCCGGGGGCCGGCGCTCCCGGCGCCCAAAACAGCATCAGCGATTATAGCCTGGGCGATGCGCCCGATGACGCAGGCGCCAGCGAGGCGCTAGAGGATGAACTCGCCGGAGAAGACGCCGTTGGCGCCCCGCGCACGCGCGGCGGCGAAGCACCGCGCTCGATCGAGGTGCCAGATGACCTGGCCGGCGAGCGGCTCGACAAGGTGCTCGCCAGACTGTTTCCCGAATTTTCGCGCAGCCGGCTGCAGGGCTGGATCGAAGAGCAGCGCGTGCACGTGGACGGCAAGCCGGCCAAGGTGCGCCAGCCCGTGCCGCTCGGCGCGACCATCGAGCTCGTGCCCGACCTGCTGCCCGAGCAGCTCGCGTTCACGCCCGAGCCGGTGCCGCTCGACGTCGTGTACGAAGACGACGCGATCGTCGTCATCAACAAGCCAGCGGGGCTCGTCGTGCATCCGGCGGCGGGCAACTGGAGCGGCACGCTCCTCAACGGCCTTCTGCACCGCTACGGCGAAGCCGCGGCGGGCCTGCCGCGCGCGGGCATCGTCCATCGTCTGGACAAGGAGACCTCCGGCCTGATGGTCGTCGCCCGCACGCTCGAAGCGCAGACCGATCTCGTGCGCCAGTTGCAGGCGCGCACGGTCAAGCGCCGCTACCTCGCGCTCGTTTGGGGCAACATGCCCGACAAAGGCACGATCGACGCGCCGATCGGCCGCGATCCGCGCGAGCGCACGCGTATGTCCGTCGTCAAGGGCGCGGCGGGCAAGCCCGCGCGCACGCACTTCCGGCGCATCGACAAGACGGTGTGGCAGAACCAGCCCGTGAGCGCGATCCATTGCGACCTGGAAACGGGCCGCACCCACCAGATCCGCGTGCATTGCGCGCACATCGGCCATCCGCTGCTGGGCGACCCCGTGTACGGCCATGCGCGCGGCAAGCGCTCGGTGGCGGCGTTGCCCGACGGTTTTGCGCGCCAGGCGCTGCACGCCTGGCGCCTTGGCCTCGTCCATCCGGTGACGGGCCGTTCGATGCAATGGCGCGCCGAAGTCCCCGACGACATGGATGCGCTGATCGAGGCGCTCGGCTTCGGCAGCGAGGAAGACGACGAACCCGGCTTCGATGACGACATGTTCGACAGCGCCTACACCGATGAAGGCTATGTGATCGGCAGCGACGAAGACGACTACGAAGAAGACGATCAGCAAGACGAGGACAAGCACGCATGACGACCTGCCCGGAACTGACATCCGCCGATTTGCTGCACCCCGACTGGCAGGTTTCGCCGCGCGTGCGCGCGCTGGTGACGACACGCAACGGTGGCGTGAGCGAGCCGCCTTTCGGGCGCTGGCAGGCGACGCAGGCAGAACAGGGCGCTGCGGCTGACGAGGGCATCGAGCTGCCCGGCGGTCTGAACCTCGGGCGCGGTTGCGGCGACGATCTGGCGCATGTCGAGGCGAACCGCGAACGGCTGCTCGCACTTGCGGGCGTGCCTGCTGCGTGGCTCAAGCAAGTCCACGGTCCGATCGTGGTCGATGCCGCCGCGGCGCTCGCCGCCGCGCGCGCGGGCGCACCGCTCGAAGCCGATGCGAGCGTGACGGCCGAGCCCGGCATTGCCTGCACGGTGATGGTGGCCGACTGCATGCCCGTCCTGCTCTGCGATGGCGCGGGCCGTGCCGTGGGCGCCGCGCACGCGGGCTGGCGCGGACTGGCCGCGGGCGTCATCGAGCGCACGGCCGAGCGCGTCGCTGCGCTCGCGGGCTGTTCGCCTGCCGATCTGCATGCGTACCTCGGCCCCGCGATCGGGCCCACGGCCTTCGAGGTCGGCGCAGAAGTGCGCGAGGCCTTCATGTCCCACGTAGAGCGTCTTGAGACGGCGCAACGCGAGGTTCATCGTGCAGCCACCGCTGCGGCTTTCGTCGCGCGCCCCGAGGCAAGCGGCAAATTCCTCGCCGATCTCACCGCACTCGCGCGGCTGCGGCTCGACGCGCTCGGCATACGGCGCGTGAGCGGTGGCGACATGTGCACGGTTTCGCAGCGCGAGCGCTTCTATTCGTATCGGCGGGACCGCATCACCGGCCGGATGGCGGCACTGATCTGGCTCCAGGGTTGACCCATATCAGGCTATTTTTGCTGCACCGCATCGAAGCCCCGCTGCCGCCGTGCAAATGCCCGGAGCGTGAAATCCCTGAACGCTCCCTCGAATGGCAAGCGCTTGCGGAGGCGGCGGATTTTTGTGCGCCGGGACGCACAACGATGTGTCGCGCGGGTTAAACAATTGATTACATCGGGAAAACGATAATTAAAAAAATATCGCGCTGCGGCAAAATCGGGCACAAGCATTGACACGCTTTGCAATGGGGAGCAAGAATGTCCTTTCACCCACGGGACAGGACGTGACGAGCGCCGCAACGGCGCCCGTATGCGTACCCACCTGCCTCTCAACCAGTCCTTCGGGACACATCGGTCAAAAGCAGGCATGACGGCATCTCAACGTTCCAAAACTGCCCCGGGCACGGGCGCTTCAACTGATGGTGCAACGCGCTTCACTCAGCCTTTCGCTCCTGACGCAGCCAGCATGCAGCAGTATCTCGACGCGTGGACGAACGCGTGGAAGAGCGCCTTGAATGCCGCGCAGCAGGCGGGCGGCGCAGCGCAGCAGGCGCCGCTCGGCGGCCTCGCAGGCAACTGGTGGCCACCCGCCAACGGTGCGCCGAACAATCCCTTCAGTGCGCCCAGGCCCTTTGGCGAAGCCAACCCCTTCGCCGGAGTGAACCCCTTCAGCGGTGCCACGCCGTTCGGCATGGCGAACCCGTTCGAGGCCTTGAAGCTTCCTACGGCGTCGATCGAACCCACGCGCCTTCAGCATCTGCAGTCGGAATATTCGCGCGATGCACTCGATTTGCTGCGCCAGGCTACCGATGCAACACCGAAGCCGCCGGATCTCAAGGACAAGCGCTTCAGCTCCGACGCCTGGAAGGCGACGCCCGGCTATGCGTTCACGGCCGCGTGGTACCTGCTCAATGCGCGCTACCTGCATGAACTCGTCGACGCGATCGACACCGATCCGAAAACGCGCGAGCGCATTCGCTTCGCCGTCCAGCAGTGGACCGCGGCGGCGTCGCCCAGCAACTTCCTCGCACTCAACCCCGACGCGCAGAACGCATTGCTCGAAAGCAAGGGCGAGAGTCTGCGTCAGGGCGTGATGAACCTGCTCGGCGACATCACGCGCGGCAAGATCTCGCAAACCGACGAATCGCGCTTCGTGGTGGGCCGCAATCTCGCGACCACCGAGGGCTCGGTGGTGTTCGAGAACGCGCTCTTTCAGTTGATTCAGTACAAGCCGCGCACGGCCACGGTGCGCGAACGGCCGCTTCTGATCGTGCCGCCGTGCATCAACAAGTACTACATCCTGGACCTGCAGCCCGAGAACTCGCTCGTCGCCTATGCGCTGGAGCAGGGGCAGCAGGTGTTCCTCGTCTCCTGGCACAACGGTGACGCGTCGATCGCGCATAAAACCTGGGACGATTACGTGCAGGAAGGCGTGCTCACGGCCATCGACACGACGCGCAGCATCAGCGGCCGCGAGCAGATCAACACGCTCGGCTTCTGCGTGGGCGGCACGCTGCTCGCCACGGCGCTGGCCGTCGCGGCCGCGCGCGGCGAGCATCCCGTTTCGTCGATGACGCTGCTTACGGCGATGCTCGATTTCGCCGATACGGGCGTGCTCGACGTGTTCGTCGACGAAGCGCATGTGCAGATGCGCGAACAGACCATCGGGGGCAAGAATGGCAGCGCGCCGGGGCTCATGCGCGGCGTCGAGTTCGCGAACGCATTCTCGTTCCTGCGGCCCAACGATCTGGTCTGGAACTACGTCGTCGACAACTACCTGAAGGGGCGCACGCCCGCGCCGTTCGACCTGCTGTTCTGGAACAGCGATTCCACGAGCCTGCCGGGGCCGATGTACGCGTGGTACCTGCGCAATACCTATCTCGAGAACAAACTGCGCGAGCCGGGCGCGCTCACGGTGTGCGGCGAGGAAGTGGACCTTTCGCGCATCGACGTGCCGACTTTTATCTACGGTTCGCGCGAGGATCACATCGTACCGTGGCGCACGGCGTATGCATCGGTGCCGCTCCTCTCCGGGCCGCTGAAGTTCGTGCTCGGAGCGTCGGGCCATATCGCGGGCGTGATCAATCCGCCTTCGAAGAACAAGCGCAGCTTCTGGACCATCGAAGCCGACGCGAAGCATCTGCCCGAAGAGGCCGACGACTGGTTCGCTGCTGCCGAGGAAAAGCCGGGCAGCTGGTGGCCGACCTGGGCCGAATGGCTCGATCAGTATGGCGGCAAGAAGGTGAAGCCGCATGCGCAAGCCGGCTCGGCGGAATTCCCCGAGATCGAGCCGGCGCCGGGGCGCTACGTGCAGCAGCGCGACTAACGCACTTGCTGCGGAAATCGGATTAACAACTTGACGGGCGGGGCAGCAACTTCCAATCGCCCGGAGGATCTGGAAATGACTGATATCGTGATCGTTTCGGCCGCACGCACGGCGGTAGGCAAATTCGGCGGTTCGCTGGCGAAGGTGGCGGCGCCCGACCTGGGCGCGATCGTCATCAAGGCGGCGCTCGAGCGCGCGGGCGTGAGCCCCGGGCAGGTGAGCGACGTGATCATGGGCCAGGTGCTCACGGCCGGTGCGGGCCAGAACGTGGCGCGCCAGGCGTCGATCAAGGCGGGCCTGCCCACGGCGGTTCCCGCGATGACGATCAACAAGGTGTGCGGCTCGGGCCTGAAGGCGGTGATGCTCGCGGCCAACGCGGTCATCGCGGGCGACTCGGAGATCGTGGTGGCCGGCGGCCAGGAGAACATGAGCGCGGCGCCGCACGTGCTGCCGGGCTCGCGCGACGGGTTCCGCATGGGCGACGCGAAGCTCATCGACAGCATGATCGTGGACGGCCTGTGGGACGTCTACAACCAGTACCACATGGGCGTGACGGCGGAAAACGTCGCGAAGGAATACGGCATCACGCGCGAAGAGCAGGATGCCTTCGCGGCGCTCTCGCAGAACAAGGCTGAAGCCGCGCAGAAGGCGGGGCGCTTCGACGCCGAGATCGTGCCGGTGGCGATTCCGCAGCGCAAGGGCGAGCCGCTGCAGTTCGCCACCGACGAGTTCGTGCGCCACGGCGTGACGGCCGACTCGCTCGCGGGCCTGAAGCCCGCGTTCTCGAAGGAAGGTACGGTGACGGCGGCCAACGCGTCGGGCATCAACGACGGCGCGGCGGCGGTCGTGGTGATGTCGGCGAAGAAGGCCGAGGCGCTGGGGCTCACGCCGCTCGCGCGCATCAAGGCGTACGCGAGCGGCGGGGTGGACCCGAAGGTGATGGGCATGGGCCCGGTGCCGGCGTCGACGCGCTGTCTGGAGCGTGCGGGCTGGACGGTGAACGATCTCGATCTGATGGAGATCAACGAGGCGTTCGCGGCGCAGGCGCTCGCGGTGAACAAGCAGATGGGCTGGGACACGTCGAAGATCAACGTGAACGGCGGGGCGATTGCGATCGGTCACCCGATCGGCGCGTCGGGCTGCCGCATTCTCGTGACGCTGCTGCACGAAATGCAGCGCCGCGACGCGAAGCGCGGTCTGGCCTCGCTGTGCATCGGCGGCGGCATGGGCGTGGCGCTCGCGCTCGAGCGTGCTTAATTCCGCTTGATAGCCGATTGACTCTGCTCGATCCTCTTTTCGAGGCAGCAGCAGAGCATTAACCGGGTAGTAAGCGGCTCGCCGTGCGCAAGCAACGGCGAGCCGTCAGTAGCAGCAACCACGCGCAATATAAAAGCTGACTAGAAGCCGCGCGGTCTCAGTCTTGTCTTCGTCTTGGGTGGAAAGAGGAAGCAGGACAACGGCGAATGTGGTGTCAATCTACTCAGGTGATGCCACAAATTCTTTTAAATAGATCTCTCGCAGGTATATAGGATGACTAATCGTATTGCATTGGTAACGGGCGGCATGGGGGGCCTTGGCGAGGCCATCAGCGTGAAGCTTCACGATGCGGGCTATCGCGTCGTCGTGACGCATTCGCCGGATAACGCCGGGGCGAAGGACTGGCTCGCCCGGATGAAAGAAACGGACCGCGAGTTTCATGCATATGGCATGGACGTAGCCGATTACGATTCGTGCCAGCGCGGCGCGGCGAAGATCCAGAGCGAGATCGGGCCTGTCGATATTCTCGTGAACAACGCGGGCATTACGCGCGACATGACGTTCCGCAAGCTCGACAAGGTCAACTGGGACGCCGTGCTGCGCACCAACCTCGACTCGATCTTCAATATCTCGAAGCCGCTGTGCGACGGCATGGTCGAGCGGCAGTGGGGCCGCATCATCAATATTTCGTCGGTGAACGGCTCGAAGGGTTCGGTCGGTCAAACCAACTATGCGGCCGCGAAGGCCGGCATGCACGGCTTCACGAAGTCGCTGGCGCTGGAAGTGGCGCGCAAGGGCGTGACCGTGAACACCATTTCACCGGGTTATCTCGCCACGAAAATGGTGACCGCCATTCCGCAGGACATTCTCGACACCAAGATCCTGCCGCAGATTCCGATGGGCCGTCTTGGCAATCCGGGCGAAGTCGCGGCGCTGGTGCTTTTTCTGTGCTCGGACGAGGCAGGCTTCGTGACGGGCGCAAATATTCCTATCAATGGCGGCCAGCATATGCAGTGACGCTATGCCGCAGATGCGTCGCGCTTCCATGATGTCAGGCAAATTTCGTCTGAGGAGGCGCTGCGCATAGGAGCCGGTAAGTCATGCCGACCGCCGCAAGGGGGCCACGCACAAAGCGTAGGCCGCCCCTGCGGCGGTTTTTGCATGGCGCCGCCAGATTCTCGGGGCGCGATGGCGCGCAAGCGCGCCGCTATAATTGGCCACCCCAAGACGTGAGCGGAGACCGGCCTTTGTCGAGCATTGCGAAACTGCTGTCCATCCTCGAACTCTTTTCCGAGGCGCGGCCTTTTCTTTCCGCCGAACAGGTGGCGGCCGAACTGCAATGCTCCGTGCCGACCGCTTACCGCTATCTGCGTGAGCTGGTCGATACCGGCATGCTGTTGCGATTCGTGGGCGGCGAATACGGTTTGGGGCCACGCATCATCACGCTCGACTACCATCTGCGCATTTCCGATCCGCTGCTCAAAGCGGGGCAGCCGATCATGCGCGAGCTCGTCGAGCAGTCCGGTTTCGATGCCGTCATGTCGCGCTGGTATGGCAACGAGCTTGTCGATACGCACCGCGAAACCCACGACGCGGCGTTCGATCTGCGCTATGGACGAGGCCGTCCGCGTCCGCTATTTCTCGGCGCCGCGCCCAAGGCCATTCTCTCCACGTTTCCCAAGGCGAAGCTTGCCGCGCTGTTCGAACAGTACCCGGAAGACATCGCCGCGAGCGGGCTCGGCACTTCACTCGAAGAATTTCGTGCGAGCCTGCTCAAGATCCGCCGCGCGGGCTTCTATCTCTCGAAGGGCGAACTCGAAGCGGGCATGTCGGCCGTCGCCTCGCCGCTCTTCACCGATGCATCGGGCGAAGCCGTGGCGGCGCTCGCGCTCGTCGTGCCCGAGCATCGTCTGGCGTTCTTCAACCTCGAACGCGTGGTCGAGGCCGTGAAGGACGCCGCGGCGCGGATCTCCACGCGCGTGCGCGCACTGATCGAATCCTGAGCAGCGCGAGGGCGCGAGGGCGCATGGCGTCACGCGATGGCGTCACGCCACCTCGTCACGCCAACCCCATACGCGCCGCCATCTCCCTCTCCCACACCGCGCGCGGCCGGAAGCCCGGCAACGTGCGTGCATGGCGCTCGACTTCGGCCAGCAACGCCTCGTCGGGCAGCGTGAAGTCCACGCTCACGCGCATCGGCTGGTCCACGTACCACGGTGTGTCGATGAATATCTCCAGCCGGTTGCCTTCCGGATCGCGCGCATAGAACGAAATGGCGTTGCCGTGCGTGACGGGAACGATCTCCTCCATCCCTTCCTCCACGAAGCGCCGGTGAAAGTGCTTGAGCGTGGCGAGGCTGTCCGCCTCCAGTGAAATCTGGTTGATCGGGTTGAACGCCAACTGCTCGGGCCTGCCGCTCGCCAGCACGATCTGGTGATGCACCTTGGGATCGCGGCTCAGAAAGACAAGGCTGACGGTGCCGCGCGGCGAGGGCAGCGTGCCACGATCCGTTACCGTGAATTCGAGTACCCGCGTATAGAAGTCTTCGAGCTTCGCCATGTCGCTCACGAAGAAGCCCATATGGCTGAGCGCGAGGCCGGTTCGCTTCGTGGTTTGTTCAGATTTCGGCAGATTCATGCTGTCTCCAGTAGTAGTGATAAACCCCGACAAAAATCAGGTTGTGGGGCGTGTTTTACGTAGTGTATTCTCAATATACGATAAACGCACAAGAAAATGCGCGTCTCGACCCCATCAAGAACTCACTCTTTATCAGCGGAGCAACATGAAACTCGCCAGCTTTTCCACCCATGAAGGTTCGTCGTTCGGCGTCGTGCGCGACGGCGCGGTATTCGACCTCAAGAAGCGCCTGGGCGGCCGTTATGCGGACCTCAAGTCGCTGATCGCCGCGGGCGCGCTGGCCGAAGCACAGCTCGCAGCGAGCGAAGGCAAGGGGGACTATCCGCTCGCCGAGGTCACGCTGGAGCCGGTCATTCCGAATCCGCAGCAGATCTTCTGCGTGGGCCTGAACTACGCCGAGCACGTGAAGGAGACCAATCGCGAAACCACCGAGCAGCCCGTCATCTTCATGCGTCTGCCGGCTTCGCAGGTGGGCGCCGGGCAGCCGATGCTGCGCCCGCGCGAGTCCACCCAGTTCGACTATGAAGGCGAGATTGCCGTGATCATCGGCGAGGGCGGCCGTCGCATTGCCGAGGCCGATGCGTGGCGCCATATCGCGGGTTACAGCTGCTACAACGACGGCTCGATTCGCGACTGGCAGCGCCACACGGGCCAATGGGGGCCCGGCAAGAACTTCTACCGCACGGGCGCGTTCGGCCCGTGGATGGTCACGAGTGACGAGATCGAGCCGAACGCGCTGATGACGCTCGTCACGCGCCTGAACGGTCAGGAGGTGCAGCGCGCGACCACGGAGATGCTGATTCATGGCATCGCGAAGCAGATCGCGTATCTCTCCACTTTCACGCCACTTTTCCCCGGCGACGTGATCGTGACCGGCACGCCCGGTGGCGTGGGTGCGAAGCGCAATCCGCCGCTCTTCATGAAGCAGGGCGACGTGGTGGAAGTCGAGGTGGATTGTATCGGCACGCTGACGAATCCGGTCGCGGACGAAGCATGAGGCGTGGAGCGCGGCCCCCAATTTGGCGGGCCGCGCAGTCTTTCACGCATTGACTACGTATCAGGTGAATGGAAGGAGGGACATCGTGATTAATTCGGTATGCGAATCGGTTCCACAGAGACCGGCGCCCGATTACGACGTCGCGATCGTCGGCTTCGGGCCGACCGGTGCGACGCTCGCCAATCTGCTCGCGCTGCGCGGTATGAGCGTGGTGGTGTTCGAGCGCGACAAGGACGTATTTCAACTGCCGCGCGCGGTGCACTTCGACGGCGAGTGCATGCGGGTGTTCCAGACCGCTGGTGTCGCGCAGGCGCTGCTGCCCGATCTCTTCGTCGGGCCGGGCATGAAGTTCGTAAACGCGCGCGGCGAGCTCATGATCGACTGGAGCCGTCCGGGCGGCATTGGCCCGCAGGGCTGGTGCGCGAGTTACAAGTTTCATCAGCCGGATCTCGAACGTGCGTTGCGCGCGCAACTTTGCGAGCGCGGCGCAGCCGATGTGCGCCTGCGTCACGAGGTGTTCGCACTCGACGAATGCGACGGCCACGTGCGTATCCGCTTCGAAGACACCGCGCAAGGGCGTCTAGCGCAAACGACGGCGCGCTACGTGGTGGGCTGCGATGGTGCGCGCTCGACGGTGCGCCGCTTCATCGGCACGGAGCTGGCCGATCTGAAATCGCACGAGCGCTGGGTCGTGGTGGACGTGCTGCTCGAGCGCGAGCGCGCCGATCTGGGCGACTACTCGATCCAGTACTGCGACCCCGCTCGCCCGACCACCTACACGCGCGGGCCGCATAACCGCCGCCGCTGGGAAATCATGGTGATGCCCGGCGACGACGAGCGCCTCATCGGCACGCACGCATGGATCTGGGAGCGCCTCGCGCGCTGGATCACACCGGAGGACGCGCAACTCGAACGCTCGGCCATCTACACGTTCCATTCGGTGATCGCGCAGGGCTGGCGCCGCGGCAGGCTGCTGATCGCGGGCGACGCCGCGCACCAGACGCCGCCGTTCATGGGGCAGGGCATGGCGGCCGGCATACGCGACGCCGCGAACCTCGCGTGGAAGCTCGCCGACGTGATCGACGGCGTACTGCCCGATACGCTGCTCGACACCTACGAGAGCGAGCGCGAGCCGCACGTGCGCACGTTCATCGAAACGGCGGTGCAGCTGGGCGGCGTGATCCAGGCGACCGACAGCGACACCGTTGCCGCGCGAGATCGCGAGATGACTGCGGCGATTCGCGAGTTCCGCACGCCGCAGCCGCGTCTGGGGCCCGGTTGGCATGCGGGCGCCGCTGGAGGCCAGATCGGACCGCAGCCCCTGCTCGAAGATGGTTCGCGTTTCGACGATCGCGTGGGCTATCGCTTCGCACTGCTAGCCGATGAAGCGTTGGCCCGTCGTGCGCAAGACGCGCTTTCGGAAGCTCAGGGCGAGCGCGTGGCGGTCGTGCCGGCCACGTGCGATGTGCTGCGGGCCTGGCTCGCAGACGCGGGCGCACGCGCCGTGCTGTTGCGGCCCGACCGCTATGTCGCCGGCGTGGCGCACGATGCGAACGAGCTGGAAGCGCTGCTCGACCGTGCAGGCGTTGCGCGCATGCAGCCGCGTGAGGCTGCCGCAGCTTGACCCGATTGCCGGGCGGTCAGCCGTCGCCCTGGCGGCCGCCGGGCCCGATGTAAGCGAAGATGATCGAAGCATTCTCGAAGCGCAGGCGCTGGACGCAGATCCGCTAACCAAGGCACACGCGCCGCCCTATCCCTTATCAAGGAGACACAGATGGAGACGACCCCCTCCCTGCCAGCGTTGCCCGCCGCCGCGCCAGGCCTGACTCGCGCGCAATGGAAGATGATTCTGATCGCGAGCCTGGGCGGCTCGCTGGAGTTCTACGACTTCGTCATTTACGGCTTTTTCGCGCACGCCATCGCGGCGCAGTTCTTCCCGGCCAGCGATCCGCTCGTGAGCACGCTGCTCACGTTCTCGGTGCTCGCTATCGGCTATATCATCCGGCCGCTCGGCGGCATCGTGCTCAGCAGCCTCGGCGACCGTGTGGGCCGTCGGCCCGTGTTCGTAGGCTCGATTGTCGTGGTCACGCTGGCGACGATCTGCATCGGTCTGTTGCCCAATTACGCGCACTGGGGCATCGCCGCGCCCATCGCGCTGATCGGTTTGCGCGTGCTGCAAGGCTTTTGCGTGGGAGGCGAGATGCCCGGCGCGATCACCTACGCGGTGGAGGCGGCGCCGCGTCGCGCCGGCCTCGCAGCGGGCGTGATCGTCTGCGCGATCAATACGGGCGTGTTGCTCGCGACGATCGTGAATCTCGTCGTCCAGTCCGCGCTCGCGCCCGCCGATGCCGCGAGCTACGGCTGGCGCATTGCCTTCCTCGTGGGCGGTCTTTGCGGAATCGTTTCATACTTGCTGCGGCGCAAGCTCGACGAATCTCCCGAGTTCAAACAGATGCACGGCGCCGTGGTGAAGCAGCCGTTTCGCGAGACGTTGCGGCATCATCGCGGCGCGGTGGTGAGCGGCGCGCTCTCGGTTGCGGTGATGGCGGGCTTCAACGGCGTGCTTTACGGGCATATGCCCGCGTATCTGATCGAGACGCTGCACTACGCGCCGCGTGATGCCGCGATCGCGCAGAACGCGTACCTGCTCGTGAGTTCGGTGGGGCTGCTCGCCGCGGCCTGGGCGGGCGACTTCGTGCCGCGCCGTTATTTGCTGCGCCTTTCATGCGTGCTGCTCGTTGCGCTCGCCTGGCCGTTCTACACGGCGCTCGCGGCACACAGCGTGAACGTCGTCGTGCTGTTCGTGCTTGCCGCGCTGGTGTTCTCGCTTGCGAGCGGCACGTGGGCTTCGGTGCTCGCCGATCTGTTTCCGGTGCAGGTGCGCTTTAGCGGCATTGCGCTGGCGTACAACGTTTCGGTGGTCGTGTTCAGCGGCTTTGCGCCGCTCTTGTGCGCGGCCTTCGTGCGGATCAGCGGATCGCCCGCCGCGCCGGCGTGGTACGTGATCGGTTCGGCGTCGATCGCGCTCGTGGCGAACCTCGGGCTGCACGCGTCGTGGCGCTCTCGCGTGGAGCGCCGCGCCGCGGCAGCAGGTTAGGCAAGCGGTAGTGCTTGCGGCGCTCGAAGTTCGCAACCGCTTCGCGGTGGCTTACTTCGGCGTCACGTCGATATCGCCGAAGTATTTGCGCGCGAGCGACGCGACCGTGCCATCGGACTGGAGCTGTTCGATGGCGGCGTTCAGGCTCTTGCGCAAGGCGTCGTCGCCCTTGCGAATGCCGAAGGCCACGCCGCTGCCGAGAATCTTGTCGTCGTGCACCGCCTCGCCGACGAATGCGAAACCTTTTCCTTCGGGCTGCGAAAGAAAGCCCTTCTGGCCCGCGGGCGCGAGCACGAGCGTCGCGTCGAGGCGACCCGCGCCAAGATCGGCGTAGATCTGGTTCTGGTCCTGGTAGGGCACGACGGTCACGCCGGCCGGCTCCCAATGCACTTTCGCGTAGGTTTCCTGAATCGACGACTGCAGCACGCCCACGCGCTTGCCCTTGAGCGATGCGCCGGTGGCCACGAGGCCGCTGTCGCTGCGTGCGATCAGACGGCTCGGCACGCGATAGATCACGGTCGTGAAATCGATGGCTTCGCGGCGCTTTTCGGTGGCGTTCATGGCCGAATTGATGGCGTCGAACTTGCGCCCCTGCAGCGCTGGAATCAACCCGTCGAACGAGGTTTCGACCCATTTGCAGGTCATCTGCGTTTTCGCGCATACGGCATTGCCGATGTCGATGTCGAAGCCTTGCAGGGTGCCGTCCGCTGCCTTGGTCTCGAATGGCGGGTACTGCGCCTCGACGCCGAAGCGCAGCACTTTCGCATCCGCGAATGCCGATGCCGGGACCAGTACGCCGTACACGCATGCCAGCGCGAAGAGCGCCTTGAGTCGCTTCATGGAAAATCTCCTTGCCGTGTGGTTTGCTTGTGTTGCGAATGAAGGTGACGCGTCGTGGATCCTGCCCTGCTTCAGATCGCGCAAAGGCGGCGCGCGCCTTCGAGCAATGTTTCGTCATCCTTGGCAAAGCTCAGGCGGATCACGCCTTCGTCGGTGCCGTCGGTGTAGAACGCCGAAAGCGGAATCGTTGCCACCCGGGCGTCGCGAATGAGCCGCAGCACGAAGTCGCTGTCGCGCTCGTCCGAGAACGACCGGAAGCGCGCGAGCATGAAGAAGCTGCCTTCGCTCGGCAGCAACTCGAAGCGCGCGGGTTCCAGCGCGCGCGCGAGCAGGTCGCGCTTGTGCTGGTAGAACGCCGAAAGGCCGAGATAGCTCTGCGGTTCGGCGAGCGCCTGCGCGAACGCGTATTGCATGGGGGTGTCCGCGGAAAACACCATGAACTGGTGGACCTTGCGGATCTCGTCCATCAGCGCGGCAGGCGCGAGGCAGTAGCCCACACGCCAGCCCGTGACGTGGTACGACTTGCCGAACGACGAGACGATCACGCTGCGCTCGGCCAGCTCGCGGTAGCGCGCCATGCTTCGGTGCGGGGCGCCGTCGAACACTACGTGTTCGTACACTTCGTCGGAGAGAACGACGATATCGGTGTTGCGCGTGAGCGCCGTGAGCCGCGCGATGTCGTTCTCGCCGAAGATGGTGGCCGTGGGGTTGTGCGGCGTGTTCACGATGATCATGCGCGTGCGCGGCGTGATGGCCTCGCTCACCGCGTCCCAGTCCACCCGGAAGTCCGGCTGTGCGAGCTTGATCGCCACGGGCTTCGCGCCTTGCAGGCGCACGATGGGCGCATAGCTGTCGAACGCGGGTTCGAAGTAGATCACTTCGTCGCCGGGATGCACGAGCGCGCTGATGGTGGCGTACAGACCTTCGCTCGCGCTTGCGAGTACGGTCACTTCGCTCGCCGGGTCGTAGCGCGCGCCGTGGAGCGTTTCGAACTTTGCCGCGAGGGCCTCGCGCAATGCGCCGAGGCCCGCCATGGGAGCGTACTGGTTGTGGCCCGCGCGCATGGCGGCGGCCACGTCTTCCACGAGCTTCGCGCTCGGGTCGAAATTGGGTGCGCCTTGCGAGAGGTTCAGCGCCTGATGTTCGGCGGCCAGTTGGCCGATCACCGTGAAAATCGTCGTGCCCACGTCGGGCAGCTTGGAGCGGGCCTGGGCGGCGCTCTGCATGTTCGGTCTCCCTTCGGGCGGCGCGCGGCCGCTTGACTTACGGGCGCGAGGGTCGCAGCCGGCCCGGTGTCGAGCCTCGCGCGCAGCGGCCCATTACGCCGAAAGTGCGGCCCGCGCGCAATCGATTAATTCTCATGCCCGCCATGCGCAGTTCTCATGACGGCTCTGGGGTCGCGGTGCGGTCCCGCTCCATCCACGCGCTGAACAACTGCACCTTCTGCTGCTGGGCCACGCACTCCGGGTAGACGAACCAGTATCGCGAGCCCGTTGGCACGGCGAGGTCGAACGGCATGACGAGCCGCCTCGCCTCGACGTCCTCGCGCACGAGCGTGCGGTCGGTGATGGCGACGCCGAAGCCCTGCATGGCAGCAGTGGCCGCCAGGTCGAGCGATTCGAACGTGGGGCCGAGATTGGCGTCGACGTGGTTCGCGCCGGCGTGCGCGAGCCACAGGCGCCAGTCGGCGTGGTCGCGGGTGGGGTGCAGCAAGGTCTGATGGACCAGGTCGTCGGCCGTTGCGAGCGGGCGGCGCGAGAGCACCTCGGGCGTGCAGACGGGCGTGAGGTATTCGTCGAAGAGCGGCACGGCGTGCACGTCGGCGCCGGGCGACGAACCGTAGATGATCGCCGCGTCGAAGGGTTCCGCCTGGAAGTCGACTTCATGGCCCCACGTGGTCGTGATCTGGATCTGCAGATCGGGGTGTTCGTTCTGGAAGCGCATGATGCGAGGCAGCATCCAGCGCATCACGCAGGTCGGCACCTTGAGCGCCAGTTCGGTGCGCTGGCGCGTGAGACGTTGCGAGGCTTCCTCGATGCGGCCGAACCCGTCGCGCACGGCCGGCAGCAACTGCTCGCCCTCTGCGGTGAGCGTGAGGCCTCTCGACGAGCGGCGAAAGAGCGGCAGGCCGTAGTACTGCTCGAGCGCGAGAATTTGCCGGCTCACGGCGCCTTGCGTGAGGCAGAGGTGCTCGGCCGCGCGCGTGAAGCTGCCGTAGCGGGCAACCGTTTCGAAAATCTGCAGGGCGTTGAGCGGGGGAAGGCGTCTCATGGCGGTCGTTGAAGGGACGCTCGCGTGCTCGCGTCCGGCGGAAATCGAGCCGCTATGATACGACGGCCGCCCCGGCCTGACGGCGGCTACGGTGCTGCCACGCGCCGCTTCGACCGTTGCGCGACGCCAATCGCGCGGGCTGCCGTGACGCTTGCGCCGGAAATAATTTCGCGTGGCCCCTTTCGTATTGCTTTGTCTTGCCGTTAACCCGTATGCCTCGACGCGGGCCAGGTGCAATCACAAGAGCAAGACGAAAAGACAGTGGCAACGAGAATCATCGAAGGAGCGGCGGTGCGGGCCGCGACAAGGATACAAGTTCAGGAGCAGGCACCTGTCGCAGGGCGCGTGCGCGCGTGCGCCGATGCGCCGGCCGCGGGCGGCCACACGGGTACGACGCGCGACGCTGCCCGCACGGGCCGCGCGCTGCGCGTGCTCAAAACGCTGCGCGAGCACAAGTCCCGGCTGTTCTTGCTGGCCGTCGCGACGGGCTGCGTCATCACATTCGCGTCCTGGCTGGAGGATCAACTGCGGCCCGCGCTCGAGGCGCGCGAACTCAACGAACGCAATGAGCAAGCCGCCGAGGAACTGCGCGAGCGTCATGCGCCGTGCCTGCCCAGCGTGGGGCACAGCCACACTTCGTGGTGCGGGGCCGTGACGATTCCGCCCCCTCCACCGCGCCCGGTCACGCCGCTGCCGCTGATCGCGGGCGCGCCCGCGGCGTTCTGCACGGCCAACGGCAGCCCGTCCTGCTGAAGATTTCTTTCTCGCTTCGCCGGCTAGTCAACAGCGCCTCGTCCGTCACGCGGCTAAGCTTCCTCCCACATAGGCATGACCGGCGCACGTTCCGTCGGCACATTGGCACGTTGCGAGCGCGGCGCGGCCGGATCGCGGAAACTGTCGCATCGACGAGTCAGCATCGCGCTCGCCGCCGCCTGCGACGTGAGCGAGACTCAGTGCATCGCGCGGCGCGCGTAAGGTTGCGTTCGCCGAGCAAGGCGAACGCCCTCGATAGGTTCGGATCGAGCGGTTCTGGCTATGAACGTGTTCATGACCGAAATAGCGAGTCGCGACAGGATTTTTTCAGCTGATCCGCATGATTCTCGTGTCTACCGAACCTGAACTGTCAGCATCGAAAGGGAACGAACATGAACGAGATTTTCTGGCCCGAAGACGACTTGGCCGGCACTACCGGCAACGTCTGCGCCGATGAAGTCGCCGTCGCTGAACCTTGCGCCGCGCGCCGGGCGCAGGGAGCACGGCAATGAAGGCCGCCGTGGTGCGTGCGCCGGGCGGTCTGAACCGCATCGAGATTCGCGACATCGCCGAGCCCGGCGCGCCCGGCGCCGGCGAGATCCGGGTGGAGCTTCACGCCACGTCGCTCAACTTTCACGACCTGCTGGTGGCCAATGGCGCGATCCCCACGGCGGACGCTCGCGTACTGATGTCGGATGGGGCGGGCGTCGTCTCGGCGGTCGGTGCGGGCGTGACGGAGTTCAAGCGCGGCGATCACGTGGTGTCCTGCTTCTTTCCACAGTGGGCGGACGGCGCGCCGTGGCAGGCAGTGGGCAATTTCACCCAGACGCCCGGCGACGGCGCGGACGGCTTCGCGACCTTGCACGCCGTGCGCCCCGCGAGTGCATTCACGCTCGCGCCGCGCGGCTGGACGCACGCCGAGGCGGCCACCATCACGACGGCGGGCCTCACGGCATGGCGCGCGCTGGTGGCCGACGGCGGCCTCAAGGCAGGCGACACCGTGTTGACGCTGGGCACCGGGGGCGTGTCGATCGCCGCCGTGCAGATCGCGCGGATGATGGGTGCCTCGGTCATCGTGACATCATCGTCGGACGAGAAGCTTGCGCGAGCGAAAGCGCTGGGCGCCGACCAGGTGGTCAACTACCGGCAGCACGAGAAGTGGGGCGCACTCGTTCGCGACATGACGGGCGGGAAGGGCGTGGATCATGTGGTCGAAGTGGGTGGGCCGGGCACGCTCGCGCAGTCGATCGACGCCGTGCGCGTGGGTGGCCATATCGCGCTGATCGGCGTGCTGACCGGGCGCGAAGGCACGGTGCCGACCTCGGTCCTCATGGCGAAGCAGGCGCGTTTGCAGGGCTTGATCGTCGGGAGCCGCCGCCAGCAGCAGGAGTATGTCGCGGCGCTCGATCAGGCCGGCATCCGTCCGGTGCTGGACCGCACCTTCGGTCTCGACGAGCTGGCCGATGCGTTCGCCCATCAGCAGGCCGGGGCGCATTTCGGCAAGATCTGCGCGGCGTGGTAAGGCAGCACCGCTCTCGCGGGTGATGATGGCGCGTGCGAATAGATTGATTCGCCTTGCTAATTAAGTTGGGGATTTCGCCTCCTTGCTTTGCGACGCATCGCAGCATTATATGAACAGTACGTGCACGGCAAGGCGCCGGCAAGTTCGACAAGCGCGAGAGCCGGGGTACCTTCCCTATTGAGGAGACTCACCATGCCGATTTCCCGTCGTCGCTTCATGATGATTGCCGCATCCGTGGCTTCCACGGCGGTGCTCTCCAACGAATCGCGCGCCGACGCGGCGGTGCTCTCCGAGAGCGATCCGACCGCGATGTCGCTCGGCTACAAAACCGACGCGAGCCAGGTCGACAAGACGAAGTTTCCGCGTTTTCAGGCGGGGCAGGCCTGCGGAAACTGCCAGCTGTTTCAGGGCAAACCCGGCGCCGCGAATGGCCCGTGCACGATTTACGGCGGCAAGCATCGTCGATGCAAAAGGCTGGTGCAACGCCTACGTGAAGAAAGCCTGACACTCAGGGCTTGCGGCCAAAGGCTTCCCGTAACTTCCCTTTGGCCTTCTCAAGCGTGTCGCGCTGCGATTTGGGCAAGTTTCTGCCTGCGCGGTTGATATAGAAGTTCAGCATCGACATGGCCGACTGAAACGGCGTGCCCTTGCGCCGGCGGCTGCGCAGCGACGACTCCTTGAGCGAACGGGCGATGGTCTCGGCGCTTCCCGACTTGAAGACGCCGGACTCGATATCCATGGCGTCGCTCGTCTCGTTGACGTGTTTCGACCAGCGGTTGCTCGATGCACCATTCTTGTGACCGCTCTTCGTGCGCGCTTTCGCGGCGCTGGTGCGGGCATGGCGCTGTCGCGCCGGGCGGCCGCTTTTGCGGCGCGTGGACGGATGCTGACTCGTGCTCATGACCTCTCCCACGTGACGATTCACTCGTTGCGCAAGCGCGATTCCCCGCTCGCCGCGCCGGGGAGGCACGCGCGATGCGACGGTGTTGTTGTGCACTGCGCAATGCCGCGAGAACACCCTTCGCATACGCGCAGAACCTGCAAAGGGAGGCGATCATGAAGTCAACACCACGCTACGAGATCAATATTTGCGGCGGCGATTTTCAGCACGTGCGCGAATGCTTTCGCGAATGGAAAAAAGAGACGCTCATCTACCGCAAGGATCAGAAGATGTTTGAGGGTCGGGACGAAGTGCGCCCGATGGAGAAACGGGAGTACGACAACACGGAGCAGGCGCGCAAGGCGCTCCAGAACGCCTGCAGCCCGTACGACCCCTATGCGCTCGCTGCCGAAGTGAGCAACGGCGAACGCGATATGTGGATCGTCATGGCGGCGTACCGGGAATAGGGGAAACAGCGGGGCAACAGCGGGGGGCAACAGCGAAAGCGCACGACGCAGCGGGTTCATGTGCGCGCATCGAAGCGGCGGTCCTGCGGGACGCAGGCTAGAAGAATTACAACCAGCGCGTGTGCAATTGCAATTGCAATTGCACACGAGGGATGGATTAAAGGAAAAGCAGTGCGAAGCGATGCGCGCACACATAGGCCATTCAAGGAGCAAAGTATGGGTCTTTCAACGCAAAATCCACGTCCAGACGATTCCTCTAAAGCCGGCGACGAAGTCGCCACCGGCAAGCGACCCGCTCGCGAAAAGCCCGCACGGGGTGCGCCCGGCAGCTTCGATCAACCTGAGCCGCGGCCGGAGTCCATGCCGCGCGAGGGCGGCCCGCACCCGGAACAGACGGCGGAAGTGCCGCTGGGCAGCCACGGGCGCGCAGAGCCGCCGGGCTCGTTCGGGCACAACAGCGCGCCAGTGCGGAGAAAGCGCAGTTAGCGCGTTCGAGGCGAAGCCCGCCGCACAGAGACATCTGATGGTTTTTTCGACACAGCGGGCGTGCATCACGCGACGCGTCTCAAAATGTCGATGCGTGTGAACGCGCTCACGGCGCCAGCATCCACGCCGTCATGCTGTGCACGACGTCGCTTTCCATGCCAGTGAAGCCGTGATACGCGAACGCCTCACACGGGTCGCCGTGCGAGGCGCCTCCGGAAACGAGCATCAGCCTCGTTCTCGGTGATTGCGTGAGCTTTTGCATCAGCGTGTCCGTTTCGGAAACGGGGCAGAACTTGCAGGCGTCGTCCTTGTGATGGACCACGAGCACGGGAATCTTCAGCGCCGCGAGATTCATGCCCGTAACCGGATCGCCGCCCCGGTTGTCGCGCAGGATGGTCGAGCTGAGCACGATGCCGTCCGGTCCGCTGCCGGGGCTTGCGTCGTTCGCGAGCGCAATGGCGATAGCCGCTGCGGACTGCGTGCCGCGGCTCGTGCCCACGAGCCACACCGGCACATGTAGTTGCTCGCGCAACCATGCGATTACGGCGCGTGCGTCCGCGGTGTGCTCGGGCGTGGGGCGAAAACCGTTCAGCCAGGGCGGCGATTGACGGTCGCTCGGCGCGTCGATGACGGCCACGGCAACGCCGTCGTTCACGAACAGCATGCGCGAGCGCACGAGGAAGTTGTTGGCGCCCCAGCCAAAGTTGCCCTGCGGGTCCAGTTGCAGTCCGCCGTGCCCGCCCGCGTAAAGAATGGCGGCCGCCTTTGGCGCCGCAGGCACGATGAAAAGAAACCGTTGCGTGACGCCGGGCCGCGTGGGAATGTCGACGACCCTCGGGGCCGTTTGCGCGTGAACGAGCAGGCTGAAGGCGGCGAGCACGAAGGCCAGCAGCGCGTCGTGCAGCGACCGGGAACGTATCCGTCGGATCACGGCCGCAGCGCGAAACTCAGCGGCCCGCGAGCATGCGGCCGCCGAGCGCGATCAGCACGACGCCCACGGCCGAGTCGAGCGCGGCCTTGCGCCGAACAAGAAACGCACGCACGGCGGGGTGCGAGGCGAGGAGGGCCATCGTGCAATACCAGGCGCACGAAATGAGGACGGCGATCACGACGACGGCCACCTCCAGCCAACGCGGCGCGGCGGCGGGGACCATCAACGCGAAGATGCTGCCGTAGAACGCAATCGCCTTGGGATTCGTCATGCTGACGACATAGCCCATTTTCGCGGCGGCCCAGCCCGATGCGCCCGCTTGCGCCGCAACCTGCATGGGTTCGCGCGCGCTCATGAGCATTCTGGCGCCGAGCCAGATCAGGTAGCTCGCACCCGCAATGCGCAACACCACGCCAATCCAGGCGACATGGGCGACGATCAGGCTCAGCCCTGCCATGGCGATCCATGCCCACGTGCCCGAGGCCGCGGCGAGGCCAAGGCCGGTCGCGAGGCCCGCGCGCCGCGAAGCCACGGCTGTCGAAGTGACGATGACGAAGTTCGGTCCAGGGCTGGCGACGCTCAGCAGCAGGACGCCCGAAAGGGCGAGCAGGACATTGAAATAGTTCACGATGGTGGATCCGCGGCTGGGTGAAGGCGTTAGAGGTCAAGGCGCCAGCGAGGCTCCCATCTTACCCGAGCCCGTTCGAACTGCGCGTGCCGAAGCTCGTCGACGCCCCTCAGCTCGATATCGTGATTGGCGGGCAAGACGCTGGTGCAGTCTCTAGCGGCTGGCGGGCCTCTGTCTATGCGCTCGGGGCATTGCGTGCGAAGGGGCGACTGGATGAAGACGCGAATGAACGTCGCGCTGTTCGCCGAGCGTCGACGTCTCGTCAACAAGCCGTTCCACGATCTGCTCGACAAGCGATGCACGGCGAAGGACTCAGCATGGCGGTAGCCTTCACGGCCGGACGAGCCTGTCAGGGCCTCGGTCGCACGAAGCGCTGCTCAGTGACCTTCGTGCCCCACTGATGTCCTTCGGATTCCTCATCGAAGCGGAAGCCGAATGATTCGTACAGGTGGCGCGCGGCGTCGAGGCCCTTGAACGTCCACAGATAAGTCTCGCCGTAGCGCGCATCGACGAACCGCATGGCGTTCGTCATCAGCTGCCGGCCGATGCCGGTGCCGCGCAACGAATCGTCGACGATGAACCAGCGCAGATGCGCCGCGTCGCAGACCTGGTCGGCGTGGCCGTCGATGGCGAGCGAAGCCAGTACGCGCCCCCGTTCCACGGCGAGCCACAGGGCCTTGCCTTCGGCGGGTAACGCGCCCGCGAATTGCGCCAGTTCCGTTGCCACCTTTTTCTCGAAGAACGCGCCGAAGCCCCAGTTCGCCGCGTAAAAGCGCGCGTGCAGGCTGGCGATGTCACCGATGCAGCCGGGCAGATAGCCCTCGACGATCTGCACGCCCGCCGTTTGCGCGGCCTCGCGGGTCGCGTTGGGGTTGTCGTGCGCGAGCGCGTCGGCGTAGAGCGCCAGCGCGCGCACGAGCGTCTGCTGGTCGGCGGGCACGAGACGCCGCAGCGCATTGGAAACCTGGTCGGTCGCGAAGCGGTCGATCCTCGCGCGCAGCTTCTGGCCCGCGGCGCTCAGGTACAGCTCGGAGGAACGCGCGTCGTCATCCGCTGTCTTGCGTTTGACCAAGCCGGCCGCCTGGAGCCGCGCGACCTGGCGGCTCGTGTTCGACTTGTCGAGCCGCAGGATGTCGCCGAGCGCCTTCGCGTTGATGCCCGGCTGGGCGCCGATCTCGATGATGGCGTGCACGGCGGAGGGGGCGAGATCGCTGTCCGCGAGCGTCGAGCGCATGAAGCCCAGCTCGCGCACAAGCCTGCGGGAGAACTCGCGCAACTCCAGGATCGTCGTTTCGCGGGGTTGTACGGGTATGTCGACATAATCCATGATGCTCTCCGCCTGGCCGCACGCAGGCGCGAACCGCTGATGGTTGCGCTTCGCAACCAATATAGGTGCGGTTGGCGGATTGTGCAAGGAGGGGGATGCGGCTGTTGGCCTGGGCGGCCAACTGGTCTGCAATTCGGGGTCTTCGGTGGTTTCAAGGCGCGCAGATTCTTTTGATTTTTTTTCACACGGCTTCTTCCGCGCAGCGTGCGAGCAGGCGCGCGGCGTTGCCGGAGCGGGCAGGCGCATCACCTCCCGCCAAGGAGCGGTGCAGTGCCTGTAGTGCTTGACCAGCACGCCCACGTACGGGGACTGTGAGGAGCGTTTCGCCGGCTCTCGTGATCGGGCCGGCGTCGCCTTCGAGCCCAGCCGATCATTCGTCGTAATACTCCGAGCGGGCGATCACGCGGTTCGTACCGCGCGGGCACTGGCAGGCCACGATATCGTTGTCCTTCACAGCGGCCGTGCCGCCCGACAGTCCCCAGCCTTTCGCCGTGCCCAGCATCGGGCCGTGATGTCCGCAGCGTCCGCAGGACGCCAGTCCCCCGTCCTTCGCGAGCGCGCCGTTCTCGTCGAAGAAGTCCTCGTCGCCATCGAGTACTTCGCCGCCGGTTGTCGTCTTGTTCCCCTTGATTGCCAGCATCGTTGCCATGTCGTGCGCCTTCTCGTCTCCAAATCGTTCGTAGTGCGTCAATATTTGTCGAGCGCCGCCTGCAACATCTTGAGCCTCGTTTTGCCGTCAGGCGTGAAGGCCGTGTCAAAACGCACGAGCCCCTCCTGATGCAGATGGCAAGCCATGGTGAAGCTGACCATCATGCCAGGCTCCGGGGTGTGCACCTCGATCTCGACCGCTCTCAGCCGTGGCTCGTACTTGAGCAATGTCGACTCGATGGCGTTGCGCAGCCGGTGTGTGGACGAGGGCAGGTGCCGGTAGATCTCCGACAGGTCATCGAGCCCGAAGTCCGGCAGGTGCGCGAGCGAGCGACGCCGGCTGTTCAGGATGCGCTCGATGTTGTCCCGCACCGAAAGGAACGTCTGCTCCTGCGGTGTAAAGTCATTCACGGTTGATCCATCGGCAAAATGCCCCGTGATCCGCTCGAAAAGTCCGGGTCCCGTACGCATGGTGCCTCAGTGCCCCATGCCGGCGATCGACGAAAGCAGCCACCGGTCGATCGCGAACCAGCCAAGTCCCGCCGCGAGACAGGCGAGAAGCACCCACGCGAGCGGGGGCAGCGGCCGACGGCGCCGACGCGACGGATTCACCACCACGGGGCCTGACCGATCGGGCGCACTTCTGTCCATGCTGGCGCCCGTGGCGCGCGCAAGACGCTCTTCAATGGAATGAATGAGCCTCGCGCGCGCTTCCCCCTCGTTCACGGCATAACGGCCCTTGAACCCGAGTCCGAGCACAGCCGCAAAGATCACCAGCAGGGGCGGCACTGGGTTCGCTTCACGCAGACGCTGACCTATCCGCCTGAGCAGTTCTTCGCCCGCGTCATTGCGGCCGAACACGCGCACCTGCAGCGGCTCGCGTTCCCACGCGTCACGCGCCTCCCCATCAAGTCCATTGAGGGCTGCTTCATCGAGCAGAGCGCATTGCGCATAAAGCGCGTCATCGATCACATCGCGTGGATGGCCGCGCCGCTGCAGTTCCTCACGCAGGCCGTTAATCTGGGCATCGGCGTCCTTGCGCAAGGCTTCCAGCGAGGGTGCGTTCCCGCTCACAAGTGCAACGACGGTGCGTGCCGTGTCGCGCAGCGACACAGGCAAGTGGGGCGGCAGGGCCGGGCCCGGGGCCGCTTGTGCGATGGCGAATTTCATGACGGCAGCACCGCGTAAAGCTCGAGTTCGGCTTCGGGAATCGATCCGGGCAGGTAGATCTGGCAGGCCCGCGCAGCAATCATGCGGGCAAAAGCCGGATCCGTACTGTCCACCGCAAAGTACTGGTTCTCGATGCGCACGGGAATCGCGGCAGGCACACGCGACACCGGACGCAGCGCAATGCCGTGCAGGGCGGAATTGACGACCTGTTCGACCTCGTCCGGCGCGCCCATCTTGCACAATGCCGGAATCTGTTCGAGAAGGGCGTAAGCGGGTAGGGCCGCGCGCACCGACAGGTAATAGTCGACATCTTCGGTAAGCCGGTCCTCGTTGATCTGGCCACGCCACATCGAAGGGCGCAGGCGCTCGAGCGCAATGGGTACGACCCGCGAAGGAATCACGGCATCCAGCAGCGCGCGGATCAGCGATTCCAGTTCCGCAAACACGGGTTCCGGCGCGCGATGGTCGTATGCCGGGATGGCCTGCAGCGTTTCCGTGGTCGAGAAGGTAAGGAGCGATCCGGCGAAGCGCGCGAGCAAGACGTACAGGCGTTCGGGATGCTGGTCTGGCGCCTGGGCGAGGCGCGCGAGTTCCGGCCACGTGCTGTTGACCGAATGCAGCAGCCAGAATAGCGCCACGTCGGACACCGCGAAATCCGCGATCTGGTCCGAACGCTCCTTGCGGCGCACCGCGAGACTGGCGCTCTTGGCTGTCAGGATCTCCGAGAGGCGCCGAATGCGTTGCGTGAGCCGCGTACTCGCCGACAGGAATAGACACGGCGGCACAAACGTCTCATCCACCTCGAAGCGCCCCTGAGGCGTACGCACAAGGCGGGCAACGGGACACGTTACATAATCGTCCGGCTTCTCGAAGTCGAACAGCAGCGCCACGACGTGGCGCTCGACGCTGATCTCTTCCTTTTCTTGCCCATTGAGGTCGACGACATGGACGAATTCGCGGGTCACGCGCCGTGGCCGTGCTGGCTTCTCGCCGGGCTCGACGCAGTTGCCGCCCTGGGCATCGACCAACGCCACGCCGGCGAGTACCGTCACCGCTTCCACATGGGTCGGCACATCGGACAGACTGCGCGCGCCAGGTAGCCAGTCGGCGGTTTCGCTGTCGATGAACGTGCCATCGCGCAGACGCGCCGTCAATCTCGCGAGCTGCAGCCGGTCGACCGCGAGCGCCTGTGTATCCAGTGCGGCACCGATCACCCCCCAGGCGTCGGGACTTGTGATACGGGCGATCTGGTCATTGGCGAACTGCTCCCACAGCGCCTGCTGCTGGAAGTGCTGTGGCGTCATGAAAATGCCGCGCGTCCACAGGGGTTTCGTTATCTTCATCGATGAGAGTGGTCGTGATTCAGGTAGGGAGGTGGATGGCGTTCAACGCCTGGCCTTCGGCATCTTCGACATGAGTGACAGGCTCACATCCATGCCCTCAATCTGGAAATGCGGAACAACGAACAGCGCGATACGAAAGAAGCCCGGGTTGTCTTCAATGTCTTCCACCACGACGCGGGCTTCGCGCAGCGGGTGTGAGGTCTGCAGGTCGTCACCCGGTGTCGTCATGACCGTGACGAGTGAACGGATCCACGTGTTCAGCTCGAGCTCGAGCAGTCTGCGATCCTTGGTTGTGCCGATATTCTCGCGCTGGATCATCTTGAGATGGTGCGCGATACGCGAGAGCAGGAAAATGTATGGCAGGCGCGCATTGATGCGGCTGTTGGCTGCGGCGTCGAGCGCGTCGAAAATAGCAGGCTTCTGGGTCGAATGCGCGGAATAAAAGCACGCGTAGTCGTGATTGCTCGTGTACGAAAGCGCAACGAGACCCTGCTCGGCGAAATCGAATTCACGGGTTTCAGGGATCAGCGCATCGGTGGCGATCTTCCCCAGATGACCGGTATCGAGATCGTAAAGATGGACCGGCAGGTCGGGTATCACGCCACCGGCCTGCGGACCGCGGATCTGAAGGCACCAGCCGTTGCGAACGAAACTTCTCACGAGGTTCACGGCGAAGGCGAACGCCGCATTTGCCCACACGTAGGCTTCGCTGCCGCCGCTACGAACATCCTCGGTGTAGTTGAACGCGTGCACGGGATTGAAGTCGGGTCCGTACGGCAGGCGCGCGAGAAACCGGGGCAGCGTGAGCCCGACATAGCGGGCATCCTCCGTTTCACGGAACGCCTTCCACTTGAGATAGATCGCGCGCTCGAAGTGGCCCGGTAGATCGCGTATGCCCGCGACTTCCTCCATCGACGTCCTGCCGAAGAACGCCGGCGCGACGGCGCCGATGAACGGCATGTGCGCTGCGGCCGCCACCTTCGAGAGATTACGCAGCAACGCAATGTCGGGCGCGCTCGCGTCGAATTCGTAGTTCGCGATGACTGCGGCGAACGGGTATGCGCCGGGCGTATCGTATTCCTGGGTGTAGGTCTGGAGGAACAGGCCGCTCTGGATGACTTCTGGCGCATCGTCGAAGTCCTGACGCAAGGACTCCTTCGAGACGTCGAGTACCTCGATACGCACGTTGCGGCGGAATTCCGTCCGGTCGACGAGGAACTGCAGGCCGCGCCACGCCGATTCGAGCGTCTGGAAAGCGGGGTGGTGCAGGATGGCGTCGATCTGCTTGCCTAGCAACAGGTCGATGGTGGCGAGACCGTGGTCGATGCGCAATGCATCCACGGCATTCGCCCGAACACGCTCAGCACGCGCACGAGTGCGCGCGGAGGAGTCGGGTGTCGTGGTCTTCAGGTCTTGCCCGGTGCTGTTCTGGAAGCTTGCGCTCATCGTTCAGTGAGTGAATCTATTCCGGCTTCGCTTGGGCGATGATGTTTAGCACGCGATGCATCTCAAAAAAATCAATAAGTGCAAGCGGTCACAATAGTCTGATCGAGAGCAATAAACGATGTTTCGCGACGCGATTGGCGCTTCACTAGCAGACTAAACGCGCGTACTTTACCGACCACCCAAAATCCCCATCGCTCGCGAAGTCATCATTTATGCATGGCGGTTTTGTAGCAAAACTGATCAGGTGAGGAATGGATGAGAATGGCAAGCCTGTTTGACGCAGCGGGGAAGTTAGTATCGAATTTGGGGGCGATACCAGGAAGGCAGGCGTATTTCCTGGATGTGCCTGGCGCCGACAGTGCAGCGCAACTCTCGGTCGTGTCATTCGACGCATCCGAGAAGATGGGCGAACCCAACATCGTGCGTATCGTGGTGACCCATCCGGGCCAGCTTGAGCGTGCCGATTATCTGAGCCGCGATGCGGTCTTCAGGATCGTGCCGGACTACGGTGCGCCGAAGATGTTTTCGGGATATATCGAGCGCTTTTCCATCGTACAGACCACGAAGGATTTCAGGAAATATGAGATTGTTCTGAAATCGCACGTTGGACGGCTTGGCGCGGTCACCAATACGCAGATCTACCAGCATCAGACGACGCCGGAGATCATGGCGTCGATTCTGAGACGGCATGACCTGCGTGAGCACCAGTTCGTTTTCCGCCTGCGCAAGCAGTACCCCAAGCACCTCTTTCGCTTCCAGTACAGGATCGATGATCTGGCTTATCTGCAGATGCTCATGCAGAAGTCGGGTATCTACTTCTATATCGTCGAGACCGAGCACGGCGCTCAGGTCGTGTTTTGCGACGACATCGACCACTACCTCTACGACCCGCGACTCATTGTGCCGTACCGTGAAGCGGCGGGCCTCGAAGCGGGAGGCATAGAAGCCGTCACCTACGTCAGGACGCACATGCAAACGGTGCCGAAGTCGGTCATGGTCGCGGACTACAACCCGGACAGCGCCTGGGAGCGTTTCCGGGATGAGGCAAACGTCGCGCCAGACGATCCAACGACGTACGGCAGGCCGTACATTTACGGCACAAATCACCTTGATCAGAAGGGTGCGAAGTGGGAGGCGCAACTGCGCCACGAAGCCGCGATCGCAAGGCAGGTGGTGCACGAAGGCGAAAGTAACGTGCTCGGGCTGCAGTGCGCGCGGGTGCTCGAAACGGATGTGGTGTTGCCCGAAGCGCCGAAGGGCCAGGTGATCATCGAGATCACGCACAGCGGCGCGCGCGATAAAGCTTATTCGAACAGCTACAAGGCCATTCCTGCCGACCGGCGTTTCCGTCTGGAACTGAGGCCGGAAACGTGGCCCAGGATCGCCGGCACACTTTCGGCGCGAATTTGCAGCCCGGACAAGTACACCTACGGCTACCTGAATTCCGTCGGCTATTACGTCGTGCGTTTCGACGTGGATTTTGCGGACTGGCCCAAGGGCGGTGAGAGTGTGCCGCTGCGCCTCGCAAAACCCTTCGCGGGCAAGCTGCAGACCGGCATGCACTTTGTCGCACTGGATAACGACGAGGCCACGATCACATTTAGAGATGGGGACCCCGACAAACCGGAAATCAGCGGCTTCCATCACCATAGCCAGGCCCGCGATCTGGTGACCAACGATCGCCGCTGGCTCTCGCGCAACGTGATCCGCACGCAGAAGAACAACAAGCTGCGCATGGAGGACTGGGAGGGCCAGGAAGGTATCAAGCTCAGTACGGAGCATTCCGGCAAGTCGCAGCTGAACCTCGGGTATCTGGTGAATCAGAAACTTGAATACCGGGGCGAGGGATTTGAGCTTCGGACGTCGGGGTATGGAGCGATTCGCTCGGGAAAGGGCTTGCTGGTAACGACTTACGACCAGCCACGCGCGTCGGGAAAGCAGCTCGACATGGACAACGCGCTGCAACACCTCGACGATGCCTACAGGCGTATGGAAGGTCTTGCCCAGGCAGCGAAACTTGCGCAGGTCGAAGCCGCCGATCTGAAAGCAATTGTAGAAGTCCAGCAGAAACAGATCAGGGACTTGCAGGAGGCCGTCATGCTGTTGTCGGCCAGCTCCTCAATCGCTCTTGTTACACCCGATTCCATTCACCAAAGCGCGGGAGCAAACCTGATGCTGACTGCCGGAGATAGCGCGGACTTCGGCGTGCTGCGCAGATTCAGGGTCTTTGCGGGCGAGATGATCAGTCTCTTCGCGCACCATATGGGCATGAAGTTCGTCGCCAATCGGGGAAAAATCCAGATGGAGGCGCAAAACGACGAACTCGAACTGACATCACAGCAAAACATGACAATCACGAGCAGCCAGGGCCATGTGGTCATGCAAGCCGGAAAGTCGCTCACGCTGAGCGAAGGAGGCGGGGCCTACATCAAGCTCGAGAACGGCCACGTGACAATCGGCTCGCCGGCGCAAGTCGCCATCAGGATGGCGAATTTCAAATGGGACGGTCCCGACAGCATCAAGGGGAAATTGCCCGGTTTTCAGGCATGCCATGCTTCCAACGCCGCCGCAGCGACCGCTGGCGAAAACAGTGTAGCGCTGGCATGAAAGACGACCGTACTCTTGCGCCCGCCGTGCGCGGCGCCGAACCGGAACTTCTACCGTGCCCGTCATTGCAACGCGGATTCCTGCTCGTGGATCCCGGTGCCCTGGAGAGCGATGCACCGTTGACTGCGCTTGCCGCGTCGACATGCACGCCCGTCAATTGGGGATCCGACCTCACTGGCCTGCCAATGGTGATCGATCTCGAACGATGCGAGCCGGTACATCGTGAATGGCTGACATCGAAACTTGTTGCAGAGCAGGGTCAGCGCGAGCACTTTCCTCTGGCGCGTCAGGCGATCTGCGGGCATCTCACGGCATCGACTTCGCTGGCTGACGTCGCCGCGCACATCGCGCGGCAGATACTCGTGCTGCCCGTCGACAGGAGAGGGTATCGGTCAGGTGTCGCTGCCCTCTGGCGCATTTTCGATCCCCGCGTCTTCGCGAACCTCTGCTGGATGCTCGATGCAGGCGATCATCACACGCTGCTCGGGCCGGTGTCATGCTGGTCGTTTCCGTGGTTCGGGCACTGGTACACCGTCGAAAGGACATGGCCATGGCGGCCGGAGCATGCCGCAAGCGATATCTCGCCGACCAGTCCCACGCCTGTCGAGATCAGCGTCTGGGAGAGGGCCCAAAGCATTGCGCAGATCAATCTGGTGCTGGGACGCCTGGGCTTGCCCAACGATCTTGTCTGGGCACAGCGGGTCTCCATCGCCAGACGCATCGAGTCCGCACTGGAGACCGCACGGCGCCGTCTTCACTGGCATCGGGCCGACGATCTGCTGCCCTACGCCGAGCACGTTATCCGATACGGTGAGGCCTTCGCGAATCATCCCGGGCTCACGGCGTACTGGCGATCGCGCGAAGCGCGCGAGGCGTCGGGCGGCTGGGCTGAAGCCGCCCGTCTACTGACGGACGACGACTACGAGATGCTGGAGCGGCAGCAGCCCGCTCTCGACGGAAACGGCCGTCATCCGCATCAGCCCCCCTCGACTTTCTGAGCGCTCAATCGATGTCTTCCTCAATGAATGAACCGAGTTGCCCCTTTTGCGACAAGCAGGGCCTGTTGATCATGCCGGTGCGCTACGCCGTAGCGCCGCAGGATATGCACCTGCCACCGGTTTCCGCGCCACTGAAGGTGGAAGACACTGCGCAAAGCGTCGGAAAGGGAAAGAAGCAGGACCTCGCATTGCGGGGCAGTGCACAGTACACGGCCCGCATCATGCGCAGCGGCTATCTCTACGTCTACGACGAGCTGCGCGATCGCCTGTCTGCATACTGGATCACCGCGGACGGCAGCTTCATGCAATTCCCGCCCGAGCTACCGATTCACCCGGGCGCCCAATCCGCGACGCCATGCGATTTTGACGGTCACAAGGAGCTGGCGGGCTGCATCGCGATTGAGGATGCCGGGCACGCCGGTATCGTCTGGCTGGGTTTTTCCGACGTGCAATGGACGGCGGCCGTGATCCGCGCGCATCGGGGTAGTGCCGGAAAGGCTCAGCGTGAACTGCATATGCGAGCGTTCGATGCGGGGGCGTGGGCGAAGGCGCACAAGACCACGCCGGGTCAACCTGCCTCGGGCAAGCGTGGCGGCACGCCGCATGCCGTTCCCCTCACGGTGCTTGCAGACACCGTTGCGGAATACGCACCGGTGTCCAGTGCGGTCAAGGCAGCATCGAAGCCGTTCATACCGGACACTGCGCCGTTTTCGCATATGCATGCCTATCACAGGAGCGACGGCGGGAAAGCCCTGGCATCGTTCGATGCGGGCGCCATGCTTGCCGCCTGCGAGCGCCGCAGTCCCGGCATGCAGGCGGCGATCGTCGCACTGGACGATCCTTCCGGCATCGCGAGAGATCTTGCCGCGCTCATCCAGTGGCACCAGGATCGGCTGCTGGATACGCCGGTGCCAAAAAACAGATTCGGAAACGGGTATGGCTATGCGACGACCTACCGGAACCTGGTTGCCCTGGAGGGCTCGCTCAAGGCGCTGAAATGCTCCAACGACGAGAAGGTCAAGCTTCAGGTTTTCGCTGACCGCGAGGCGTTGGCCGACTACATGAAGCTGAGTTACGAGGTCGCGCGCGAGCAGCTGGCGGAGATGGAACGGGAGAAGGCGGCGGAACGCGCCGCGACGTCTTCGATGCCCGGGCGCCCGGTCTTGCCGGGATCGTTCCCTGCGAAGCCGACGGCGGAGGAACTCGCCAGCCAGCAGAAGTACGACGCGTTGCTGAGAAACCCCACGCCGAAAACTATTGAGACGGCGCAGACGACGTCCTGGACCGGGTATCTGGGGCGCACGGTCATCAACCAGCCACGTGGGCCCTATACGCAGTGGCAAACGGCGTTCAGGGAAGCCTCCGACACGCTGCAGTCGCAGCACATCACGCCCCTGGCCCAGGCGCATGCCGCGTGGCTGCAGAGCAACCGCCTCGCCAACGTGCTCGAAAGTACGCACGACGGCGCAGACCCGTTCTCCGGTGACGTCTATGCCGGGACGCTCCATCGTTGCATCGGCGCCACGCAGCAGATCGAAGGATGCCGGAAAGTCTGTGAAACGTGGCTTCGCGGCGATGTCACGGACAAGTGCAACCTGCTGCTGCGCGCCTTGCTGTTGAGACAGGACGGGTTGATCCAGCTGGTTGCTGCTGCCCCGCTGGTTCCCGAGGGCGTTCCCTGGCAGGCGCTGATGGACCAGTACGCCACCCATCTGAAGGCGCTGCTCAAGCCGGACCCGACTGCGCCGGCCAATGCGGCTGCGTCACAGAAGGCCGAGGCGAAGGCGAGAGCGGAATATGAGGACGCCCTCGCGGATTACATGAAGGCGGTGAACGATCACCCCGGAGTGGCATGGTCTAACAACCCAGTCAAGAGCCGGATGGAGAAGACAGAGGCTGCATGGAAGAACAGCCAGTCGGTTGCTGCGCAGGCGAAGCAGGATACCAACCCGAAGCTGCTTCCCGACTGGGCCGCGACGGTGCTCGTTTATACGACTTCGGCGCTGGCGACCGTGCTGCGCGAGTTCAACGGCAACGCGGCGGAAAAAAAGCTGATGCAGTGGATGGTGATCGTCGGCGTTTCGCTCAGGTCGCCGGTGGGAGTCATCGAAGTCAACGGCAACGTCGGGCAGACGACCCGAAGTCTGGCGAAGATCTTCGTGGCAAACCTGGTGGAGGCGGGCAGGCAAAGCGGCAAGCCGCTTTCGAACGACTTGATCCGGCAGCTGACGACCTATGCCGAGCGTCAGGTGAGGGCCAGCTTTCCGGCTGGCAATATCGGTTCGTTCGAGACGCAGCTGGGGAATAAGACAAGGTCGAAAATGGCCGTCTTCATCACGCCGGAAATGAACCGGGAACTGGACGCGATCAAGGATCCGACGCAGAAGATCCGGTGGCTGACGGAGCATGTCAGGACGCCCATGAACCTGCACGAGTACGGCACGCTGAGGGTGGCGCAACGGCGGGAGCTTTATGGCTCCGTGTCCGAAGGTGTACTGACTGTTGTGGACGCGATTGCGAAATACGCGAGCTGGCAGCAATGCATCAGTGACGAGGCATCGGCGTTGCCGTCGCAGAAAGCATGGACGCAGGACGTGCGCGTGACGACCGGGGGCGCGCTGTACGTAGGCGCACTGGCGACGGGGGCTGGCAACGTCGTCAAGGCGTATGGCAACTGGCGGAACGTTTATGCAGTGGGGATGGTTGAACGGTTGTCGGCTGAGAAGCTGGTGGCGCGTGCGACCATAGCGCTACGCGTGGTGGGCGTGCTGACCGGGGTGATTGCGGGGGTGTATGCGGTGATGGATATTGTGGATGCTGAACAGAGCTACCGCGAATCCCAGTGGAAACTTCTCAGTCTTCAAGCGTCTTCAGGCACAGCTGGGGTTATCGCAGCAATCGTAAGCATATGGGCAGCGCTGGCATCAGAAGGAGGGGCTACCGTGATCGGATCGATCGGCGTCCTCGGCACGACGATCTCCATAACCTTGACCATGCTCGGATTTGTTCTTGCGGTACTACTGGCGGCCATTGCACTCTGGATCGCTGCGGTCAAAGGCGACAAGATCGCGCAGTGGCTGGAGCGATCCTACTGGGGGGCGTTAAACGAAACGGCACGCTATGCCGATGCGAATGTGGAACAGACCGACTTTAACAACGTGATGGCGGGGGCGTAAAGACGATGAAACCGCGCGCACTAAAGTCAATCAGACAGGAGCGTCCGCTTACCGCGGAGGATCGGGCCTGGCATTTGTCAGTCAATCAGCCGGCAGGTCAGCCGCATGCCTCCGCGTTGGCGATTCGCATGAATTCGACCTACCTGGAGGTTGTTGATGGGTATTACTCCAATCGCGGCGTGATGAGTGTGGTTGGGGCGTTCGCCGCAGGTGTCGGTGCAGTTTCGATTATCGTCTTTTTGTATCGGACGGCCGGCAATTATTTCGCTTCGGATTGGGATCATCGCCAGGATGTTCCAATGTTTGCGTCTCTGCTATATGTCAACTTGCTGTTCTCCATGCTTATCTGGGTCTCCATTGCTTTCAATCGCTGGATTGGGGAATGGTTCGGCTACACGCACTATCCGATCCGCCTGAACCGGCGGAACCGGATGGTCTATGTGTTCCGCGGCGATGGCACGGTACTCGAGACGCCATGGGACTCGACGTATTTCACGCTCTACGTGGTGAAGAACGTGGCCGGCATGCGCACGCTGGGCATCTGTGGGCTGGTAATGAAGGATGCGCAAACGGTTCAGGAGCAGTTCTTCTTTGGATACTCCTCGCCGAAGAAGGAAGACTGCCTGCGCCACTGGGAATTCATGCGCCGCTACATGGAAGATGGCCCGCAGGCGGTGCTGAACGCGGAAGGATTCCGGTACTGCCTGCCGATTGCCGACAGGAAGGAGACGGCTTATCAGGGCTGGGTGGTACTGGTATCGAACGACGCCTGGAACCCGGTCATCAAATGGCTGATGTTTCCGCTTCATGTGCTGTTTTTCATCGGCCGTCTGGTCTGGCGTGCGGTGTCCAGGACACCCCTGTGGCCGGCGGACGTGGTGGCGGCCTGCCGCATCGAGGCGGGGGACCCCTTTGTACGTGATTCGAGCACCAATCCTCCGGGGTTTCAGTGACACAGCGGAAAACAGTAAATTGTGCGAATGAATTCCCTGGTGTTCCCGGCGTGACAGTCTCCTTAGCCTTGACCCGAATCGGATTCGTTCTTGCCGTACTACTGACGGCCATTGCACTCTGGCTCGATGCGGTCAAAGGCGACAAGATCGCGGGGTGGCTGTCGCGATCCTACTGGGGGACGTTGAACGCAACGGCGCGCTATGGTGATGCGAATGTGGAACAGACCGACTTTGACAACGTCATGGCGGGGGCATAAACACGATGAAACCACGCGCACTGAAATCGATCAGGCAAGAGCGCCCGCTTACGGCGGAAGATCGGGCCAGGCATCTGCCGGTCAATCAACCAGCAGGTCAACCGGATGCCTCCGCGTTGGCGATTCGCATGAACTCGACCTATCTTGAGATGGTGGATGGGTATTACGGCGATCGCGGAATACTGAGCATATTCGGAGTGTTTTTCCTAACCGCCGTATGTGCGGCATGGTTAGCGTCTCTATATATCACCGTTTTTTATAACTATCTGAACCCGGACTGGGATCGTCATGATGAAGTACCACTGCTCGTAACTATGGTGGTCGTGACAGTCATCATTGCGCTGTTCGTCTTCATTTTTTTAGCCTTCTACCGCTGGTCAGGCGAGTGGTTCGGCTATACGCACTATCCGATCCGCCTGAACCGGCGGAACCGGATGGTCTATGTGTTCCGCGGCGATGGCACGGTACTCGAGACGCCATGGGACTCGACGTATTTCACGCTCTACGTGGTGAAGAACGTGGCCGGCATGCGCACGCTGGGCATCTGTGGGCTGGTAATGAAGGATGCGCAAACGGTTCAGGAGCAGTTCTTCTTTGGATACTCCTCGCCGAAGAAGGAAGACTGCCTGCGCCACTGGGAATTCATGCGCCGCTACATGGAAGATGGCCCGCAGGCGGTGCTGAACGCGGAAGGATTCCGGTACTGCCTGCCGATTGCCGACAGGAAGGAGACGGCTTATCAGGGCTGGGTGGTACTGGTATCGAACGACGCCTGGAACCCGGTCATCAAATGGCTGATGTTTCCGCTTCATGTGCTGTTTTTCATCGGCCGTCTGGTCTGGCGTGCGGTGTCCAGGACACCCCTGTGGCCGGCGGACGTGGTGGCGGCCTGCCGCATCGAGGCGGGGGACCCCTTTGTACGTGATTCGAGCACCAATCCTCCGGGGTTTCAGTGACACAGCGGAAAACAGTAAATTGTGCGAATGAATTCCCTGGTGTTCCCGGCGTGACAGTCTCCTTAGCCTTGACCCGAATCGGATTCGTTCTTGCCGTACTACTGACGGCCATTGCACTCTGGCTCGATGCGGTCAAAGACAACAAGATCGCGCAGTGGCTGGCGCGATCCTACTGGGGGGGCGTTAAACGAAACGGCACGCTATGCCGATGCGAATGTGGAACAGACCGACTTTAACAACGTGATGGCGGGGGCGTAAAGACGATGAAACCGCGCGCACTGAAGTCAATCAGAAAGGAGCGCCCCCTTACCGAACAGGATCGGGCCTGGCATTTACCGGTCAATCAACCGGCAGGTCAGCCGCATGCGTCGGCCTTGGCAATTCGCATGAATTCGACCTACCTGGAGGTTGTTGATGGGTATTACTCCAATCGCGGCGTGATGAGTGTGGTTGGGGCGTTCGCAGCAGGTGTTGGTGCAGTCTCGATTATTGTCTTCTTGTATCAGACGGCCCGCGCTTATTTCGCTCCAGCTTGGGATCATAACCAGGATGTCCCAATGTTTGCGTCTCTGGCATATGCAATATTGATTTGCTCCCTGCTTGTTTGGGGCATGGTTGCTTTAAATCGCTGGATTGGGGAATGGTTCGGCTACACGCACTATCCGATCCGCCTGAACCGGCGGAATCGCATGGTCTATGTGTTCCGTGGCGATGGCACGGTGCTCGAGACGCCATGGGACTCGACGTATTTCACGCTCTACGTGGTGAAGAACGTGGCCGGCATGCGCACACTGGGCATCTGTGGGCTGGTAATGAAGGATGAGAAAACGGTTCAGGAGCAGTTCTTCTTTGGATACTCCTCGCCGAAGAAGGGGGACTGCCTGCGCCACTGGGAATTCATGCGCCGCTACATGGAGGATGACCCGCAGGCGGTGCTGAACGCGGAAGGATTCCGGTACTGCCTGCCGATTGCGGACAGGAAGGAAACGGCTTATCAGGGCTGGGTGGTGCTGGTATCGAATGACGCCTGGAACCCGGTCATCAAATGGCTGATGTTTCCGCTTCATGTGCTGTTTTTCATCGGCCGTCTGGTCTGGCGTGCGGTGTCCAAAGTGCCCCTGTGGCCGGCGGACGTGGCGGCGGCCAGCCGCATCGAGGCGGGCGACCCCTTTGTACGGGATTCGAGAACCAATCCTACGGGGTTTCAGTGACACAGGGCAAACAGTAAGATATGCGAATGATATAAAGTTTTTCAGTGCGACTAAACACTGCGTCCAAATCATCCATCTGAAAGGATACGAAAATGCCTGACCTCATCTATGTCGGCGATGCCACCAGCCACGGCGGCGTGGTGCAGACCGGCTCGTCGCGCGTTTCTCTGGACGGTCGCGGAGCAGCCCGCAAGACAGACAGGGTTTCGTGCCCTCGTTGTGGAGATAATGAGATCGCCGAGGGTGACGAGCGAATGAAAGACGGAGAATTGCCGCTCGCTTTCCACGGCCATCGTACGCGCTGTGGCGCAATCCTCCTTTCATCGAGCGGCAAGACGGGCAGCGCTTGATGGCCTACGACCTGCGCCGCCTGGCTCCGGAGAAAGCAATACCCCCGTTCGAACCTGCCTGGAAACGGTGGGCGGCGCTGTTCGTAGTCGTTGTGGGTGGCGGCGCATTCGGCATGTTGCGACTGTGGGGTAGCGCCGCGCCGACTCACACAACATGGTTCTGGTTCTGGGTCGTGGGAATTCCCTTCTTGTTCTGGCTAATTCCTTTCCTTGCGTACTTGGGAGTCCTTCAATCGAGGCGTCATCGTGCCGAAGAGTTCAATGAAGACCGGGCCGACTATATCCGTGCGGTTCAGAGAGAGGGCGGTGTTCCGTTGCACGTCCTCGCATCGGGCTTTATCTTTTCCGCTCTCGAGCACGAAAACACGCCGGTGGCAGTGGCCAACAAGGAATTGCGGCTTGAACCGCGCAGCCGGTTTGCCGGTGATGATCGGACAGTGGAGGCGCGATGGATAGCGCCATCCGGCTTGGGCTGGCTTCCTGGCGATGACGCAGTAGACAGCGCACGTCACGAGGACGTATTCGCATCCGTGACCAATTACCTGGTCGGGCAGATTGCGGAGACTATTCGGGCGCTACCGGAAAATATTCGCTTGACGGTCGACGTGAGAGTCGATTCCCTGCTCGATCTTTCCTGCATGGACGCGCTGTGGCGTGCCGCGTGGGAGGCGCAACGGCTTCGACCAGTCCCTGCGCCGATAGTCCGCATCATTGCTCCGGAGTTGATCGACGTCGACAACTGGCTGGACGGCGACCCGGCTTTCGCGTCCGATGAGGTAAAAGTCGTTTGTGCGATTCGGCTCGAACCTCTGCTGAACGTCGTGCCCAACGCCGGAGTCGCCGAGGCGGGGGCGATTCTCGTGCTCGCATCGGATTCACTGGTTCGGCGCAAACGACTGCCTGGAATGGCGCTGCTTTATCGACCGGAGCGAGGGGGGGAGGCGGATCTGTCTCAATTGCTTCTGCAGGCACTCTTCTGGAGCCGGGCGAAGGGGGGTGAACTGTTTGACCACTGGTTCAGCGGAGGCGCGCAAGCGCCGCTTCAGCGGGCGCTGCAAGGTCAGCTCGTTTCGCAGGGGGTGGCCGTCGGAGAGGCAATTGGCTTGCAAGGGCACCACGACATCGATTTGCGCATTGGTAGCGCCCGCTTCGTGGCACCGTGGCTTGTCATCGCGCTCGCAGCAGCCTACGCGGGCATGTGCTCACGAAAACAGCTCGTTAGCGTGACGGGTGACAACGTATTGACTATTGCGGTGATTGCACCCCGGTCCTGAAGAATTTCACTATGCGATTGAACCTCAAATTTGCCGCCCTCTTTGCCACGGTGGTAGGTGCCTCACTCCTTGTTCTGTGGAAGGGAAGTGAATTTGGACTAGCGTCTCCACTTGCACGTTGGCTGGTTGTTGCCGGTCTCGCTATTTTTTATTTGCTGGTGGTGATTGCCGGTATCGTGTTGGGTCGACGCGCACGACGCAAGGCGGCCATGGCCGAGATCGGCTCGGCAAAGATCAATGAAACGACAACGGCGCCTGAATCGGAGGAAAAGCCATTCCTGACTTTTCGGGCCGACATGCGTAGCCGTTATGGCTGGCGTTGGCGGGACCGGTTGCCATGGCTGCTGGTGACGGGTGAGAGTGCGGCGATCACGCGCCTGCTGCCCGAGTTGGTGGAGTATGGCTATCTGATCACCGATGATGCCGTGCTGCTGTGGAGAGGCTTGGGGACAAACGGTCGTCCCGACGCGGCATGGCTGCGCCAGCTCAGCTGCCTGAGGTGCAGCCGGCCCCTGGATGCGATTGCACTGGTGCTCGACGACAAGACCTTGTTGCCGGACCACTTGGTTGACAGGAATCCTTGGGGACTTCACCTGGCGCGCATCACCGAAATCCTGCGTTGGTCGGCACCCGTGTATGTGGTCGATGTCGCCGGCACGGATTCCGTACATCGGACCGCTACACCGGTGACCGGCTGCGAATTTACGCATCCCGTCAGTGCGGACGCGATTGAAGCGGCACTGCTTGAATTGCGTGATCGACTCGCCGATCGAAGTGTGCATCAGCTCGCCGCCAACGGGGAAGACGCCTATGCATCGGACCTATCGAGGCGGCTCGATACCCGTGCGGCGCCACTCGCACAATGGATCGCAGGCCTTTCGGACTGGCAGCGACGCCCCTTGCCGGTCGCAGGCGCTTTTTTTGCGCCGCTTTTTGTTAGCGGTGCGTCGTCGAGTGGCTCGAATAGCGCGCGACTGCCGTTGTGGCGTTATCTGGTCGCCAGCGCAAACCGCACTCCGGGCCGCCGCACGTTCTCCAATCCAGTGACGATCGTTTCGGCGATCACCCTTGCCCTCATCGGCCTATGGAGCATCGGCATGCTCATCTCGGGCACGAACAACGCACGTGAAGTCATGCTCACGAAAGCGTCACTGGAGGCGCTTGCCCGCGCGAACGACACCCCCGCTCGCCTGCGCGCACTGCACGGACTCCAGCAACGCATCAGTCTGCACGAGGCACGCGTGCAGGAGCATACTCCGCTGTTTGCCCGCTTCGGCCTGAACCGCGACCGGGCCGTGCTCAACGCATTGTGGACACCTTACGCGCGTGCCGCAAAACCGCTACTCATCGCGCCGGCCCAGCAGGACATCGAAGGCCAGCTCGTCGATCTCGGGCAGATGTCGACCGCCCAGGTCGACACCCAGAGCAGCCAGATGGCGCAGGACGGCCAGCAGGCGCTGAAGACCTATCTCATGATGGCCGACCCGCAACGTGCCGATCCCGCCTTCATGACGCCTCAGCTTGTGCATCACTGGAACCTCGACACAGGCCTGCGGCCCGGCGAAAAGCTCGACTTGTCCGCGCAGCTCATGCGTTTCTGGGCGCAGCACCTGCCGGACCATCCCGACTGGCGCATCCAGCCGCGCGAGGAACTCGTGGGCGGCGCTCGCCAGACGCTGCTCGCGGTCATCGGCGTGAGGAACTCCGAAGACACCATCTATCAGGGCATCCTCGATTCGGTCGGCCACAAGTATCCCGACCAGTCACTCGCCTCACTCACGGCGGGCACGGACACGCGCGGCCTCTTCGCGACGTCGGCAACGGTCCCGGGCGTCTTCACGCGCCAGGCTTGGGAAGGCTCCATCGAGGCCGCGATCGACGCCGCCGCGAAACACAATGGCGTCGAGGGAAACTGGGTGCTCGGCAACGCCGGCGCTGCGCAGCCCGGCAGCGGCGTGACGGCTGATGCGCTGCGTACGGCCCTGCGTGCGCATTACTTCTCCGACTATGCCGAGCACTGGCAGGACTTCATGAACAGCATCCGGTGCGCAACGGCCCCCACGCTGCCAGCCGCCGTGGGTCAGCTCAAGCTCATCGCCGATGCCCGGCAGTCGCCGCTCATCGCGCTGATGAAGTCGGTCGCCTGGCAGGGTGAGGCGGGCGCACAGCAGGCCTCGCTATCCGATGCGCTGGTTAGCAAAGCGCAGAATCTGTTCGGCAGGAAGGACGATGCTCCGCAGGCCGAGCCGGCCGGGCCGCTCGACGCTTCGTTCGGCACGGTGCTCAAGCTGGTGGGGCAGGCTGGGAGGAGCAATGCTGCGCCCCCCGCTAGCAGCGATCTGAGCATGGAGCGCTTCGCGGAACGCGTGACGACACTGCGACTGAAGCTGCAGCAGATCAGCGACAGCGCCGACCCCGATGACCAGGCGCGCCAGGTCGCGCAGTCGCTCTTCAAGGGCAAGGGCTCGGAGCTCTCGGATACCCTCTCGTACGCGCAGCTCATCGCCGCGAGTCTGGGCGAACAATGGGTGGGCATGGGCAGCGCGCTGTTCGTGCAGCCGATCGAGCAGGCCACGCAGACCGTGCTGAGACCCGCACAGGCGAGCCTGAACGATGCCTGGCGCCAGACCATCGTAGCTACGTGGAACCGCTCATTTGCCGGCCGCTATCCGTTTGCGAACACGTCCAACGATGCCTCGCTGCCCGAACTCGCCCGCTTTGTGCGTCCCCAGGGCGGCCTCATCAATACGTTCCTCTCCACCCAGCTTGCCGGCGCCCTGCAGTTGCAGGGCGATCAGTGGGTGGCAACGTCGGGTGGTACAGGCGCGGGCAGCATGACACGTGCATTCGATCCCGATTTCCTGAAGGCTATCAATACGCTGCAGCAGATCGCCGGGCACCTGCTCGCCCAGGGCGAGCCGCAATACACGTTTGCGCTCCAGCCCGTGCCCACACCTGGGATCACGGATACGCTGCTTACGCTCGACGCACAGACATTGCACTACTACAACCAGGTGCAGCCGTGGCACACGATGACATGGCCGTCGAACGATCCGCGCAGCGCCGGCACTCGGCTCGAATGGCAGACGGATACGGCGGGCACGAACCGGGGCTTCGAATTTGGCGGCCGCTGGGCGCTCGTGCGTATGCTGGAGCGGGCAAGCGTCGACTCCGTGGATAGCGCGACGTATCAGCTCACGTGGCAGGCCAAAACGGAACTCTCCGATCCAAAGTCTGCCCCGGCAAAGTCCGACGCTGCGCCAGACACAGCGGCGCTGACGGCCCAGGAGCCACTCGCACCGGCGCCATCGATCATGACGCATCCGCTGCGCTACCTGATACGCACCGATGTCGGCAAGGGCCCGCTCGAACTGCTGGCACTGCGCGGCTTCACGTTGCCATCGCGCATCTTCGTTGAGCGCGCAGCGCCCGGCGCGAAGACGGCCCAGCCTGCCGGGCCGCCGCCGCTGCCCAGGGCCGCTATTGCCGCCGCGAAGCTCTCGGCCGTTCCCATCCCCGGAGGCAGCCCTAAATGAACGCGACAACATTGCTTCACCGCGCTCGGGCGTCCGCAAGCTGCTTTTCGTCGCGCCAGCGCTGCTGCGGACTGACCGGCTGCACGCGGACGAAACCAGTAACCACTGACAGGTCGCGATCGTGACAGACCCAACCCGAGACAACGAGATCCTGCGCTACTACGAGGCGGAAATGCGCTACCTGCGCGAGGCCGGCAAGGAGTTCGCGCAGGCGTTTCCCGATCGCGCGCGCGAGCTGGACCTTGACCGCGTGGGCGAGCGCGATCCGCATATCGAGCGGCTCTTCGAAGGCTTCGCCTTCCTGATGGGGCGGCTTCGCCACAAGCTCGACGACGAGCTGCCCGAGCTGACCGAGGGGCTCGTCAGCATGCTGTGGCCGCACTACCTGCGCATGATTCCCTCGCTCGCCATTCTCGAACTCATCCCGGAAAAGGGTGCGCTGCAAAAGCACGAGACGCTGGAGGCAGGTCTGGAGGCCACCTCCGATCCGGTAGGCGAGGGCAACGCCGCGACCGAGTGCGTGTACCGCACCACCCAGGCGGTCGACATGTATCCGCTGGCTCTGAGCGAAGCCGGGGTCTATGCGCGCGAGGACGGACGCTCCGTCATCCGCCTGCGTCTGGACATCCAGACGCAGACCGAACGCGCACGGCTTCAGGTGCCACGCCTGCGCCTGTACCTCAATGCGGACCGGCCCGTGGCGCTCTCCCTCTATGCCGCCCTCACGGCAAAGCCAGTGGCGATGCAGGTGCGTGTGCCCGGCTGGCCCGAAGACAGGCCGGGTGCGCCGGTCGCGATGCCGGGCCTGCGCCTCGCGGCCGCCGGGTTCGCAGCCGAAGAGCGCCTCTGGCCAAAGGCCGATAACGCGTTCGGCGGCTACCAGCTGCTGCTCGAATACTTCACGTTCCCCGAGAAGTTCATGTTCGTCGACCTGTTCGGACTCGATCTGCAGGCGATCCCTGCGTCGGCCACATCGGTTGACTTCGAGGTCGTGCTCGAGCGGCCTTGGCCGGACGACATGCGCTTCACTGCGGACAACGTCCGCCTCTATTGCACGCCGGTCATCAATCTCTTCACGGTTGGGGCCGATCCCGTGACGGTCACGCAGTACGAGACCGAATACCGCGTGCGCGCGCGGGCCGGGCACGGTTCGCTCATCGACATCTATTCGGTCGATGGCGTGGAGTATTTCGAGCGCGGCCAGCGCTTCGAGTACGTGCCTTTCGCTGCATTCAAGCATCGCGGCGGCATGCTGCGCCACGACATGCCTGAGCGCTACTACCACACCCGCATGCGGCGAGGCCCCTCCGGACGGTTCGATACGTGGCTCGTGCTCGGCGGCCATGCGTGGGACCAGGCAAATACCCTCCCCACGGAAACGCTGACGCTGTCGGTGACGGGCACCAACGGCATGCTGCCGCGCAAGGCCCTGCGCGAAGCGGGCATTACGCGCATGCGTGGGGGCTTCACCAACATTGGCGCGGTACGCAACCTCACCGCGCCCACGCTCCCGGTCTACCCGCCCACGGGCGACCGGTACCATTGGCGCGTGCTCTCCCATCTTGCGCCGAACTATCTGTCGCTGCTCGACGCGGAGATCCTGCGCGGCTCGCTCGCGCTCTACGACTGGACGGATGGCGAGCTCAACAGCCGGCGCATCAACGCCATCACCGACGTGCGGCACCGGCCGCTCAGCAAGCTCGTGAAGGGCGGGCTGATGCGCGGCGTGGAAATCACCGTCACGCTTGATGCGGGGCGCTTTGCCGGCGATGGAGACCTCGAACTTTTCGGCAGCATGCTCAACCGCTTCATTGGCCTCTATGCGACGCTGAACCTCTACACCAGGCTCGTGATCGTGTCCCAGCCGACGGGGCGGCGAATCGAATGGCCCGAAACGAAGGGCGAGGGGGCGCCGTTTTGAACGCACGTACGATGCGCGCGGCTGCGCCGGGCAACATGGCACCTTTGCTGCCAGCGCTATTCGCCCAGGCAACGCGGATGAACTTCATCCGTTTCTGCGAATTGCTCGAACTGGCCGCACCGGATATGCCGTCCCTGGGAACGACGGATTCGCCCGCAGCGGACCCGGTCCGGTTTCGCTCGCGTGCGCAACTCGGTTTTCCGGGCCGCGAGATCGATGCCGTCCGATACGACATCGACAATCCCACAGGCCCGCCGTCGGTGGTGACCACATTCCTTGGGCTCTATGGCGTCGATGCGCGCATGCCCGCGTATTTCGTCGACGAGATCGCGCAGCACCGCGGCGGGGCGGAGCCGCTGTCGGCGTTTCTCGACATCTTTCATCACCGCATCGTCACGCAGCTCTACCGTGTCGCGCGCAAATACCGGTACCCGGTCGGCTTCAGGCGGGACGGCACGGACCCGGTATCGCGCTATTTGCTCAGCTTTGCCGGCTTTGCGTTCAGCGCACCCACGCGCACCACCGTTTCGATCCCCAACCTCTCTCCCGCCACAAGCGGCGATGAGCGGAAATCCGCCGGTGCACGCCAGAGGCTCGCAGAACTGACCGACAAGCGCCGGTTGCTCTCGATGCTCGGGCTCGCGATGCAGAAAACGCGCACGGCCGAAGGGCTGGCAGGCGTGCTGCTGCATGCCGTGCCGGACGCCTCGATCACGGTCGAGGAATTCCATCCGGTCTGGCGCGAAATCACTGACTTTGAGGCGGCAGCGCTCGGTGAACAGTGCCTGCTCGGCCGCGGTTTCCACGACCGTGCGAACGTGGTCCGCGTGGTGATTACGCCGGCTTCGCGTGAAACCGTGCTGTCGCTCGTGCCGGGGCAGGCCACCCATCGCGAGATCATGACGCTGCTGCGGTTCTATCTCGGCTACGAAAGCGAAGCCGATCTGGAAATGCACGTGCGCGCGGACCTGATGGCCAGGCCCACGCTCGAGCCGCGCCAGGCAATCCTGGGTTTTACCGCGCAACTGGAAGCGCCGGTCCAGCCCTCGGGTGGCGCGCCGGTGGGCATCACGCGCGTACAGCTCGGTCGCTGGAGCGGAGCAGAGGAAGCAAACGCATGAGGAACACCAATATGAACGGGGGCATCCTCGAAAAGGACAAGAAAATGAAACGCGCGTCAAGTCACGCCATTCTCGCGATTGCGATGTTGTCGGCTGTTGCTACAGCCGGATGCGGTGTTGCACAGGCAGTCGGCGACAGTACCGTGAATGCCGCGAAATGGGCCTTCACGACCCAGGTCAAGTCGATGAACGTGGATCTCTCCGGTCGTGCGTCGCTTAACGCGGACGTCCAGGGACAATCGCTCTCGACGGTCGTACGTTTCTACCAGCTCAAGGACGCCAGGACCTTCACACAACTCAATTATTCGCAACTGCAGTCTGACGATCTGAACCTGCTCAAGGCGGACCTGCTGGCCACGAAGGATGTTGTGCTGCGACCGGGCGCGAGCGCGAGTCTCAGCGAACCGATGGACCCGGATGCCCGAGTCGTGGGTGTGGTCGCGTTTTTTCGGGAGCCGGTACAGGACAGGACGTGGAAGCTCACCGTCCTGAAGAAGCAGTGGAAGAAAACCGACCCGGTGAAGATCGAGGTCAACGGCAACGAGCTGGTGCTGGTAGGGGCGGACTCCCAGCCGGTCAAGCGCGACGCACCCCAGCAGGCCGTACCGCCAAACCCCGCGTCGGTGACGGCGCCAGGCCCGCAGTCCGGCGCACGCAGGCAGGGCTGAACAGCATCGGACGACGCCTTTCCTGCGACCGGATCGCGTCGTACGACCTAGCCAGGCCTGAAGGGCGTGCTCAATCAATCGCCTTGTTGCCGGTTTCCTCGAACATCGAAACGGCAATGAGCGAGATCAGCACGCAGCCGATCATGTACCACGCGGGCGCCATCTTGCTGCCTGTCACGTGGATGAGCCAGCCGGCCACGAGCTGTGCCGTGCCCCCGAACACCGAGACGGAAATCGCATAGGCGCTCGACATGTAACCCGCCCGCAGATGCTTCGGAAAGTTCTCCGGCATCAGCGCGTAAGCGGGCGCCGAGCCCATCGTGTAGCAGAGCATGAGCGCGATGAGCGCGGCGAGCACGACCGGCAGCGACGGAAAATGCGTCATGATCCAGAACGCCGGATAGAGCAGCAGAATCAGTGCGATGCGGCCGATCACCGTGAGCGGCTTGCGACGGCCCATGCGGTCCGACCACGCGCCGTAAATCGGGCACATCACGAGCGAGATCGTGCTCGACGCCACGCCCGCGAGGATCGACATTTTAGGTGGCAGTCCCAGGTATTGGATGCAGTAGGTCGGCATGTAGTACATCATCACGTACGTCGAAACCGACATGCCCATGATCGCGAAGATCGTGAGGAACCAGTTGCGCACATACAAACCGCGCTTCGGATCGTTGCGGTCCGCCACGACGCGCTGCGCTGGCGGCTCCTCGCGAATGTGCCGGCGCAGATAGATGCCGACGGGCGCGATCAGCGTGCCGAGCAGGAACGGAACGCGCCAGCCCCAGCTGTGCATCGTCTCGGCGGAAAGCAGAAAGCCGAGACTCGCGGCCAGGCCCGAACCGAGCAGCGCTGCCGCGCCCTGGCTCGCGAGCTGCCAGCTTGCACGAAAGCCGCGGCTTGCCTGGCCGCCCATTTCCAGCAGCGTGGCCGTTGCCGCGCCGAACTCGCCGCCTTGCGCGAAGCCCTGCACGAGGCGGGCCACGACGATCAGCACGGGTGCGGCAAGACCGATCTGCGCATAGGTGGGCGCGAGCCCAATGGACGCCGAGCCCACCGCCATCAGCAGGATGGTGAGCGTGAGCGCCGGCTTGCGGCCTGCGCGGTCCGCGTAGCGGCCGAGCACGATGCCGCCGAGCGGCCGCATGACGAAGCCCACCGCGAAGACGGCGAAGGCGAGCAGCAGCGACGTGACCTGGCTGTCAGCCGGAAAGAACTGATGGCCGATCGTCAGCGCGAAATAGCTATAGACGGTGAAGTCGAAGAATTCGAGCAGGTTGCCGATCACCGCCGCAAGGACGATCTTGCGCTGCTCGCCGGGTGCGAGCGGGGCGGCTTCGGCCGCTTTGAGAAGCGTTTCGGTCGTGGTGTTCATGCGCGGTCCTTGTCGAGGAAGCGTTCGACGAGACGCGTCCAGAAGGCGGCGCCGATCGTCAGGTTTTCGTCGTTGAAGTCGTAGCGTGCGTTGTGCAGCATCGGCTTGCCTTCGCCATTGCCAAGGCGTACGAAACAACCGGGGCGCTGCTGCAGGTAGTACGCGAAGTCCTCGCTGCCTGCAATGGGTGGAAACGGCGCGATGACGTGCTCGGGCCCGAGCAGCTCCTCGGCCACCTGGCGGGCGAATTCGGTTTCGGCTTCGCTGTTGATGAGCACCGGATAGCCGCGGATGAAGTCGATCTCCACCGTCGCGCCGTAGCTGCGCGCCTGCGCGTCGACGATCGCGCGAATGCGCGCTTCGAGCGTGGCGCGCACCTCGGGCGAGAACGAACGCACGCTCATTTCCAGCACGGCGTCTTCGGGAATCACGTTTGGCGCGTGGCCCGAGCGGAACGCGCCGACGGTCACGACCGCCGCTTCATTGGGATCGACGTTGCGCGACACCACCGACTGCAAGGCCATAACGATGCTGCTGCCCACCAGTACCGGATCGATAGCCAGATGCGGGCGCGCCGCGTGGCCGCCGCGACCGTGAACGCGCAGCTTGACGGTGTCGCACGCGGCCATGAGCGGACCGGCGCGAAAGCCGAACGTGCCAGCAGGCACGCCCGGATGGTTATGCAGCCCGAAAATGGCGTCGCACGGAAAGCGCTCGAACAGGCCGTCGGCGATCATGCGCTCGGCGCCGCTGTCGGCGCCCGCTTCTTCGGCGGGTTGGAAGATCAGGTGCACGGTGCCATCGAAATTGCGCGTCTTCGCGAGCTGGCGCGCCGCGCCGAGCAGGACCGTCGTATGGCCGTCGTGGCCGCACGCGTGCATCTTGCCGTCGTGAACGCTCGCGTAGTCGAGGCCGGTCAGCTCCTGGATGGGCAGCGCGTCCATATCGGCGCGCACCCCCACCGTACGCGTGCCCGTGCCCACCTTGAGCGACGCCACGACACCATGCCCGCCTACGTTGCGCGTGACCTCGTAGCCCCAGGCTTCGAGCTTGCCTGCAACGAAACGCGACGTGTTCGCTTCCTCGTATGACAGTTCGGGGTGCTTGTGGATGTGATGGCGAATCTCGTCGAGTTCGGGGCGGGCGTAGGCCAGGTCGGCGACTTCGCAGTAGCAGCGAGGGCTCACGAAGGGGGCTCCTTGTATTTGGAACAGGGTGTGAGGGAAAAGACAAGCGCCGAGTATTGCACCGTCGAAAAACTCGACCCATGACTGAAATGCACTGAAAACGTTGACTATAGGTCAACGTTCGGCGATGGCGCTGCCCCCTTGATGTCCGGACGTCTTGGAGCCACGTTTCGGACGATGCACGGACAGCGATGCCGCGCCACGGACCCAGCGCTTTTCTGATGGTATGCAGCCAACATTGTTCCGAAGAACCGTCGCCGCAAGACCGACAGACGGACTGCGCGAGCGCCGGCGCTAAAGCTTGTCTCGCCCGTCCCGCAAGGCGTTGCGGGCGCTGGCACGGACAATGCAAAAGCCCCGTCGCGCCGACTGAAACATCCACCACACCGGATGGCGGTATCCCCGTTCGTCGAGGCGCGCTTCAGGAGACCGAAATGAATTTGCTTGCCCATATCAAGAATGCGGGCATCGCTCTGCTTGCGGGGGTCGGGCTGTGCCTCTTCGCCTATGAAGTATTCGTGCGCGGACCCGAGACACTCATCGAGCCGATTTACCTGTCGCAGCAATTCAAGGAACGCGGCTACTCGGAAGAGGAACTGCAGCACATATTGGTCGATACGTTCGACGAGTTGCGCGGCGTGGCCAGATCCGTCACGCCAAGGTCTTCGGACAACGTGGTGGCTTCCGGGCTCGAACTCCCGGATATCCCCATCCCTGGGACGGGTTCTTCGGTGCGTCCGCTGGTCGAGTATGCGCGATCCCTGCTGGAAAAAGATGCCTCGGTATCCGCGAGCGTGACGGGGTCGACAGCCGTCTTTTCGGTGATGGTCACGTTGCGCGAATCACACGGCGATGTGCTGTCCTTCGATCTCTCCAGTCCCGGAGTGGCGGTTTCCAGGGGGGAATCCGGTAGCGGACAAGCACGCCATCTTGCAGCGGAAACCAACGCTCTCAGGGACGTGATGCGTAACGCCGCAAAGGAAATCCTGAATCGCCAAAGCCCGCTGACTTACGCGGGCTATCTCACGCAGACGGAGCAGTTGCGATGCATCGAACACGGCCTCGCCTGCGATTTTCGGAAAGTGCGCGAGCTTTATGAACGGATGGCTGCCCGAGAAAGCGATGACAAGCATGGGGTGGCGAACGCGGCATGGGCGCATCTCGCGCTCGCCAAGCTCGATGTGTTCGACCACAACCTGGCGGGCGCAATCCGTCACGCCCGGCAGATTGTGGAGCGCAGCGAGTCAGATCCCAACTGGGTTACCGCCAAGCCATGGGCGTACTACAGCTGGGGCGTGGCGCTCAACGATCTCGGTTGCTACGAAGAGGCCGCCGATGTACTGCAGCAGGCGGTGACGCTCAACCCCCGCTATGCCGCCGGCTACAACGCGCTCGCCCGTTCCTGGCTGGCGCTGGCCACTGCGCAGAGCGACGCCGGGCTGCGGGCCTCCGCTGGAACCTCTGCCTTGCACGACTATCGCAGGGATGCGCTGGATATGCTCCAGCTTGCAATCGAACTGGATCCGGGTTATCAGGAAGCCTATGTGAATCGAGGCGACGCGCTGAGGCTACCGCGTCTCACTCCAAACTATCGGGAAGTTGATTTCCCGAATCGGGGCGACGCGGCTATGCCGGCGCGGCTGACGTCCGCCGATCGTCGTCCCGCATGGCTGGAAGCCTCGGAGGCGAACGACGCCGAAGATGCGCGCAAAGCTTACCGTGATGCGGTCGCCCTGAATCTGGACACGGCGGGGCGCGCGTATGAGCGGCTGGTCGCGATGCACGACACCGCTTTTCTGAGCGTCAAGGAGCGGATTACGAGGCAACAACCTCGCTGCAAAATGGGCATGGTGCGCTCGCTCAGCGAAGCATGGGGATGCACCGATGCGTCGATGGATTCCCCGCCCAGCGGCAAAGGCCGCCTCAAATACACCGCATTCCAGCGTGACGCAAGTCAGCAGGCTGTCTGTCGCGATCCGGATGCGATCCTGCGCGATAGAACGCTCCCGAAGCTCCCCGGCGACAGCCATGCGAAGATCATCGCGGCGCGTGCGGCACCCGCGATCTCGGCGCAGACGACCGGCCAGGCGCCAGTCGAACTGCTGCGCAGGGTGTCGGGGCGTGGTAATCCGGCCGCTGACGCCGACCTGTAAGATCGCGGGAGATTCCAACGAACCGGCTTACCGTGTACCGGCACGCGGTAAGCCCACAATCGGTCTTTTCGCCGGCGGCCTTGACTGACAGGATCAACGGCGAGCCAACAAAAGGGAGCGGTGCAGTGCGGGGAAAGGGAGAGCATGAGGGCGCGCCGCAAGGCGTGATCGAGGACATCGGCGAGCGGCCGCTGCGCTATCTCGCCGAGATCGCCGCGGCGGGAGGCGTGCGCATGGCCGCGGAGGCGCTGGGCATCAATGCCTCGGTGATCAGCCGCCAGGTGGCCGCGCTGGAGCGGCGGCTGCGCTTTTCGCTGATCGAACGTCGTGGGCGCAACGTGGTGGTGACCGAGATCGGCCAGCTGCTCGTGGATCACTATCGCGACGGCCAGCGTCGTCAGCGCGATCTGGCGACGCGGCTGGAAGAGTACCGGCATCTGAAGCGCGGGCGCGTGGCGCTCGGCGTGGGCGAGGGTTTCATCGGCAACCTGGTCGCGCGTGCCCTGCAGCGTTTTTCGATGACGTATCCGGACATTCTCGTCGAGATCCGGTCGGGGCCGACGCCCGTCGTGCTTTCCCTCGTGCGCGACGACATGGTCGATATCGGCCTGTGCACGCGCACCGCAGACGACCCCGCTTTGCGCATTCATCCGTTCGCGTCGCGCCCGCTTTGCGCGCTCGTGGCGCCGTCGCACCGTTTTGCGAAGATGCAGAAGGTGCCGCCCGCCGAACTCGCCAGTGAGCGCCTCATTTTCATGACCGAAGCGTTCGGCGTGCAGCACTTCGTGCAGTCGCTGTTCGACGACGCGCGCCTGAACGTGATTCCCGCCTATCGCGTCGATCTCTTCAACACCGCGCAGACGCTCGCGGCCGCCGGGCTCGGCGTGGCGTTCATGTCGTCGATCACGGCGCGCCGCGGCATCGACCTGGGCGAACTGGTGGCCGTGCCGATCGATCATCCGATCGCGGCGGGCTTTTCGAGCCAGATGGTCACGCGCGTGGGCCGCAGGCTTTCCCCAGCCGCCGATCACCTGAGAAAGCAGCTCGCGCAGAGCTTTCTGGAAACGGCCACGAAGTAAGATCGTTGCGCGCGCAGCGAATCAATTGTCCTGCTGATCGTGCGCGGCCGGCGATTCTCCAATCCTCAGGACTGCGTCGCGTTTGGCGAGCAGATGCTGGCGCAAAATTGCGGCGAGCCGCTTGCCGTCGCGCGCGTCGAGCGCCTCCAGCATCTGCGTGTGCTCGCGGATCGCGCGGTCCCACTTGGGCGTCTCGAAGTTCGAGCGAAACCGCAGCGCCTGCAGGCGGCGGTTCACCGCGATATAGGTCTGCCGCAGCGCCGAGTTGCGCGCCGCTTCGTTGATCTTGTCGTGAATCGCCTGATTGCGGCTGTAATAGCCGGCCAGGTCGTTCTGCGCGCGGCAGGCGAGCATGGCGTAATGCAATGCCTTGATCTCGGCGATCTCGGCTTCGGTGATCCGCTCGCAGGCAAGCTCCCCCGAAAACGCTTCGAGCCCGCTCATGAGTTCGAACGTCTCGCGCAGTTCCGCCTCCGACATCCTGGAGACCGATGCGCCGCGATTCGGCGAAATCTCGATCAGCCCTTCGGACGCGAGCACTTTCAGCGCCTCGCGCAGCGGCGTGCGCGAAATGCCCAAGGTCTCGCACAGTTCGCGTTCGTTGAGCTTGCGGCCGGGCTCCAGCACGCCTTCCACGATGAACCGCCGCAGATGGTCGACGACCGTGTCGTGGAGTTGCTGGCGCGCAATGGGCGGCAGCTCTGGGGCGATTGCCGGGCTCGCGACAGCGGGTTTCAGGTTCGGATTTTGCATACAAAAGGCAATGCCATCGATTTTCACCGAATTTTAGCTGAGGGACAGAACTTCAACGAGGGCGACAGCGCTTGGGGTAAACCACATCGGAATTGTCTGTGTACGCGTTGGCTGAGCGGATTATAGTTTTTTGCATGCAAAATTCAAAACAGGAGCGCTTGCATGCCGAAGCTCGATTTCCACCCCGCCGGCCGCCATTTCCTGCAGATTCCCGGGCCGAGCCCCGTGCCCGATCGCATCCTGCGCGCGATGAGCTATCCGACCATCGACCATCGCGGCCCGGAGTTCGGCGCGCTCGGGCTCAAGGTGCTCGAAGGCATCAAGAAGATCTTCAAGACCCAGCAGCCGGTCGTGATCTATCCGGCCTCGGGCACGGGGGCGTGGGAAGCGGCGCTCACCAACACGCTGAGTCCCGGCGACACGGTGCTGATGTACGAAACGGGTCATTTCGCGACGCTGTGGAAGCAGATGGCCGAACGCCTTGGCCTGAAACCGGAATTCCTCGGTCTGCCCGGTATCGAAGGCTGGCGGCGCGGCGTGCAGGCCGACATGATCGAAGCGCGCCTGCGCGAGGACACGCAGCACGCCGTCAAGGCCGTCTGCGTGGTGCATAACGAGACCTCGACGGGCGTGACCTCGGACATCGCCGCGGTGCGCCGCGCGATCGACGCAGCGGGGCATCCGGCGCTGCTGCTCGTGGATACGATCTCGGGTCTCGCGAGCGCGGACTACCGGCACGACGAGTGGGGCGTGGACGTGACCATCTCCGGCTCGCAGAAGGGCCTCATGCTGCCGCCGGGCATCAGCTTCAACGCGGTGTCGGAGAAGGCGCTCGCGGCGAGCGAGGAGGCGAGGCTGCCGCGCAGCTTCTGGGGCTGGGCCGAGATCATCGAGATGAACAAGAGCGGCTACTGGCCGTACACGCCGAACACGAACCTGTTGTACGGCCTTGCCGAGGCGCTCGACATGATCGAGGAAGAAGGCCTCGACAATGTGTTCGCGCGGCATCGACGGCTGGGCGAAGCGTGCCGGCGCGCGGTGCGTGCGTGGGGCCTCGAGATCCAGTGCGCCGACCCCGCCGTGTACAGCCCCGTGCTCACCGGCGTGATGATGCCCGAGGGCGTGGATGCGGATGCGGTGCGCAAGATCATCTACGAGCGCTTCGATCTCTCGCTCGGCACGGGCCTCGGCAAGGTGAAGGGCCGCATGTTCCGCATCGGGCATCTCGGCGACTGCAACGACCTCACGCTGCTCGCGGCGCTGGCCGGCTGCGAGATGGGGCTGCGCATCGCGGGCGTGCCCCTGAAGGACAGCGGCTTGCCTGCCGCCATGGCGTATCTCGCGGCGCAGCCCAACGTGGTGTCGCTGAAAGCCGCCTGAATCGAGGCGTGCTTCCAGGCGTGCTTCCGTGCGTGATTGCGCGCCGCGCCCGGGGCGCGGCACGAAGCGCGAGCGAATGACAGGCGACAGGCAGCTCCCATGCCCGAGGCTCCCAAAGAAGAGCGACGCGGCCGATAGAACCAGACAACGGAGACAGACGATGAAACGGTATCGATTGACGAGCGCGAGCAGCATCGTGCTGATCATGCTCTGCATCATGTACTTCATCACCTACCTCGACCGGGTGAACGTGAGCACGGCGGCGGCGGGCTTCGGCAAGGAGTTTCAGCTCTCGCATACGCAGGTGGGGCTGGTCTTTTCGGCGTTTGCGTATCCGTATCTGCTGTTTCAGATCATTGGCGGCTGGGTGAGCGACCGCTTCGGCGCGCGCCGCACGCTGCTCTTTTGCGGCGCGGTGTGGGGCGTGGCGACGGTGCTCACGGGCATGGCGGGCGGCCTCGCCACGCTGCTCGCGGCGCGCCTCTTGCTCGGGTTCGGCGAGGGCGCAACGTTTCCCGCCTCGACCTCGGCGATGTCGCGCTGGGTCGCGAAGGAGCGGCGCGGGTTCGCGCAGGGCGTCACGCATTCGGCGTCGCGCATCGGCAATGCGGTGGCACCCGCGGTGGTCGTGCTCGTGATGGCGCGCTACGGCTGGCGCGAATCGTTCTTCGTATGCGGGGCGTTGAGCCTGCTGTGGGTGGTGGTGTGGGCGTTCACGTTCACCGAGCATCCGAAGGATCACCCGCGCATCACCGAGGCCGAGCTTGCCGTTCTGCCGCCGCCCAAGCCGCGCGCGACGGGCCTGCCGTGGATGGCGCTCTTCAGGCGCATGATTCCGGTGACGATCGTCTACTTCTGCTACGGCTGGACGCTGTGGCTCTTCCTCAGCTGGATTCCGCAGTACTTCCTGCACAACTACCACCTGCAGCTGGGCAAGTCGGCGATCTTTGCCTCGGCGGTGTTCTTCGCGGGCGTGGTGGGCGACACGCTGGGCGGTCTCGTGACCGACTGGCTCTTCAAGCGCACGGGCAACCTCAAGCGCGCGCGCAGCTGGATGGTGTCGGTGTGCATGCTCATTACGCTCATCGTGCTGGTGCCGCTGATGTTCGTGCACGATCCCGTCATTTCGATGGCGTGTCTCGCGGCGGGCTTCTTCTTCGCCGAAATGACGATCGGGCCGATGTGGGCGATTCCCATGGATATCGCACCGCAATTCTCGGGCACGGCGAGCGGCATGATGAACACGGGCTCGGCGCTCGCGGCGATCATCTCGCCGGTGGTCGGCGGCTTTCTGATCGACCGCTTCGGCAACTGGGATCTGCCGTTCGTGGGCAGCATGGTGCTGATGGGGTGCGGTGTGGTCCTTGCGTTGCGCATGCAGCCCGAGAGCCGCTTCGAGCTGGGCGGCAAGCCTGGAGACGCCGCGGTTTCGCATCAGCGAGTGTGAATCCCGATGGAAGACACACGTTCCACCCGCGCGCCAGGCATGCTCGTCAAGCCCATTCATCTCGTTCCATCGAGCGCGGGCCGTGGCTCGCCCCTCGCGCGGCGCCTGCGTGACGCGCTGCGCGGCGACGTGCTCTTCGACGCCGCGAGCCGCGGACGCTACGCAACGGATGCTTCGATCTACCAGATCCTGCCCATCGGCGTGGTGGTGCCGCGCGATCAGGACGACCTGCGCGCGGCGCTGGACGTCGCGCGCGTCGAGCACGCGCCCGTGCTGGCGCGCGGGGCGGGCACGAGCCAGTGCGGGCAGACGGTGGGTGAAGCGCTCGTGATCGACACGTCGAAGTGGCTCAACAACATCGTCGATTTCGACGCCGATGCGCGCACCGTGACCGTCGAGCCGGGCGTCGTGCTCGATCATCTGAATGCGTGGCTCAAGCCGCACGGGCTGTGGTTCCCGGTGGACGTATCGACCGCGGCGCAGTGCACGATCGGCGGCATGGCGGGCAACAACTCGTGCGGCTCGCGCTCGATCGAATACGGCAACATGGTGCACAACGTGCTCGGCATCGACGCGATTCTCGCGGATGGCACCGAAGCGCGCTTCCAATCCCTCAAAAGCCCGCACGAAGGCGCGCGCCTGGCGGCGCTGCTCGAAGGCCTGCAGCGCATCGCCACGCGCGAGCGCGGCGAAATTGCCGAGCGCATGCCGAAGGTGCTGCGCCGCGTGGCCGGCTACAACATCGACCTGTTCGACTGCCAGAACCCGCTCGCCTATACCGACGACGGCGTGGCGAATCTCGCGCATCTGCTCGTGGGATCGGAAGGCACGCTGGCATTCAGCCGCCAGATCACGCTGAAGCTGGCGCCGCTGCCGGCGCATAAGACGCTGGGCGTGGTGAGCTTTCCGACCTTCCGGCACGCGATGGACGCGGCGCAGCATATCGTCAGGCTCGAGCCGACGGCGGTCGAGCTGGTCGACCGCACGATGATCGAACTCGCGCGGGGCAATCCCGGTTTCAGGCCGGTCATCGAAAAAGCACTGGCGGGCAGGCCCGATGCGATTCTGCTGGTCGAATTCGCCGGTGATGAGCACGATGCGCAGGTTCGCCGGCTGGGCGAACTGACCGCGCTGATGGGCGACCTGGGCCTGCCCGATTCGGTCGTGAAGATGACCGATGCGAACGAGCAGAAGGCGCTGTGGGAGGTGCGCAAGGCGGGCCTGAACATCATGATGAGCATGAAGGGCGACGGCAAGCCGGTTTCGTTCATCGAGGACTGCGCGGTGCCGCTCGAGCATCTCGCCGGGTACACGAGCCGCCTGACCGACATCTTTCACAAGCACGGCACCGAGGGCACCTGGTACGCGCACGCGAGCGTCGGCACGCTGCACGTGCGCCCGATACTCGACATGCGCCGCGACGGCGCCGCGAAAATGCGCGCGATAGCGGAAGAGGCCGCGGAACTCGTTCGCGAGTACAAGGGTGCGTTTTCGGGCGAGCACGGCGATGGCCTGTGCCGCGGCGAATGGATTGCCTGGCAGTACGGACCGAAGCTCAACGCGGCATTTTCCGAGATCAAGCAGCTATTCGACCCCGAGAACCGTTTCAATCCCGACAAGATCGTGCGGCCGCCGAAGATGGACGACACGAAGCTGTTTCGTTTCCCGCCCGGCTATCGCGAACGACAGATGCGCCCGGAACTCGACTGGTCGGCGTGGGACGTGCGGCGCGATCCGTTGTCCGGCGTGCAAACGCCGCCGGGCAGCGGCGACGATGTGACCGGCGGCCTCGCGAAAGCGGTGGAGATGTGCAACAACAACGGACACTGCCGCAAGTTCGACGCAGGCACGATGTGCCCGAGCTACCGCGTGACGAAGGACGAGCAGCACGTGACGCGCGGCCGCGCGAACACGCTGCGGCTCGCGATTTCGGGGCAGCTCGGCGAAGACGGTCTCGCGAGCGCCGACGTGAAAGACGCGCTCGATCTGTGCGTCTCATGCAAGGGCTGCAAGCGCGACTGCCCGACCGGCGTGGACATGGCGAAGCTCAAGATCGAGGCGCGCGCCGCGTGGAGCGCGAAATACGGCATGACGCTGCGCGAGAAGCTGATTGCGTATTTGCCGCGCTATGCGCGGCACGCCGCGAAGGCGGGCTCGCTCGCGGAGGTGGCCGCGCGTATTCCGCTCGTCACGGCATGGGCGAGGCGAGTTGTCGGCTTCGCGCCGCAACGCTCGCTGCCGCAGTTCCAGCGTTCGTTTCTTTCCGAAGTCTCGGGCGTTGCGGGGGCGAAACGTGACTCGGCGGCGGCAAGCAAAGAAGTGGTGCTGTTCGTCGACACGTTCAACGACAACTTCGAGCCTGAAAATGCACGCGCCGCGCGCCGCGTGCTCGAAGCGGCCGGCTATTTCGTGCATTTCAACGTGCGCGGCGACGAACGCCCGCTATGCTGCGGCCGGACGTTCCTCGCGGCGGGGCGGGTAGCCGAAGCGAAGCGCGAGGCGAGGCGGCTGCTCGATACGCTGATGCCGTTCGTTGAGCGCGGCGTGTCGATCGTCGGCCTCGAACCGTCGTGCCTGCTCTCGATGCGCGACGAGTTCCTGCAATACGGTTACGGCGACGAGGCGCGCAAGCTCTCGGCCGCTGCGTTGCTGTTCGAAGAGTTCCTCGTGCGCGAGAAGAGCGCGGGCCGTCTCGACCTGCCGTTGCGCGAACTCGATGCGCCGCGCGCCTGGGTGCACGGCCACTGCCACCAGAAGGCCTTCGACGCCTTCCTTCCGGTGCTCACGGTGCTGGGCTGGATTCCGGGCCTCGACGTCAAGCCGATCGAATCGTCGTGCTGTGGCATGGCGGGGAGCTTCGGCTACGAAGCGGAGCACTACGAGGCCTCTCGGGCGATGGCCGAACTGTCGCTCTTGCCTGCCGTGCGCAAAGCCGGTCGCGCCGATCTCGTGGTGGCGGACGGCACGAGTTGCCGCCACCAGATCCACGACGGGGCGAACACGTCGGCCCTGCATGTGGCGCGCGTGCTGGAAATGGCGCTGCGATAACGCGCTAGTGCGCGAGTGTGCCGGCGCTCTGGCGCGAGCGCACGGCGTCGATGGCGCGCAGCATCTTGCCGAAGAACGCATCCGCGAACGCCGAGTCGAGCCAGCGCACGATCAGCGCGATCCTGCGTTCGGGCTCGATCCACATGAACGAGCTGCCCGCGCCCACGCCGAAATAGCTCGACTCCGGCACGCTCGGGAACACGCGCTGCCCGGTGTTGAGCCAGACCAGCGAGCCATAGAACGGAGCCAGCGCGCATGGCGTTCTCATGCGCGCGATCCATTCGCTCGACAGCACGCGGCGGCCCCGGGCCACGCCGTCGTCGAGCAGCATCTGCGCAACTTTGAGCTGATCGTTCGCGCTCACCGACATGCCGCCGCCCCAATGCGAGCCGCCGGGTACCGACTGCACGCGCCTGCCGCCCATATCGATCCACGCGTCGTCGTAACCGACCCATTGCCAGTTCTCGCTCGCACCGACGGGCCGCATGATCGCTTCGCGAAACACCTCGGGCAACGAGCGGCCGAACAGATGCAGGAGCGCGAGCGAAAGCTGATTGATGCGCACGTCGTTGTATTCCCAGTACGTGCCGGGCTGCTGCAAGGGGCGCAAATCGCCTTTCTTTCCGTTCGGCGGCTCGCCGAACGTCACGGCCCGATAATGATCGGCCTGATCCGAAAGGCCGAAGCACGTGCCCTGCCATTCGCTCGTCTGCTGCAGCAGGTGCGTCCACGTGACTGGCGCATTGTGATCGTCGTCGAAGCCGATGCCCGGCACGCGCAAGCGTACCGGCTCATCGGGATCGGGCAGGAGGCCGCGGTCGTGCGCGACACCGGCGAGCAGCGCGAGGTACGTCTTCGCAATGCTGAACGTCAGGTCGGGCCGATCGGGCTCGCCCCACTGCGCGAGCAGGCGGCCCTCCACGGCTACCGCGCCCGACACCGGGCCGCGGTCGTGAATGGGGCCGAGCAGGCGGTTCCAGGGCGGCGGGTCGTTCACGTGCACGCCGAATTTGCCATCGGCATTGCGGTCCCATGCCGATTCGTGATCGACGGAAAACTGAATGGCGTCCTGAACGTCCTGCGGCAAATCGTTTTGCATACGTACGTGTTTCCTTTTTCTTTGCGTCGCGTTGCGGTTCAGCGTGCGCCCAGGCGCGCCCGCGCCCAGATCAGCGTGACGAGACTCACGACTGACGCGAACATGAGCCAGAGCCCCGGCGCGAGATTGTTGCCTGTCGCCGCAATGAGCGACGCGACCGCGAGCGGGGTGAAGCCGCCGAACACGGTGGTGCCGATGTTGTACGCGAGCGCCATGCCCGTCGTGCGCGTGCGCGTAGGGAAGAAGTCGGCCATGAGCGCCGGAATCGCCGCGAAATAGGTGACCTTGAGCACTGCGATCCAGATCACGGCGGCCAGCAGCATGAGCAGCGACGGATGAGCGTTCAAGAGCAGGAACGCGGGATAGACGGTGAGGAAGAACAGCACGCCCGCACCGAACATGAAGCGCGTGCGCCCCACTTTGTCCGACCAGTGGCCGACGATCGGCGTGAGCACGATGGCGATGATGCCGGCAACGAGCGTGGCGATGAAGCCCGACGTGGGTGCGAGGCCGAGCTGGCGGGCGGCGTAGGTCGGTATGTAGAGGAGTACGTATTGCGCCGACGTGGTCAGCACCAGCACGCCGATCGAGGCAAGCACGCGCGCCTTCTGTGTGGCGAGCAGCTCGCGTACGGGCGACTCGGCTTTTTCGACGCGCTCGAATTCGGGCGTTTCGTCGATGCGTTTGCGGATATACAGACCCACCGGACCGATCAGCACACCGAACAGGAACGGAATGCGCCAACCCCAGCCTTCGAGTTGCGGCTGCGTGAGCATGCCCGTGAGCACGGCGCCGAACAGGGAGACGAGCAGCGTGCTCGCGCCCTGACTCGAAAACTGCCAGCTAGACATGAAGCCGCTGCGGTGCGGCGCGTGCTCGACCAGGAAGGCCGTGGAGCTGCCGAACTCGCCGCCCGCCGAAAAGCCTTGCAGAAGACGCGCCGCAAAAATGCCGATGGGCGCCAGTATGCCGATCGTCGCGTACGTGGGCATCAGCGCGACCATGCCGGTGCCGATCGTCATCATCGCGATGGAGAGCATGAGCGACGCCTTGCGGCCCTTGCGGTCGCTGTACGAGCCGAGCACGAGTGCGCCGAACGGCCGCGCGAGGTACGAGAGCGCGAACGTGCCGAGCGTGAGCAGCAGCGACATCGTGGCGTCGTGGACGGGGAAGAAGAGCTTCGAGAGCGTCGACGCGAAATAGCCGTACGCGAGCAGATCGTAGAACTCGAGCGCGTTGCCGATCGAGGTGGCGAGGATCAGGCGCGAAACTTTTTTTCCCGACGACGATTGCGCTGCGGCCTCTTGCCAGGGTTCGCTGCCGTGATGCGCAGGTACGGAATCGATGCTCATGGCGAAGTCCTCATGCAAGCGTTGTCGGAATCTGCGGTGCGGGATTGGACGCGCCGGCCTCTCTTGCGCCGAGGTCCCAGAAGAGGCCGGCCATGATGCGCAGCCCGTCGCGCACGACCGGCCCGAGCAGATGCTCGTCCGGCGCGTGCTGGGAGCAGCCGGGGTACGAATGCGGCACCCACAGCGTGGGCATGCCGAGCACGTCGGCGAACACGTCGTTGGGCAGCGTGCCACCCAGATTGGGCAGCAGCACGGGCTCTTCTCCCGTGGTCTCGCGCAGCGAGCGCAGCGCCCACTGCACCCAAGGGTTGTCGGGATCGACGCGCGTGGCGGGCGCGCCGCGCTCCACCTCGAGTTCGACCCTGGCGAAGCCGTGCGCATCGAGATGGGCACGCACGATGCGCTCGAGGTTCTGCCAGTCCGTACCCACTACGAAGCGGATCTGCATATACGCGATCGCATGCGGCGGGATCGCATTGACGGGCTTCTCGGGGTTACCCGTGCGAAACGCCAGCACTTCGAGCGTGTTCCAGCCGAACACGCGCTCGGTGGGTGTGAGGCCCGGTTCGCCATAGTCGCGATCGACCTCGGGCTCGCCGGGATTGCCGCCCACGCGGATATCGGCGAGCGCGCGGCGCACGGACTCGGGAATGGGCGGCGGGCGCAGGCCTTCCACGCGTATCGCGCCGTTCGCGTCGACCATCGAGGCGATCGCGCTGGCGAGCACGACGCCCGGATTGCGCAGCAGCCCGCCCCAGTTGCCCGAATGATGGCCGCCTTCGCGCAGCGTCAACTCGAGCTTGAAATTGACGACACCGCGCGAGCCGAGAAAGATCGTGGGCCGATGCGCCGAGAGGCGCGGGCCGTCGGAGGCGATCAGCACGTCGGCGCACAGTTCGTCGCGCAGCTGCGTGCACAGTTCGTGCAGCCCCGGCGAGCCGACTTCCTCGCCCGTTTCGAACAGCAGCTTGAGGTTGAAGCCCAGCTTGCCGCCGCGCGCGTCGAGCACGGCCTTGAGCGCGGCGAGATTGATGCTGTGCTGGCCCTTGTTGTCGGCGGTGCCGCGGCCGTACCAGCGCTCGCCGTCGACGGTGACGTCCCACGGTGTGAGGCCGTCGCGCCATTGCGCGTCGTAGCCGCGCACCACGTCGCCGTGGCCGTAGCTCAGCACCGTAGGCAACGCGTCGTCTTCATGGCGATGGGCGATGAGGAACGGGCCGGCGCCCTGGACAGGATTGCTCACGACGCGGCAGGTGAAGCCCCATTGCGTGAGCAGCGGCGCGAGTTCGTCGTCCAGATAGCCGCGCAGTCTCCCGGCGCTGGCCGGCTCTTGGCTCTCCGTGCGATACGCCACGCGACGGCGCAGGTCGTCGAGGAAACGGCCCGAATCGAATTGGCCGGCGGCGGCTTGAATGGCGAAGTCACGAGTCAACGGCGTAGCTCCTGTCACGGAAACGAATGGAATCGATCCTGCAACCGCCGATATTTCTGCACAATTACAATATTTGCGACCCATCGTTGCCGAAACGGCAAAGCGAACACAACCGCGCCCATCGACATGGACAACACCGCACTGCGCTATTTTCTGGAAGTGGCCCGCAGCGGCTCGCTGAGCAAGGCGTCCGAGCGGCTCTTCGTGGCCGTCTCGGCGCTGAGCCGCCAGATCGCCCGCCTCGAAGAAGAACTGGGCACGCCGCTATTCGAGCGGCGCCCGCGCGGCATGGTGCTGAGCGAGGCGGGGCGCATGCTCGCCGAGCACGCGCGGCGCAGCGTGCTCGAAACGGAGCGTGTAGTCGGCGAGATTCGCGGGTTGAGCGAGGGCGGCCGCGCGACGATACGCGTCGCCAGCTCCGAAGGCCTCGCGCCGGAGTTTTTGCCGCACGTGTTCGCGCACTTTCTGAAGACCCATCCGCAAACGCATTTCCAGCTGGATGTCTCGGAACCGTCTGTTGCAACGCAGCGCGTGAGAGAGGGGACGGCCGATATCGCGCTGTGCTTCAGCCTCGCGCCGGAGAAGGAAATTGCCGTGCACTATTCGCAGCGTGCGCCGATTTTCGCGCTCATGCGGCGCGATCATCCGCTGGCGGCGCGCGAGTCGCTATCGTTGCGCGAGCTGCTTCCGTGGCCGGTGGCGATGCACAACCAGGGCGTGACGATCCGGCAGCTCTTCGATATCGCGTGCAGTCTCGAAGGGCTCATCTTCGAACCGGTGTTCGTGAGCAACTATCACGTTGCATTACAAAGGTTCGTACGCCTGACCGATGCGGTTACATTCACCGGTTTTCTGACCGTGCGCGGCCGTCTCGAAGTGGAGGGGCTTGCCGCCGTGCCGCTCACGAACCCGGAACTGCACCAGCGCACGCTGCAGATCCAGACGATGGCGGGCCGCACGCTGCCGCAAGCCATGCAGGCCTTTCTCAGTCTCCTCACGCGTGCAATCGATGACGAAGCGCTTGCTGGCGGCTAAATTCTCAGCAGCCGAGCCTGGTCGCGAGCCTGCGCATGCCCGCGAACACGGCTTCGGCCACGTCCATGGGGAACGTTGCAGGAATCCGTTCCGAGACCGCTTCGATCACGCGAGGCGTGCGGGCCGCCACGTCCGCGAGCATCTGCTCGACGTCCTGCGCGGCGAATCCCACGCGCTGACCTTGCGCGATCCAGTGGCGCGGATAGATCTCCTCGACGCGGTAGTGCCGGTTGCGCCCCCGCACGGCCATCGCGAGACTCACGCGCTGCGGCGCGATATGGTTGCGGCCGCGGCCGATGATGGGGTGGGCGGATAACACGTCGTAGAGCGGCGTGGCCGCGTACTCGCTGCCGGGCAGCAGCGCGATGCTGTAGTTCTTCGCGTGGCCGTCCGTTGCCGCGAGCAGCCAGAAAACGATCTGCGTGACGAAGAAGTGGCGGCGGTCTGCCGCGGCCTGCGCGGAGCCGTCGAGCACTTGCATGATCGCGTCGATGCCGGGGCCGCCGTCGGCTTCGTATTTGGCGAGCCCGGACGTGCCCGTGGCCTGGCAGAGGTCCTCCTGCGGCAGGCGCACGATCCATTTGCCGTCGCGGGAAAGGCGCCGGTCGAAGCGCTCCACGACTAGCGTTTTCACTTCCTCGAACTGCGCGATCTCGCACGGCGCGACAGGCAAACCGTAGGCGGCGATGATCTGCGTGCACAGCCATTCGTTTTCCACCGAGGTGCGCATGTCGGCGCGCATGTTGCCGACGAGACCGAGCGGCAGCTTCAGGATGTGCGTGGTCGGCGTGCTCCCTTCGGGAAGCAGCCACTGTCCGCCATGACGCAACAGCGCGGTCTTTTCCTGCGCCCCGGCAATCGAGAGGCGCAGGCTGTCCACGGTTTCGCGCTCTCCGGCGTGCGGTGCGGCCGTGGTTTCGCGCAGCAGTTGCGCGATCTCCGCTTCGCTCAGCGCGCGTCCCTTGATGGCCCGCAGGCCGGTGGGCGCTTCTCCTGCGGGAAGGATCTGCAGCGCGCCCACGCAGTCGCGGCCGAGCGCGGCGAGCAGTTCGAAAGGCGAGGTGCCGCCGGTCTGGTAGCGCGCGGCGATGCGTCTGCGGATGCGGTCGCTGTCGGGCAGCAGATTGTCGAAGTAGTCCGTCACGAGCGGGCCGCGGTACGGCAGGTTGCCGGGCGTGAACGGCAGCGAAAGCGAAAGCGGGCGGCCTTGCTCGTCGTCGATCCAGCTGTCGAGGTACGTCAGGCGTTCGTTGCCGCGCGCACTCTCCCAGTAGCCCACGGGCAGGCCGTTCATCCACAGATCGAGCTGGTTGGGCAGGCGGGGGCGCGGCGTAGTCGAATACAGTTTATACGTTGTAAAGACGAAATACAAACCATAGCCTGTAATCGCAGGATACAGAACACGCGCTGTATCGCGTGGCAGCCCGGTGTCAAGCCGATGGTGATCAATCCCGTAAGAGTGCAACTAACTGCCTGTCGCAACTCCCCCATTCCTTCGCCGCTTCGCGGCCAACTTCATTCATCAGGCCATTGGGAACGCGCAGCCAGGCGCGCAAGGAGGCACACGATGTCACCATCGCTTAGGCGCCCAGCCCCCGCTGGCGCAGGGCACGCGCATGCCACGCCTGGGTGCGGCGAAGCACATCGCGCACTTGCGGGTTTCGTCAAAAGGTAAGATCATCATACAACTTTTGACGGAGCGGTCCGCCGCCATCCCATAGAACGAAGGAGACGACGATGGAAATCGTGGTGACCGGCGCCGCCGGTTTTCTGGGCCAACGCCTGATTCGGACACTGCTCGCGCGCGGCGAGCTGACCGGCCCCGATGGCCGTGCGCAACGCATCGCGAAGATTCGCGCATTCGACGTGGTCGCGCTCGAAGGTATCGACGACGCGCGCGTCGAAGTACTCACCGGCGACATCAGCGACACCAGTCAGATCGAAGCCCTGATCGGCCCTCGCACGGCCAGCGTGTTCCATCTCGCGGCAATCGTGTCGGGCCAGGCCGAGCAGGAATTCGACCTGGGCATGACGATCAACTTCGACGCCACGCGCGCGCTCTTCGAGCGCATTCGCGCGCTGCAAACGCGTGCGCGTTTCGTGATGACGAGTTCGGTCGCCGTGTTCGGCGGCGATCTGCCGCCGACGGTCGAAGACACGCACGTCTGGTCGCCCAGGAGTTCCTATGGCACGCAGAAGGCGCTCTCGGACCTGCTGCTCGCCGACTACAGCCGGCGCGGCTTTCTCGACGGACGCAGCCTGCGCATGCCTACCGTCGTGGTGCGCCCTGGCAAGCCCAACCGCGCCGCGTCGAGCTTCGCGAGCGGCATCATCCGCGAGCCGATCAACGGCATGGATGCGGTGTGCCCTGTCGCGCCCGATACGCTGCTCTGGCTCATGTCGCCGGACCGGGCCGTGGAAAACCTCGTGCATGGTCACGAGTTGCCCGCCGAACGCCTGAGCGAAGGGCGCGTCATCAATATGCCGGGGCTTTCGGTGACCGTGAGCGAAATGCTCGATTCGCTGCGCCGCATCGCAGGCGACGCCGTGGCGGGGCGCGTGCGCTTCGAGCGCGACCCTGCCATCGAGAAGATCGTCAACTCCTGGCCCGGCAACTTCTCGGCGACGTATGCGCGCTCGCTCGGCTTCGTTTTCGATGCGAACTTCGACGATGTCGTGCGCGCATTTATCGAACGCGACGCTGCCGTTCGCTGAGCTTCATGTCGCGTCATGACGCCGACCACGCGCCGCTAACCGTACACGGTTAGCGGTCGTTCGAGCTAACGCATCAAGCCACGCGAATGACCACCTTCCCGAAGTGCTTGCCGGCCTCGAGCCACGCATAAGCCTCGGGAGCTTCATCGAAGCCGAACACGCGATCCACCACGGGGCGGATCTGTTGCGCCGCCACCAGCCGCGTAACGTCCTCCAGCATCGCGCGGCTGCCGACCATGATGCCGTGCAGCCGCTTCATGCCGCCGATCACGGACAGCAGCCCAAGCTCCGGCCCTGCGAAACTCGTCACGCCGCCGATGATGGAAACGAGCCCGCCCATCTTCGTAGCGGCGACCGAGCGCGGCAGCGTATCGCGTCCGCCCACCTCCACGACGATATCCGCGCCTTCGCCGCCGGTCAGACGCAGCACTTCGTCCTGCCACTCGGGGTGCGAACGATAGTTGATCGTCTCGCTCGCGCCCAGCGCGCGGGCGCGTTCGAGTTTCGCATCGCTCGACGAAGTGATGATGGTTCGCAGTCCGGCCGCGTGGGCGAGTTGCAGTGCCCAGATCGATACGCCGCCGGTGCCGAGCAGCGCCACCGTCGCGCCGGGCAGCGCGTGGCCATCGGCGAAGATCGCGTTCCAGGCCGTGACGCCGGCGCACGAAATCGTCGCGGCTTCCTCGTAGCTCAGGTGCGCCGGAATCGCGACGAGCGAGCTTTCCGTGGCGACGAAACGCTCGGCGAGCACGCCGTCGAATTGCGCGCCCGCCGACTCGCGCACTTTGGACGGCGCGGGAGCGCCGTCCGCCCAGTGCGGGAAGTACGTGTTGATCACGCGGTCGCCCGGCTTGAAGCGCGTGACGGCCGCGCCGACTTCGACCACTTCACCCGCGCCGTCGGCGACCGGCACGAGCGGGGCATCGCCGAGACCGAGGTAATCGCCGCGCGCGAACATCAGGTCGCGATAGTTGAGCGAAGCCGCGTGAATCTTCACGACCACGTCGTGCGCGCCGGGCGTGCGCGGCGTGAAGTCCGTGCGCGCGAGTGCGCCATAGCCGCTCCCGGCCTTCAGTTTCCATGCCTTCATTGACTGCTCCAGTACGAGTGGGAGCCCTTATGGTAGTGTTGCTTGCAAGGCGACATTGGTGAGATTGTGGATGACAACTGTCGCTGCTACGGATACAAAAAGGAAGTGAGGAAATGAGCGATCGCTTGAGCGGCGTAGCCGAATTCGTGGACGTGGTGGATGCGGGCAGTTTCTCGGCAGCCGGCGAGCGCCTGGGCGTGACGCGCTCGGCGGTCGCGAAGATCGTGGCGCGGCTCGAGCAGCGTCTGGGCGTGCGCCTGCTGCAGCGAACCACGCGCAGCCTGAGTCTCACCGACGAAGGCCATGCCTACTACGAACAGTGCCGTCGCGTGCTGGGCGAGCTGGGCGCCGTGGAAGCCGCGTTCGAACACGGCCGGCGTGAGCCGTCGGGACGCCTGCGCATCACCGCGCCGGTGCTGTTCGGGCGCCAGTGCGTGGCGCCCGTGGTGCGGCGGCTCGTGGAGCAGCACCCGCGCCTGAACGTCGAACTGTCGTTCAGCGACCGCGTGGCCGATCTCGTCGAAGACGGCTTTGATCTGGCCGTGCGCATCGGCGCGCTGCCCGATCACGGCACGCTCGTCGCGCGCCGGCTCGGCGTGCAGCACATGGGCATTTGCGCTTCGCCTGCGTATCTCGCGCGCCACGGCAAGCCCGCGGACGTCGCGGCGCTCGCCACGCACACCGGTATCGCGTATGGCCGAGCCGGTCAGAATGCGGTCTGGCGCGTGCGCGGCCCGGGCGGCGACGTGCAGGAGTGCCGGCTCGCGTCGCGGCTGTGCTTCGACGACCTGCTGGCGATTGCCGACGCGGCCGCCGGCGGCGCCGGTCTCGCGTGGTTGCCGTGCTGGCTCATGGGCCCGTATTTGCGCGACGGCCGCCTCGAACTCGTGATGGACAGCAACACCGTGCTGGGCGACGAAGTCCACGTCGTGCGGCAGAAGGCGCGGCACATGCCTTCGAAGGTACGCGTGGCCGTGGATGCACTCGTTGCCGACGTCTCGCGCATGCTTGGCGCCGATCCGGAGCAAGCGCAACTCCACGAAAGCTGAGGAGATGCGGCCGGGTTTTGCACGGCGCCCGGAAAAATCAAAAAGCCCACATGAAGTGGGCTTTTCGTTGATGGTTTCGCCTTGCCGCTTACTTCGCCACCGGCATCGTGAATTCCGCACCTTTCTCCGTGCTCTCGGGCCAGCGCTGCATGATCGACTTCTGCTTCGTATAGAAGCGCACGCCTTCCTCGCCATACGCGTGCATGTCGCCGAACAGGCTGCGCTTCCAGCCGCCGAAACCGTGCCATGCCATCGGCACCGGAATCGGCACGTTGATGCCCACCATGCCCACCTCGATCTGGCGGCCGAACTCGCGTGCCACGTTGCCGTCGCGCGTGAAACAGGCCACGCCGTTGCCGAACTCGTGGTCGTTGATCAACTGCACGGCCTCGGAGAAGTCCTTCGCGCGCACGCAGGCAAGCACCGGCCCGAAGATCTCTTCCTTGTAGATGCGCATTTCAGGCGTGACGTGGTCGAACAGCGTGCCGCCCGTGAAAAAGCCATTTTCATGGCCCGGCACCTTCAGGCCGCGCCCGTCGACCACGAGCGTCGCACCTTCTTCCACGCCGCTCGCGATATAGCCCTCGATGCGCTCCAGTGCCTGCTTCGTGACGATCGGGCCCATTTCCGCATCGGCTTCCATGCCGTTTTTCACCTTGAGCGTGCGTGCGCGTTCGGCGAGTCGCGGCATGATCTTGTCGGCCACGTCGCCCACCAGCACCGCCACCGAGATCGCCATGCAACGCTCGCCCGCCGAGCCGTAACCCGCGCCGATCAGCGCATCCACGGCTTGATCCATGTCTGCGTCGGGCATCACGACCATGTGGTTCTTCGCGCCGCCCAGCGCCTGTACGCGCTTGCCGTGCTTCGCCCCGGTTTCGTAGATGTAGTTCGCGATCGGCGTGGAGCCCACGAAGCTCACGGCCTTCACGTCGCGGTGTGCGAGGAGGGCATCGACCACGATCTTGTCGCCCTGCACGACGTTGAACACGCCGTCGGGCAAGCCGGCTTCCTTGAGCAGGCGCGCCATGAAGAGCGACGCCGAAGGGTCGCGCTCGCTGGGCTTGAGGACGAACGTGCAGCCCGCGGCGAGCGCAACCGGGAACATCCAGCACGGCACCATGCAGGGGAAATTGAACGGCGTGATGCCCGCCACCACGCCCAGCGGCTGGCGCACGGTCCAGTTGTCCATGCCCGTGGAGACCTGCTCGGTGTAGTCGCCCTTGAGCAGTTGCGGAATGCCGCAGGCGAATTCGATTACGTCGATGCCGCGCGCGACTTCGCCTTGCGCATCGGCAAACACCTTGCCGTGCTCCGCGGTGATGATGGCCGCAAGTTCGTCCTTGTGGCGGTTCATCAGTTCGAGAAAGCGCAGCATGACGCGCGCGCGGCGAATGGGCGGCGTGTCGCGCCACTCTGGGAACGCGGCTTTCGCGCTCGCCACGGCGGCGTCCACATCGGCGACTTCACCCAGCACGAGGCGGCGAGCCGCGACGCCGGTCGCGGGATTGAAGATCGCCTGGGTGCGGTCGCCCACGCCGCGCTCGGTCTTGCCGCCGATAAAGTGGATCACGTCTGCGGAATCGGTGTAGGCCTGCATGTCATCTCCTCGTCTGGTGAGTGCGTGCCGTCCAGTTTACGTAGCTCGAAGGAGCCGGAACAGACTCCGGCGCTGAATTGATTGTTTTCGTTGATGAACAATCGATGGTGCAGGTCGTGAAAGATTTGGGCCGGCGATGCTAGTATCGGCGTGGGTACACGCTATTGATCACGACATTTGAAGCGGGCATTTCATCGATGGATACGCAGCGAATCGAGGCGCTCTGGACGCATCTGCACTGGTTGAACGTGCTGGCCGCGCAAGGCAGCTACACCGCGGCCGCGGCGCGCCTGGGCGTGAGCAAGGCGGCCATGAGCCAGCGCATTGCCGAGCTGGAGCGCGTGGCGGGCGTGCCTCTGGTGCAGCGCACCACGCGCAGCGTGCGCTTCACGGAAGCGGGGCTGCGGCTCGTCGAGGACACGCGCGCGGAGTTCGAGAGCATCGCGGCGAGCTTCGCGAGCGTGCGCGAAATGGCCGACGTGGCGCGCGGCACGGTGCGCGTGACGGCACCCGTTGCGTTTGCGCGCCAGCAACTAGTGCCGCGTCTCGGGCAGTTTTCGCGCGCCCATCCGGAAGTGCGCGTGCAACTGGAGCTGTCCGACCGGCTTACATCGATTGCGAGCGAAGGGTTCGATCTCGCCATCCGCCATAGCGCGCACGTACCGGAAACCCACGTGGCCTGGAAACTGTGCGACACACGCTCGGTCATCGTCGCCACGCGCGCTTACCTCAAGCAGCGCGGCACGCCGCAAACGCCCGCCGATCTCGCGCAGCACGACTGTCTGTACTATCCGCGCACGCTGGGCGCGGGCGTGTGGTCGTTCGAAAAGATTGGCCGCCGCGTGGATGGCGCGCGTGAGACCGTAACGGTGAACGGCCCGTTCTCCGCGAACAACAGCGAGGCACTGCGCGACGCGGCGCTCGAACATCTGGGTATTGCGCTGTTGCCCGACTTCAGCGCGCAGGCGGCCTTGCGGGCCGGCAAGCTGGTCGTGCTCCTGCCCAACTGGCGGCCGGTGGACGCATTCGCTTCGCAGCTCCATGTCGTGCGGCCCTATGGGGCGCAGGTGCCGCGCGCGGTCAAACGCTTTGCGGAATTCTTGCGGCAGACCTTCAAGGACGGCTTCCCGCTGGAGTGATGCGCGTGGCGCCGATCGCAACCCGACTCGCGCGCAGCGTGACAGACCTTCCCGCCCCGAAGTGTTTATGCTGACGCTTAGAGCGTCCCGGACGCCGGTTACCGACGCTATCCTCGAGGCAAAACGGAGGCGGACACATGGATCAGCACGAGACACACGCGCCGGAACGGGGGCGGCAATGGTACCTGGAGCGCGAATGCTCGCTAGAGGCATTCGTGAACCAGTTGCACGACGAAGGCGGTCCGTTGCGTTTCGCCGCCGAAGTGAGGCAGTGCATTCCCGTGTACGACTGCCGCGATCTTGAAAGCGTGCTTGACGACGCAGCGCAGCGCCTGCTTTTGCAGGCCGAGTGGGCGCGTGTGCTGCGCGACGGCGCGGGCGTGCTGGTGCTCGAACGCGCCTACGCCAGCACGCAGCCGATAGACGAGGCGACCGCCGTTTTCGAAGCCATCGTCCGGGCCGAACGGGAGCAGGGATCGAGCGGTGCCGACCACTTTGCGAAAGCCGGCGCAAACGATCGTATCTGGAACGCGCAGCAGAAGCTTTGCCTGCGGGCGCCCGCCGTATTCGTCGACTACTTTGCGAACCTGCCGCTCATGGCCGTGTGCGAGGCATGGCTCGGGCCGTGCTATCAGATGACTTCGCAGGTCAACGTGGTGCGTCCGGGCGGCATGGCGCAGGAGGCGCACCGTGATTATCACCTGGGATTCCAGACGATCGAATCGGCACAGCGCTATCCGGCGCATGTGCATCGCATGTCCGCGTTGCTCACGCTCCAGGGCGCGGTGGCGCATTGCGACATGCCGGTCGAGAGCGGGCCCACGAAGCTCCTGCCGTTTTCGCAGCGCTATGCCGAGGGGTATCTTGCATGGCGGCGCGCCGATTTCCGCGAGTATTTCGAAGCGCATTGCGTGCAGCTGCCGCTGACAAAGGGCGATGCCGTGTTTTTCAATCCCGCGCTTTTTCATGCGGCGGGTGCGAACCGAACCGCCGACGTGCAGCGCATGGCGAACCTGCTGCAGGTGTCGTCGGCGATGGGGCGTGCGATGGAAGCGCTCGACCGCGCAGCCATGTGCGAAGCGATTTACCCCGTGCTGCGCGAGCATCGCACGAACGGGCGGCTCGGCGATGCCGCGGCGCTCGCGGCCATTGCTGCGTGCGCGGAGGGTTACCCGTTTCCCACGAATCTGGACCGTGACCCGCCCGTGGGTGGCCTGGCACCTGAAAGCCAGCAGGGGCTCATGCTACGCGCGCTGGGCGAGAACTGGGAGCCGGCCCGATTCGCCACGGCGTTGCGCACGCAAGACGCGCGCCGTGACCCCGCATGACGAGGGCATACCCCAGCACGCGAGTGCCAGGGCAAGTCGGGTTGCGCGGCGGCGCGCCTTCGGCGCAAGCGCTCGAGCCAGTCGGCATTTTCCGTCGATGGCCGGGGGGATCTGCACATGATCGTCTGCAACCGCGGTCGATCCACGGCAGGCGGAACGCATCCAGGCGCTGATCGAGCCGTCATGGCGACGGTCGTTCGCGCTCGTTCCGGTCGTTGTGTCACGGACGCCATCGGTAAACGACGACGCTTGTTCCGTTGTAGTTGTCTTTCGTAATTACGTATTCGCCGCTCGATCGCAGGTACGCGCGAATCCCGTACATCGAATCCACGTCGTTGCCGACGTCCATCGCCGGTGCGTTCGAGTTGGTCAAGGTCGTGACCAGACGGCCTGTGTCGAGATCGAATACGTCGATGTTCGGCACCGTATGCACGTAGCCGACGAACAGATAATGTCCGGCCGCCGCAATCGATTTCGGGTTCGCGGCCGTGAGGTCGATCACAGGGTTGGGCGCTTCCGTATTGCCGGCCTGCCAGCCGTGGTAGACGGCGATGTGTCCGTTCATCGCCGTCCAATCCCAACTATCCGAAATGCCCTGCGCGAGGATCATCGTGTCGCTGTCCGACTGATAGATGATCCTCGTGAGCGGCAGTACGGCGCGCGGGATCGGGATCGCCGTGGCCGCGCCCCATGACGGCTTGCCGTTCGCGTCGAAGCCCGCGAGGGGATAGTGGTAAATGTGGTTGGTGCGATCGAGCCCGGCCCATATGTCGCCGTGGCCGTCGATCGCGAAGCCAGCCGTTACCTTGAGATTCGTGTTGAACGGCTTGCCCGGAATCGAGCCGTCCGGAATGGCGACGTAGCCGCTCGACGCATTGAAGTGGTAGAGGTTGAAGGTGTCGGGGTTCTGTCCGGACGCGACGAGAATACGGTTGCCGCCCACGAGCACGAGCTGCGCGAAATGCTGGCCGCGTTGATAGTCGTTCATGTTCAGGCGCGCATCGGCGGGCCAGGTGAACGGATCGATTGTGTTCGCAACGAAAATGCCGCCTGCAATGCCCGTATAGACGGCGTTGCCGCTGTAGAAATAGGCACCGTCGGTCGCCGGATCCGGCGCGGCGACGGCCTCGAAATTGAGCGCCTGCAAGGTCCATTGCAGCGTCCCCGTTGGGCTGTATGCGTGAATGTCGGTGCTGCCGTTGCGCCCGAGGTCCCAGTCGCCGCCCCACGCATTGTTGAGCACGTACAGATTGCCGGCCGTATCCTTGCCGATGCCCGCGACGCGCGTGAAGCGCTTGTCGCCGACTTGCCCCTTGATGCCCGTCGTGGTGTCCAGATAGCCATGTTGCACGCCGAACGTTCCGACCTGCGCCGGCACGCCGGCCAGCGTGTAAATCTTGATGTTCATGTCGGGCCCTTCGTCGCCAACCAGCAACTGGTTCGTCGACGCGTCGAAGTCGAGCGCCGAGGGGCGCGCGAGCACCGCCATCTGGATCGTGCTCAGTGGAGCGCCAGCGGGGCTGAACTGGACCACGACGCCCGCGTTCTTGCGCGCGACCCACAGGTTGCCCGCGCTGTCGATCGCTAGCGCGCCGGGCTGCGTCACGGCGATGTCGCGGTGCCAGACGCCTTCGGTCGTATAGACGCGCACACGGTTGCCGTAAAAGTCGCTGGCGTAGAGCAGCGTGCCGGCCGTCGCGAGTCCAGTGATCACATCCGCGTTGGGGAGCCCGGTCCACGTGCTCACGGCGATGCGAAGATCGCGTGCGTTCGTGCTGCGGCTATAGCGGCCCACCGAGCCGCTGCCGAACGTCCGGTTATACCCGAGCGCAACGAAGATCGACGTCGCGTTGCCGGTGATCGCGCCGCCCTGAAATTCATCATGCGTGCCGATGGTGCCGAGCGTCGCGCCGTTCCGATAGATCGCTATGCCGCCCGCCTGTTCGTCCCAGCGCGACGATGTGTAGATGACGCCTTCCGGCGCGACCCACATCGATCGCGCGCCGTTGCCGACATGCGCAGAAAGCGTGCCGAACGTGTTTGCGAGCCAGTCGCTCGTGTATTGCGCGTGGCTCACGCTCGTCAGCACGGCGACGAAGAGCCCCAGCAATGCCGTGCGAATCCGTTCGATGCGCATGCGCAATGTTCCTTTGGATGCCGCGCGTCGCGACGATTTGCGTCACGGCGCATAACGTGGTCGATGAGATTGACGCTGCACCGGACCCGCACGGTGAGCTTTCGCGGGCCTGGCTGAAGAGGAGTGTAGTCAAGAAAGCAGGAACTGGCGTGTCAACCGTTCGGACTTCGAAGCGGATGGGCCGCCCGGTCGAGGTCACTTGCGCGCCATGAGAGCGTGGCCGATCTGGCGCGCGCGCTTGACTTCATCGCCGTGCAGGTAAATCGATGGCCACTGCCGCTTGCATGAACGGTCCGAGGTCACGGCATATCATAGTGGCGAAAAATTATGTTTCGAGGCGTGCTGACTGATTGTCATATGCCCTGTTTAGCGCCAGCTGGATGTTGAACATGCCGTTCGACATACGTGAACTACTCCGTTGTTTCGGCAACAGGGCCAAAATTCCCTTCATCGTGTACAGCAAGATCAGCGTGCCCGTCAGGTCACCCACGAACATACTGAAAAAGCTCTCGAACCATTCCTTCGTCGCACCGGTCAGCGCAAACCATAAATGATGGAACAGCGGATTTGCTACCGAATAAGCAACCGCAAGGATGAGGAGCCGCTTCGGCGTGAGATTGGTCAGCGTTGCACGCAGGTCATAGTATTCCAGCGCAAGCCGGTAGACGAGATACGGCGCCAGTGACCCAAGGATCGCTCCCGCGGTCGCCCGAACCGGATCGTGGGGAAACCAGTAGAGAAAGTCCACGAGTAGTCCGGCAAGCAGCAGACCAAGGAACCCATCGACACCAACCAGCAACGTGCTGAGCAGTCTGACGCCCGACGGCAGATAGATCCAGTTGACGCCGCGTACGAATGATGTGTGCGTGAACACCTCCAGGCGTGCAGCCGTTGCGCGCTCGCTGATGGCAGCGGCCGGCCATGTGTTTCTATCGGCCCACGTCCAATTCGATTGTTTCCCGGTCGTCTTCGCTGCGTTTGCGGCTCGGTGGACGCGGCACGCTTTCTGCTGTCCCGGTGTGGCCGCGCCTGGTGCATGTCCGGCACGGGCACTCGACCTGGAGAGGAGGCGTCATGGAAGAGACGGATCATCTGCACACGGATTTCGCGACGGCGCGTGGCACCCAACCGCCGTACGCGCGCGGGCAAGGCGCAGTTTCATGGGCTGCGATCTTCGCCGGCGCGGTGGCCATCGCGGCCTTTTCTCTCATTCTGCTCACGCTCGGCACCGGCCTCGGACTTTCGTCGCTCTCGCCGTGGCCTGGAAGCGGTGCGCATGCGAAAACTTTTGGGTTTGCGGCCATCATCTGGATCTGCGTGACTCAAGTGATGTCCGCTGGACTCGGGGGCTATCTGGCTGGCCGTCTGCGTCGTCACTGGCCCGACGTCAGCGTCGACGAAACGCATTTCCGGGACACCGCCCACGGCTTTATCGCCTGGGCGCTCGCCACACTTCTGTCTGCCGTAGTCGTTGCATCTGCCGTTACCGGCGTTGTGCGAGAAGGGGCGAGAGACGTGGCGGCGGGAGAGGCGGCGCAAGCGGGCGTGCCGACCGCGCTGGGCTTTGGCTCGCTCTCGCGTGGGGATGGGCTTGCTGCTTACCGGACCTGGCCGATAGGGTATCTGATCGACGGAATGCTGCGTCCGCCGGCTGGAGCCAGTCTGCCAGATGATCAGAGTGCCGGAGCGGCGTTCGCGAGGGTCGAGCAGAAGCAGGAGATCGCGCGAATCTTTCTCAACAGTCTCTCAGGCACCGGAGCACTGGCACCGGACGATAGTGACTATGTCGCCAGACTCGTCGCCCGAAGGACAGGACTTGCGCCAACCGACGCTCGCGCCCGGGTCTTGACCACGTGGTCGCGGCTGCAGGAGAAAGCCGGCCAGGCAACCAACGCGGCGCGCGCGGCTGCGGATGAGGCGCGCAAGGCAACCATACACGTCACGTTGTGGCTTTTTGTTTCCCTGCTCTTGGGCGCGTTCGCCGCCAGCCTCATGGCGACGATCGGCGGCCGCATGCGTGAATTCTGACGCAGCGGGGCACCTACCTTTACCGAACCGGTCTGGAGACAGCTATGCGCTCGATTCTTCTCTACCTGCTGGGTGTACCGATCCCCATCATCATCCTGATCGCGCTACTCTGGCACTGATCCGTAAGGATGCGATGTCCGCGCCCTGGCGATCTTGCTGGCTACGAACAGCGAGACGTTGGGCGCCGCGCGCGAGCCCATGCTCGACGGGACATTGACATGTGGCCGCCCGGCGCAAAGCGATCGCGTTGAATATGGCTTGCGACGTTCAGTAACCTCCCGCCGCGCGTCGATCATGGAGCGGGCGGTCGATCGGGCACGTGACTTCGCAGTCCAGCCTTCACCGCGCAAGGGCCTTCACGGGTAGCGTCGAATTGTGAAATAAACGGCGTTTGTTCCCGGTATTGCATGTGTGGAACATGCAATGGAGCAAACGAAATGGACATCATCGGCATGGCCCGTGCTTCGGGATTGACGGTTATCCTCGATGGCCGGATTGGCCATGAGGAATACCAAAGCGTATGCGGTTCGATATTGGCGTTACAGCGATTCGCCGACTCGCTTCTTCTTCGCCAGGCGTACGGGAATGACAGCGCCCCCCACCGGCCGGCGGCGGCGAGCGCGTCGGTCCGGATACGCGGGCGCATCAGCAAACCTGCGGGAACCGCGCGTGCCGTGGCGTTACCTGCTCGCCGCATGTCGCGCATCACGCGCTGGAGGCTGAAGTGAGAGGCTTCCGGGGAGACGCTCGCCCAACCAGCGAAGTGAGAATCCGGTGGCAATCCATTCTGCGCCGGTTACAACTCGGGTCCGGCCTGGTGATGCTGACCTGGCTGTTTCTTCATCTGGTCAATCACGCGCTCGGGATCTGGTCACTCGACCTGGCCGGCCGTGGACTCGTACTCGCGCTGCGGCTGTGGCGCAGCGTGCCTGGAACGATCGCGCTGTATGGCGCTGCCTCTCTGCATTTTGCGTTGGCGTTGCATACGCTATACGGGCGGCGCCACTGGGCATTGCCGCCCGCCGAATGGATCCGCCTCTGGGCAGGGCTCAGCCTGCCACTGCTGCTCATCCGCCATGCGGTGACGACCCGGCTCGCGTCGTCGCTCTACGGCTTCGAGCCTGACTACGAGCGCGTCATTGTCGTGCTGCTCACGAGCGGTACGCAGGGTCTGCAACTTGCGCTGCTTGCACCCGGCTGGATACACGGGTGCCTCGGACTGTGGTTCAGGTTGCGCCACTATGCGTGGGCCCGTCGCCTGAAGCCCGTGCTGCTGGCGCTCGTTGTCTCGTTGCCGCTGTTGTCCGCTGCGGGCTTTATCCGGATGATGCGAGCCGTGGAGGGAATGAGCCGCGTGCTTCCGCCTGTCGATGCGACGCTCGCGGTCCATCAAGCTGCCCTCAACGCTTTGCGTCACGATCTCGTCACGCTGTATTTAACCCTGATTGTCAGTGCCGTGATCATGGGCCGGATGCGCAATGCCTTTGAACGCCGCTGCTCGCACTCGTAGTTTCCGCTAGTCATGACCGCGGATTCCGGGAATGGACGAAAAGTGGGCAAGTGTCGTTTCAGTGACGAACGGTCTCAGGTGATCTGAAATGGCGTCGATGGTACGAGGCGAGCCGCAATGCCATGCCAGGCGCCTCGCTCAACGGCGTTCCGGAAGGGATAGTGCGACATACGTCCGTATGATGGACAAGCCGCTCGGGGCCAGATAGATTGGATTGACGGGTACTTCGGCAGAGAACTCATGCCCTCAAGCCGTCAAACTGGCGCTTCGCCCGCGGGCCGGGCTCCGGGGACCGTGTGGATCGTAGACGACGACGAATCCTCGCGCCTCGCAATGGAGAGTCTGGTGCAATCGCTCGGCTATCCGACGCAGGTTTTCGCTGCGCCGGATGAGTACCTGGCCGCGCGCACTTCCCGCTTGCGCACCGAGGACGGCGTTCTGATTTCCGATATCCGCATGCCCGGCATGAGCGGCCTGGAGTTGCTCGATCGACTCGTGGCGCTGGGCACAGCGCCACCAACGATCTTCGTCAGCGCATTCCCGAGTGACGCCTTAAGGTTGCGGGTGCAGGCAAGCGCGGCAGTCGCGCTCCTCGATAAACCGGTGGACGCCACGGTTCTTAAGCGCGAACTCGAGAACATCGGGGTTTGATCCGGAATCCGGAATGCCTTGGGCATCTACAGAACAGACACCTCAGGTATGCGGCTCCCCAGGCTTCGGGCCGATATCGAGCGCAGCGGCTTTGAGCACGAGATCCGCAAGCGAATGCGCATTCATTTTTTTCATCAACTGCCCCCGATGTATTTTCACGGTGATTTCGCTTACGTTGAGCTGTGCGGCGATCTGTTTGTTCAGCAGGCCGCGAACGACCAGCGCCAGGATGTCTCGTTCGCGAGGCGTTAGCGAGTCGTAGGCTGCGCGTAGCGCCGTGAGGCCTTGCTCAGTTTCGAGGCGTCGCGCGTCCTTCGAGAGGGCCTCGGAAATCGCATCAAGCATGTCCTGGTCGCGAAACGGCTTCGGGAAGAAATGGAATGCGCCAGCTCTCATTGCTCGCACCGACATTTCCATGTCGCCATGACCGGTCATGAAAAGCACCGGCATGTGGAGTCCGTCGCGCGCCATCGCCTGCTGGAATGCCAATCCGCTTTCCCCCTTCAGCCTTACGTCGAGTACAAGACAACTGGGCCCGCCGGGTTTGCGGAAATCGAGGAATTCCCGGACGGAGCCGAACGTTTCGACGCAATACCCGACCGACTCCAGCAGGTCGCGCAACGCGAGACGGATGGACTCCTCATCGTCGACGACGAAAACGGTCGAGCTACGAATTCCGCTTGCGCTGGACGGAACATGCCGATCGGTAACCATGGAAAGTCCCTTGGTAGGCCCGGGCGAGGTCTGCGCTATCTGGCGTGCCTGTCGCACGCGCGTCGTGGCCTGTTCGAGCAAGAGGCGCTTTAGTATGGCACGCCGATAACCAGGGCAGGGGCAAATGTGCGAATGCAGTTTTGCGCGGGCTCTGCCCTTACCGCGGAGCCATCACGGCTCTGGCACAGCCGATGTGCATTCATGTCGTTCAATCGGCACGGTCAGCCGAAACACGGCCCCGCGCGGCGCGTTCGGCCCCACGTCGATGCGTCCGCCGTGCGCCTGAGCAATGGACTTGCAGATCGCGAGGCCCATGCCCATCCCTTCCGGTTTCGTCGTATAAAACGATTCGAACAGGCGTGCGGATTCTCCGCCTTGTATGCCGGCACCCGTGTCGCGCACCTCGACGAACGCATGCCCTTCGGGATCGACGCCTGTGGCGACCGTCAGTTCGCGGCGTCTATCGTCAACGTCGCGCATTGCATCGATGCCGTTCACGATCAGGTTGATGAGTACCTGCTGGACCTGGACGCGATCGCCGTCGATAAAAACGGGGACATCTTCGATTTCCTCAATGAGCCGGATGCGGTTACGCGCGATATCGGCCTGAGTTAGCGCGGTCACTTCTTTTGCCGCCTCGTTCAAATTCCAGCGCTCCAGGCGCGGCGGCGCCTTCTTGACGAGCGAGCGTACACGAGCGAGCACCTCGACCGCGCGGTTGCCATCGTTGACGATCCGCGCAACGGCCTGCGCCGCCTTGTGCGTGGCCGGCGGATCGTGACCGAGCCAGTTCAGCGCCGCGGTGGCGCTGGTCATCATCGCGGCAATCGGCTGTTTGATCTCGTGCGCGATGGACGCTGTCATCTCGCCAAGGACGAGTACGCGGTTCATCCGGAAGAGGTCGGAGCGCGCCTGCTCGAGCGCATCTTCCAGGCGCACGCGCTCGGTAATGTCGTTGTTCGTTTCCAGAACCATCGAAGGGCGGCCGGCCGCATCGCGCTGCAGCGTCAGGCGGGCGCTTACGATGCAAATGGCGCCGTCGGCCCGACGTCGGACGAACTGGCCTTCCCAGCTATCGTGCTGAAGCAGCCGGTCGATCATCTGTTCGAGGGGTATGGCGAATTCGGTGTTGAGCACCGTGTGCACGACCTTGCCCAGGACTGCCTGGCGGTCGAAGCCGTACAGCGCTTGCGCGCCACTGTTCCAGTAGAGCACCTTCCCGTTCATGTCCCAGGTAATGAAGGCATCGCGGGTCAGATCCAGCAGGCTTGCCTGATATCGATGCTTCTGCTCGGTCCGCACATTGCGAAACATGAGGAGCGTCACCAGCGCAATCGTGATGATGCTGATGGATTCGTTGATGATCCCCTCGATGGCCGGACCGCCCGGTTGCGTGAGGATCCAGCTGATCGCGGAAAGCGCGATGCATCCGGCGCCCACCCACAGTACCGCCCGGGTCGATCCGGATCTTGCTGACAGCAGCACGACGAGCACATACAGCGTGGCTACGGCGATTTCGGGGACCGTGACGGTATCGGCGACGAAAATGAGCGACGCCAATACGAGCATCGTAATTGCCGTCTGCCAGTTGCGGAAACGAAACCGGTCCATTCGCAATTGTTCGGATGAATGCACGCACCGCGACGCGGAAGACCCGTCGCGTCATCGAAATTATATAGCGCGATAAACCGTTCAACGAACGCGCGTTGGCCAGCGGAACAAGACCGGGCGTGGAATCGCCTGCATGCTGCAGCGCGGCGACGATCCTTCCGCCGGGGAACCGACATCCGGTTAATTCGTTATCCTATTCTGTGTGCACGGCAGCATGAACTCGAACACGGCGCCGCGTGGCGCATTGGCGCTTGCCCACAAGCGTCCGCCGTGCGCTTCCATGATCGACTGACAAATCGATAATCCCATGCCCATTCCCCCGGCTTTCGACGTGTAGAAAGGCTGGAAGATGCGGTCGATGTGATCTGGCGCGAGGCCTGGACCGGAATCGCGGATGCAGACAAGAATGTCACCGGACTCGTCGCGACGGGTATTGACGATCAATTCGCGCCGCTCGTCGCCGAGCCCGCTCATCGCTTCGACGGCATTGACGACGAGATTCAGCATCACCTGTTGCAATCCGATGCGATCGCCTTCAATGGTTGGCAAATCATCTGCAAGCTGCATCCGCACCGAAACGCCGCTCTCGGCAACCTGAGCCCGCATCAGCGCAATCACCTCGCCAATGACCTCGTTGATCTGCAAACTCTCTCTGGAAGGCGGATTGCTTTCGACGATGCCATGAATCCGGTTCAGAACTTCTGCTGTTCGCTCAGCGTCTTTCAAAATGCGAGCGAACGCTTCTTGAACCTTCGGCAGATTAGGCGGCACAGAATCCAGCCAGATCAGCCCGGTCTGCACATTGGTCACGATTGCCGCGACCGGTTGCTTGATTTCGTGGCTCATCGAGGCTGCAAGCTGCCCAATCGTCGTGATCCGGTTTGCGCGTACCAGCGCCATCTGGGCTTCACGGTACCGCCGTTCGCTCTCACGCAATTCGGCTTCCGCGCGCTTTTGCTCCGTGATATCGCGCGAGATGCCGATCAGGAACTGTGGCTTGCCGCGCGCATCGAGGATCGGGATCTTCATGGTATGCAAGAGGCGTGGGCCATCACGGGTCTGAACCGTCTCTTCCGGTATGTCCACGAGTTGCCGTGACTCCAGCACGGCACGATCCATCTGCGCGAAGAATTCGGCCTGTTGCGCTGGGAACAGGTCGTGGACGGATTTCCCGATCAGCTCCTCTCGCCGGTAGCCAAGCAGTTCCTCCGTGGCCCGGTTGACCCGCAAGAAGCGCAGCGACCCGGCTTCCTTGACGAACAGTAAAACCGGTATGTTCTCGATGATGCTGTCCAGAAAGTGCTCGCTGGCGCGTGCGGCTGCTTCGGCACGTTGACGTTCGGCAATCTCCGCGGTTTGTCCCGCGAGAGCCGCCGCCAATTCGGCCGTGCGCTGCGCGACGCGCGCCTCGAGTTCGGCGTTGAGTCGCTTGAGCGCGTCCTCGGCCCGTCTGCGCTCCCGGCGATCTTCGAGGAACTGCTCGACTGCGCGCGCCATGTCGGCAATCTCATCGCCGCCCTCGACGGGCACACGGGCTTGTGCATTGTCGTCGCCGTCGCGATCGCCATTTCGCAGATAGTGGCTGACCTGGCGCAGCCGTGCCACGATGTGGCGACCAAGAAAACCCTGCACGATCAACCAGGTGAGCACCAGGCTGACAGCGACCTCTCCAACGACCCACGCGCGCAGGCGCCTGGAGGCTTTCGCCAGGTTTTCGACCGTTCTGCGGTAGTCGAGCGTGAAATCGTCCGCCACCTGGCGCGCTGCGGCGGACAGAGCGTCCGCCTGGCGTTGCACCTCTTCATCGAGGTCTGCCACGGTTGCAGCGGCCTGCGCAGAGGCTCCCGGCGCGTCCGCCGTGACAAGCGTCGTCTCACGCATCTGGGCCTCGATGTTCACTGTATTTCGGAAACGCTGGCTCGCTCGATGCAGCGCGAGCGCATCGACACTGACATCGTTGCTCGCCGTAGACGAGGTGAGGCGGTCCACCAGGCTGTCAAAGACTTCTAGCTGCGCGAGGATATGCCGATGCGTTTCTCGCAGCGTGTCAACGGTGCGTGCGTTGGACAACTGCAGCGCCATTCTTTCGATCGCCAGCGTGCGCTGCACCAGAGCTTGCGTGTCCTCTCCGCGCTGCAGTTTCACGCCGGCGAGTCCGCGAACCGCATCGGCGGAATAGGTCAACGAGTAGACGGTCGTGGCTCCGACTGCGATTACCAGTGCAGCCAGGCACGAGACCACCAGCGCGAATTGCGCCGTGAGCGATTGGGGCAGCAGGCGTTTCATGGCCGTTGCCAAATGCGGCGATAGATCTCGCGATAGCCGTTCGCGGGGTCGTAAAGGAGACGCTCACCGCCGTCCCTGGTGACGTTGGCAGCCGTCACGAGATGCACCGGAAACACGTAACCCGATACGTGTTCTCCCGCGAGCAGCCTGTTCATCTCGTCAACAAGCTGCCAGCCCTGGAGAGACAGGGGCTCGGCGACCGTTCCTGTCTGAAAGGTGCCAGTCCGGATGCGCAGGAACGCTGAGTCACTGCCGTCGCCTGCCGAGAGCATGATCATGGCGCTGGTCGGCACGCCGGCCTGGGTCAGCGCCGGGACCGCGTAGTCGAAGTAGATGTCATTGATAGCCAGTGCGCAAGTCCAACGCTTTCCGTAACGCGCGAGCAACTCGCGCGTTACGGCCGGCATCAATTGCTCGCTGCGCGAAATCGGGACGTCGCGAACTTCCAGCAAGGCGCACGTTTTGCAGGCCCGCACGACAGCGGCCATCGCATTGGCTTTGTCTTGCGCAACCCGGAAATTAGAGTCGGTGAAAATGACGACTCCGGGATGCCCGCCGGACTGCGCGATCGCCGCGAGCGCGGTCACGCGCGCAACCTCGCGTGGATCCGTCGACACATTCATCGCCACCGGCGTACCGTCTACCCGTCCTGCCTGGGCCGCAACATGCCAGCCAACGACAGGGATGCTTCGCTCGGCGAATGGCTGTAATCCTGGCAGCAGCGCCTGCGCGTCGCCGCCCACGACAATGAGACCGTCAGGGCGACTTGCAAGCGCGTTCGCAAGGGTCTTGAGCCGCAACCCGGATTGCCCCTCCGAATCGAATGTCTTTGCGGTCCAGCCAATTACCCTGGCCGCCTCGAGCACACCGTCAACGACGCCGAGGATGCCGCCGTTGCGCAAATCCTCGGCGTCTATAGCGATGTATTTGCCCGATTGTGCGTGCGGCCCGGTGCGCGGCCCGTTCCAGGGCAGGGTGGGTTGCGCGGCGGCGCCGGCGACCTGCCGTGCCACTGCAAGAGAGACCTCGCCGGCGTCGTTCGCGGCTTCCGAAACCGGCTCCGGCTGCCCATGCGCCATGCAGGCCGACGACAGGCATGCACAGGCAATTGCCCATGCGCACAATGAAAGCAAGTTCCTCATGCTGATTCCCCTGCTGCCTGCTGCCCTTGTGAGGACGTGATCGCATCTGTCGGGGCAAGGACCCCGCGGCCGGGCAGCTCACGCCCAGCAAGTTTGCCACACGTGGTACGGCGGCGGCGTTGATTCCTGGTCCGCTGGCAAAGCATCGAATCGCGTGGGCGGCCGTTTTCGCGGCTCGCGGAGTCCGTGGACAGGCACGGGCTGCTCCGTGCCACAGGGACAGAGCGACTTCCATCCGCTAGCAGTCGTACCGCTATGAGATCGTGGCGCGAACGGCACCCACCGCGGCAGCGCTTTCGGTGGCCTTCTGGGCGATCACCTGCACAAAGAATGCCGGCGGCGTGTGAGCGGCAGGCAGGATCGCGCCGTCGCCGCTCTCGTCGCGTGCGACCTGCGCGCCTCGAAGCAGGGCGATGCACTTCGCGTTGATGGCCGCGAGTCGGCAACGGTCCGGATGCGAGGTGCCAGCCGCCAGGTGCTCCAGCGGCGAGACGGTGTCGACGAGCCGCCGCAAATGCCGAACGATTACGTTGGCCGCGGCAACGCGCTGTTCGCACGATGGCGTTTCGTCTCGCATTGCCGAGGCGAGAGAATCGAGTTCGTCTATCGCTCGGCAGGCATCGCGCCGTGCGCTCGTCACTAGCTCGGGGCTGACGCAGATGCCGAGCGAAAGATCGCGCTGCATCGCCTGGAGGTAAGACGACACAGCGTCGATCGCAATGCAGGTTGCAGCCGCAAGCTTTGTGCGCTCCCGTTCCGGCCACGCGAGCACGCTGACGAGTGCCGGCGCGAGACTGTTGGCGATGCGCACAGCCGCAAGCGACCATGTAATCGCCGCCGATGCGCCCAGGAAAACGACCGGAATGAAGTGTGGTGTCAATTGGGGCACTCCATACAGGGCGTGCTTGAACGGAGGGCGGTGATTTCGCAACGAAGCCCCAACGAGAAGGAGGCCTGCTCGCTACGACGATCAGTGCATTCCACGTCAGGCCATGAAGCTCAGGCAGCCAGGAGAAAACAGTTACTGGATGCAAACATGGCGGAGGTCGACTGTTCTGCGGTACATGTTGCGGTTGAGCCATGGGACGAACGTATATTCGTCGTATGCGTTGGCGCCGATGTAGATCCAGTTGTGCAGTCTGTTGGACATGTCAGTTAGCTCGAAATGAAGGTTGGTGTGTGATGTTTTCCGCTTCGGGATGCGCGGCGACACTACGGCCGGTGAGAACCCGGGACTGATATTCGCTCTGCTGGACTGCGGCCGCCTTTGGAAGAGACGAGGGTGCAGGCCAGAAAAAGGAGTTTCGTTACGCAGTCGATGAAAGCGACCGCTGGTTGCAGCAGCGGTTCAGTAAGGTGCACTGCTGCGAGCGCTGGGGCGATCGCAAGCGCGCTGATCGCGCAAAGAAAACATAAAACCGAGCGTGCGATCCGGGATTCGAGTACGACCGCGAGCCCGCACACCACCACGATCAATCGAGTGCCTATCGTCGTGGCGAGCGTGTCGGCGTCTATCGATGTGAAGTCGAGTGCTATCTCTATCAGCTCCCACCAACAGACGACGAGTGCCGACATGGTGACCGCGAACCCAAGTGGCTCCGGGCCGCTGCGGGCATCGAGCCCGGATTGGGCCAGATCGCCATGACGTGTGCACTTGCTGAACATGGTTCAACCTTTTCACCGACGTACTTGACGGGAACACCTGCGCGCCGCGACTCACGGATTGCTTGCCGCCGTAAACGGCGAGCTTGCGACGCATTGGCTCCTGTTAGACGGAGACGGACACTTGTCACGACGCCATCAATCTGGCGTCGAAGCATCACCGTCCATGATTGCCAGAATAGGAGCGGGATCGGTATCGAATCCATTCTGCTAGCGTTTCGACCTTCGCCTACCGTTGCTAGCCGGCTCTATACGTTCGTATGATTCGCATTGCCAGCGAGGTGAAGAAAGCGTACGGCTGGTACGGGCGCGAAGCGCCACAAGCCGGTTTCGTGCGGGGGCACCCCGCGATCAGCAAAGGCGTGCTGGGCGACTGGCTATGCTTTCCGGAGTGGATAGTGCGCTATACGCCGGTATGACGGATTGGCCATGACTGGCGGGCAAGGTGCAAATTCGACCGCTGCGACGTGCGTGCGTGTCCCACACGAACTGCCCGCGCCCTATACCCGCGTATAGGCGTTCGATGCCCAGGTAGCGGAGGCGCTGCCCGTTCGTAGAATGGAATTATCAATCTGGCGGGACTAATCTTGTCGCATGGCCGGTGCAATCGAGCGCTCCGTTCGAGACGAGCGGTCTCTATGGGATCCATTTTTCGCGACGTCCACTTTGGGCGCGCGGGCTTCTGGTGAATCTGCGGCGCGATCGTAGAGGCGACTGCGCCGCGATTGCCGATGGAAAGCCGGCAGTTCATGTCGATGAAACGAAGCATCGACGCGCTTTCAGAATAAGTCCATGAATTGCGTTGTCTTTTTAGTGAGGATAGCCAAATGTTGGAAAGCATCGCTGAATGTGAAACTGCCGATCACTCGATGAACGTAGCCGAACTGCACAACTGGATCGAATCCTGGTATCGCCATTCTGTTGCGGTTGGCTACATTCAGCCCATGTATGTCATGGACAACTTCACCGCAGTCCGTCTTGAAAACTATTTCCGTTGGGGCTTGACGCCCTCCGAATGCGCTGACGTCATGTTCGGGACGTTGCACTGAGGTTCTGCGCCCGGATCATTCAATTATTGGAAGACCTTTGCGGGTGGAAAGCCCAGATCAAAAAATTTTTCCTCAGACCAATGCAGCGCTTTCGCTATGTGCTTGCGCTCTGCAATTTCCACCCAGTTGCCACAACTGATCATGCGGGTGCGGGGCCGGACGCCTGACGCATCAACCCGTGAATCGCATCACAGCATTGTTTCGATGCGGTCAACGTCGCGGTCGATGAAAATGCGCGGGTCGCATTGAACGCCTAACGCCTGCTAATTCTCGAGCAACGGACGGGCAATACTTCGCGTCAAAAGTCGGCCACCGTCATCACAAGTCGTCGGGTGTATGCTTAAGAGACGGCGGGGGCGGCAAATGGCTATACATGAATACGGCGAGATGCGCGACGGTTTCCACGTCGCGTGGGCGGACGGCGAGCGCGTCGTCAGCCGCGTGCGACGGCCTGCCGGCAGCGGCGACGAGTTGCTGCTGATTGCGCGGTCCGCCACCGTGCAGCCCTTGGCTGCCAGGCTCGACCACCTGGCCCACGAATTCGAACTGAAAGACGAACTCGATGGCGCGTGGGCGGTTCGGCCGCTGCAACTGCTCCGTGACGGCGGTGAGGCGCTGCTGGTACTCGAGGATCCGGGTGGTGAGCCGCTTGATCGGCTAATCGGCGCACCAATGGCGGTGGGCGCTGCTCTGCGCATCGCCGTTGGCATTGCCGCTGCGCTGGGCAAGCTTCACCAGCGCGGCCTCGTCCATAAGAACCTCACGCCGGCGCATGTCCTCGTCAACTGCACCGACGGACAGCCGCGGCTAACCGGCTTCGGCATCGCCTCGCAGCTGCGGCGCGAGCGACAGGCCCCCGAGCCGCCCGAGGCGCTTGCCGGTACCCTTGCCTACATGGCACCCGAACAGACCGGGCGCATGAACCGTTCAATCGACGCCCGCAGCGATCTTTATGCGCTCGGCGTTACGCTCTACCAGATGTTCACCGGTTCGCTGCCGTTCACCGCCGCGGACCCGATGGAGTGGGTGCACTGCCACATCGCGCGCAAGCCGGTGCCGCCCAGCGAGACGTGCCCGGGTGTGCCCGTAGTGGTGTCCGCCATCATCATGAAGCTGATGGCGAAAACCGCCGAGGAGCGCTACCAGACCGCGGGCGGCGTGGAGCGCGATCTGCGGCGCTGCCTTGCCGACTGGGAGGCCGCCGGCGACATCGACGACTTCGCGCTCGGGCAAGAGGACACGCCCGATCGACTGCTCATTCCGGAAAAGCTCTACGGTCGGGACCATGAGGTCGAGACTTTGCTCAGATCGTTCGATCGCATCGTCAAGAACGGTGTGCCCGAGCTGGTGCTCATCTCTGGCTATGCAGGCGTTGGCAAGTCGTCGGTCGTCAACGAACTGCACAGGGTGCTCGTGCCACAGCACGGACTCTTCGCTGCCGGCAAGTTCGACCAGTACAAGCGCGACATTCCCTATGCGACGCTCGCCCAGGCGTTCCAGAGCCTCGTGCGGACGCTCCTCGGCAAGCGCGAAGCCGAGCTATCCGGCTGGCGCCACGCGTTTGCCGAGGCGCTCGGCCCGAACGCACAGCTGATCGTCGACCTCGTTCCCGAGCTCAAGCTCATCATCGGTGAACCGCCGCCGGTTCCCGCGCTTGCGCCACAGGACGCGCAGCGGCGTTTTCAACGGGTGTTCGAGCGCTTCATCGGCGTATTTGCGCAAGCGGAGCATCCGCTGGCGCTCTTTCTCGACGACTTGCAATGGCTCGACGCGGCCACGCTGGATATGCTCGAAGTCCTGCTGACCCGGTCCGATCTTCAGCACCTCATGTTGATCGGTGCCTACCGCGATAACGAAGTCATCGCTGACCATCCGCTGATGCGTACGCTCAAGGCGATCGCGGATAACGGTGGCAAAGTGGCCCGGATTGCGGTTGCACCGCTCGGGCAAGCGCATCTACGGGACTTACTCGCGGACGCGCTATGCTGCGAGCCCGCGTACGCCGCACCGCTCGCGGAGCTGATCCACCAGAAGACGGGCGGCAATCCGTTCTTTGCCATACAGTTCCTGTCGTCGCTCGCTGACGCGGGGCTGCTCGTTTTCGATCACGCTGCTGCCCGCTGGTGCTGGGATCTCGAGGATATCCATGCCACGGGGGGATATACCGATAACGTCGTCGACCTCATGGTCGCGAAGCTCACCCGCCTGCCGCAGCTGACACAGAAGGCGTTGCAGCAGCTCGCGTGCCTTGGCAACAGCGCGGAGACCGCGACGCTCTCACTTGTCCTCGGGACGTCGGACGAGCAGGTTCATGGGGCGCTTTGGCCTGCCTTGCGGCTGGAACTGATCGAGCGTAGTGCGAGCGGCTACCGGTTCAGCCACGATCGCGTTCAGGAAGCCGCGTATTCGCTGATCCCCGCAGCCCGGCGGGACGCTTTCCACCTTCGAATCGGCCGACTGCTGGCGGAGCCGGCCGACAAGCGCGACGAGATGATCTTCGAGATCGTCAACCAGCTCAATCGCGCGATTGCGCTGATCCAGTCACGCGCAGAGCGCGATCAGCTTGCCGAATTCAATCTGATCGCCGCGAAGCGCGCGAAGGCATCCAGCGCCTACGCCTCCGCGCTTCAGTATCTCGCAGCCGGCGTTGCGCTCCTGGGCGACGATGCCTGGCGTCGCCAGAGGGACCTCATCTTCGCGCTGGAGTTGCACCGCGCCGAATGCGCATTTCTGACTGGCGCGCTGGCTGCTGCGGACGAACGTCCGGCCGTACTGGCGGCGCGCACGGAAAACGCGACGGAAGCAGCGCGAGTCGCGTGTCTGCGCATCGACCTGCACGTGACCCGCGATCAGAGCGGCCGCGCGGTCGCCGTCGGGCTCGAATGCCTGCGGCGTATGGGCATAGCGTGGTCGCTCGAGCCGACTGAACAGGAAGCGCGCGAGGAATATCAACGGATCTGGTCCACCCTTGCAGACCGCCCGCTAGAGGCACTGGTTGATTTGCCGCTGATGAGCGACCCCGCTTCGCTTGCGACTGCCGAAGTTCTCGCGAAACTCGCGGTGCCTGCTTTTTATACGAGCCCGAACCTGGGTTGCCTCGTCATATGCCGCTTCGTCAATCTGAGTCTCGAACGCGGCAACGCGGACGGGTCTCCTTTCGCCTATGCGTTGCTCGGCGTGATCGCCGGGCCGCGCTTCGGCGACTACGCAAGCGGATATCGCTTCGGCTTGCTCGGCTGCCAGCTGGTCGAGCAGCGCGGATTAAAGCGCTTCCAGGCCGCGACGTATATCGCCTTCGGCAGCGTCGTGCTGCCGTGGACACGACATGTCCGCGCCGGACGCGAACTGGTGCGTCGTGCGTTCGAGGCGGCCAACGAAAGCGGGGATCTGACTGGCGCGGTCTACAGTTGCAGCCACCTCAATACGGGCCTGCTTGCCGCCGGCGATCCGCTCGAACAGGTGCAACGCGAAATCGAGCGGGGTCTCGCATTTGCGCAGAAGATGCAATGCGGTGCCTTCGTTGATGGCATCAGCGTCCAGCTTGGTCTCGTGCGAACGCTAAGAGGGCTCACGCCGACATTTGGCAGACTCGACGATGTGGACTTCGACGAGGATAGGATCGAGCGCGGCTTCACGGAAAAAGCGGACACGGCGATTGCCGAATGCTGGTATTGGGTCCGCAAGTTGCAAGCGCGGTTCTTCGCGGGCGACTATGGTGCAGCGATCGATGCGGCATTGCGGGCGCGACGGCTGCTGTGGTCGTCGCCCAGCTTCGAGACGGCCGAATACTGCTTCTACGGCGCATTGTGTCGCGCGGCTGCTTTCGATACCGCCACGGCTGATGAGCGGCGGGCTCATCTGGACGCGCTCGCCGACCATCAAAGACAACTCGAGATGTGGGCGGATATTTGTCCGGAGAACTTCGAGAACCGCGCTGCGCTGGTGGGGGCGGAGATCGCCAGGATCGAGGGTCGCGCGCTCGATGCTCAAACGCTTTATGAGCGGGCCATACGCTCCGCCGAGGCCAACGGCTTCGTACACAACGAGGCGCTTGCCAACGAACTTGCTGCGCGCTTTTATTCGACGCGTGGTTTCGCGAAGGTCGCCCGCGTCTACCTGCAGGACGCCCATGACGCTTATCTGCGTTGGGGAGCCGATGGTAAAGCGCGACAGCTCGAACAGCGCTACCCGAATCTGGAGCCTCATGCGGTCGATTCGCGTCAGACGGCCACAGGCGGAACGCCGATCGAGCAGTTGGATCTCGCTACCGTGCTCCGCGTCTCGCAGATCGTATCGGGCGAAATTGTGCTCGAAAACCTGGTCGAAGCGCTGATGCGAACGGCGGTGGAACATGCGGGTGCGCAACGGGGCTTGCTGGTGCTCCCGCGCGGGACCGAGCTGTGGATCGAAGCGCAGGCGCGCACAGACGGCAGCGCAGTTACCGTCGCGCTTCGCGACGCACCGATCGATACTGTGCAGTTGCCCGAATCGGTGCTGCGATATTGCGCGCGTACCCAGGAGAGCGTCATCCTCGACGATGCGTCGGCTCGCGGCGCGTTCGCCAACGACGAATACGTCGCGCGCGAGCACGCGCGGTCGATCCTCTGCTTGCCGCTCGTCAAACAGGGAAGGCTGATTGCGCTGCTGTACCTGGAGAACCGCCTCGCCGCAGGCGCTTTTACTCCGGCGAGGATTGCGGTCCTGAAGGTACTGGCTTCGCAAGCGGCAATGACGCTCGAAAATGCCCACTTGTACCGCGATCTCGCGCAACGGGAAGCGACGATCCGCCGTCTTGTCGACGCCAACATCGTCGGCATCTTCATTGCGGATATCGACGGCCGGATACTCGAAGCCAATGACGCGTTTCTTCGTATCGTCGGTTACGAGAGAAACGATCTGATGGCGGGTGGTCTGCGATGGACTGACCTCACGCCACCGGAGTGGCTCGAGCGCGACAGGACGGAGTGGATGCCGGAGCTTCAGGTCAAGGGTACATTGCACCCCTTCGAGAAGGAGTACTTCAGGAAGGACGGCAGCCGTGTGCCCGTGCTGATCGGCGTTGCGAGACTGGAAGAGCGCGGAAGCCAAAGTATCGCCTTTGTACTCGACCTGACCGAGAGCAAACGCGTGGAAGCGCAAGCCCGCCAGATGCAACTCGAGCTTCTGCATGCCAACCGCGTCTCGTCCATTGGACAACTCGCGGCTTCGATCAGCCACGAAATGAAGCAGCCGATCGCCGCGACGGCTGTCAATGCGTCAGCCGGACTGCGTTGGCTCGATTTCGACCCGCCCAATGTGGACAAGGCCCGCGAAGCACTTGGCCGTATCGTGCACGACACCCGGCGAGCAGGCGAGGTCATACAGCGCATACATGGCCTTATCACGAAGACCCCGGCGTGCGAGGAGATGGTGCAAATCAACGAGGCGATTCGCGAGGTCATAGCGCTCACGCACAATGAAGCGAACACGAGAGGCGTTGCTATTCAGTTGCAGCTTGCACAGACGTTGCCGCTCATCAGAGGAGATCGCGTGCAACTCCAGCAGGTGATCATGAATCTTGTTATCAATGCCATCGATGCGATGAGTGCGGTTGAAGACGGACCACGGGAATTGACGATCCATAGTGCTATGGATGAACCAGAGGGTGTCCGGCTGACGGTGCGCGATTCGGGGCCAGGTATCGCTCCAGAGCACGTCGACCGACTGTTCGAGCCGTTCTACACGACGAAAAGTAGCGGGATGGGCTTGGGGCTTTCAATCTGCCACTCGATCGTCGAGGCACACGGCGGCCGTTTGTGGGTCAGTGCGAACGTACCCCGTGGGGCTGTCTTTCAGTTCATTGTGCCCGTGCATCCGGCTGTTTCAGCGTAGGCTGTGGTGCGACAAGCTGGCCACGCTTGCCTTTTTCGCGTAGCTCAGGGTCGTGCCGGTAAATGCATGCCAGCAAGAGGGCTGCCGTAGCCGCCGGCCTCCACATTGTTAGGGAATCCATTGCACGGCCCGTGTCCTCAAAAGATGACGGCGCCGACGGAGGGTTCTCCCTGGTGTCCATTCATGCGGCGAAATTTGTATGATGACCATATCACATGGTGAGTCTCTGGATATGTTCGAAAAAATTCCATCGAGGGCGCTGAGCGACACCGTCGCGCAACAGCTGCTCGCCCAGATCGACAAGGGCACCTTCGCGCGCGGCGGCAAGCTGCCGACGGAAGCCGTCCTCGCCCAGGAGTTCGGCGTGAGCCGCACGGTGATCCGCGAGGCCATTTCCCGCCTGAAGAACGAGGGCGTGGTCGAGCCGCGTCAGGGCAGCGGCGTGTACGTGTCCGCGCACGGCGCGATCCGCCCGCTGCGCATCGACTATGCGGAAGCGATGGAAGGCGGCTCGGTGCTGCAGATACTCGCGGTGCGCCGCGCGATCGAAGCCGAAGTCGCGGCGGAAGCCGCGATGCGCCGCACCGACGCGGACATGATGGCCATCGACGCCGCGCTCAAGAAGATCGACGAAGCCGTCGCCGAGGGCCGCGACGGCGTGGCCGAAGACGTCGCGTTTCATCGCGCGATTGCCGCCGTGACGGGCAATCCGTATTTCCTGAAGACGCTGACGTTTCTCCATCAGTACCTCGAAGCGGGCATGGTCGTCACGCGCCGCAACGAGGCGCTGCGCGAAGACTTCTCGCGCCAGGTGCGCGACGAGCACGCGGCGATCGCCGCGGCCATCCGCGCAGGCGACCCGATGGCCGCGCGCAATGCCGCGCAAACGCACATGTACAACGCGGCGCGCCGTTTGGCCGAAGCCGGTATCTGCTGATTCGCGAGACGCATTCGCTCGCGCGCTGCGCGGCGTCCTGTCTGAAGCACGGTTCGTAGAGGAAAAGTGATGTCGAGAAATGTCGGAGTGATCGGTCTGGGCGCGATGGGCATGGGTGTCGCGCGTTCGCTGCTGCGTGGCGGTTTCAATGTCCACGCGTGCGATGTGCGCCGCGATGTGCTGGATCAGTTCGTGGCCGATGGCGGCGAGGCTTGCGCGAATCCCGCCGAACTCGGCGCGCAATGCGATGTAGTCGTCACGCTCGTCGTCAATGCAGCGCAAACGGAAGCGGTGTTGTTCGGCGAGCAGGGCGCGGTCAAGTCGATGAAGCCGGGCGGTGTCGTGGTTGCGTGCGCAACGGTTGCGCCCGACTTCGCAATCGACCTCGGCCGCCGCGTGGAAGCGGCCGGGCTGCATCTGCTCGATGCGCCGGTTTCGGGGGGCGCGGCGCGCGCCGCCTCGGGCGACATGACGATGATGACGTCCGGGCCCGCTGCCGCGTATGCCGCGTGCGAAGACGTGCTGGCCGCGATGGCGGGCAAGGTGTACCGGCTGGGCGAGCAGCACGGCGCGGGCTCGAAGGTGAAGATCATCAACCAGCTGCTCGCGGGCGTGCATATCGCCGCCGCCGCCGAGGCGATGGCGCTCGGCCTTCGCGAGGGCGTCGATCCCGACGCACTCTACGATGTGATCACGCACAGCGCCGGCAACTCGTGGATGTTCGAAAACCGCGTGCCGCACATTCTCAATGGCGACTACACGCCGCTCTCGGCGGTCGACATCTTCGTCAAGGACCTCGGCCTCGTGCTCGATACCGCGCGGCGCTCGAAGTTTCCGCTGCCGTTGTCGGCGGCTGCGCATCAGATGTTCATGATGGCCTCGACGGCAGGCCACGGCGGCGAAGACGATTCGGCGGTCATCAAGATTTTCCCGGGCATCGATGTGCCCGCGAAGCGGTAAGCGGAGGGGCGCAACCCATGACGAACACGACCGCCTCTGGCAGCAAGCCGCTGCTCGGCTGCATCGCCGACGATTTCACGGGCGCGACCGATCTCGCGAACATGCTGGTGCGCGGCGGTATGCGCACCGTTCAGACAATCGGCGTGCCCGCGGCCGACACGCGCATCGAAGCCGACGCGCTCGTGGTCGCGCTGAAGTCGCGCACGATCGACGCAGCCGACGCCGTCGCGCAATCGCTCGCCGCGCTGGAATGGCTGCGTGCGCAAGGCTGCCGCCAGTTCTTCTTCAAGTACTGCTCGACGTTCGATTCGACCGATCAGGGCAACATCGGCCCCGTCGCCGACGCGCTGCTCGACGCGCTCGCGCCCAGCGGCGGCGCGCCGTTCACGATCGCGTGCCCCGCGTTTCCGGAGAACGGCCGCACGATCTATCGCGGGCACCTTTTCGTCGGCGACGCGCTGCTAAACGAGTCCGGCATGGAGCATCATCCGCTGACGCCGATGACGGACGCCAACCTCGTGCGCGTGCTCCAGCGGCAGACGCGCTCGAAAGTCGGCCTCGTGCGCTACGACGCGGTGGCGCAAGGTGCGGGGGCCGTGCGCGCCTCGATCGACGCGTTGCGGGCCGGCGGCGTGCGCATGGCGATTGCCGATGCCGTTTCCGACGCCGATCTCTACACGCTCGGCGAAGCCTGCGCGGACTTGCCACTGATCACGGGCGGCTCGGGTGTCGCGCTCGGTCTGCCCGCGAATTTCCGCCGCGCCGGTTTGCTCGACGACGCCGGCGATGCCGGCGAGCTGCCGCGTATCGGCGGCGCGTCGGCGGTGCTGGCTGGCAGTGCGTCGAAAGCGACGAACGCCCAGGTTGCCGCGTGGCGCGAAACGCGTCCCGCGTTCCGCATCGATCCGCTTGCGGTGGCGCGCGGCGAGCCCGTAATCGATAACGCTCTGGCCTTCGCGCGCGAGCACATGAATGGTGCCGAGCCGCAGCCCGTGCTGATATATGCGACGGCATCGCCCGACGAAGTGAAGGCGACGCAGCGCGAGCTCGGCGTGGCGCACGCCGGAGAACTAGTCGAACGCACGCTCGCTTCGATTGCGCGCGGTCTGCGCGGTCTCGGCGTGCGCAAGTTCGTCGTCGCGGGCGGCGAGACCTCGGGCGCCGTGGTGCAGGCGCTCGGTGTCGACATGCTGCGCATCGGCCGCCAGATCGATCCAGGGGTGCCCGCCACGGCGACCATCGGCGCGGACCCACTCGCGCTCGCGCTCAAGTCCGGCAACTTCGGCGCCGTCGACTTCTTCGCGAAGGCGCTGCGCATGCTGGACGGAGACGCGCAGTGACCGCCGCCATTCACACGAGCAGCGAAGCGAGGGTCCGCGAAGAAATCTGCGTGACGGGCGCGAGCTTGTACGCACGCGGTTACACCGTTGGCAGCGCGGGCAACATCAGCGCGCGGCTCGACGACGGGTGGCTCATCACACCGACGGATGCCTGCCTCGGCCGCCTCGATCCCGCGGAAATCGCGAAGGTCGATTTCGAAGGCAACGCGGTTTCCGGCGGCCGGCCGTCGAAAACGCTTGCGCTGCATCGCGGCGTCTACGAGCGCAACCGCGAAGCGCGCGGCATCGTGCACACGCATTCGACCCATCTCGTCGCGCTGACGCTCGCAGGCGTCTGGAGCGATGCCGACGTGCTGCCGCCCATCACGCCGTACTACGTGATGAAAGTCGGTCACATTCCGCTGATTCGTTACCGGCGCCCCGGCGATCCGCAAGTCGCGCAACAGATCGCTGCGCTTGCCGAGAGCGTGCGCGGTGTGCTGCTGGAGCGGCTCGGGCCCGTGGTATGGGAGCGTTCGGTGTCACAGGCTTCGTACGTGCTCGAAGAGCTGGAGGAGACGGCGCGCTTGTGGCTGATGACGGACCCGCGTCCCGCACCGCTCGAAGAGACCGCGATCGAAGAGTTGCGCACCGTGTTTGGCGCGCGCTGGTAACTGCGCTGGTAACCGTTGGCGCAAACCGGGCTTCGCGCGCACCCGCGCGGGCCATCCGTATCAACCACCTCAGGCAAAAAAGCCGGAGGACCGTCCGACATGAAAACGGATGGTCGGCAACCGGCGCCATCTCGAAGGAGACAACGCATGACAAACAATCAGGCGGTATCCGTTCGCCCGGCCTCAACCGCCGATGCCGCCGGCCAGCCCGGCGCGGCCGAAATCGAACGCACTTACAGCAAGGTCTTCTGGCGCATCGTGCCGTTTCTGATGCTGTGCTACGTGGTTGCGTATCTGGACCGCGTCAACGTGGGCTTTGCGAAGCTGCAGATGTCGCAGGACCTCGCGTTCAGCGAGACCGTATTCGGTCTCGGCGCGGGCGTGTTTTTTTTGTTGGCTATTTTCTTTTCGAACTGCCAAGCAATATTCTGATGCATCGGCTGGGCGCGCGTATCTGGATCGCGCGGATCATGATCACGTGGGGCCTGCTCTCCGCGTTGTTCGTATTCGTTCGGACACCCATGCAGTTCTATGCGCTGCGCTTCCTGCTCGGTCTCGCCGAAGCGGGTTTTTATCCGGGCGTCATCCTGTACCTCACGTACTGGTTCCCTTCGCATCGTCGCGCGAAGATCATCGCGGTGTTCATGTCCGCGATCCCCGTTTCGGGCATTTTCGGCAATCCGTTGTCCGGCTGGATCATGCAGGCTTTCGATTCGCATCACGGCTTCGCCGGCTGGCAATGGATGTTCGTCATCGAAGCGGTGCCTGCCATCGTCATCGGCATCGTGACGATCCTGTATCTCGACAACGGCATCTCCCACGCGAAATGGCTCACGCCGCGTGAAAAGCAACTGCTCGCCGACGAGATCGCCGCGCAGCCACAGGAAAACGCGAAATCGCATTCGCTGGGTGCCGTGTTCCGCGACCCGCGTACGTGGTGGATGTCGCTGATCTACTTCGCGTTCGTCACGGGGCAATACGGACTCACGTTCTGGATGCCGACGCTCGTGAAGTCGACCGGCGTGACTGGCGCGTTCGAAATCGGGCTGCTGAGCGCGATTCCGTTTCTCGTCGCTATTGTCGTGATGAACGTGATGGGCCACAGCGCGGACAAACGTCGCGAGCGCCGCTGGCACCTGATCGGGCCGGCGCTTGCGGGCGCGGTCGGCTTCACGGTTGCGGCTTCGTTCGCGCACAACACGGCTGTCTCGATTGCGTTCCTGTCGATTGCGGCTGCGGGAGTCTTGACCTGCGCGCCGCTCTTCTGGTCGCTGCCCACCGCGTTCATGTCGGGCGCGACGGCTGCCGCTGGAATCGCGATCATCAATTCGATCGGCAATCTGGCGGGCTTCGCGAGTCCGTATATGATCGGCTATCTCAAGGATCTCACGCACAGCACGCAGTCGGGCATGTACGTGCTTGCCGCGATGCTCGTGATCGGCGCGATCGCCGTCTGGCTGACGCCCGCGCGGCTCGTGAACCGCTAAACACGCTTGTTTGAGGAGTTGCTTCGATGCCACGCTTCGCCGCCAATCTGACCATGATGTACAACGAACACGCGTTTCTGGACCGTTTTGCCGCTGCGGCGCGCGATGGTTTCGAGGCCGTGGAGTTTCTGTTCCCCTATGAGTTTCCGGCCGCCGAGATCAAGGCGCGGTTGACGGAAAACGGCCTGACGCAAGCGCTATTCAATGCGCCGCCGGGCGACTGGGCGGCGGGCGAACGCGGCATCGCGTCGTTGCCGGGACGCGAAGACGAGTTTCGCCGCAGCATCGACACGGCGCTCGACTACGCGCGTATGCTCGGCAACGACAAGATGCACGTGATGGCGGGGCTGATCAAGCCGGAGCAATCGCGAGCCGCGCATCGCGACGTATATCTGAGGAACCTCGCGTATGCAGCGAAGGCTGCCCAGGCGGACGGGATCACCGTCGTCATCGAGCCGATCAACACGCGCGACATTCCTGGCTTCTTCCTGAACCGGCAAGACGACGCGCAGGCGATCTGCGTGGAGGTCGGCGCGCCGAACCTGAAGGTGCAGTTCGATCTGTACCACTGCCAGATCGTCGAAGGCGATCTTGCGGTCAAGCTCAAGCGCGACATGAAGGGCATCGGGCATATCCAGATCGCTGGCGTGCCCGAGCGGCACGAGCCGGATATCGGCGAAGTGAACTACCCGTATCTGTTCTCGCTGATCGACGAACTCGGGTACGACGGCTGGGTCGGCTGTGAATACCGGCCGCGCGCGGGCACGTCCGCAGGGCTTGGATGGATCAGGCCGTACGTGAAGGCGCGTAGCTGAGCGAAGCGCAGGTCGCGTCGCCTCGCGTGAATGCCGCTAGCGGAAAACGCGTGCGGCAACGGCACCCGAATCGCAAGGCTGCGCCCGGATCGCGGCCATCTTGACGTACAGCGTGCTCCTCGAGATGCCTAGCGTTCGGGCGGCCATGGACATATTTCCGTGCGCCTTCGCGATCGCATCGAGTATCGCTTGCCTCTCGATTTCCTTCAGTCCTCCGAACGAAGGTGGGACGGGCGCCGAGGTTGGGGAGGCAGGCGAACTCCACTCCGCCTGTGCGATGGACGGCGGCAGGAGCGAGATGTCGATGACGTCATCTTCGCTCAGCGCGAACATCACCTCGAAGGCATTCTGCAACTCGCGGATGTTGCCCGGCCAGCCATAGTCGAGCAATGCCTGTTTCACGGCCGGATCGAGCCGTTTGGGCGCACAGCCATATTTGCGCGCCATCTTGTTGTTGAGGTGCTCGACGATCGTCTCGATGTCGCCGGGCCGTTCGCGCAGGGCAGGCAAATGCAGGTTGACGACGCTGAGCCGGTGGTACAGGTCTTGACGGAAGCGCCCTGCATTCACTTCGTTCTGGAGGTCACGGTTCGTAGCCGCGATCATGCGTACCGAGACGCATCGCTCGCGGGTATCGCCAAGGCGGACGACGACGCCATCTTGCAGCACGCGCAGCAGGTGGGGCTGCATGTCGAGCGGCATCTCGCCTATTTCATCGAGGAAGAGGGTGCCGCCGTCGGCCTGCTCGAACTTGCCCGGCAAGCCGCCCCGCCGCGCGCCCGTGAATGCGCCTTCGGCATAGCCGAAAAGCTCGCTCGCAAGCAATTCTCGCGTCAACGCACCGCAATTGACGGCAATGAACGGCGCAGCGGCGCGAGGCCCCGCCCGATGCAGCGCGCGGGCGAAGAGTTCCTTCCCGGCGCCCGTCTCGCCAAGCAGCAGGACGGGGAGATCCAGCATGGCAACGCGGCGCGCGCGTGCTTTCGCCGCCTTCAGTACCTCGCTTTCTCCAATGATCTCGCCAAAGGCATCGTCGCTTGCCGGCGTCGTCACGGTCTTCGGCAACGATATGGCAGCGTGTCTGTCGCCAACGGCAAGGGGAATCACCACCATCGTGCCCAGGACGCCTTCATGATCCTTCAACGGGTGTAACCATTCGGGGCGAAGCCATTGCAGACGTTGGCGGTATCGATCGGCCTCCGGGCGGGCAAGGTCCAGTTCGGGTACCTGGCTGCCGACCTGCAGAAGCATTTGCAGGTTGTACGTCTCGCGCGCGGCCTGTGCATTTCCGTTCGTCCGGACAATGCGTCCCCGGCTGTCGACGAGGACCACGTAGTCGCTCGCGTAACGGATGAAATGGTCGATCGCTCGAGTGAGAAGACGCTCGTGGCGAGCCACGTCGCGGCGGCCGAGTTCGCACTCTATCTGCCTCGCCGCGGCCACCACGAGGCCTAGCGTGTGGCCATGAAGGGATTCCTTGACGCCGGAGACATCCACCACGCCGAGCAGGGAGTGGTCGAAGGGATCGAGGATAGGCGCAGCGGCACACGTCCAGCGTTTGACGTCGAGGCAAAAATGCTCATTCGCATGGATCTGAACCGGCGCACCGGTGACGATTGCCGTGCCGATCGCATTGGTGCCGATGACTTCCTCGTTCCAGCAGCCCCCGGTGGCCAGGTTGATTTCCTCGCCGACGTTGCGGACCCGGGTCTCGCCACTAAGCTGAAGAATGGTGCCGCCCTGATCACAGAGCATGATCAGCGTGCCGCATTCGCGCAGGATGTCGCGCAGGGATTCGAGCGCGGGACGCGCGACGTCACAGAGATCGCTGTTGAGCCGCTGCAATTGTCGGACGCGTTCGGCAGCGGCGCCCGGCGCGGACGGTCTGGCCGGATCGACAGCTTCGGAACGGCATCGCTGCCAGGACGCAAGGACGACCTTGCGCACCCCCTCGTTCTCCAGGGGTTTGTCCTGCAGAAAGCGCTCCCAGGCAGACGCCACGACGGCTTCGTCGCTGACGCGTGGGATCAGGGCACCGCAATGGGAAAACGGCATGGAACGATCCCGCTCGTTTGGTGCTGCGAGTCTAGCCCGGGGCCACGGCCCCGTCAATTAAGGTCTTTTGCATCAATGACTTGTGCCTGCAGCATGTCGATCGCACAGTGTCCGGAATCCGGATGGTGCTTACTTGCGCGAGTGTCCGGAATCCGGACACTCGCGCAAGTAAGGTGAGGAATGACTTGCGTTTAGATCGTAAAGATCGCTCCGCAATTCGCGTTTGCTGTGAAGCGCAGCAGAAATCGATATGCGCCCTCCCTGCCCACGCACGCCAACACGCTGATTCGCGACTAATGCGCCGCAACATTCGCCGCTGCCCACGCGGCAGAAAGAGGCGCGCGCGCTTGACGCCTTGCACCGCACTGCTGTGTGCTGGGCTCGAATCGGCCCCTGGCACACCTCGTGCGGTGCAGAGCGCAAGAGGCAGCGAAATGCGGTGATGGTCATGAAGTACTTATCGAAGAACGAATACGTCGTGGGTGATGGGATCGGCTGGCACGAGTTAATGATTGGAAGCCATCTCGTAACCGAACGACTTGGGTACACACATCATGGCCTCTATGCCGGGGCGGGCAAGGTGGTGCATTACGCAGGGTTGTCACGGTCACTGCATCGCGGCCCGGTGCAGGAAATCACGCTCGAAGCCTTCGCAAACGGACACCCGGTCTGGATCAGAAAAAACCCCAGCGCCAGGTTCGCTGGCCAGGAAGCCGTTCGGCGAGCCTACTCCCGGCTGGGAGAGGACCGCTATCGGCTCATCTCCAATAACTGCGAGCACTTCTGCATGTGGTGCTTGCACGGCGAGAGCCGCAGCGAGCAGATCGATGTCTGGAAGTCGTACGCCATCGATATGCTCGACACCGGGTTCAAAGCCCTCCGGCAACTCACTAGCCTCTTGATGTCGAAGGGCGCCCATGGGGCGCGCCCGGTCGATCAAAACCAGGTACTCCATATCAAATGAGACAGAGCGTGTCCGGATTCCGGATGCGGCTGTGCAGGTGTCGGGATTCCGGACACCGGTGGCGGGCAGCAGATCCTCGTTTGTCATCCTGAATATTCCAGCAACGCGTTGATTTCATTGGCCGTGCGAGCCGCCGATGTCGACATCGTCAGCCTGGCATGTCCCTTGCCATATGTCGTGCGTGGGGATTCCCACCATGACAGGTCAATGACAGGAGACAGACATGCAGCAGCAATCCACCGTACAGGTGATGGGCATCGACGCCGGCGGCACGATGACCGACACCTTCTTCGTGCGTTCGGACGGCCGTTTCGTGGTCGGCAAGGCGCAGAGCAACCCGGGCGACGAATCGCTCGCCATCTACAACTCGTCGCAGGATGCCCTGGCCCATTGGGGCCGCGGCGTCGACGACGTGTACCCGGAACTGGCGACGTGCGTCTATTCCGGCACGGCCATGCTCAACCGCATCCTGATGCGCAAGGGTCTCGACGTGGGCCTCATCTGCAATCGCGGCTTCGAGCAGGTCCACTCGATGGGCCGCGCCCTGCAGAGCTATCTGGGCTACGCGCTCGAAGACCGCATCCACCTCAACACGCATCGCTACGACGAGCCGCTGGTGCCGGTTTCCCGCACGCGCGGCGTCACCGAGCGCACCGACGTGCAGGGCAAGGTAGTCATCCCGCTGCGCGAGGCCGACGTGCGCCAGGCCACGCGCGAACTCGTGGAAGCCGGGTCCCAGGCCATCGTCATCTGTCTGCTGCAATCACACAAGAACGAGACGAGCGAACTGCGCGCTCGCGACGTCGTCAAGGAGGAACTCAGGAAGCTGAACGCGGACATTCCCGTCTTTGCCTCGGTCGACTACTACCCGTCGCGCAAGGAAAGCCACCGCATGAACACCACCATCCTCGAGGCCTACGGCGCGGAACCCTCGCGTCAGACGCTGAAGAAGGTGAGCGACCGCTTCAGGAAGCACGGCGCAAAGTTCGATCTGCGCGTGATGGCCACGCACGGCGGCACCATCAGCTGGAAGGCCAAGGAACTGGCGCGCACCATCGTCTCGGGCCCGATTGGCGGCGTCATCGGTTCGAAACTGCTCGGCGAAGCCCTTGGCGACGAGAACATCGCCTGCTCCGACATTGGCGGCACGAGCTTCGACGTGGCCCTGATCACCAAAGGCAACTTCGCCATCAAGTCCGATCCGGACATGGCGCGCCTCGTCCTCTCGTTGCCGCTCGTGGCGATGGATTCCGTCGGCGCGGGTGCCGGCAGCTTCGTGCGGCTCGATCCCTATAGCAAGTCGATCAAGCTCGGCCCGGACAGCGCGGGCTACCGCGTGGGCACATGCTGGCCCGAGAGCGGGCTCGACACGGTATCGGTGTCCGACTGCCACGTCGTGCTCGGCTACCTGAACCCGCACAACTTCCTCGGCGGCGCGATCAAGCTCGACGTCGACCGTGCCCGCCAGCACATCAAGGAGCAGATCGCCGATCCGCTCGGCCTCTCTGTCGAGGATGCGGCCGCTGGCGTCATCGAGCTGCTCGACCTGACCTTGTCCGAGTATCTGCGCGCCAATATCAGCGCGAAGGGCTACAACCCGGCCGAGTTCACCTGCTTCTCCTATGGCGGCGCGGGTCCCGTCCACACGTATGGCTACACCGGGGGCGTCGGCTTCAAGGACGTGGTCGTGCCCGCGTGGGCGGCCGGCTTCTCGGCCTTCGGCTGCGCCTGCGCCGACTTCGAGTACCGCTACGACAAGTCGGTGGATCTCGGCGTCGCCCAGTTCGCCCCGGCAGCCGACAAGGAAGCTGCCTGCAAGGCCCTGCAGGACGCCTGGTCCGAACTGGCCGTCAAGGTCATCGACGAGTTCGTCTTGAACGGCTACAAGGCCGAGGATGTGCTGCTGATCCCGGGCTACAAGATGCAGTACATGGGCCAGCTCAACGACCTTGAAATCGTCTCGCCGGTGACCCGCGCCGGCACGGCGACCGACTGGGACCAGATCGTCGAAGCTTTCGAGAACACCTACGGCCGTGTATATGCGAGTTCCGCCCGCTCGCCGGAACTGGGCTTCTCGATTACCGGCGCGATCCTGCGGGGCACCGTCGTGACCCAGAAGCCGGTGTTGCCTGAAGACCCGGACGCGGGGCCGATCCCGCCGCAGGAGGCTTACCTCGGCACGCGTCCCTTCTACCGTCACAAGAAGTGGGTGGACGCCCAGCTCTGGAAGATGGAAGCGCTCAAGGCCGGCAACCACATCGTGGGCCCCGCCATCATCGAATCGGATGCCACTACCTTCGTGGTGCCGGATGGTTTCGAGACGACGGTCGACAAGCACCGCCTGTTCCACCTCAAGGAAGTGAAGTAAGGAGACCTGCCATGAACATGATGAGCAACAAGGAAATCGGCTGCGCCGACCTGCTGAAAACCGGCCAGACGCTCAAGCAATACCGCGACGGCATCATTGAGCGCACGAAGGCCAGCGGACATTACAACGGTCTCGAGAAACTGGCGTTTCGCGACAGCGACCCGATCGGCTACGAGAAGCTCTTTTCCAAGCTGCGCGGCGGCCTGGTGCATGCGCGCGAAACCGCGAAAAAAATTGCCGCGAGTCCGATCGTCGAGCAGGAAGGCGAACTCTGCTTCACGCTCTACAACGCCGCGGGCGACTGCGTCCTCACCTCGACCGGGATCATCATCCACGTCGGCACGATGGGCGCGGCGATCAAGTACATGATCGAGAACAACTGGGAGGCCAACCCGGGCATCAACCCCGGCGACATGTTCACGACCAATGACTGCGCGATCGGCAACGTCCACCCCTGCGACATCGCCACGATCGTGCCGATCTTCTGGGAAGGCCGGCTGATCGGCTGGGTCGGCGGCGTCACCCACGTCATCGACACGGGCTCGGTGACACCGGGTTCCATGTCCACCGGCCAGACCCAGCGCTTCGGCGACGGCTACATGATCACCTGCCGCAAGACCGGCGTGAACGACGAGCCGCTGCGCGACTGGCTGCACGAGTCGCAGCGCTCGGTTCGCACACCGAAGTACTGGATCCTCGACGAGAAGACCCGCATTGCCGGATGCCATATGATCCGCGAGCTGGTGGAGGAAGTGATCCGCGCCGACGGCATCGAGGCGTACGAGAAGTTTGCCTTCGAGGTCATCGAAGAAGGGCGGCGCGGACTGCAAAGCCGTATCAAGGCCATGACCCTGCCGGGCAAGTACCGCAAGGTCTCCTTCGTCGACGTTCCGTACAAGCATGAGGACGTGCAGGTCTCCAACGCGTTCGCCAAGCTCGACTCCATCATGCACTCGCCGGTGGAGATGACCATCCGGCCGGATGGCAAGTGGCGACTGGACTTCGAGGGCGCGAGCCGTTGGGGCTGGCACACTTTCAACGCCCATCAGGTGGCATTTACGTCCGGGATCTGGGTGATGATGTGCCAGACGCTCGTGCCGACCCAGCGCATCAACGACGGTGCGTATTTCGCTACCGAATTTCGCCTGCCAAAAGGCACCTGGTGCAATCCGGACGACCGCCGGACCGGCCACGCCTATGCCTGGCACTTCCTCGTCTCCGGCTGGGCGGCCCTCTGGCGCGGTCTTTCGCAGTCCTATTTCAGTCGCGGCTACCTGGAGGAAGTCAACGCGGGCAACGCCAACACCTCGAACTGGCTGCAGGGGGGCGGCATCAATCAGGACGGCGAGATTCATGCCGTCAACAGTTTCGAAGCGAGTTCCTGCGGCACGGGCGCATGCGCAATCAAGGACGGTCTCAATCACGCCGCCGCCATCTGGAATCCGGAAGGCGACATGGGTGACATCGAGATCTGGGAGATGGCCGAACCGCTGCTCTACCTGGGGCGCAACGTGAAGGCCAACTCCGGCGGCTACGGAAAATACCGTGGCGGCTGCGGCTTCGAAACGCTGCGGATGGTGTGGAACGCGCAGGACTGGACCATGTTCTTCATGGGCAACGGCTTCATGAACAGCGACTGGGGCATGATGGGCGGCTACCCGTCCGCGACGGGCTATCGCTTCGAAGCCCACAAGACGGGGCTGGACGAGCGTATTGCCATCGGCGATTCCCTGCCGTTGGGCGGCGATATCGATCCGGGCAACCCGGACTACGAACGGCACCTCAACGCCTCTGCTGTGGTCAAGCGCGACAAGCAGTGCATCACCACGGAAGACTGTTATGCCAATCATGATCTGTACCTCAACTATCTGCGCGGCGGCCCGGGCTTCGGCGATCCGATCGATCGTGACCCGAAGGCCATCGAGGCGGATCTCAACCAGAAGTTCCTGCTGCCGGAATACGCAAAGAGCGTGTACGGCGCGGTCTTCACCGAGGATGGCGGGGTGTTCACGGTGGACGCGGCGAGGACTGCCGCGCGCCGCAACCAGATGCGGGTGGAACGTCTTGCCCGGTCCCTGCCGACCGGAGAATGGATGAAGGAGGAACGCGAACGCGTCCTGAACAAGCACGCCGCCATCCAGGTGCAGCACATGTTCGCCACGAGCTTCGCGCTGTCGGAGAAGTTCACCCGCCACTTCAAGGCGTTCTGGAACCTTCCCGACGACTGGCAGTTGCTCGAGGAGGAACTGGGCGTCCCGTCCTACGGCGCAAAGCACCGCATGGACCTGTCGCTCCTGCCCGACGTCACCACCGTCGTTCAGGTCGAAGAGTAATCATCGAATTCAGGAGTCCAAATATGTCTACCTACACCAACGAACAGGTCGCTCACCTCGTCGAAGGCTCGCTCGACTGGGAAACCACCTTCCGCATGCTTTCCATGCCCAAGGACGAGAGCCGCTTCGAGCAATACCTTGCAGCGCTCCAGGCCAAGGTGAGCTTCCCGGACCGCATCGTCCTGCCGCTCGGTCCTCACCTCTACATCGTGCAGTCGGCTACGACGAAGAAATGGCTGACCCAGTGCGACTGCGGCCACCCGTTTTGCGACTACCGCGAGAACTGGAAAATGCACGCCGCCATCTACGTGCGCGACACGGAGGAGGCAATGACCGAGGTCTATCCGAGGCTGATGGCGCCGGACACGCAATGGCAGGTGTATCGCGAGTATTACTGCCCGCAGTGCGGCACGATGCACGACGTCGAGGCGCCGACGCCGTGGTATCCGGTGATTCACGACTTCGAACCGGACATCGAGGCGTTTTACAGGGAGTGGGTCAATCTCCCGGTGCCGGAGCGGGCCGCGGATTAATGGCCTGATTGGCGCGTAAAGCAGGGGAGTGGGCTTTGCCTGCTCCCCTGGCGCACCGACGCCGCACGGTATCGATGCAGTTGCAACGCGATGAACGGCGTCAACGTGACAACGGTCCGCGCGAGGGCGCTTCACGGAGCACGTCGCCCTGGTAGAACGCCGCAAAGCGTTCGAGTTGCCGAAGCGCATCCTGGATTGAAGCGCCATCGCGCAATACGGCGCTCGAAAAGCCCATGCGCTCCATCTGAAGCAGTTGATCGACTAGCACCTCGCCCGTCGCGCGCAAGTCGCCGCGAAAACCTAGCCGGCGTCTGACGAGATAGGCCTGCGTAAAGGCGCGCCCGTCGGTGAAGGTCGGGAATTGCAGTTCGACACGCGTGGCTGCCGAGATTTCCGCGGCGTGCGCGAGCGGATCGGCGTCGTTAGACAGAGTCAGGACGATTTCCCGGTGATCGTCGGCGTGTTCCCCGGCGCTTAAAAGCCGGATACGCGAAACATTCGTCATGCCGCGTCCTCCGCCGTTGCGCGCACCGCGTCCGCGGCGGCCTTGAAGGGTTCGAGCCCCACGCGGCGCACGGTTTCGATGAACGTCTCGCGGCGTTCGCTCTTCTGCTCGCGCAGCGCCAGATAGCAGCCGATCACCGCGTCGACGGCATCGGTCACTTCGTGCGCGGCGAACGACGGGCCGATGACCTTGCCGGGCCGGGCTTCGCCGCTGCGTGCGGAGCCATCCGAGCCGCCCAGCGTGATCTGGTACCACTCGGCGCCGTCCTTGTCGACGCCGAGTATGCCGATATGCCCGCTGTGGTGATGGCCGCACGAATTGATGCAGCCGCTGATATGCAGGTCGATCTCGCCGATGTCGTCGAGTTCGTCGAGATCCTGGTAGCGCTCCATGATGCTCTGCGCGACGGGCAGCGAGCGTGCATTGGCGAGCGCGCAAAAGTCGCCGCCGGGGCAGGAGATCATGTCGGTGAGCAGATGCACGTTGGCGCTCGCGAGCCGCACGTCGACGGCCGCCTGCCACAGCGGCAGCAGGTCGTCCGCATGAACCCATGGCAGCACGATGTTCTGGGTGTGCGTGACGCGCGCTTCGCCTGCGGAGAAGCGGTCCACGAGATCCGCCAGGCGTTCGAGCTGCTCCGCCGTTGCATCGCCGGGCGCCTGCAGCAGGCGTTTGAAGGACAGCGTGACGATGCGCATCGACGCTTCCTTGTGCGGGGCGACGTTGCGCTCCAGCCAGCGCTGCAGTTGCGGCGTTTGCCGGGCAGCCGTTTGCAGCGCAGTGGCGGCTGCAGGATCGACAGCGCGGCCAGCGGCCGCTTGCGGCGGCACGGCGAAATGTGTGGTCATGCGGTCGAACTCGGCCTGCGCAATCGTGTGCGGACCACCGTCGCAGTCCACGATCTGACGAAACTCTTCTTCGACTTCGTCGATGAAGCGCTGGCCTTCTGCCTTCGCCAGTATCTTGATGCGCGCCTTGTACTTGTTGTCGCGCCGGCCAAACTGGTTGTACACGCGTACGACCGCCTCGATGTAGTTCATGATCTGCCGCCACGGCAGGAACTCGCGCAGCACCACGCCGATAACAGGCGTACGGCCCATGCCCCCGCCCACCGCTACGCGAAAGCCCAGTTCGCCGTTTTCGTCATGGACGAGACGCAGCCCTACGTCGTGCCAGCCGGTCGCGGCGCGATCTTCCGTCGCCCCGGTAATCGCGATCTTGAACTTGCGTGGCAAGAAGGCGAACTCGGGGTGCAGCGTCGTCCACTGGCGCATGAGTTCGGCAAAGGGGCGCGGGTCGGCGATCTCGTCCGGCGCAACACCCGCGCGCTCGTCGCACGAGATGTTGCGGATGCAGTTGCCGCTCGTCTGGATGCCGTGCATGTCGACCGTGGCGAGCAGGTCCATCACATCGGCGGCTTTCGACAGCGGAATCCAGTTGAACTGAACATTGGTGCGCGTCGTGAAGTGCGCATGGTGCGTCGGCAGGCGGGCGGTGCCGAGCTTGCGCTGTGCCTCGAGCGCATGCCGGTAAACCTCGGCGTCAGGCTCGTCATACTCGCGGGCAACGCGGGCGAGCACGCGAAGCTGCGCGCTCGACAGCTCGCCATACGGAACCGCAACGCGCAGCATCGGCGCATGGCGCTGCACGTACCAGCCGTTTTGCAGGCGCAGCGGGCGAAACGCATCCTCGCTCAGCGTGCCGTTTTGCCAGCGCTCGATCTGGTCGCGGAACTGGGCCGCGCGGCTCGCCACGAAGGCTTTGTCGAATTCGTTATAGCGATACATGGTGACTGCGAAAATGACCGGAGCGAAGACCTTATCGCGCCGCATCCGGCACCTCAAGCAGCAGATGACGCCAAAAAGAGCGCAGCAGAAGCCGCGCGCACGAATCGGTCAGCTTCGCGAGCGCACCTCGGGATGAACGAGCAGTTCGGAGAGCGTGCGGATCGCCTCGTCGATGCGGGGCGACCACGGATGGCCATAATTGAGGCGGATGCAATTCTCGAACGCGTGGGACGCGGAAAAGATCGGGCCGGGCGCCACGCTGATGCCGCGCTCGATAGCGAGACGATGCAGCGCCATGGCGTCGATGGCATCGCGAAACGTGAGCCAGAGAAAATAGCCGCCCTCGGGGCAGGTGTACTGCGTGCCTTCGGGCAGCCAGCGGCGGATCGCGCCGATCATCGCGTCGCGTTGCGTCTGCATGGCAAGGCGAATCTTCTTCAGATGGCGCTCGTAGCCGCCGTGCTCCAGATAGTCGGCGATGCCGGCCTGAACGGGGATGCTTGCCGAGATGGTCGTCATGAGCTTGAGGCGCTGCACGCGTTCGGCGAAGCGCCCCGCGCTCGCCCAGCCCACGCGGTAGCCCGGCGCGAGGTTCTTCGAAAACGAGCCGCAGTGCATGACGAGTCCGCGCCGGTCGAAGGCCATGGCCGGCGGCGGGTAATTCGGCGCGTAATGCAATTCGCCATACACGTCGTCTTCGATGAGCGGCACTTCGTGTTTCGCGAGCAAGTCGACGAGCGCCTCTTTCTTCGCCGCCGATAACGTGACGCCCGTGGGGTTCTGGAAATTCGTCATGAACCAGCATGCGCGGATGGGGTGCTTTTCCAGCGCCCCGGCCAGCGCGTCGAGATCGAGCCCCGTCTGCGTATCGACGGGGATCTCGACGGCGCGCAGGCCGAGCCGCTCGATCGCCTGAAGCGCGGCGTAGAACCCCGGCGACTCCACGGCGACGATATCCCCGGGCTGCGTGACCGCCATCAGGCAAAGATTCAATGCCTCGAGCGCGCCGTTGGTCACGATGATGTCCTCGGCCGGCTGCGAAATGCCAACGCGCATATAGCGCAGCGCAATCTGCCGTCTGAGGTTCTCGTTGCCCGGCGGCAGGTCGACGACCGTGCTCCACGGGCTCACGTTGCGCGCGGCCTGGCCGAGCGACTTCGCGAGACGCGACAGCGGAAAGAGCAGCGGCGAAGGGAAGGCGGACCCCAGCGGCACGATGCCGGGACGCTTGGCGGCGTCGAGCACCGAAAAAACGAGTTCGCTGATGTCGACGGTAGCGGTTTCGCCGCTCGTTGCCTGCGCTGCCGTTCCCGCGGGCTTCGAAGGCGGCGCGACGTAGTAGCCCGAGCGCTCCTCGGCGCGCACGAGACCCCACTGTTCGAGCAGATAGTAAGCGCGCGCCGCCGTGGACTGGCTCACGCCGTGCTGCGCGATGATCTGCCGCAGCGACGGCATGCGGGCGCCGGGCGCCAGGTTGCCGGACCGGATCTCGGTGGCCATGCTCTGCGCCAGGCGTTCATAGCGTGTCATGCGCTTTTGTTCATCGAAGGAGGGGGCGATTTGCGTCGGCTTCTGCGGACCGGGGAAGCGATCTGCTGCGCTGATTTTATCGTCGTCTGCTTCTGTACGGTGGCTTCACAGGGGCGGATCATGGCGATCAGCGCGCATCGAGGTCCGGGTCTGTTCTCCCGGGATGCGCCGGGATTACTGCGCGAGTGCCCGGATCATCACCTAAACCCGCAGAGCTTGCGGCTCTTTTTGCCTGTAGCGTGGCAAGCCTTTGGCCCCGGCACTCGCGTGCCGGGGCCATTTCTCGTGGCCGCGCCGAATACGCTGCTGCTGCATCGCTCGAATCGTTTGCAACTGCCGCTTTTGCTGCTTGCGAAGAAGTTCGAACATACGTCCATGTTCGAGTCGCTCGAGCGAAATGGAGAAAACGATGGAACTCATCCGCATGGTACGCATTGTTCTGTGGAGCTTCTTCGGCGTCCGCAAGAGCGCCGCCCATGAAGCGGACTTCGCCAATGTGAATTTCAGCTGGCTGCCGTTCGTGGCGGTCGGGCTGGCCGCTTTGATCGGGGCCTGCATACTGGGCGTCGTGCTGCTGGTGGCGCATTCCACGGGGACCGCACAAGGATTCTGAGCGGCTGCTTCCGGTCGTTTCGTCACGGACGCGATGCGTCTTCGTCAAGCAGGTCGATGGCGACGGATGCCAGTTGTGCGCCAGGGGCCGAGGGCCGTAGCGCGAGTTCTTCGGAACGTCCGCTGATCCAGAGCACGTGGAGCGGCGCAAGGGTCACGCCGCGCATCACCCGCGCGCGGGCCACGCCGCGTCTGCACATGACGTTCAGGACGCTCACGGGCTGCCCGGGCGCGTTCGCCCACATGTACAGGTCGCCGGAGAAATGCACCGGCTGACCGGCGCGCGCCTGCAACTCGCCGAAGGCGATTTCGGCGCGATATCCGACGTGACGCTGCGCGTGGTGGGCGCGGCCCGGCAGTCGGCGCAACCCGTCGATCTTCTGGTTTTCGACGCGGCGACGGCCAGCGCGGCCGTGCGGTTCATCGACTGCAGCGGCGTCGCACCCGAACCGTGGGCCAACGGCGGCGGCACGACGCGCACGCTCCCCGCGCGGACCCGAGGCAAACGGCGGCGCGTCATGGCGCGTGAGTGTCGCCACAGTGGAAGGCCCCGCGCGATTTTCGCAGTTCCCGGGCTACAACCGCACCCTGCTGCTCATCGACGATGGCGCAATCGACCTGCACTCGCAGGAAGTACCAGGGTTCTCATCATCACGCTCCCACCGTTTCGAACACGCGCTGATCCGCGAGCGTCTGAAGGAGCGCGTCCACGCTCTTCACCTGAACGCCCGGTTCGCGCGCGGGCGGGTCGCTGAGCGCGACCACGCGGCTTTGCGCCGACAGCGAGACACCGAGCGCAGCGGCCTCGTACGTGACGAGCGGCTTTTGCTTCGCCTTCACGATGCTCGGCAGCGTGACGCGGCGCGGTTGCGCGAGACGCAGGTCGGCGCTGATCACTGCCGGGCCGTCGACTTGCCAGTCGGCGGTGCCCACGTCCTCGCCGCAGCTCACGCGCCAGCCGCGCTCCTTGACGTCCAGCGCGCACGCATTGAGCGCCTGCGGCCAACCGAGCAGCGCGGCTAGCATGGCCGCCACGCCGCCCACGTCGCCGTCGATGGCCTGCTTGCCGCACAGCACGAGTCCGTAATCCGCGTCCTTCATGTGCGCGGCAACGAGGCGAGCGACGGCGAACGAATCGAGCGTTGCCGTCGCGGCGCCCGTGTCGATGAGCACGGCGTCGTCCGCACCCATCGCGAGCGCGGTGCGCAGCACGTCCTGATGGGCGGGCAGCCCGCACGTCAGCACGGTGACGTGCGAGGCGACGCCCGATTCCTTCAGTTGCAGCGCCTTTTCGAGCGCGCATTCGTCGAAAGGGTTCAGCGACATCTTCAGGCCCGCCGTGTCGATCGTGCCCGTTGCGCCCACCCGCACGCGCACGTTCGGGTCCACCACGCGCTTGACGGGCACCAGAATGCGGATACTCATCGGTGTTCAGCGGCGAGATGATGGGCGACGGACGCGCCGATCACGCCGGCGCCGATGACGACAAAGTCATAGTGGCTCATGAAGCCCCCGTAAATGCACGATGGGCCGGATTTTAGAAATACGGGCGGCCACGCTTTTTTGTATTAGGCAAACTTATGGTCAGCGAGCGCAAATGCTCATCGAGTGTGCGCACGGCATCGGGCGCGGCATCATGCATTCCGGTGCGGTGCCGGCGATGCACGGCGATTGTGCGGGCCATCCACGGAGCCGATCATGAGACGTACGCAGGCGCCTATCGATCTGAACGCATTGCAGGCCTTTCTGGCCGTGTGCGAAACGGGCTCGATGACGGGCGCGGCAAAGCAGTTGGGTGTCAGCCAGAGCGCGGTGAGCCAGGCGATCGCCGGGCTCGAACGCGACCAGGGCACGACGCTGTTCGACCGCGAGAGCCGGCCGCCGCGCCCGAACGTGGCGGGCCGCGCGCTGCTCGAACTGGCGGGCGCGCTACTGGAGCACGCGCAGATGGTGAGCACGCGTATCGGCGATGCGTCGCATGCGGGCATGCTGCCGGTGCGCCTCGGTTGTGTCGATTCGTTCGCCGCGACGGTCGGCCCCGAGCTCATTCGCGCGGTGGCCGGCTCGGCGCGGCAAATATCGCTCTGGTCAGGACTCACGCCTGGCCTCAGCAAGCAGTTGCACGATCGCGAGCTCGATCTTGCCGTCTGCACGCAAACGGCGATCAACGATGCACGCATCGTGGAAATACCGCTCTTTTCGGAGGCGTTCGTCGCGGTCGTCTCGCGCAGCTGGCTCGCGGAGCACCGCAATGCGGACTGGCGGGCGCTCGCGCCCGAGATGCCGATGATCCGCTATACGACGCGCTCGGTGATCGGCCAGCAAGTGGAACGCTATGCGCGGCACCTGGGCATCAACAGTCCGAGGCGCTACGAGTTCGACGCGACCGATCCGCTTCTGAGCCTCGTCGCGGCGCGTCTGGGATTTGCGATATCGACGCCGCTGTGCCTGTGGCAGGCACGGCACTACCTGCCGGAGATCGCGGTGCTGCCGCTGCCGGCGGGGCGCCTTGGCCGGCGCGATTTTTTCCTGCTGCATCGGCAGGGCGAGTGGGAGGCATTCGCGCGCGAGATCGCGACGCTCACGCGCCGGGTGCTCGAGGGATCCATCCAGCCGGCGTTGGCCCGCGCGCTGCCGCAGATGCCGCCCGACGCCTTGCAGTGAGCCGCTGCACAACATTGCAGCAAGACGAAAGAGAGAACGGATGAACGAACTATTCACGCTGGAGCGCGGCGAGGCGCCGCTGGTGATCTCGATTCCGCATCTCGGCACGCACATTCCCGAGGCGCTGCGCCCGCTGTATACCGAAGCGGCGCTCACGCTGGCCGACACCGACTGGCATCTGGATCGCCTCTATGCATTCGCGCGCGAGATGGGCGCGACCGTGATCGGTGCGCGGATATCGCGCTATGTCATCGATCTGAACCGCCCGCCCGGCGACGAGAGCCTCTATCCGGGCCAGACGACGACGGGCCTGTGCCCCGGCGAGACTTTTCGCGGCGAACCGATTTATCGGCCGGCAAGCGCGCCCGACGAGGCGCAGCGCGCCGAACGCATCGCCCGTTACTGGCGGCCGTATCACGATGCCCTCGCGGCGGAGCTGGCGCGCCTGCGTGCGCGGCACGGCAACGTGCTGCTGTGGGAGGCGCATTCGATTGCGAGCCGATCGCCCAGGCTTTTCGAGGGCAAGCTGCCGGATCTGAATCTCGGGACGCAGGACGGCCGCACGTGCGCGGGCACGGTCCAGCAGGCGGCCGTCGAGGCGATGGCGGCGAGCGACTCGACGTGGGTCGCGAACGGCCGCTTCAAGGGCGGCTACATCACGCGTTGCTTTGGCGCGCCGGCGCGCGGCATTCACGCGATCCAGCTGGAAATGTGTCAATGCACCTATATGAACGAGACTGCGCCGTTCGAATACGTGCCCGAGCGGGCGCAGGCGGTGCAGCCGACGCTCGTTCGCATGGTCGGTGGCGCGCTCGAAGCGGTGAAGCGTCTCGCCCCGGCTTTTGCATAAGACGTTCTGATGACTCAGCGTAAGCGTGCGTCCCGTTTCAGTGCAGGCGCGCACTAGCGGCAACGAGGGCACGCACCGCTAACGAACAACGCGCCGCGCCAGAATCGTGCGGGCAACGCAGTAGACGCCGGATTGCGCCCGGGATGTTTATCAGCGGGAACTTTTGATTCACGCAGTTAAACATGGCACGAAGGTTGCGTTGAATAATGCGGTCGCTGGCGCTTCAGTCGGCGGTGCCGGGCGGATAGATAAAGATCGACAGAAACTGGATGGGCAACTTGATCAACCGCTCGGGGCCGTGAGGGATATCGGCCTGGAACGTGAGCGTGTCGCCGGGATGGAGGATGTAGGTTTGCTGGCCGTGGCGGTATTCGATCACCCCCTTGAGCATGTGGATGAATTCGGTGCCGGGGTGTTCGAAGGTCGGAAAACGCTCGGCTTCGTCCTCCATGGTGATGAGGAAGGGTTCGAAGGCTTTGCGCGGACCCTGGTCGTAAGCGAGCAGATGGTAGGTGTGTCCGCGCTTGGTGCCCTTGCGTACGACCTCCATGCCCGTGCCTTTTTTGACGAGCTGCGCGCCGCCTTGCGGCGCGTCGAAGTTGCGAAAGAGCGTGGAAAGGGAAACGCCGAGCGCCTGGGCGATGCGGTGCAGGACGTCGAGCCCGGTCGAGGTTTGCGCGTTCTCGATCTTCGAGAGCATGCCGCGGCTGATGCCGGCCTGTTCGGCCACCTGCGCGATGGTCAGCGCGTGGCGCTGGCGAAGGTCGCGGATGGTGGCGCCCAGAAAGCGTTCGAGTGCGGTTTTGTTGTCGTCCCCAGTGTGCATGATCGGCCTCGGTAGCAATGCTTGACGCGTAGCTGGCCGGCACGCTGTGGCGCGCGCCGGTTGTTTCATGGTGTGAAGCATTGTTGCATGGCAGGAAAAGGAGTTCCAGACGCAGTGCGCAACGAGAAGCGCCTGGCGAGCGCGTAATGCGGGCCGCGTGCGCGCTCCGAACGATGGTCAGCAAGTTCCCGGAACCGGCCCAGGCGCGATGCGCCCAGCCTCTATCAACCGCAACGGAGTTGGTGCAAGGAGTGACGATGAATCTGAACGACGCGAGTAAGCTGCCGCTCGGCGAGCCCGGAAGCGTGCCCCGTTTCGACTCGGCGGAAAACGCGCAAGGCTGGCTCGCTCAGCAGGGCGTGAAGTACGTATTGGCGCAGTTCGTCGACATCCACGGTGTCGCAAAGGCCAAGTCGGTGCCGGTCGCGCATCTGAAGACGGTGCTCGAGGCGGGAGCGGGCTTCGCGGGATTCGCGATCTGGGGTGTCGGCATCGAGCCGAACGGCCCCGATTTCATGGCAGTCGGCGATCTCGCGACGCTCACGCCCGTGCCGTGGCAGCCGGGCCTCGCACGCATCGTCTGCGACGGGCACGTGGATGGCGAGCCGTGGGCCTTCGATTCGCGCGTCACGCTCAAGCGCCAGGTCGCGCGCCTGACCGAGCGCGGCTGGACCCTTTTCACGGGGCTCGAACCGGAATTCTCGCTGCTGCGCCGCTCCGCTGCCGGAACCCTCGAACCGTGCGACCCCAGCGACACGCTGGCGAAGCCGTGCTACGACTACAAGGGGCTGTCGCGCACGCGCGTGTTCCTCGAGCGGCTCACCGAAGCGCTGCGCGCGGTGGGCATCGACGTCTACCAGATCGACCACGAGGACGCCAACGGCCAGTTCGAGATCAACTACACGTACACCGACTGCCTGACGTCGTGCGATCACTACGTGTTCTTCAAGATGGCCGCGTCGGAGATCGCCAACGAGCTGGGCATGATCTGCTCGTTCATGGCGAAGCCGTTCGCGAACCGGCCCGGCAATGGCATGCACATGCACGTTTCGATTGGCGACGGCAAGCGCAACCTGTTCGCCGACGCCACCGATCCGCTCGGCATGGGACTCTCAAAGCTTGGCTACCAGTTCACCGCGGGCCTGCTCAAGCATGCCCCCGCACTCACCGCGCTGTGCAACCCGACCGTCAACTCATACAAGCGCCTCGTGGTGGGGCGCTCGCTCACCGGCGCAACGTGGGCGCCCGCCTATGTGAGCTATGGCGACAACAACCGCTCGACCATGGTGCGCATGCCCGGCGAGCGCATCGAACTGCGTCTGCCCGACGGCTCCTGCAACCCGTATCTCGCAACGGCCGCCGTGATTGCGGCGGGCCTCGATGGCATCGAGAGTGAACTCGATCCAGGCACGCCCGCCAACGAAAACCTCTACGAGTGGTCGTCGGAGCGTC